>CAYUPK010000001.1:0-344700 GCA_964446675.1 uncultured Wenzhouxiangella sp.
AAATTGACACGCCATACCTCTTTCTAGCCCGCATTGAAGAATAAGGGGGGGTAATTGCGAATGTAGGCTCGGCGGGAGGATGAATCTGTGCGAAAGCGAACATTCTGAGAACAGCGTCACAGTTTTCGGTGATCAGCCTGATGATCGCGAGAGGCCGCCGCAACTCGGCCCTTTCCCGAAAAGAGTGGATTCCGTTATCCTCCAGCATTCATGGACGGCCCTGATGGAACAACGTGAACACGCGCATTCTCGCGGCCCGGCAGGCCCTTGCGTTGATGGACCTCACTCGCCTGGAGGCAGGCGACGATGAGGCCCGTATCGAGCGCCTTTGCCAGCGGGCAGCAACGTCATTCGGTACCGTTGCAGCGGTCTGCGTCTACCCGCAGTTCATTGGTGTCGCGCGCGCAACCCTCGAGCGGAAGGGCCTTTGCGAGCAGGTCCGGGTCGCCACGGTGATCAATTTTCCCGGCGGCGACCAGGACAACGGCCGGGTTGTACAGGCGATTGAAAGCGCTTTGGCCGCCGGCGCGAACGAGATCGACCTGGTGTTTCCCTGGCGCGCGCTTCGCGAAGGCAATGCGCAGGCCGGGCGCAGCCTGGTTGCAGCCGCAAGAGCCGCCTGCCTTGACCATACGCTCAAGATCATCCTCGAAACAGGCGAGCTTGCCGAGCAGGCGCTGATCCGGATCGCGGCGGAAATTGCCGTCGAATCGGGCGCGGATTTTCTCAAGACTTCGACCGGCAAGGTCGCGGTCAACGCAACGCCCGAGGCGGTGCAGATTCTGCTCGAGGTCATCGGCGAAAGCGGCCGAGACGTCGGCTGCAAGGTCTCGGGCAGCATCCGCACGACCGAACAGGCGATCGAATATCTGGAGCTGGCGAGCACAATGATGGGCACGGACTGGATCTCGCCCGAGCATTTTCGCTTCGGCGCCTCCGGGCTGCTCGACGACCTGCTGGCCACGCTCGAAGCGGCCGATGCCGAGCCGGCCTCGCGATGATGTCAATGCGCGAAATCATTGCCCGCAAGCGCGACGGTCATGTTCTCGATACCGCAGCCATCCGGACGCTGGTGGCAGGAATTGCCGACGCATCGGTCGGCGACGACCAGCTCGGCGCCTTTGCCATGGCCGTTTATTTCAACGGCATGGAAGACGACGAGTGCGCGACCCTGACTGAGGCCATGCGCGATTCCGGCCGCGTTCTGCGATGGGACGCACCCGCCCTGCCCGGCCCCGTGCTCGACAAGCACTCTACCGGCGGGCTTGGCGATGCGACCTCGCTGCTGATCGCGCCCATCCTGGCTGCCTGCGGCGCCTGCGTGCCGATGATCGCCGGGCGCGGGCTGGGTCATACCGGCGGCACGGTCGACAAGCTGGCCGCCATACCGGGTTACGAGATCTCGCCCGATCCGGATGATTTCCAGACCGTCGTGCGTGATGTTGGCTGCGCCATCATCGGCCAGACCGCCGAACTGGCGCCGGCCGACCGCCGCCTGTATGCGGTGCGCGACGTGACCGCCACGGTGGAATCCGTGCCGCTGATCGTGGCCTCGATTCTTTCAAAGAAGCTGGCCGAAGGCCTTGACGGTCTGGTGCTCGACGTCAAGTCCGGCAACGGCGCAGTCATGACCGACCCGGAGCAGGCGCACTACCTCGCCCGGCGGCTGAGTGAGGTCGGCACGCTGGCCGGCGTGCGCACCCATGTGCTGCTGACCGACATGAGCCAGCCGCTGGCCGACAGCGCCGGCAACGCGGTTGAAATCGCCGAGGTTGTCGACTGCCTGCGCGGCGAGCCGCGCCGGGACTCGCTGATGACACTCAGCCGCAAGCTGGCGCTCGAAGCCCTCGTTGCCGGCAACCTGGCAAGAGACCGGAATGGCGCGAAAAAGCAGGTTGACGAAGCGCTCAACAGCGGCCGGGCGGCGGAACGCTTCGGCGCCATGGTCAGGGCTCTGGGCGGACCGTCCGATCTGCTCGAAAATCCGCAGCGGCATTTGCCGCAGGCGCCAGTGGTCGAAGAGGTGTTTGCCGAGCAAGCAGGCTTCGTGGGCGATATCGACGTGCGCGCACTCGGCATGGCCGTCGTCGATCTTGGCGGCGGTCGGCGCCAGGCCGACGATCGCATCGACCCGGCCGTGGGTCTGAGCAGGCTGGTCCAGATCGGCGATGCCGCCGATAGCGATCGACCGCTGGCGCGGGTCCACGCCCGCAGCGGCCAGGACGCCGAACGCGCCGCACTGGCGATTCGCAAAGCCTGCCGCATCAGCGAACGGCAGGTGCCACGCCCGGACTTGATCGCGCAAAGAATCCCTCCCGGAGGAGCCTGATATGCCGCGCGCCGTCGTCATCGTTCTCGACTCCTTTGGCATTGGCGCTGCCGCCGATGCGCAGGCCTTCGGCGATGCCGGCGCCGATACCCTGGGGCATATCGCCGAGCACCGTTTTCGCCGCGGCAAGCCTCTGCGCTTGCCCAATATGGCTCGTCTGGGCCTGTTTCATGCGCATCAGGCCAGCACCGGCGCGGTCGCTGCCGGAGTTGCCCTGCCCGACAGCGTCAACGGAAGCTGGGGCTATGCGAAGGAAATCTCCAGCGGCAAGGACACGCCTTCGGGCCACTGGGAAATGGCCGGCGTGCCGGTGCGTTTCGAGTGGGGCTATTTCCGGGCGCGAGAAAACAGTTTTCCGCCGGAGTTCCTTGATGAGCTGATTCGGCGAGCGGAACTGCCCGGCGTGCTCGGCAACTGTCATGCCTCCGGCACCGAGATCATCGTGCGCCTGGGCGTAGCGCATATCGAGACCGGCAGGCCCATCGTCTACACTTCCGCCGACTCGGTCTTTCAGATCGCCGTCCACGAGCAGTTCTTCGGTTTGAAGCGCCTGTACCACTTTTGCAAGATCGCCCGCGAGCTGCTCGACGACCATTGCGGCAACAATCCTATCGGCCGGGTCATCGCCCGTCCCTTTATTGGCAACCATGCCGGCGATTTCAGGCGCACCGGCAATCGCCGCGACTACAGCGTGCCGCCGCCGGCGCCCACGGTGCTTGAGCGCCTGGTCGATGACGGCGGCGAGGTGCTCGCCGTTGGCAAGATCGCCGACATCTTCGCCCACCGCGGCATCAGCTCGACGATCAAGGCCGACGGCAATTCCGCCCTGATCGATGCCACGCTCGCGGCCATTGACAACGCAGGGAAGCACAGCCTGGTGATGACCAATCTGGTCGATTTCGACATCCTCTACGGCCACCGGCGCGATCCGGACGGCTATGCCGAGGCACTTGAGCGTTTTGACAAGAAGATTCCAGAACTGATTGAAAAGCTGGGAAATGGCGACATGATGATTCTGACAGCCGACCACGGCTGCGACCCCACCTGGCCGGGCACCGACCACACCCGCGAGCACGTGCCGATCCTGGCCCTGGGCGGCGGCCTGGTGCCGGGCAGCATCGACGCGCGCGCGACCTTCGCTGATATCGGGCAGACACTGGCCGGGCATTTCGGGCTCGAACCGCTGGCCGACGGCGAGAGCTTTCTCGAGCCCGGCCAAGCGGCGAACGAGGCGATTTGATGGAGACCGAACGAATCGACCCGGCCCTGCTCGCCCAGCTTGTGGGCCTGAGGGCCGCCGCCTACGCGCCCTATTCCAATCATCCGGTTGCAGCAGTCGTGGAAACGGACTCCGGCCAGCGCTTCGGCGGCACAAACGTCGAGGTGGCCCACTTCAAGAGCGTGTGCGCCGAGGCTTCGGCGCTATCGGCCCTGATCGCCGCCGGACAGCGCTCTATCAAGCGCGTCTACGTGCTCGGCCCCACCGCACAACCCTGCCCGCCCTGCGGCGACTGCCGCCAGCGCCTGCGCGAATTTGCGAGCGATGAGCTGGAGATTCTGGCCGTTGACGAGAGCGGGGAGATCAGGCTGCGCCGCACGCTCGCGCAGCTGCTGCCCGACGCCTTCGGTCCGGACAATATCCCCGGCTGAAATCAACCGCGGCTGTCAACACGAAGCCAGCATTCGCTCGGCCGCCGCACTGTAGGCAATGTTTCCCTGCGAGCGATCGCGCTTGGCCCGGTACATCTGGCCGTCGGCTGCTTCGATCAACGCTTCGGCCGAGCGGCCGTCTTCGGGACCGACCGCCACGCCGATGCTGGCCGACACGGTCACGCTCTGACCGCGCAGCGCCACCGGTTCGCTGATGCGAGCGAGCAGGTCGGAAGCAAGCGTGTCGATCGACTGCCCGCCGCTGGCAGCGGCGTCGATGACCGCCACGAATTCGTCGCCGCCGCAGCGCGCCACCAGATCAAGGTTGTCATCGAGCGTGCGCAAACGCTCGCCGAGCGCCGCCAGAACGCGGTCGCCGGCGGCGTGACCGTGAGCGTCGTTGAGCGGCTTGAAGCCGTCGAGATCGATATAGAAGGCGAAAATGTGACGGTCCTGACCTGTCCGGGCCAGCAGGCCGTCGAGAACCTCGAGCAGGTGGCGGCGATTGGCCAGCTCGGTCAGCGGGTCGCGGCGCGCCAGCTCGGTCGCGCGGCGCGCAGCCTCCCCGCGCAGCCGGACATCATGCTGCAGCTTCATACGCAAAAGGAAACTTTCGCGTGAGTGGCGATCGCGCACTGCCTGGGCAACGGCGCCCATGATGCCGGTCGCGACCAGAAAGAACAGATGGGCGGCCAGCAGCGAGCCCTGGCCGGCGGCCTGGGGGTGACTATCGGTGAATGCCAGCAGACCATAGGCGGTAATGATGGCCAGCGTCAGCAATACCGAACACCACAGCGGTAGATAACTGAGCGTGAACAGCCCGATGATGACCAGAATCAGGCCGACGGGATAGGAATCGAGGGCCGGATCACCCGGCGCGGCCAGCGTCGTCATGGCAATGATGCCGGCGGCCAGGACGGAAAACAGCAGCGCCATCACAACAAGATAATGGCGAATCACGCGCGGGTGCCCGGACGCGGCCAGTACCGGCACGGCGACCAGGAGCATGCCTGCGCGCAGCAGCCAGGCCTTCACGACGGCTGAAGGCAGGGCCCAGAGATCCAGCGGAGCAAACGAGACGATCAGCGCGATTGCCAGCACCGCAACCACGCGCGCCAGGCGAATCTTCTCCGAGTGCAGAGAACGCTGAAAAGCACGCTCCAGCTCTGTCGTTTCAAATGCAAAAGCGCGGCGCATGAACCCCTTTCCTGACCAGATCGGTGGCGGCCAGTCTCCGATCTGTCGGTAGTTACAGCCGTCAGCATACACCATCGCTTCAGTGCATGGTGGGCCATTAACCCGGCACCAATGCAGATCACATTCAGGGCCTCAAGAATGGCTTGAATCAAGGCGTCGCTTGCGGCGAAGGGTGGTTTCCTTTGCAAGAGCGACAAGGCTGAGTCGGGCCATTCTTGACGTCCCGAACTGGTTGATATTGAACGACCGGCCGCGCTGTGCATCTCGACAGACGGCGTTGGCGAAACTTGCTGTAGGAGTGCGTTTCGCTGCCTTGCTGTCGAAATGCACAGCGCGGCTGAATGCGATCTGCATTCGTGCCGGGTTAATATAATTGGCTCCGGCCAGACAGCCGGATTACCTCAAGCAGGAACATGGAAAAACACTTCTGGAAACAGCGCTGGCAGCGCGGAGAAACCGGCTTTCATCGCGACCGGACACATCCGGCGCTGGCGCACCACTGGGATGACATCAGCACCGGCTCTTGCGCGCCGGCACTGGTGCCTCTGTGCGGCAAGAGCCTTGATCTGCGCTGGCTGGCGCAGCGGGGGCACGACGTGGTCGGCGTGGAACTCAGCGCCGGCGCGATCGAGGCCTTTTATCGCGAATGGGACAAGCCGGCAACACGCACCCGGGCTGGCCGGCTGCAGCACTGGCGCGCGCAGAATGTGGAGATCTTCGAGGGCGACTTCTTCGACTTCGAGTCCGACACGCCTTTCGACCTGTTCTACGATCGCGCCGCCCTCGTCGCCCTGCCCGAGGACATGCGTACTCGCTACCTGGACCACCTGCGGCGTCAGTTGTCGGCACAAGCAACCGGGCTGTTGATCACGCTCGAGTATGACCAGACACAGATGGACGGCCCGCCGTTTTCCGTCGTTGAAAACGAGCTGCGCAGCCATCCCGGCTTCAGCTTCGAACTGCTCGAGCGAAGCGATGCCTTGACCGACCATCCGCGCTTTGCCGAACGCGGCCTGACCGCCCTTCACGAATGCGCCTGGCGCGTGATGGTTGTCTGAAAACTTTTTCAAACCGCAGATGAAAATACCCACAATGTCCAGATTTGTGCTATCTTGCGCACGCACTCGGCCGCTGCGCTTCCCTGCAGCGGACAAGATCAAGTGCCCTCTCGCGGATAGACGGGATCCAGACGGTCCCCGCCAAGGCCTCTCCCCGATTTGATCCTTTCCCGAAGCGTTCGGGAATTTTCACGCCTTGGCCTCAACAAGGACCTACAAATGAATTTTGAATCTCTCGGCCTCAAGGCCGAATTGCTGCGTGCTGTCAGCGAACAGGGTTATGACCGCCCGACCCCGATCCAGGAGCGCGCCATTCCTTTTGTGATGGATGGCCGCGACGTCATGGCCAGCGCCCAGACCGGAACCGGCAAGACTGCCGCTTTCACCCTGCCGCTGCTGCATCGCCTCAGCGAGCGCGCGGGCCATCAACGCCACCCGCGCGCTCTGATTCTCACGCCCACGCGTGAGCTGGCCGCCCAGGTCAACGAGAACCTGCGCGCCTACAGCCGCCATATCAAGCTGCGCTCGCTCGAAATCTTCGGTGGCGTCAACATCAATCCGCAGATCAACAAGCTGCAGCGCGGCATCGACGTGCTCGTCGCCACGCCAGGCCGCCTGATCGACCACATGCAGCGCGGCACCGTCGATCTGTCGAAGATCGAGTTTCTGGTGCTCGACGAAGCCGACCGCATGCTCGACATGGGCTTTCGCCCGGCCATCGAGCGCATCGTCAAGGCCCTGCCCGAGAAGCGTCAGACTCTGCTATTTTCCGCCACCTTTTCGAAAGAAATCAGCGGGCTGGCACGCAGCTATCTGAAGGACCCCGAGCGCGTCGCGACATCACCGCCCAACTCCACGGTCGAGGCCATTGCCCAGCAGGCCTTTCGGGTCGACCAGAAGAAAAAGCGCGAGGTACTGTCGTGGCTCATCGGCTCGAATAACTGGCATCAGGTGCTGGTCTTTACCCGCACCAAGCACGGCGCCAACCGCCTGGCTCGCCAGCTCGAGACCGATGGCCTGCCGGCGGCTGCCATCCACGGTAACAAGAGCCAGGGCGCGCGGACCCGCGCACTGAGCGAATTCAAGAAGAACAGAATCCGCGTATTGGTGGCCACCGATATCGCCGCTCGCGGCCTGGATATCGATCAGCTTCCGCATGTGGTCAACTACGACATTCCCAACGTGCCCGAAGACTATGTTCATCGCATCGGCCGAACCGGCCGGGCCGGGCGCGAAGGGCTGGCCGTCTCCCTGGTGGCCGGTTCGGAGCACGGCCTGTTCGAAGATATCCGCAAGCTGGTGAAGGTCGACATCCCCACCTATGGCGTCGAAGGCTACGAACCGACCGAACCGCTCTCGCGGGATGCCGGCAAGACACCGGCCCGCCGTGGACGCGGCAAGGGCGGCGGCCAGGGCAAGAGCCAGCGTGGCGGCGGTTCTCGAAGCGGCAGTGGCCGAGGCAGCCGGACTTCGGCGCGCAACAACAACCAGCGCCGCGGCCGCGGCCGCGGTCAGGCCGGCAATCGCCAGGGCAACGCGCGAAACCGAGCGGCCTGAACCGCCCAGAATTTGACGAGGCGGGCTCGTCCCGCCTCGTCATCTTGCTGCTTCTTACGGATTCCGACTGGCGCCCTCAGGCCTGTTCGAGCTGCGCGCCAGGCACTTCCCCACTTGTTCAGGGCCCGGGTGCCTTCGTTGACCGGTGGGGGCGTTCCTCGATTCCAGAAGCCCACCGCAGTTCTTCCCTCGGCTTGTCGTCGATTCCGGCCGCAAGTCTCATACCCTGAACTTCATACCTGTTACACGCAAAAAGCACATCAAGAGACAACCTTCTTGATGCTCAAGCGCTTTTCCTCACGCCAGCATACCCCCTTGCGTACCGTGGAACATTCTCCAGAAAGCATTAAATAACCTTCCCATGTGTATGCAATACAGTTATATTTACGAAATGAAAGCTGTTTCGAGTTGCGCCGTATACCCTGTGGGGGTATAGTGGGCGGCATGAAGCAGCACCCGTCCCACCGCGATCAGCTCACACGTCTCAATCGCGCCCGCGGCCAGCTCGAGGGGGTGGCCAGAATGATCGACGAGGGGCGCTATTGCGTTGATATCCTCACCCAGCTTCGCGCCGCCCGGGCGGCCCTGAGGGCGGTCGAAGACGGCGTTTTGCGAACCCACGTCGAGCACTGTATTTCCGACGAACTGGCCCGCGGTCACACCGAGGGCCCGAGCGCGCGCATCGACGAGCTCATCGATGTACTGACTCGCTACGGGCGCTAGACGCGCCCTGCCCCATTCTTGATCCAATCCAATTTGCGAGGTTTGCCATGAGCGAACACGAGCACGAAAGCGAGCAGCAGAGTCACTGCTGCCATTCCGGCCACGACCACGGTAAAGGCAACCAGCCCACCGGCGACAAGCCCTACTACTGCCCGATGTGCCCCGGCGTGGAATCCGACACGCCCGACACCTGCCCCAAGTGCGGCATGGCGCTGGAAAAAGCACAGGCCGGGCCGTCGACAAAGACCGAGTACACCTGTCCGATGCACCCGGAAGTGGTGCGTGACGAACCCGGCGACTGCCCCGTGTGCGGCATGGCCCTGGAGCCGCGCACGGTGACCGTTGAAGAAGAGGAGAATCCGGAGCTCGTCGACATGCGCCGGCGCTTCTGGGTGAGCATGCCGCTGACCGCCATCGTGCTGCTTTTGGCCATGGGCAAGATGATTCCGGGCTTGCGTGAGCTCATTCCGCATACGCCGGGAATCTGGCTGGAGCTGGTGTTTACCACGCCGGTGGTGCTGTGGGCCGGCTGGCCGTTTTTCCAGCGCGGCTGGATGTCGGTTCGAACCATGAACCTCAACATGTTCACGCTGATTGCCCTGGGCGTGGCTGTGGCTTTCGTCTACAGCGTGGTGGCAACTGTTGCGCCGGGCATCTTCCCCGAGAGCATGATTGACGATCAGCACGGCACCGTCGGCGTCTACTATGAGGCAGCGGCGGCCATCGTCACCCTGGTCCTGCTTGGCCAGGTGCTGGAGCTGAAGGCGCGCTCGAAGACCAGCCAGGCCATTCGCGCCCTGCTGGGCATGGCGCCGAGTACCGCGCGCCGCATCGACGCCGACGGCAACGAGGAAGACGTGCCGCTCGAGGACGTCCAGATCGGCGATCGCCTGCGGGTGCGCCCGGGCGAGAAGATTCCGGTCGACGGCGAGGTGATCGGCGGCCGCTCCAATGTCGACGAGTCAATGATCACCGGCGAGCCGGTCAAGGTCGAGAAATCCGCCGGCGAACGGGTGATCGGCGCGACGGTCAACGACACCGGCTCGCTGGTGATGGAGGCCACGCAGGTCGGCAACGACACCGTGCTCTCGCAGATCGTGCAGATGGTGGCCGAGGCGCAGCGCTCACGCGCGCCGATCCAGAACCTGGCCGACGTCGTGGCGAAATACTTCGTGCCGGCGGTGGTGCTCTCGGCGGTCGCGGCCTTCATCGTCTGGCTGGTCGTCGGGCCCGAGCCCCGCCTGGCCTATGCCACCGTCAACGCCGTGGCCGTTCTGATCATTGCCTGCCCCTGCGCGCTGGGCCTGGCCACGCCGATGTCGATCATGGTCGCCACCGGCCGCGGCGCCGGCATGGGCGTGCTGTTCCGTGACGCCGAGGCGATCGAGGTGATGCGCAAGGTCGACACCCTGATCGTCGACAAGACCGGCACGCTGACCGAAGGCCGGCCGCAGCTGGCCTCCGTCGAAGCCGTCGACGGCATCGACAAGGACGAGCTGCTCGCCGCCGTCGCCGCGCTCGAGCGCGCCAGCGAACATCCACTGGCCGAAGCGATTGTCGAAGGCGCGAAAGCGCGCGATATCCAACTGAGCGATGTCGTTGATTTCGAGTCGGTCACCGGTGAAGGCGTCTACGGCAAGGTGGGCGAGAAACAAGTGGCCATGGGCAATCGCAAGCTCATGGACAGCCTGGGTGTCGACGTCGAATCGCTGCTCGACGACGCCGAGTCGATGCGCAGGGAAGGACAGACCGCCATGTTCGCGGCCCTGGATGGCAAAGCCGCCGGCCTGATCAGCGTGGCCGACCCGATCAAGGACACCACGGCCAGCGCCATCGACGCGCTGCACGAAGAAGGCCTGGAGATCGTGATGATCACCGGCGACAGCGAAACCACGGCGAAGGCGGTAGCAAGAGAACTGGGCATCGACCAGGTTCTTGCCGACGTGGCACCAAAGGACAAGTCCGACAAGGTGGCCGAACTGCAGGCGAGCGGCCGCACCGTGGCCATGGCCGGCGACGGCATCAACGACGCACCGGCCCTGGCGCGGGCCAATGTCGGCATCGCCATGGGCACCGGCACCGACGTGGCCATGGAATCAGCCGGCGTTACCCTGGTCAAGGGCGATCTCAACGGCATCGTGCGCGCCCGCCGTCTGTCGCGAGCCACGCTTGCCAACATCAAGCAGAACCTGTTTTTTGCCTTTGTCTACAACAGCCTGGGTGTACCGGTTGCTGCCGGCGTGCTCTACCCGCTCTTCGGCCTGCTTCTGAGCCCGATGCTGGCAGCCGCGGCCATGAGCTTCAGCTCGGTGTCGGTCATCGGCAACGCGCTCAGGCTGAACCGGGTCTCGATCTGATGCGCTGACGCCCGGGCGATAGCTGATATTCTTCGTCACTTTGACGCTCAGGGACATTCGATGATCCGAACGGGCATCGCCATACTGCTGGTTGCCGCAGGGCTGTTTGGCCTGCGGCTGCTGGCCTGGCAGTTAACGCGGCTGACCTCCCGGGCGCTCGAGCGCCTGACCGACGCACTCGACAGAACCCGGCACCATCACCGCGTGGCCGGATTGGGTACCGCGCTCGCGCAGCGCTTCCCTCGAACCGCCCGCGTCATTGCCGCGCGCACCACGCGACAGCAATTCACCGGCCTGCCGCTGACGCTGATGACCCTGGCCGCGCTCTATGTGCTGGTGCTCATAGGCGGGCTGGTAGAGGAGCTGCTCGAAGCCGAGGAAATGGTTCGCTTCGATCACTGGGTCAATCAAGGCCTAAGCGCGCTGCGCAGCGGCAACCTTCTGGGCGTGTTTTCCTGGCTGACCGGGCTGGGCGACTCGGTCACGGTGGTGGCCGTGGCGCTTGCCACCACGGGGCTGGTCTGGGCCTATCGACACACCCATGCCATCGTGCCGCTGTGGACGGTCGTGATCGGCTCGCAGATCACCACCTACACCAGCAAGTACATTCTGGCGCGTGAGCGGCCCGAGGCCGTTACCGAAATCATTGCCATCACCCCCTCCTTCCCCAGCGGACACTCGACCAGCGCCATGGCGGTTTACGGCTTTCTCGTCTATCTCATCGCCAGAAATCTTCCGGCCGTGCGCCAGCGTTTTGAAGTCGTGTTCTGGAGTGCAACGATCATTGCCCTGATCGGCTTCAGCCGCATGATTCTGGGTCTGCACTACGCCAGCGATGTGGCCGCCGGCTTCCTCATAGGAGTTCTCTGGCTGCTGATCGGCTTCGCGTTGATCGAGTACCGGGCGCGCAGCGACTAACAACGAGCGCAGGGCCGACCCAGACGGCCTTGTCTCCTGCCAGTCACATTTTCAGCGCAGCTGCGTCTTGTTGGGTGTATCCAACACGACACGAGGAGATTCATCATGATTCTGCGCCTTTTCGTGGCCGCCCTGCTGCTTCTCTCTGCCGAAGCACTCAGGGCCGACGCCAATGCGTTCGAGATGCGATCGCTGGGCAGCGAAGGCCGAACCGTCTACCTGATTCCCGGACTGGCCAGCCCGGGCAGCGTCTGGGACGATCTGGCGGAAACGCTGGTTTCGGCGGGTTACCGCGTCCGAATCCTGACGCTTGCCGGTTTTGCCGGCGTTTCGCCGTTGAATGGTCAGCAGTTTCTGCCCGTCATTCGTGAGCAGCTGGCGGCGGAGCTATCCGCTCACAAAGGTTTGCGACCGGTGCTGGTTGGGCACAGCCTGGGTGCTTTTCTGTCGCTGTGGCTTGGCGCGACCGAGCCCGAAGTCGTCGGCGGCATTGTCGCGGTAGATGGCGTACCGTATCTGGCGGCCCTGTCGAACGACAGTGCTTCACCTGAGCAGCAGCAGGAACAGGCCGTGCAGATAGCACAGTTCATGGCAAGCTTGACCCCGGAGCAGTACGCTGCCCAGAATCGGATGGCTCTGGCTGGCATGATCAGCAGTGCTAAAGATGTCGAGCAGATCGCCAGGGAGGGCGGCCGTTCCGATCCGGCCACCGCCGGGCGCGCTGTCGCAGAAATGTTGACCACCGACATCCGTCCGCTGATGCGGGAGATTCAAGCGCCCGTCGTTCTGATTCAGGCGGCTGACGCGGCTTCGAGAACAGGCATGCGCGCCGCCTACGCCCGGCAAGTGGCGGCCATTCCGGATCATCGTCACGTGGTCGCGGATCGGGGCCATCATTTCGTCCAGATCGACGACCCGGAAATTGTGCGTCGAGAGGTGCTTCGGCTGTTGGAAGTATTGGAAAATGACTGACATCGAGCAGCAGATCGCGCTTCATCTTCCCGCAGCGCGCCGCGGAGACCGCAAGGCCTTCAGCGCCCTGGTGGTCGCCACACAAACGACCGTGACCACCCTCGCTCTGGCCGTCGTTCGCGACGTTCAATTCAGCGAGGATATCGCGCAGGAAGTCTATTTCCGGGTCTGGCAGCGCATCCGTCACCTTGAGAGCAACAGCAGCTTTCTGCCCTGGCTGCGCCAGATCACGCGCAACCTGGCGCGCGATCATCTCCGGCGCCGACTGAGCCGTCCGCTCGATCTGGGGCCGGGCCCGAACGTCGAGCTCGATGTCGATCTTGCCGGACCAGGCCACGCCAGTTCCGAAGAGCGGGCGCCGCGCGACGAGCGCGACCGGATCATCGCCGCGGCGTTCGAGTCCCTGTCGACCGACAGCCGGGAGGTTCTCGCTCTGTTTTACCGGGAAGGTGAATCGAGCCGCCAGGTGGCTCGGCTGCTCGGCCTGAGTGATGCAACGGTGCGCAAGCGCCTGCAGCGCGCACGCAACGCCTTGCGACATCAGGTCGAGAAACAGCTCGGCCCGGCGCTGCTGGCAAGCGCTCCGGGAATGGCATTCAGCGTCGGTGCCGGCGCCATACTGACCGCAGCCAGCCCGCCTGCCGCCGCAGGTATCGCGCTAGGCGCTGGCACCAAGGGCGCCGGGGCTTTCGGCCTGGCTGCCGTACCGGGCCTGGCCGGTGGAATTGCCGGGATTGTGCTGGGTCTGCGAAGTTCGATTCGTACTTCCGTCGATCCGCGGGAGCTCGAGGGCCTGCTGCGCATACGCCGACTGGGTATATTTACCGTCATCCTGGCTGCCGTTGGCCTGACCGCCAGTGCCTTTCTGTCAGGCTGGCTGGCACCCACGACCGTGTTCCTGCTGTTTCTTGCCGCACTGGGATGGCAGAACATGGTGTTGCTGCCACGCATTCTCGTCGGGCGCCAGGCGCGCGAGCGTGAAACTGACCCCGATGCGGCTCGAAAGCAGCTGCGGGCGCGCCGGCTGTCCTGGCTGGGGCTGGCTCTGGGCGCCCTGCTTGGCGGCGGTGGGCTGATCGCGGGTCTTCTTCTTACAGGACGAATTGTCTGGGGCGGGTAACAATTGGCGGGTCACAAGGCATCCGAACTCGATTAGGCATCCGGCGCGGTCCGTCAGGGGACGGACAGTGGCATCCCCCAGCGGCCTTGCAACCAGCGCCATGGCGGTCTACGGCTTCCTGGCCTTTCTCATCGCCAGAACTCTTCCCGCTACACGCTCTCGTTTCGAAGCCGGCTTCTGGGCTGCCATACTCATCGCCCTGATCGGCTTCAGCCGCATGATTCTCGGCCTGCACTACGCCAGCGATGTCGCCGCCGGCTTCCTGGTGGGGCTGTTCTGGCTGCTGGCGGGATTTGCGCTGGCCGAACGCCGAATGCAGAACAAACAAGACACTCGATGACTCCGACTGGCAGCCGCTGATTCCGGATCAATCCCGGCCGCCGCGGCCATGAGCTCGCACGGTGATTCTTTCGTCCCGGGTCATGACCGGTTGAGAGCTTCCGATCGTACAGGTCAGCACCGGCCACCCCTGTTGGTCGAGAGAGCCGGATCGAGCGGGTGCATTGTGATAGGCGCCGCTGTCGTCCGACAGCGCGGAACGGTAGCGTACCGGAACGGGCGCAGCGAGGTCCGAGACCTCGACTTCCAGCGTTCGGCTCTGACGCGGTTGCCAGGCGCCGTGCACTTCGATCATCAGGTGGCTGGCGGTCTGCTCCCGACCATTTCTTCCGAACAACGGGTCACCCGCCGGTATGACGTGCAGAGCCATGCCCTCGGGAACAACCACGTCTCCGACGCGGGCGCGGTCGGAACGGCGCGTGAACTTGGGAAAGGAGAGCGTGATGCCACCGTCGGGACTGGCATGGCGACTGTTGTTGACGACCGTGACACGAAGCCTGGTGTGCTCGTCGCCGCCGGGCGCCTGGACGATGCTTGAAATCTTCGGGTTGGGTCGTGTAGAGGTCACGAACGCCAGTTCGGCAAGATCTGCCTCTAGGCTGCCGGCTTCAGGGCCGGGTGCAAGCACTGTTCGCAGGCGCCGGACGGCTGGTTTGCCGCTGTCCAGCGCGCTGTCGGAAGATCCTGGTACGGGGCAAGTCACTGCCGATTGGTGCTCGGCCGCGTCCACATCCGCTGCAGCAACAGAACTCGTGAAAACGGCGCAGGTCAGCACGGTGGCAAAAGGCAACAGGGAAAGCTCGTTTCTGCACATGCCAGCGCCCTATATGTGATGGCTATCACAATAATAGCGCTGAGAAGTCGTTTCTGCCACCCCTTCCCCGCGGCCGCCTGATCGAGTGGCTTGGCAGTCGGCTCCCCGCTCGAACGAAAAACCCCGGCGCGGTGGCCGGGGTTCTTGCTTGCCTGTGTTGGAAAGCGCCGGTATCAGACGTTGTTGTCGTCGATATGGTCGTCGATTTCGTCTTCGACCTCCTCGGCTGCCTCCTCCATCTTGTCGCCGGCCTCCTCCATCGCCTCGTCGATGTTTTCACCGGCTTCTTCGGCCGGCCCCTGGTCTTCACAACCGGCCAGCACGCCGACCGACAGGGCCAGCATGAGCGCGCACACGACGTTGAACAGTCTGTTGTTGATCAGTTTTCTCATGGCTGCATTCACTCCTTCATTTTATTGAGTTTTTCGGCGATCGCCTCTCGGCTTTCACCATATTTTTCCTGAATCCGGCCGATCAGCTCGTCGAGATTGCCTTCGGCCTGCATGACTTCGTCATCGGTCAGCTCGCCCCACTCCTGCTTGACGCCAGCGGTGAAGCGGTTCCATTTTCCCTTGGCCTGGTACTTTTCCATTTGAAGGTCCGTAATGTGAAAGTTTCGTGATGATTCATCAATTTGCCAAGTGCGCAAGATAGCGACCGGCATCAGGGCTGTCGATAACACAGGTTAAGGACAACACGCTCGGCCTGGCCTACGATTTCAATTCCTTGTCAACCACAAGAAAGGAAAAGCCATGCTTTCATGGGCACTGATATTCCTCATCATCGCAATCATCGCCGGGGCGCTCGGTCTGAGCGGCGTTGCCGGGGCAGCCAGCAACATCGCCTGGATCCTGTTCGTCATCGGCCTGATCGTGGCCCTGATCTTCTTCATCAGCGGCCGCAGGCCCAGAGTATGACGGTGTGATGCAAGAGGCGGGCCGGCATCGCTGGCCCGCCGGCTTCAGTTCGCCTGGCCCAGATAGGCCGGGTCAAAACCCGAGAGTTTCACCAGAGCGGCAAGATCGTCGATGACGACCCGATTACTGCAAGACCTGGCCAGACCTTCCTCCTTAAGCTGACTGAAGGTCCGGCTGACGTGCACGGCGCTTATGCCCAGGGCATCGGCGATCACGGTCTGATTCAGCGGCAGTTCGAACTCATTACCGGGCACACTCAAGCGCACTTTCATTTCCAGAAGAAAGTGGCCCAGGGCCTCTACGGCCGGGCGCCGCCCGATGTTGATGATGCGCTCGGTCAGCAGCGCATTCTCCTGAACCAGCTTGAGGAAGAAAATGCGGGCCAGCCGGGGTGATTGCTCGAATATCTCGTCGAAATACTCGGCGGGAAAGGGGCAGGCAGTGGTATCGGTCAACGCGGCCAGCTCGGTCTGGGTCCGGGCAAAGCCGATGTCGCGCAGGCCCATGATGTCGCCTGGAAGGAAGATGTCGAGCACCTGGCGCTGACCGTCGCTGAGCAGCCGGGTTGCGCAGGCCCAGCCGTCCTGCAGGATAAAGAACTGGTTGGCATCCTGACCGACTTCGCTCAGTACGGTGCCCGCCGAAAAATCCTGAACGTCCTCTTCCAAGGCACGCAGAAGCCTGATTTCATGTTCGTCGAGATCGGCGTGGCGCCTGAACTGGGCCACGATACAGCTTGCCTCGGCCAATGCCTGACGCTCCCTGATTGATGACAATGCATCCTATGTCAGGCAATGCAATTGCACAAGCCCACTGCGACTACGTGATCAGTGCAGGTTTCCGGCATCGTTTCCAGGCAGCGGATGTCGCCGCCGAGGTCAGTTCTCGACCTGCAGCATGTAGCGTGCGACCGCCAAACGGGTTTCTTCGTCAAGATAATCCTGCGGCGGCATTTCCGGGTAGTCGTCGCGCTTCTTGACGGGGTTGGCGATGTAGTCGGCCAGCCCTTCCGGGTCATCCATGTACAAGGCCTGAATGATCTGAACCGGCGGGCCGATCATCCGCCCCGTGTAAGTATGGCAGCCGGTGCAGATGCTCAGATAGGCCACCTTGCCCTCCTCGTCCAGGGAGATGTCGCGCGGCGGGACCGGGCTGTCGAGCAGATAGGTATCGATGTCTCGCGTGTGGGTGAAATCGCATTCGGCCCACTTGCCCACGCCAACGGTCACGTAGCGGTGCCGGTTGATGATGCAGCTGTCGCGGCTGGTGCCGACGCGCACGATATCCGGCTGCCCGCGCTTGAGCTCGGTCAACATCAGCGCCTTGATCTCGCTGATGGTGTCATAGCCGTTGTTGGCCATCAGGTTGTCGAGGATCATGATCTTGTCCGGCTTGGAGTCGGCGTCCGGGTCGATGGTGACGTTGGGCGCATTTTCATGGTCGGTAATCAGGATGCCCACGGTCTTGTTGCCCGTGATCACGTTGCTCTCGACGATGACCTCGTCGGCGGCCATGATCAATATTCCGGTTCCCGCGGGAATACCGGCCACTGTCGAGCCTGGCGCGCCAAAGTTGGGCGTGTTGTTGTCGATGACGAAGTTGTTGCGGATGATCACATCATAGGTGGTCTTGATCGGCAGCCCGGGCGTGACGAAGGCAAGGATGCCGCCGGTGTTGTTCACGACCATGTTGTTTTCGACGATCGCATGGCGGCTGTTTTCGATTTCGATACCGGCCACCGAGTCGAAGACATGATTATGGGCCACATGCACGTTGTCGCTCATGCCGACATAGATGGCGGCATCCTCGATGCCCGAAATGATGTTGTGCTCGACAATGCCGTTTTTCCCGAGCTGGGGAAAGATTCCGTAAACCCCGGTATCGACGATGATGTTGTTGCGGATCTCGAAGTTGTTGCCGGCCTGCCCCATGATGGCATTGCCCTTGTAGCGGGTGATCTTCAGGTTTTCGACGATGATGTTGTTGCCGGAATAGAGAATCGCGTCATTGAGCTCATCACGACCGTCCATCGTCGCCCTGCGCCCTTCCTGAACGACGCCGATGATGGAGATACCGTCCTTGTCGATATAAACCGTCTCATAGTAAGTGCCGGGCATGACCTGAATGGTGTCGCCCGGCTGCGCTCGCTTGACGGCCTGCATGATGGAGTCTCCGTCTTCCACCACGTGGGTCTGGCCGGCCGTTTTCTGCGAGGCGTCTTTGGCCTGCTGCGCATCCTGCGCGCTGCTTTCCGACCCGGAATCATAGCCGCCACTGTAACCGGCGCCATCACGACTCTGGGTAATGACGGGCGCGTCACTGCCCGACTGCCCAAGATAGAAGCCGCCAGCAAAGACGGCGACGATCAGCACAACCACAAAAATCTTCCCAGCTTTCATTTCTTTTCCACTCCAGTTGCCTGGTTATCTTCCGCGCCCTCGAGGGCTGCGATCGGATCGAGTCCGGATGGAACAGCTCGAGGAATCGACGGCATGAGACTCTCGTCGGTCAGGGTGTCCAGGAAGGCCACGATCAGTTCAATCTCGCGATCGCTCAAGTTCGGCTCCCAGATGTGCCAGTGCAGGTACAGGTTTTCATCTTCCGGAACCGCGTGACCGCGGCCCTTGTTGTAGAAGGAAACGACTTCCTGCATGGTTTCGAAGTTGCCGCGGTGCATGTACGGCGCGGTCTGGCTGATGTTGCGCAGCGTCGGCACCTTGAAGCCGCCGCGCAGTTTGGGCGCATTGAAGGTTTCCTGCGCGCCCGGGTCGAGCGGCTCTCCATCGGGCGCCGGAACGCCGATGACGGCAATCTGATTGTTGGTGAACAAGGGCGGCTGATGACACTCGGCACAGCGGGCCACGAAGCTGCGGAACACGTTGAGCCCGGCGATCTCCTCGCTGGAGAGCGCCGCATGGTGACCATGTGCATAGCGGTCGTAGCGGCTGTTGAGCGAAATCAGGGAAGTCTGGAAGGCAGCCAGAGCGCGGGCCACCTGGGCCATCCCGATGTCATCGCTTTCGGGAAATGCGTGACGAAACAACGCCGGATAGTACGCGTTGTCGCGCAGATCATCCAAAACCTGTTCGGGTGATGCACCCATCTCCCTGGGATCGAACAGCGGCCCCAGCGCCTGTTCTTCGAGCGTTTCGGCCCGGGCATCCCAGAAGAAACGATCCAGAAAGGCGACGTTCCACAGCGAGGGCGCTGAGCGCCTCACGGTTTGCCCGTCAATTCCCACGCTGCGGGCGCGACCGTCGCTGAATCCCCGGTCCGGCTGGTGGCAAGTGGCGCAGGAAAGGCTGTTGTCGGCTGACAGCAACGGATCGAAGAACAGCAGCCGGCCCAGATCGATCTGCTCGGGCGAGAATCCGTCGCGGTGCGGCGGCAGGCTGGTCTGCGTTCCCCCGACACCGCGCCCTTCAATCGAGTCGTAGAACTGATAGCGGGTCACCAGGTAGCAGCGATCCGCACGCTTTTCGAAGCTGGGCGGGCAGCGGGTGGACAGTTCGAAGCCGGCCGGTTCGAGCTCCTTTTGCGCTGTCGCTCCCCCGTCAGGCGACCATGCGCCGGCCCAGACAGCCGTCAGGGCGACGGCCGCAATGGCCAACAGTACAGGCCGGAACAGCGGGTGCATCAGCGCTGCTCCGTGATGAAATACAGCACGTCCCGCCACTCTTCATCGCTGATGGTTGCTGCCATCATCGCCATCTGGCGGCCGTAGCGGTCGTCGTCAGCACCGCCGCGAATACCGTCCTGGAAGTAGCGCATCTGGCGTTCGAGGTAGCTGGCCGACAGGCCCTGCAGACGGGGCGCCTGGAAAGCGGCATTGCCCTCGGCCTCAGGCCCGTGACAGCTCCCGCAGCGGGCCTGGTAATAACGCGAGCCGTTCATCATGTTGCCGGCCAGGCTGTCTTGAGAGAACACCGGCTCCAGGTCAGCGAGAAACCGGGCGATTGCGCCTCTTTGCTCTTCATCGAGCGATTGGGCGAAGGGGCGCATCTGCTGGCCGAGAACGTCCTGGGGATGACTGCCGCGAAGGCCGCTGGCAAACTGTTCCAGCTCGCGCTGCGTATACCAGTCGTACTGACCGGCCAGCGCCGGGGCATTCATTGCCTCATTGCCCTGGCCGTGCTCGCCGTGACAGGCAGCACAGGTCGCCCAGGCCTCGGGCTGTGCCCGGGCCGGCCCGTGGACCAGCACCGCTGCAAGGACGAGTGCGGTCATGGTTGGCAGCAGTTTCGATTCTGGCATGCGGGGCATATCGCTACCGGCTCATTTGATTCAAGATGCCCAGACTAGGCGCCTTCGGGGCCCCTGACTTCCTCATTCGTGCAAAAAGCTGACGTATTTCGGAATCGCTCAGCCTTTACGGGCTTGCCGGTGCCTGCCGGTAGTGAGCCTGGCTGCGGTACTGGGTCGGGGTCATGCCGTGCATGCTCTTGAAGGCGCGGTTGAAGGAGCTCAAGCTGCGGAAACCGCTCTCCAGGGCAAGGGTCAGAACAGTCGTTTCGTGGTGCTCTGGATCGGCCAGCTTCTCGGCAACCTCATTGATCCGATAGTGATTGAGAAAATCGTTGAAGTTGCGATAACCCAGCTCACCATTGATCAGCTGGCGCAGCTTGTATTCGTGAATCGAGAGATGGCGTGAGAGCGCGGAGATCGTCATCCTTTCGTCGTGATAGAGCTGCTCGACGGTCATTGCGTCGATGATTCTCTGGAGCTCCGGAGACCCGGTCTTCCGGCGCGGTGCCACCTCCGGGCTCTGTTCTGCGCGCGCGGGCAGCAGACTGTCTTCGCGCAGGGTGAACAGCAGCCTGTAGATGCCCAGCATCAGTACGCTCAAGGCCACGTACTTGAAGGTTTCCAGACCGTCCGAGCCAAGGCCGAAGACCTGTTCGAGCACGATCACGATGAACAGGTAGGTCGCCGTCAACCCGATCACGGCCACCCGCATGTAGCGGCGATGCTGAACCAGATCAGACTGCCAGTGGGCCGCAGCCACGACAATGGCGTGGCTTATCAGGACCAGCTCCAGCGCCATGGCACCGTAACGGATCAGCCCCTGCAGCGCTGGAAAAGCAGCAAGGTCGGCTCCCGCCACGACCTCGGGCAGGCTGCCGGCAAGCGGTATCAGCAGCGTCAGCGACGCCACGGCGTATTGCCAGGGCTTCACCGGGCTGCGGTCCGAAAACACGCTCAGCGAAACGAGCCAGAAAACACCTGCCAGCGCATCGCTGGTCAGGCGGTGAAGCCACCACAGCGCGCTGGCGTGTTCGAACGGACCAAACAGGCTGCCGGCGATGTAGCCGCAGCCGCTGACCATCAGCAGCGTGAACAGTCTGGCCGACCGGTTTCCCGGCCAGGCCGGTGCCAGCAGCAAGCCGCACATCAGTAGCTGAACGAAGGCGATATTGGCAAAAAAGTCCGGAACCGTCAGCATTGATCGTGCTTGCGTACAGAATGTGACCGGTCGTCAGAATACCATCACCCCGGCTGAGGGCTGGACGAGCCGGTCAGAAGCTGTATTTCAGGTCTACGCCCACCTCCCGCCCGCGATTGATCCGGGCGAACGGCGTGCCCAGCACCGATGCAGTACGACCGCCCGCCGACAAGATATAGCGCTCGTCGAGCAGATTGTGGCCCCACAGCCCCAGCTCCCAGGTTCCGGGGTGATCGCTTATCGAAACGCGCATATTGAGATCCTTGCGGTCGGCAAAGTAACGCGGCAGCGCCAGCTTGTAGGGCTCGAGATCGGGCGCCTGGTCATTGGTGTTTTCAACGAATACGTAGTCGACATGGACGGTGAGCACACCCCAGGACAGATGCGGTGACCAGTTGGCGAGCAGCGTATAGTTGGTGTCGGCGTCGAAGGAGCGTGACCGGGCCGGCACCAGCTCGCCAACGGCGTTGTAGAAGGCGGGGGTTTGGATATCCGTCTCCCGGATATCCGAGACCAGGCCCAGCATCAGCTCGCTGGTTGCGTGCCAGCGCAGATCCACCTCCAGACCCTTGATCACGCGATTTTCGTTGAGGACAGTCGGAATGGCCTGGGTGTTGCCCGGCGCCAGGGAGTCGACCGTGATCTGGAAGTTGTCCAGCTCCGTGCGATAGGCACTGATATTGGCGATCAGCCGGCCGCCGATGGTTGCCTTGTAGCCGAGCTCGATGTTTTCCGAATCTTCCGGCTCGAAGGCGCCCTGCCCTGTTCGCGGATCCACAGGCACGAGCGAATCGAAGCCGCCGGACTTGTATCCGGTCGAATAGGAGGCGAACACCATCTGCCGGTCGGCAAACTCGTAGCTGGTGACCAGGCGCCCGGTCAGCTTGTCCCAGCTTTCGCTTGCGGCAAGGTCAACCACTGGAAACAGGGCATTGGAGACGCCCGGACGCAGATCGCCGAAGGTGGTTTGCGGAATGAACCAGGAAAAGTCCTTCTTGTCGCGCGAGTAGCGCAGGCCGGCAATGATGTTCCAGCGCTCGGTCAACGCATAGTCGAGGTCGGCAAACACGCCCCAGTTGGTGAAGTCGCCGCTGTTGTACACGTTTTCCTGCCAGAACATCCCGCTGTAGCTCGGCCCGTAGATTTCCGGCACACCCAGCTCCTGGGCGACGATATCGTAGGTCAGATCGCCGGTGGCGCGCACGATGTCGGGCGTCAGCGGCTGGCCCGGCATGCCGATAGCGGCCATGATCGGGTCGGCGAAGCCCAGGCCGGTCAGCGCGGCTGCCCACTCCTCGGCGTTCCAGATGTGATCGAGCGTCATCGCGCCCTGGAACATGGCGTTGAGCTCCTGGGTGGTCAGACGCGCCATGGTGTCGGCGGTGAGATTCAGTTCGGTGCGCTGAGATACGTCCTCGGCGGAGTAGGAGAATCCGGCCACGGCATTGATGCGGTCGTCGACGAAGTTCAGCTGCAGCTCGCTGTAGAGAATGTCGGAGTCTTCGTTGTTGGACGTATCGAAGTAGCGCCGGATACGGCCGGTGCCATCCTCGTCCTCGCGATTGATGGTCTCCCAGTCGCGATATCCAAGCACGTACTTGAGCGACCAGCGATTATCGAACGTATGATCGAGCTTGGCCGTCAGGCCGTACATGTCGCGCGACTCGACACCATGGCGAACATCGTTTTCCGCCTTGTCGGCAAAGGGATCCGTGCCGCCCTTGTAGGCGTATTCGCTCACCCCCACGGCCATGGGCGGTGCCTGCTCGAGATCGTCAATATCCCAGGCAAGCTGAAACCGGGTGTCGGGCGAAATCTCCCACAAGACGGCAGCCCGGCCAGCCTGGTGGTTTCTTTCGCCCAGATCCCAGACCTTGTATTCGTCGTTCCAGGCCGGCCGGGACACGTTCTTGACGATGCCGTCCTGCTCGTTGCTGAGAAAATTGGCGCGAAAGTAAACCGAATCGCTGATCGGCGCGTTGAACATGCCCTCGTAACGCCGGAGCCGGTCGGTGCCGAGCATCGCCTTGACGAAGCCTTCGAGCATGCCTGCAGGGCGCTTGGGAATCACGTTGACCACGCCCATCGCCGCATTACGGCCAAACAGCGTGCCCTGCGGCCCCTTGAGCACCTCGACCCGCTCCAGGTCCGAGAACAGCACGTTCTGGGCGGCGCGCGGCATGTAGACATCGTCATAGAAGGTGGCTGACGACGGGTCTCCACCGACCGAGATGCTCGGGCTGGAAATGCCGCGCATCGAAACCCCGGCCTGGGTCATGCTGCTGTCGCCGAAATCAAAGCCCGGGATGAACTTGTCGATATCGCTGAGCAAAATGGCCGAGCTTTCCTCGATCAGCTCCGAATCGACGCTGTTGACCGCCACCGGAACCTCCATGATGTTCTGCTCGCGTTTCTGGGCAGTGACCTGAACGGCGGTGACCTCGAAAACTTCAAGGTCGACCGCTTCTTCCCCGGCCGTAGCGTCGGTGTCCGACCCTTCGTCCGGGTCGCTCCCGGTCTGGGCGGTCAGAGGCAACGACAGGATCAGCGCGGCCAGCGCAAACAGAAACGGGATCAGGCGATGCAGGGGTGTACGGGCTTGCATGATTCGGAACTCCCTCATTGAATTCGATCATTCATTTTCATTTTTCTTCACCACGGTGATATTGCAAAAACCTCGCTCCGTCTTGCGGATTGCGGTAAAGAGCTGACGGATTAATCGAACGGCCCGAGCGATTTCTGCAAACCGGGCTTGCGCAAGCTGCTGACAGCACGAACCGGGGATTGACCTCGCGGCTGTCGACAGCTCAAGGGCCAGGGAGCGGACTGGTCAAGATACACTATTCGATTTCCGGCGGAAATTTCGACAATGCTTCGATTGATCGGCAATCTCATCTGGTTTTTCCTCGGCGGCTTCTGCATGGGCCTTGCCTGGTGGCTCTACGGGCTCATCGCCTTCATCAGCATTATCGGAATCCCCTGGGGGCGCGCGTGTTTCGTGATCGGCAGATTCATGTTCTGGCCCTTCGGCCGAGAAGCCGTCAACCGGCGCATGCTCACCGGCAAGGGTGATATTGGCACCGGCTGCCTGGGCATGATCG
The DNA here is from genome assembly GCA_964446675.1 of uncultured Wenzhouxiangella sp. Lineage (GTDB taxonomy): Bacteria > Pseudomonadota > Gammaproteobacteria > Xanthomonadales > Wenzhouxiangellaceae > Wenzhouxiangella. Next base: position 24,496 of record CAYUPK010000001.1, read on the forward strand.
GTAACGTCATCTGGTTCGTGGTGGCCGGCCTGTGGCTGGCTATCGGGCACCTGTTCTGGGCCCTGGCGCTATTCATCACGATCATCGGCATTCCCTTCGGTATTCAGCACGTCAAGCTCGCCGGCATCGCGCTGTTTCCGATTGGCAAATCCGTCGTGCTGTCGGAAGTTGCCGACGCCACGCGCGCGGCTCGCAGGGGATAAGGCGATTTGAACATTCTGCTCGACCTCGACGGCACCCTGACCGACCCGCGCGAGGGCATCACGCGCTGCATCCAGTATGCGCTCAGCCGGCTCGGTCGCCACGTTCCCGCGCAACAGCGGCTGCTGGGCTGTATCGGTCCGCCCCTGCACGGCAGTTTTGTCGATCTGCTCGGCGGCGATCACGCGCTGGCCCATCGCGCCGTGGCGCTCTATCGGGAAAGATTCAGTGAAATCGGGCTCTACGAGAACGCGCCCTACCCCGGCGTGCACGAGGCCCTCGAGACCCTGTGCGCCGCCGGGGCCCGAATGTTCGTGGCCACGTCCAAACCAACCGTTTATGCGCGCCGGATTACCGCCCACTTCGGTCTGGACAAGTGGCTGGAGGACGTTTTCGGCAGCGAGCTCGACGGCACTCGAACCGACAAGTCGGACCTGCTTGCCCACATCTCCAGGCAGCTTGACCTGTCGGCGCACGACACGCAAATGGTCGGCGATCGCAGGCACGACATGATCGGCGCCCGGTCGAACGGCATCGAGCCGGTCGGCGTGACCTGGGGCTACGGCTCGCAAGACGAACTGCTGGCGGCCGGCGCGGCCCGGCTGCTGCATGCACCCTCGGAGCTCGGCGACCTGACGGCACTGCACCAGGCAGGCCGGGTTTACAAGCCGGCGCGCTTTGGCCACACTGATTGAAAGCGTCGGCGGGCTCCGGCCGATGGCAGTCAGCTCGCCGGAGGCCGCCATTCATGCAGCCGCGAAAAGGAAATCAGACCATGCCAGATCATCATCCCCAACCCCAGACTTATCCCGTGCCCGAGAAACTGGAGAAAGAGGCCCACGTCAACCGCAAGCGCTTTGAGGAGCTGACCCGGGAGGCACGCGAAAACGGCGATGCCTTCTGGAACCGGATCGGGCAGACGATCGACTGGATCAAGCCCTACTCGCGCATCAAGGACGTCAACTTCGACCTCGACGACCTGCACATCCGCTGGTTTGACGACGGTACGCTCAACGTGTCTGCCAACTGCCTCGATCGCCACCTGGAAACGCGCGGCGACCAGGTCGCGATTCTGTGGGAAGGCGACGAGCCCGGGGACGAGGAAAAAATCACCTACCGCCAGCTCCACGAGCGCGTGTGTCGCTTCGCCAACGTGCTCAAGCGTCAGGGCGTGAGCAAGGGCGACCGTGTCACCCTCTACATGCCCATGATCCCCTACGCGGCAGTCGCCATGCTGGCCTGCGCACGCATCGGCGCCGTCCACTCGGTGGTCTTTGGCGGCTTCTCGCCCGACGCGCTGGCCGGGCGCATCGTCGACTGCGATGCCAGTGTCGTCATCACCGCCGATAGCGGCCGGCGCGGCGGACGCACGACGCCGCTGAAGAAAAACGTCGACCGCGCGCTCGAGAAGAAGGAAGCCGCCGAACGCATCGACACCGTGCTTGTGGTACGAAATACCGGGGAGGACATCGACTGGCACGACGGCCGCGATCGCTGGCTGCATGACGAGCTCGAACACGTCGATGCTGACTGCCAGCCCGAGGAAATGGGTGCCGAAGACCCGCTGTTCATTCTCTATACCTCGGGCTCGACCGGCGCGCCCAAGGGAGTGCTCCACACCTCCGGCGGCTACCTGGCCTGGTGTGCCTGGACCCACCGGATCGTCTTTGACTACCACGACGGCGACATTTACTGGTGCACCGCCGATATCGGCTGGGTGACCGGCCACAGCTATATCGTCTACGGGCCGCTGGCCAACGGCGCGACCACGCTGATGTTCGAAGGCGTGCCCAACTACCCCGACACCAGCCGCTTCTGGCAGGTGGTCGACAAGCACCAGGTCGACATCTTCTACACCGCCCCGACGGCGATCCGCGCGCTGATGCGCGGCGGCGACGAGCCGGTCAAGAAGACCAGCCGCAAGAGCCTGCGCATTCTCGGCACGGTCGGCGAGCCGATCAACCCGGAAGCCTGGGAGTGGTATCACCGGGTCGTCGGCGAGGATCGCTGCCCGGTCGTCGATACCTGGTGGCAGACCGAAAACGGCGGCATTCTGATCGCGCCCCTGCCCGGTGCCACCGACCTCAAGCCCGGCTCGGCCACCCTGCCCCTGCCCGGCGTCGAGGCGGCAATTGTCGACAACGAAGGTAACGAGCTCGAAGGCGAGGCCTCGGGCATCCTGGTGCTCAACGACAGCTGGCCGGGCCAGATGCGCACCGTCTACGGCGACCACAAGCGCTTCGGCGAGACCTATTTCGCGACCTTTCCCGGCCGTTATTTCAGCGGCGATGCGGCGCGCCGCGACGAAGATGGTTATTACTGGATCACCGGCCGCGTCGACGACGTCATCAACGTGTCGGGCCATCGCCTGGGCACTGCAGAAGTCGAGTCGGCCCTGGTCGCCCATCCGGCCGTGGCCGAAGCCGCCGTCGTCGGCTTTCCGCACGACATCAAGGGCCAGGGCGTATACGCCTACGTCACCCTGATGGCCGGTCGCAAGAGCAGCGACGAGCTTGTCGACGAGCTCATCGCTTGGGTGCGCAATGAAATCGGGCCGATCGCCACCATCGACCACCTGCAGTGGGCGCCGCACCTGCCCAAGACGCGCTCGGGCAAGATCATGCGCCGGATCCTGAGAAAGATTGCGGCCGACGAATACGATCAGCTCGGCGACACCTCGACCCTGGCCGACCCGGGCGTGGTCGACGACCTGATCGAGCAGCACCGCCGCGGCTGATCCGGGGCGGGGCATAAAGCTCAGCAGTATGGAAAGCGGAGCCGGACAACGACAGCGTGTGGCTCCGCTTTCTCGCTTCTAAAACCCGGGAACCACTGACAACACGGAATACACGGAGGACAAGCGCTTGAGGCTTCCCTTTCTTTATTTCCGTGTGCTCCGCGCCTTCCGTGGTTACAAGGTCTTGATTTTCATGAGACACCACCACCCGTCGCCAATGCCGCCACGCTACGCCTTCAGATACTGTGCGTGATAGCGCAGGTGGTCGTCGATAAAGCTGGCGATGAAGAAATAGGAATGGTCGTAGTCCGGCTGTCGACGCAGCTCAAGCTCGACGCCGGCCTCCTTGCAGGCTGACTCCAGCGCCTCGGGCCGAAGCTGGCCGTCGTGCAGGAAATTGTCGGCTTCGCCCTGGTCGACCAGAATGGAATGCTTGCTGCCGTTCGCGCGGATCAGCTCGCTGGCGTCCCACTCTTTCCAGGCTTCGCGGTCGTCGCCCAGGTAGCCGCTGAAGGCCTTCTTGCCCCAGTCGCATTCCATTGGATTGCTGATCGGCGCAAAAGCCGACACCGAGCGATACTGATCGGGCCTGTGCAGCGCGCAGATCAGTGCGCCATGGCCGCCCATGGAGTGCCCGGAGATGGCCTGGCGATCGCTGACCGGCAGCTTGTCGGAGACCAGTTGGTACAGCTCGTCGGTCACGTAGTCGAACATGTGGTAGTGACGATCCCAGGGCGCGCGGGTGGCGTTGACATAGAAGCCGGCGCCGGAGCCGAAATCGTAGCTGTCATCCTCGCCAGGCAGATCGACGCCGCGCGGGCTGGTATCGGGCGCAATGATCGCCACGCCCAGCTCGGCGGCCATGCGGTGGGCCCCGGCCTTTTCCATGAAGTTCTGGTCGGTGCAGGTCAGGCCCGAGAGCCACCACAACGCCGGCACCGGCCCCTTGTCGGCCGCCGGCGGCAGGTAGACGCCAAAGATCATGTCGCAATCAAGCACCTCGGAACGATGCTTGAAGCGCTTGTGCCAGCCGCCGAAACTGCGATTGGCGGCAACTTCTTCAATCTGAGACATATTTGCAATACTCCAGATAAGGTCCTGATTATGCGCGTTACTCAGCCAGCTCGGAGCCCGCTTTTTTGAAACCGCAGGTTGACGCGGATTAAAGTCAGAGCCTTGTAATCGCTGAAAACACGGAAATACACGGAAAATGAACCCTGAAGATCTGTCGAAAGACTTTTTTCTTCCGTGTCATTCCGTGTTCTCCGTGGTTTCCAGATTCTGCAAAACGTAGCTGATTCACGTACGTAATCAGAAAAGGATCGGGTCTGCTTCAGTAGTGCAGAACGGTGCGGATGCTCTTGCCGGCGTCGAGAAGCTCGAACGCCTCGTTGATTTTGGCAAAAGGCATCTCGTGGGTAATGAACTCATCGATCTTGATCTCGCCGTCCATGTAGCGCTGGACATAGCCGGGCAACTCGCTGCGGCCCTTGACGCCGCCGAATGCCGAACCGCGCCATACCCGGCCGGTAACAAGCTGGAACGGCCGGGTCGAGATTTCCTCGCCGGCGCCGGCCACGCCAATGATGACCGACTCGCCCCAGCCCTTGTGGCAACACTCCAGGGCCTGGCGCATGACGTTGACGTTGCCGATGCACTCAAACGAGTAATCGACGCCGCCGTCGGTCAGATCAACGATGACTTCCTGGATGGTGTCGTCATGGTCTTTCGGATTGACGAAATCGGTGGCACCAAACTGACGCGCCAGATCGAACTTGTCGGAGTTGATGTCGATGGCGATAATGCGCGAGGCTTTGGCCATGACCGCGCCCTGAATGACCGCCAGGCCAATCGCGCCAAGGCCGAAGACGGCCACCGTCGAACCGGGCTCGACCTTCGCGGTGTTGAGCACGGCACCAATGCCGGTGGTCACGCCGCAGCCGAGCAGGCAGATCTTGTCCAGCGGCGCCTCTTTCGACACCTTGGCGAGGGAGACCTCGGGCACGACGGTAAACTGGCTGAAGGTCGAGGTGCCCATATAGTGATGCAGCTTCTCGCCGCCGTGCGAGAAGCGCGACGTGCCGTCGGGCATCACGCCCTGCCCCTGCGTGGCGCGCACGGCCTGGCACAGATTGGTCTTGCCCGAGCGGCAGAACTTGCACTGGCCGCACTCGGCGGTGTAGAGGGGAATGACGTGATCGCCGGGCGCAACGCCGGTGACGTCCCGGCCGACCTCGCGCACGATGCCGCCGCCCTCATGACCGAGTACTGAAGGGAAAAGACCTTCCGGGTCGGCACCGGAGAGGGTGAAGGCATCGGTGTGACAGACGCTGGTGGCAACGATTTCGACCAGCACTTCGCCAGCCTTGGGGCCGGCCACGTCGATTTCGGTCAGCTCCAGCGGCTCACCGGCTTTCCAGGCCACCGCGGCAGTGGATTTCATGGGGCACGCTCCTAGTCTGATGGCGAACCTGTCATGTTACCAAAGACGCGCTCCGGACAGTCCTGCCGGGTCAGGGCTCGGGCACCCAGGCCGGCCCGAGATTGTCCATCTGCTCGAGAATCCAGCGCTGGCGCGCGCGCAGAAACTGGTCGGGTCGGTTGGCGTCGAAGCGTTTGGGCGCCGGCAGAACGGCGGCGAGCATCGCAGCCTCGGTGCGCCCGAGCAAGGCGGCCGACTTGCCGAAATAGTGCCGGGCGGCCGCCTCGGCGCCGTAGACGCCGGTATCGAACTCGGCAATGTTGAGATAGATCTCGAGCAGGCGGTGCTTGGGCACAAACAGCTCCAGCGGCACCGTGATGACGGCCTCCAGCCCCTTGCGAACCCAGCCGCCGCCCGACCACAGATACAGATTGCGCGCCAGCTGCTGGCTGATGGTGCTCGCCCCGCGCAGACGCCCGCCGTCGAAATGGCTGTCGACGGCCTCTTTGATCTGCTCGATATCGAAGCCGTGATGGTGCGGAAACTTCTGGTCTTCGGCCGCAATCACGGCGAGCTTGAGGTGGTTGGAGATTTGCTCGTACGGCAGCCAGGTCCGACTCACCGCACGACCATTGCGCCAGGCATCCAGTGCCATGTAGGCCGAGGTGGCCGGGTCGATCCAGCGCAGCGGCAGGGTCAGGCCGACGAGCACAACGAGTCCGAACACGGCCAGGCGCAGCAGGCACTTGACAGTCCGGCGCAAGAGCGCTCTCACGGCTCGCCGCCATGGCGCAGCTCGGCGCAGAGGCGGCGAAAATCAGTTGCGCTCAATTGCGCCCTGAAAACGCCAATTGCGCGAGACAGCTTTGCGCTGTCAGGCCGCCAGCGAAAGCCCACGTACACGGGCGAGACAAACGGCAGCCCGACCAGTTCACCCGTCAGGGCGCGATCGTCCGTTGCCTGGCTGACCCGAATCCTGCGGCCCTCCACGTTCAGGCCGGTGACTTCAGGCCGAAGCAGCCGCCGGACGGCCACGCCGCCGCCGACGATAACGATCAGGGCCAGAAACAGCTGCAGAAAAACCGACAGGGCGCTGATGAATATCGCCAGACCGGCCAGCAGGCACAGCCCGGCAACGGCCAGCGCCGGGCCGCGCGCCGGCCCCACCGGCCAGGCGCTACGCAGGCGGGAAGTGTCGGGCACGGATGGCCTCGACGATGGAAGCAAGCTCCGGCTCGGGCCTGGAGCGTCCCAGCAGCCAGTCCCACAGCCGGTCATCCTCGACCTCGAGCAGGCGCTCGAACGCCTCGCGCAGATCCTCGCCGGCCTCACCCCAGCAAGCCTCCAGCCAGCCACCAAGCATCACGTCGAGCTCCTGCATCCCGCGCCGGCAGCGCCAGCGCAGTCTCGAAGGTGGCTGATCACTGCTCATATCCGCTGGGCTCCTCGATGGGCTGCTGCAGTATGGCTTGTGCAGCATGGATTAACACGAAGAGCACGAAGAAAGCACGAAAGCCACGAAGACAATCCTTGTTACTTCCCTTCGTGCACTTCGTGCCTTCTTCGTCTTCGTGTCAAACATCCGGTGGACGCCATCAAACACCGTCTCAGCACCTCATCTGTTTCGATCATTCGAATTTCGGTCATTCGAATTTGTTTGGTACTTGTAATCTGGTGCTTGTTACTTGGTAGTTATTTTGGTGCTTGTAATTTGATTTTTTTCAGAGGCTTCGCCTGGCCAACATCATCTTCTTGATCTCGGCAATCGCCTTGGCCGGATTCAGACCCTTGGGGCAGGTATTGGTGCAGTTCATGATGGTGTGGCACCGATACAGGCGGAACGGATCCTCGAGGTCATCGAGGCGCTCGCCCGTGGCCTCGTCGCGCGAGTCGACCAGCCAGCGGTAGGCCTGCAGCAGAACGGCCGGGCCAAGGTAGCGCTCGCCGCTCCACCAGTAGCTGGGGCAGGCGGTCGAGCAGCAGGCACACAGAATGCACTCGTAGAGACCGTCGATGTGCTTGCGATCTTCGGGCGACTGCAAGCGTTCCTGGTCCGGCGGTGCGGGGCTTTGCGTGCGAAGCCACGGCCGGATCGAGGCGTACTGGGCATAGAAGTGCGTCAGATCGGGCACCAGGTCCTTGACCACCGGCATGTGCGGCAGCGGATAAATCCTGACGTCACCGGAGATCTCGTCAATGCCCTTGGTGCAGGCCAGCGTGTTCGTGCCGTCGATATTGAACGCGCAGGAGCCGCAGATGCCCTCGCGGCAGGAGCGACGGAAGGTCAGCGTCGGATCGATCTCATTCTTGATCTTGATGACCGCGTCGAGCACCATCGGGCCGCAGTCGTCGAGATCGATGTCGAAGGAATCGACGCGCGGGTTGTCGCCGTCGTCCGGGTTCCAGCGGTAGACGTGAAAGGTCTTGACCTTGCTCGCGCCCTCGGGTGCCGGATGGTGCCGGCCCTTGCCGATGCGCGAATTCTTCGGAAGTCTGAATTCGGCCATGGTCGTCAGTAAGTCCGTTTCCGGGGCGGAATGACTTCGGCTTCATCGGTGAGCGTTTGCATGCGCACCGGCCGGTAGTCGATTCTCGTCTTGTGGTTTTCGTCCATCCAGATCAGGGAGTGCTTCATCCAGTTTTCGTCGTCGCGCTCGCTGTAATCCTCGCGCGCATGGGCGCCGCGGCTTTCGGTGCGGTTTTCGGCCGCGGCCATGGTGGTCACGGCGTTGCCGAGCAGGTTGCGAAGCTCGAGCGTCTCGACCAGGTCGGAGTTCCACACCAGCGAGCGGTCCGAGACCTTGACGTTGCTGAAGCTGTCGGCCACCTCGGTGATTCGCTCGCGACCGACCGCCAGGGTATCGGCGCTGCGGAAAACGGCTGCGTCTTCCTGCATGACGCGCTGCATCCGGTCACGGATCGTGGCGGTGGGCAGCTCGCCGTCAGCGTGGCGGATGCGATCGAAGTCGTCGACGATTCGGTCGACGGTACCCTCGGGCAACGGCTTGTGGGTCTGGCCGGGCTCGATGGTTTCGCCGCAGCGCATGGCCACGGCCCGGCCGAACACGATCAGATCAAGCAGCGAGTTGGAGCCCAGGCGGTTGGCGCCGTGGACCGACACGCAGCCGGCCTCGCCTACGGCGTACAGGCCCGGCACGACGCGCTCGGGGTCGCCGTCGGCCAGGGTCACGACCTCGCCGTGATGGTTGGTCGGAACGCCGCCCATGTTGTAGTGCGCCGTGGGCAGCACCGGAATGGGGTCCCTGGTCACGTCCACGCCGGCGAAAATGCGCGCCGACTCGGCAATGCCCGGCAGGCGCTCGTTGATGACCTCGGAGCCCAGGTGCTGCAGGTTGAGATGAATATGGTCCTTGTCAGGCCCTACCCCGCGGCCTTCGCGAATCTCGATGGTCATCGAGCGCGAGACCACGTCGCGCGAGGCCAGGTCCTTGGCGTTGGGCGCGTAGCGCTCCATGAAGCGCTCGCCTTCGGAGTTGGTCAGGTAGCCGCCCTCACCGCGCACGCCTTCGGTGATCAGGCAGCCGGCGCCGTAGATGCCGGTCGGGTGGAACTGGACGAACTCCATGTCCTGCAGCGCCAGGCCGGCGCGCAGGGCCATGCCGCCACCGTCGCCGGTGCAGGTGTGCGCCGAGGTGCAGGAAAAATAGGTTCGCCCGTAGCCACCGGTGGCCAGAATCACGCCGTGGGCGCGAAACTCGTGCAGGGTGCCGTTGGTGAGATCCCAGGCCAGCACGCCGCGGCAGGCGCCATCGTCGTCCATCAGCAGATCGAGGGCGAAGTACTCGATGAAGAACTCGGCGTTGTGCTTGAGCGACTGCTGGTAGAGCGTGTGCAGAATGGCGTGGCCGGTCCGGTCGGCCGCAGCGGCCGTGCGCTGGGCCGTGCCCTCGCCGAAGTGCGTGGTCATGCCGCCGAAGGGACGCTGGTAGATCTTGCCCTCTTCGGTACGCGAGAACGGCACGCCGAAGTGCTCGAGCTCGATGACCGCCTGCATGGCATTCTTGCACATGTACTCGATGGCGTCCTGATCGCCGAGCCAGTCCGAACCCTTGACGGTGTCGTACATGTGCCAGCGCCAGTCGTCCTCGCCCATGTTGCCGAGCGCCGCGCTCATGCCACCCTGCGCGGCCACGGTGTGCGAGCGGGTCGGAAAGACCTTGGTGATGCAGGCGGTCTTCAGGCCGGTGGCGGCCAGGCCCATGGTGGCACGCAGGCCGGCGCCGCCCGCGCCGATGACCAGCACGTCATATTCGTGCCGGGTAATGTCGTAGCTACTCAAGTTCAGACTCCCAGGGCCAGTTTGAGAATGGCGATCGCGGCCAGCAGGCCACCGAACAGCGCTGCGGCACGAATCAGCACAATCAGCGCAAGCTCAACGGCGCGGCTGTGAATATAGTCTTCGATGACCACCTGCAGACCAAGCTGGCCGTGGTGAAATGCGATGACCACGAACAGGATCGCGAGAACGGCATTGACAGGATGGCCGATGAAAGTCACGGCGGCGGCATGGTCGGCACCGACGAGAGCCGTCAGCGCCCACACCAGCCAGGCAGTCAGCACCACCAGAAAGATGGCGGTCAGGCGCTGCATCCACCAGTGCCCGACGCCGTCGCCGGCCGAGCCGTGATTGTGGGCTCTCTGGAGAGGATTGCGCAGTTCGCTCACAGCAGTCCTCCCCAGACGATGGCCGTCAGGACGACGGTCAGCGCCAGCACGATCCAGCCAGAAGCATAGGCGCCCTTGAGTTCGAGCAGCCAGCCGGCATCCCACAGCAGATGCCGAATACCGTTGAGCAGGTGATAGAAAAGACTGGCAGTCCACAGCACCAGTGCGATCAGGCCGACCGGGCTGCCCAGCCAGCCATTGACGCTGGCAAAGGCCTCGGGGCCGGCAGCCAGGGCCACGACCCAGACGGTCACCAGGATCATGCCGAGACTCAGCAGCAGCCCCGTGATGCGATGTGCAATCGACATCATGGATGTCAACTGCGGGCGATACACCTGCAGGTGTGGTGAAATTGGGCGGTTGTCCGTCACCATGGCTTCAAGCTCTCCCGGTTTTCAGTCCAGGTCAGAAATCGATGCAGCGACCGTCCTTTTCCCAGTCGCCATAGCGGGTCGGCTCGAGACCCTTCCTGCGTCCGCCGAATTCACGTGGGCGGTCAGACGCCGGTTCTTTTTCCGGCGTTTGGTCCGATCGCCCGTCTTCACGCGTCGTTTCGTCGCTGAGCGGGTCGGGGTTCGTGCCTGACGATGTAGAATTGTAACCGTTCATGACAGAGCATTTTACCCGGCATGGCGAATCAGTTTTTGATTGATCATCTTGCAAGCTTTTCCATCACGGGGCCCGACGCCCTGATCTACGCCCAGTCGCAGTTCACCGTCAGCATGGACAGTCTCTCGGACGGGCGCTGGTCGCCGCTGGCCTGGTGCGACCCCGGGGGCCGCGTTCTGGCCGTCATGCTGGCCCGCGCCAGCGACGAACAAATCCACCTTGTTCTGCCCACCGTACAGGCCGATTCAATACGAGAGCAGCTCCAGCGCTTCACCATCGGGCGACGCGTGGAAGTCTCCGGGATCGGGCCGGTTGCAGGGGTTTTTGATCCGGACAATGAGGTTCCCGTGCTGTCGTTCGACGGCAGTCGCGGCTTGCTTGCCAGGGCCGCGCCGCGGGCCGAAGCCGGCGAAATCGAACGGTGGCGACGGCTGGATCTGTGCCAGGGCCTGCCCTGGCTCGATCCTCACAGCAGCGGGCAGCACCTGCCGCAGTGGCTGGGTCTGGAGGCGCTGGGCGCGCTGGCCTGGGACAAGGGTTGCTATCCCGGCCAGGAGGTCATCGCGCGACTGCATTATCGAGGATCGGTCAAGTATCGCCTGGCGGGACTGAAACTCGACGGCCGGGCCGCTATCGACGGACACGAACGCATTACCGACCGCGATGGCGCCGGTGCCGGGCGCTGGCTTGACGGCTTGCAACTGGAAGATGGAACGATCGGCCTGGCCGTGCTTTCCACGCGCATCAAAGACGGTGCCGAAGTCGCTCTTGGCGAGGGTGAATCCGCCCGACTGGCCGAAGTGACGGCGCACGAAACCCTGTGCTAACATCCGAAGCACTAAAAAGAAATCCATAAATCATGAATCCACCAGGACATGCATAAGTATTGCCACATTCAGCTTGTCTCTCGGCGCGGGTGGCAATACTTGATGGGTGTTCTGGTAAAGGGGTCAGATCAATGAAAACCTCAATCCAGTGGTCGGGGCTGTGGCTCGGGCTGATTCTGGCCGCATCGGTCTGGGCACAAGACGAGAACGAGGAACAATCCGGGCAGGCGGTCGAAGACTCTCCCGCTGCCCAAGAAGCGACTGCCGGAGACTCGCTTGAACAGGGAGCAGGCGAAATCCAGGCAGCCAGCGAGCCCGGCCAGCAAGCCGCTGAAAACCCCGCCGAAGCTGCCGAAAGCACTGAACAAGCAGAAGCCGCAGCGGGCAGGGAAGCAGCTGCTTCGGGCGACGCCGGGTCCGCTGCCGGCAAGCAGCAGGAAAGCGCCGCAGGCGACACCGCCGAGCCGATGGCGATGGCGCAGGAAGCCGTGCCGGAGTCGGCCGAAACCTTTGTCTTCCAGGGGCACCCGATCTTTCCGCCGGGGACGGCCGAGCTGGTCTACCGTCCGCTGGTCAACTACCTCAACGACGCCCTGCCCTACCGTTTTGACCTCGAACTCTCGCCTGACTACCACCGCTACTGGCTCAGCGCCCGCCGCGGCCACAATCCACATCTGGTGCTCGAAGAACCGCACCTGACCGCCTACCGCATGGAGCAGTATGGCTATACGCCCCTGGTACGTGCCCAGGCACCTCTCACTTATTCGCTGCTGACATCGATGGACAATGCCGAGGCAAGCGCTCGCGACTTTGTCGGCCGGCGCGTGTCGACCATGCCGGCGCCCAGCCTGGGCTACCTGATTCTGACGAGCTGGTTTGAAAACCCGATGCAGCAGCCGATCATCCTGTCCAACGCCGCTTCCTGGCTGGATGCGGTCGAAATCGTTTTCTCGCAGGAGGCTGACGCAGCCATTGTTCCCAACAACCTGGTTGCGCGCTACGTCAACATGGCCAACGTGCTGACGTCCCGGGAGTTTCCCGGAGTGACGATTGCCGCCAGCCCGGAGGTTCCGGCCGACATTCAGGCAGAAATCCAGGCCGCGCTGATGGCGCTGCACGAGGACGAGGAACACTTTGCCGTTCTCAACGAGCTTGACATCAGCCAGTTCATCGAGGCGCAGCGGAGCCAGTACGACGGGCTCGAGAAGTGGCTCGAGCTGGTCTATTCGACGCTTTAGGTCCGGCTCCGCCTCAGCGTTTTGCCACCAGGTAGCAGATCCAGCCGGCATCGGCATCGCCGGTGTCGGCCGGCTCGTAGATCCCATCGCCTTCACCGGTGTCTTCGTCGGTGCCCTCCCAGTAGACCTCGACCGATGAATAGCCCGCCTCTTCGAGCAGCTCGCGGATTTCCGGCAGCGTCCACAGCCGCCAGTGGTATTCGAAGGCGCGCCTGATCTGCGAGCCGTCGGGAAACTCGAAGTGGATCTGGCAGGTCATTGCGTGCTGGATCGGATCGAAGCTGGCCTGGTCCCAGACGTAGGTGAAGTCGTCGTATTCGGTGCGCTCTTCCAGCTCGCGATGAGCGTCATAGCCGCCGAAGGCATCGAGAAACAGCACGCCATCATCGACCAGCGCCTTCCTGGCGCGCTCGAAATAGGCCCGCAGGCTGTCGCGGCTGGTGAACAGGTAATAGCTGAAGTTCATGGCCAGCAAGGCGTCGACGCGCGGCGTTTCGGCCGTCATGACGTTGTCTTGCACCAGTTCCACGCGCGCGCGCTCGTCAGGCGTGAGCGCCTCGAAATGGTGCCTGCGGCCCCAGGCCAGCACCTCCGGGTCCAGGTCGACTCCGATGGCGCGGTGGTCGCGGCCGCCGCGAATCCAGTGGCAGGCAGTGTTGGCCGTGCCGCAGAAATCCTCGCGGATGAATTTCAGGGGGCGTCCGGTCAGATCCTCGAAGGTTTCGGACACGAATTCCAGCTCCGTTTCCGGATCCTGAACGCTCTCTTCGTAGAGCAGGTGCCGATCGGCCTGGCTGGCCTGACTGATCCGCCGATTGCGTGCGCGCGACATGAAAACAGCTCCGATTTAAAATGAATGACACGGCCGGCCGCATGGCCATCCGGCTCAGGATTGTCGGCGAACAGTGGGCCAGGCCGCCCGCAGATAGATGAACATCGACCAGATCGTCAGCGCCGCGGCAATGATCAGCAGCCAGCGACCGATTTCCAGCACGGGAATACGCCACAGGGATTCTTCGTAGAGCAGAAAGCCGATCGCCACCATCTGCAGAACCGTCTTGAACTTGCCGGCCCAGGCGACCTTGACCCGACCGGCCTCGCCCAGCGCCGCCATCCACTCGCGCAAGGCCGAGATCGTGATCTCGCGCCCGATGATGACGGCCGCCGACAGGGCAATGCCGATTTCGGGATGACGCTGCACGATCAGCAGCAGGGCAACGGTCACCATCAGCTTGTCGGCGACCGGATCGAGAAAGGCCCCGAAACTGCTTGTCATGCCCCACCGCCGCGCGATCCAGCCGTCGAGACCGTCGGTGATGGCAGCCAGAATGAACAGGGAGACCGTGACCTGATTGGAGGCCTCGAAAGGCAGATAGAACACCAGCACCAGCACCGGGATCAGCACGATGCGCAGCAGCGTCAGCAGTGTCGGAATGGTCAAACGCAAGGATTCGCTCCGGGGCCGGCAAACGCATCATTATCCCGCAACTTCGAGGCAAGTGTACCCGCTGAGCGACCATGGTCCCTCACGGCTTGTGCAGATGCTCGACGACGGCCTCGGCCAGCTTGTGGCTGATGCCGTCAACGCGGGCCAGCTCGTCGACGCCCGCCTTGCGAATGCCCTGCAAGCCGCCAAAGGCCTTGAGCAGTGCCTGTCGCCGTTTCGGGCCCACGCCCGGCACCTGCTCCAGCGGTGACGCCTGAGCGCGCTTCTGCCGCCGTTTTCGGTGGCCGCTGATGGCGAATCGATGGGCCTCGTCACGAATCTGCTGGACCAGATGCGAAGCCGGATGGTGCGGCCCCGGGACGGCCTCGCGATCGCCCATTATGAAGCGCTCGTGGCCGGCGCGCCGCGCCGCCCCCTTGGCCACACCCAGCAGCGGAATGGCATCGAGCCCCAATTCTTCAAGCACCTTCCGCGCCCGGCCAAGCTGCCCCTTGCCGCCATCGATCACGACCAGGTCCGGAAGATCCGCGGATTTTTCCAGCGCCCGCGTGTAACGACGCCTGAGCACCTGCTCCATGGCAGCGTAGTCGTCGCCGGGTTCGATGCCGCTGATATTGAAATGCCGGTAGTGCTTCTTCTCGGGGCCACGCGGGCCGAACACCACGCAGGAGCCAACGGTTTCGGTGCCCGAAATATGGGAGATATCGAAGCATTCCAGACGCTCGGGCGGGCTGGGCATTTCCAGCATGTCGGCCAGCGCGGCAAGGCCGCGCCCGATGTGGTCGCGTTCGGCCAGTCGGCGGCGCAGGGCATCGCCGGCATTGGCCGTCGCCATGCGAACCCACTCGGCACGCTGGCCGCGCAGTCGCCATGACAGGGCAATGCGCGTACCGCGCCGCGAGCCCAGCGCTTGTTCCCAGAGGGCGGCATCGGCCGGTTCCTGCGACAGGAGGAGCTCGGCCGGCGGGCGGCGGTCGGCGTAGTACTGACCGAGAAAGGCTCCGAGGATGTCGGCGGCAGTCATGTCCTCGTGCAGATTGCCCGGGAAATGACTGCGTCCACCCACGTTGCGGCCGTGCCGGAATTCGACGACGTGCACGCAGGCCTTGGCGGCCTCGACGTGCATGCCGATAACGTCAATCTCGCCCGTGCCGCCGGTGACGAACTGGCTGCCACGAACCTGTTGCACGGCGTGAATGCGATCGCGGTAGGCAGCCGCCTTCTCGAATTCGAGCGACTTCGAGGCCTGCTCCATGCGCGCGCCCAGGTGTTTGATGACTTCGTCGCTGCGCCCCTCCAGAAACTGCACCGCCGCACGCACGTCGGCAGCATAGTCTTCCTTGCTGATGTAGCCCACGCAGGGTGCGCTGCAGCGCCCGATCTGGTACTGCAAACACGGCCGGGTGCGATTGGCGAATACCGTGTTGCGACACTGCCGCAGCCCGAACAGGCGATAGATCTGGTTGAGCGCCTCGCGCACCGCCCCGGCGCTGGAAAACGGGCCGAAATAGCGGTGCGGTGGCTTGCGCGGCCCGCGGTAGAAGCCAATGCGCGGGTAATCGTGATCCATCTCCAGACGAATCCACGGATAGCTCTTGTCGTCGCGCAGGCTGACATTGAAGCGCGGCCGATGCGCCTTGATCCACTCGTTTTCCAGCAGCAGCGCTTCGGCCTCGGTGCGGGTCAGGCTGACTTCCATCTGCGCGACCTTGCGCACAAGCAAATCGAGCCTGGGGCCGAGGTTGCGGCGGCTGAAGTAGCTGGCCACGCGCCGGCGCAGGTTGCGCGCCTTGCCCACGTAGAGCACTTTTCCCGCGGCGTCGCGCATCAAGTAGACGCCCGGGCCGGTGCTCAGGCTGCGGGCAAATGCGCGGCCGTCGAACTCGCTCATCGCCGGGCCGTTGAAAGTTCCTCGACCAGGCGGTCGGCCGCGACCTCGAGCATGTCGATCACCTGCCGAAAACCGTCCACACCGCCATAATACGGGTCAGGCACTTCATCCATACCGTAGTCGGGCGCCAGGCTCATCACCAGTTCGAGCCGGCCGCGGCTTTCGGCCGGGCGGATCGTTTCCAGATCGCGCAGGTTGGATCGGTCCATCACGTAAATGACGTCAAAGCGGTCGAAGTCCGCGGGCGTGACCACCCGTGCCCGCTCCTGGCTGAGATCCAGCCCCCACTGACGCGCGATCTCCTGAGATCGCGGATCCGGTGGCCGGCCAGCGTGGTAGTCGCTGGTGCCGGCCGAATCGGTCTCGACCGTCAGGCCGGCCTGACCGAGCTTGTGATCGAAAACGATTTTTGCGGTGGGGCTGCGGCAGATATTGCCGAGACAGACAAAAAGCATGTTTTTCATTGACTTGATGACATCTCGTGAACAATGTTGACAGGTTCGTGTTCGTTCATTCCGGGCGAAATCGAGCCGCCGCTGCCGCCAGGTCCTCCGGGGTGTCGATGCCGGCCGGCACCGGCGCAGTCGCCCGGGCGCAGGCAATGATCCAGCCGGCTGCAAGCGCCCTCAACTGTTCGAGCGATTCGAGCCGCTCGAGCGTCGAGGGCGCCAGCGATTGCCAGCGCTCGAGCGCGGCCACTCGATAAGCATACAGGCCCAGATGAGCGCGTGCGTCTGATTCGGGCCAGCTCCCCCCGCGCACGTGCGGAATCGGACTGCGCGAGAAATACAGTGCGCGCCCGCGCTCGTCGGCCACAAGTTTGACCACATCGGGGCGACGCCATTCCGACTCGCTGGCAATCGGGCGCCAAAGCGTGGCCATCCGGGCCTGGGGCTGCGAGGCCAGCAGCCCGGCCACCTGGCGCAGGCAGGGCGACGGCATTTCCGGTTCGTCGCCCTGCAGGTTGACCACGATCTCGTCGCCGGCCAGGCCCAGCTTGGATGCCGCCTCGGCCAGGCGATCCGTACCCGAGCGGTGGTCGGCGCGCGTCATTACCACCTCGCCACCGTCGCCACGAACCAGTTCGGCCACCTCCCCGCTGTCGGTGGCCACGTGCACGCTGGCAGCGCCTGCCGCGCGTGCGCAATCGCACACCCGCAGGATCATCGCCCGGCCGGCCAGATCGGCCAGCGGCTTGTTCGGCAGGCGGGTGGAGGCCAGGCGGGCCGGAATCAGGACGTGGAAGGCGGTCGTCATGGCGCCTCGAATTCTCGCACATGCGCGAGCACGGCTTCGCTGACCTGCCCCGGCAGCTCGGCCTCGATCGGCAGCACCCAGGTTTCGGGCAGGCCTTGCAGGCGTTCGAGCTTGACCGCATCCTTCTCGGTCACCAGCAACGGCCCGGGAAAACGCGCCAGCTCCCCGACCTTGAAGGCGTGATGATCCGGGAAGGCGCGGCGCCTGAAGCGAAAGCCCATGGCCTCGAGCAGGGCGAAGAAACTGGCCGGATTGCCGATGGCGCAGACAGCGTCGAACTCGGCCGCCGGGACTGCAGCGGCGCGGTGGTCGTGCTGGTTTCCGAGACGATAGAGGCGCCCCGGGACAACGGCAAAGGAAACTCCGGGGATGTCGCCATGCTCGCGCCGTTCTGCCGCCTGCTTGATGAGCACCTGGTCAACCGAATCAAGACGAGCGACCGGCTGCCGAAGCGGCCCGGCCGGCAGCAGATGGCGATTGCCCAGGCCGCGCAGCCCGTCGATGACGCAGATCTCGTAGCTTCGCGGCAGGCGGGCATGCTGCAGGCCGTCGTCGGCCAGGATCACATCGGCGCCGCCGCTGCGCGCGGCCGCCAGCGCGGCGCGCCGGTCACGACAGACCCAAACGGCACAGCCCGCTCGCCGGGCCAGCAGCACGGGCTCGTCGCCGACAATGTCCGGATCGCTCGCTGGGGTAACGGCTTTCGGGCCCTCGCCCTGATGTCCGCCGTAGCCGCGGCTGATCACCGCGGGGGCATGACCTGCGCCGGCAAGAAGCCTGGCCAGGGCGGCGACGACCGGCGTCTTGCCGCTGCCGCCGACAGTAATGTTGCCGACCACGATCACCGGGCATGGCGGTCGACCGGACGGGCGGCTCCATCTGCCGGCGGCGGCGACCCGATAAAGCGGCACGAGCGCTCGCAGCCACGTCGGGGGGCGACGCTGCGCGTACCACAGCCCGGTCAGATACTGCTCCAGCCGCGCCCTCATGGTTTCCTCTCAGGCGCCGGCGAGCTGCAGCCGATGCAGATAGCGATACAGGCCGTCGTTGCGTTCGAGGAGCTCGGCGTGCGATCCCGATTCGACGACGCGACCGTGATCGAGCACGACCACCTGGTCGGCCATCTTCACCGTGGCCAGGCGGTGGGCGATTACCAGCGTGGTGCGGTTTTCCATCAGCTCCTCGAGCGCCGCCTGAACGGCCTGTTCGGATTCGGCATCGAGGGCGGAGGTGGCCTCGTCAAGAATCAGCACGGGCGCGTCCTTGAGTACGGCGCGGGCGATCGCAATCCGCTGGCGCTGGCCGCCCGACAGCAGCGAACCGCCCTCGCCGATCGGCGTGTCGAGGCCCAGCGGCAGACGTTCGATGAACTCCATGGCGTGGGCCGCGCGGGCGGCCTTTTCGATCTGCTCGCGAGTGGCGCCGGCAAGGCCGCCGTAGGCGATGTTGCGGCCGATGGTGTCATTGAACAGCACCACATCCTGGCTGACCAGCGCAATATGGTTGCGCAGCGCCGGGAGTTTGTAGTCGCGCACGTCGACGCCATCGATCAGAATGCGTCCGGAGGTCGGCTGGTAGAAGCGCGGCAGCAGCTTGACGATCGTGCTCTTGCCCGAGCCGGAGCGACCGACCAGAGCGGTCACCCCGCCGGCCGGGATCTGCAGATCCAGATCGATCAGGGCGGAATTGCTGGCATCGGGATAGGAGAAGGATACGTTTTCGAAGCGGATGTCGCCGCGCACGCGCCCGGGCTCGCGGGTGCCGGTGTCGGGCTCGCCCGGTGTGTCGATGACCCGAAAGATGCTCTCGGCGGCAGCCACCCCGCGCTCGATGGTGACGTGCATCTTGGTCAAACGCTTGAGCGGCGGAATGGTCGCGGCCAGTGCGGCCAGAACCGACATGAAGATGCCGGCGGTCACCGTATCGCCCATCAGTTCGCTGGCCGCCACCACCAGCAGTACCACCAGCGCTACACCGGCAGCCATCTGCACCAGCGACGAGGACAACAGTTGCGTGCCGACCAGCCGCAGGTGCAGCCTGCGATTGCCCTCGTTGATGCCGTGGAACTTGTCGCGCTCCTGGCGCTGGCCGCCAAAGACCTTGATGACCTGGTGCCCGTTGACCGCCTCCTCGGTGATGTGGGTGACATCGCCCATGGAGTCCTGAATATTGGTCGAAATGCGGCGGAAGTGGCGGCTGATGAAGTAAGCGATCACAGCGATGATCGGCAGCAGCAGCAGCAGTGAGGCGGTCAGCCGCCAGGACTGGATCAGCATCACCGCAAACAGCGCGATAACCGTCAGAACATCACGTGAAATGCCGATCAGGGCCTTGGTTGCCGCCTCGGCAACCTGCTCGGTGTTGTAGGTCAAGCGCGAGATCATCTGGCCCGAGGACTCCCGATCGAACCACGCCGCGGGCAGCTCCAGATAGCGATCGAACAGCGCGTTGCGCAGGTCCGCGATCAATTTCCGGCCCACCCACTGCATGCCGAACTCGCCGCCGAAATTGCCGATCACACGCAGAATCAGGGCCAGGAACACCAGCGCCGGCAGCACATAGTTGAAATCGGGATTGGGCGCGGCGATGGTGTCGTCGATCAACGGCCGCAGAAGATAGAAAAACAGGCCCTGCCCTGCCGCGTCCAGGCCCACGGCCAGCAGCGCCAGCGCGAAAATCAGGCGGTGCTTGAGCACCATGCCCAGCAGGCGACGGTAGACCTGACCGCCGGTCATGCTTGTCGGGGCAGTCATTCGGATTCTCCCTCGACGGTTGCGATGCTGACCTGGTGAATACCTTCGGCCGCGGCCGAGTCGAGCACGCGCACCACCAGACGATGCGGTGCCTCGCCGTCGGCGCGCAGCACCAGCACGGCATCGGGATTGTCACGGAAGCGCCGGGCGATGGCGGCCTGCACGGTCGGCTGACGGGCGTCGACCAGCTCCTGGTCACCCACGAACAGACGGCCATCGCCGGTGACGATGAATTCGACGACGTCAGGCAGGTTTTCGCTCTCGGCCGTACTTGCCTCGGGCAGCTCCAGGCGCAGCAGGGCCTGGCGCTCGAAGGTAGTCGAGACCATGAAGAAGATCAACAGGAGAAACACCACGTCAATCAGCGAGGTGAGGTTGATCTCCGGCTCTTCATGTTCTTCCTGCTGCAGCTTCATGGGCCTACTGGGTGCCGGCGAACGGTTGCGGGCGCTTGCGCTCGATGGCGTAGAGCAGTTCGAGGGCCTGCTGCTCCATTTCAACGACGTACGAGCGCACCAGGCCGCGGAAGTAGCGGTAGAAGAAGTAGCTGGGAATGGCTATGGTCAGGCCCGCAGCCGTGGTGATCAGGGCCTGAGAAATGCCGCCGGCCAGCTCGTTGGGGTCACCCACGCCCTGGATCATGATGACCGAGAAGACCTCGATCATGCCGATCACCGTGCCGAGCAGGCCCAGCAGCGGCGTGATGCCGGCAATGGTGCCCAGGGTGTTGAGAAAGCGTTCCAGCTCGTGCACGACGTGGCGGCCGGTGTCCTGCACCGCGTCTTTGATCACTTCGCGCTCGCGGCGGCGATTGACCAGCGCGGCAGCCAGCACGCGGCCCAGCGCCGAAGAGCGCCGCAACTGTTCGATGTGCTGAGCGTCAAGCTCGCGCTGTGCCGCCCACTGGCGGACGCGCTCTAGCACCCCGGCCGGCAGCACGCGCTTGCGGCGCAGGTTCACGAAACGTTCGATGATGATGGCGGCGGCGATGATGGAGCAGGCCAGAATGGGCACCATCAGCCATCCACCCGCGACGACGATTTCGAGCATGTTCGGAGTCTGTTCCGGGCCTTGGCTTGTCCAGCGCGCATGATAACGGGTTTGCCGCGCGTTCGTCGCCTTCGCTTGTGCTCGCCGGCGCTCGTGCTGAAGCGATCAGGGGCAGTTCGCGCGCGACTTCCAGAATCGGGGTGCGAGCGTGCTCATCGACCGAACCCGAGCGGATTCATCGGGCCGGAGCCTGATTCGCAGTGCGCCGCAGCGCCCGGTCGTCACCCACTCGATACCCGCAGCATCCAGCCGCCGCCCAGTGGCGGCATGCACACGCCCGAAGCGATCGTGCCGCGCCACCGAAGCGATTGCCACCTCGGGTGCAACCGCGTTCAGGAAAGGCGAACTGCTGCCGTCGCGATGCCCGCCCGAGGGAAGCTGCAGCACGTCGGCGGCTGGCCCGCCCCATACGGCCACCAGGCGCGCTTCCACATCGGCATCGATACCGCCGGTCAAGAGAAGGCCGCCGCCCGGACCGGCGATATGCAGCACACAAGACGAATTGCTGCCCAGGTCGGGCAAGGCGGCGCTGGGATGAAGGAAACGGAAGCGCCAGCGCCCGGAATGCCAGGATTGCCCGGCCTCGCAGGGCGCGCCCGGCACCGAGCTGCCCGCGTGCACGATCACCCCCGGTGCAAGAACCGACGCCAGGCCGCCGGCGTGGCCGCGGTGGTCGTGTGACACCACCACCCGATCGAGATAATCGAGGCGAAGCGAGCGCAGGACATCCGGAAGAACGCCGGAGATAACGTCCGATCCCTCGCCGTCCCCGGGACCCGTGTCGTAGAGCAGCGCGCCATCTGCGGTACGAACCAGAACCGCCAGACCGTTGCCGACGTCCAGGAACCACGCTTCCAGCTCATCATCTTCCAGCACCGGCACGGCTGGCCACAAAAGCGGCAGCAGCAGCACCGCACCCAGGCCGCGGGCGGGCCAGCCGGGTGGCGCAATCAGCCAGGCCGCGCCGAGCGCGGCAAGCACCATGGCCCAGCCGCTGCCGGCGGCCATGGGCAGGTATGCGCCGGCTGTACCGTGCAGACGCTCGAGCAATTCGAGCAAAAAGATCAGGCCGAAATCGGCCGGTATCGACAGCGGCAGCGCGGGCCAGCCGGCCAGCATGGTGACGAGATCGACGAGAAGCGCGGGCAGAACGATCAGGCCGACCAGGGGGATTGCGACCAGGTTGGCCAGAAAGGCCCCCGGCACAAGCTGGCCGAACAGGCCGATATTGAGCGGCAGCAGACCGATCAGAAGAACCACCTGCGCCCGCAGCAGGCCCGTGACCCACTGTCCGGGCTTCGACGGCCGCCAGGCAAAGGCGAAGATCAGAACGGCAACGGCTGCGAAAGACAGCCAGAAGCCCACCGACAAGGGCGAGAGCGGATAGAACAGCAGCACGGCCAGCAGTGCCAGCAGCAAAGCGCGCCCCGGTGGCACGGCCCGACGCAGCAACAGCGCTGCAGCGAGCACGCACAGCATGATCAGCGCGCGCTGCGTCGGCAGGGAAAACCCGGCCAGACCGGCATATCCGAAAGCGGCAACCAAACCGAACAGCACACCAATCCGGCGTCGGTCAAGACGGCCCCGGATCACCCCCAGGGGCGCGGCCAGCCATCCGGCAAGCAGGCCGGCAAGCCCGGCCACCATGCCGATATGCAGCCCCGAGATGGCCAGCAGATGGGCAGTACCCGTCTGACGCAGGCGTTCGGAAAGCTCGGGCTGGATGGCCGAACGGTCGGCCACGCCCAGCGCGCGCTTGAGCGCGGCGACGTCGCGATCGACGGTCTCCGACTGGATGATGTCTGAAAGACGCTGACGCTGACGGTCGAGCCAGCGCTTGCCCGGTTCGTTGGCCAGAAGCCAGGGCTGGCCGCGTACCCTGCCGGTCGCGCCGATGCGCCGCGCCAGCAGATAGCGTTGATAGTCGAAGCCGCCAGGATTGTCGCGCCCGGTCGGCGGCTCGAGCCGCAGGTCCATGCGCCAGTGGCTGCCGGGCTCGACGCGCCGGTGCGGGCGATACCAGCTCACGCGAATTCTTGCCGGTACGGCGTCGCTGCCGGGCGGTCCGTCGACGGCAAGCACAAAGCGAACGGACTGCTCGTGGCGCTGAGGCAGGCCGACCACATGCCCCGTTACCGTCTGGATCTGACCGGCGCGTTCAGCCGGCCACTGGCGATCCATCTGCCACTGGGCGGCAGCCAGAAACCACAGTGCACCGAACAGAAAAATGGCGGGCAGGCGCGTACGGCGAAAGGCGCAGCCGGCGCCGGCCAGTGCGGCAAGCGCAACAAGCACGACGATACCGGGCAGCGAAGGCAGCCAGGGCGCCAGCAGACAGCCCGCGATGAAGGCCAACAGCACACGCCCGCCCCCGCCCGCCATTGCTCAATCGATCGGCTCGAGTCGGCCGGCGGTCATCTCCAGGCGCCGGTCCATGCGGCCGGCCAGCAGCGGATCGTGGGTGACGAGAACGACGCTGGTGCGCAACTCCCGATTGAGTTCGAGCATCAGCTCGTAGACCTGGTCAGCGTTACGCTCATCAAGATTGCCGGTCGGCTCATCGCCGAGCACGCAGGCCGGGCGATTGATCAGGGCCCTGGCCACCGCCGCGCGCTGACGCTCGCCGCCCGACAGCTCGCCGGGCTTGTGCCTCAGGCGACCGCCCAGGCCGACGCGCTCGAGCAGTGCACTTGCTTCGTCTCGCGCTTCGACCGCCCTGCGACCGGCGATCAGCAGCGGCATGGCCACGTTCTCGAGCGCGCTGAACTCGGGCAAAAGATGGTGAAATTGATAAACGAAGCCCAGGTGCCGGTTGCGAATGGCCGCCCGGCGGGTTTCGTCGGCCTGGGCCATGTTCTCGCCGGCCACCTCGACCGAACCCGAGGTCGGCTTGTCCAGGCCGCCAAGCAGGTGCAGCAGCGTGCTCTTGCCGACCCCGGATGCGCCCAGAATGGCCACCTGCTCGCCGGCGCGAATATCGAGATCGATGCCGGCAAGCACGTTCAGCTCGGTTCGCCCCTGGACAAAGGTCCGCGTCAGGTCCCTGGCGCTGATGACGATGTCATTCATGACGCAGCGCCTCCACCACTTCGGTTCGCGCGGCCCGCCAGGCCGGATAGATGGTCGACAGCAGTGAAAGCACCAGGGCAACGCTGCCGAACTTGATCACATCGGCCAGGCGCAGCTCCGACGGCAAGTCGCTGATGTAGTAGACCTCGGCGGAGAGAAAATCGGTGCTCAGAAACTGCTCCAGCAAGGCGACGAGCTGTTCGACGTTGAGCGCCAGGGCCACGCCACCGACAATGCCCAGCACGGTGCCGATGATGCCGATCAGCGAACCCTGGACCATGAATATTCCCATGATCTTTCTCGGGCCCAGTCCCATGGTCTTGAGAATGGCGATATCGGCCTGCTTGTCGGTGACCACCATGACCAGGGTGGAGATGATATTGAAGGCAGCGACCGCGATGATCAGCGACAGAATGATGAACATCACGGTCTTTTCGGTGCGCACGGCGCGGAAGAAATTGGCGTGCTGCTGCGTCCAGTCGCGCACGCGGTGCATGCCGCCAATCTGATCGCTCAACTCCCAGGCAATGGCTCGGGAGCGCATCAGATCGTCGAATTTCAGCCGGATGCCGCTCACCTGTCCGTCAAGCCGGAACAGGCGCTGAGCGTCGCGATAGTGAATGATGGCAAGCGCGGTATCGTACTGCTGCACGCCGGCCTCGAAAATACCGGCGACTTCGAAACGGCGCACCTGCGGCACGACGCCAGCCGGCGTGGCGCGGATCTCGGGCGCGAAAATGGTCACCGAATCGCCCTCGCGCACGCCCAGCCGGGCCGCCAGGCCTGCGCCGAGCATGACCCGCCACGCGCCCGGCTCCAGGGCCCTGAATCCGTCGTGACGCATGAGTTCGTCAATCTCGGAGACCTGCGGCTCGAGCCCGGGATCGATGCCCCGCACCTGGGCACCGGCTGTCGCCCGGCCCCTGATGAGGGTTTCCTGCTCGATGTAGGGCGCAGCACCCACCACGTCGGGGTGCTTGCGCACCTCGTCGAGCAGCGACTGCCAGTCCGACAGGCGACGCTCGTAGCCTTCGATGGTGGCGTGTGAAATCATGCCGAGAATGCGCTCGCGCAGCTCCGTTTCGAAGCCGTTCATCACGCTCAGCACGGTAATCAGCACCGTCACGCCCAGGGCGATACCGCCCATGGAAATCAGCGAGATGAAGGAGATGAAGTGATTGCGTCGTTTCGCGCGCAGATAGCGCAGGCCGATGAAGACGCTCAAGGGTTGGTACATTTGTTGGCGAGTTCCTGTATCAGGCCGATTTCGGGCTCGACCGCAGCCGGTCGAGCAGGGACGACAGTTCCTCGGGCAGCGGCGCCGAGTAGACCTGCTCCGACGGCCAGGGCAGCTTCAGAAAGTGGGCGTGCAGAAACAGCCGCTTCAGTCCCGCTGGAGCCGACCGCTGATTGTACCGCTCGTCCCCGGCCAGCGGATGACCGATGCTGGCCGCGTGCGCCCGGATCTGGTGCGTGCGCCCGGTTTCGATACGCACCTCGACATAGCTGTAGCCAGCGACACGCTCGAGCAGGCCAAAGTGGGTGATCGCCGACTGGCCATCCGGCGCGACAATCACCCGGTGCTGGCCGCTGGCATCCCTGATCTTTTTCAGCGGCGCATCGACGGTCAGGCGATCTTCGGCCAGTTCACCCTCGAGAAGGGCCAGATAGCGCTTTTCGACGGTCTGGTTCGAAAAGGCCTGCTGCAGTTCGCGCGCTGCCCGGTGGCTGCGCGCCACGGCCAGCACCCCGCTTGTGGCCCGATCAAGCCGGTGAACCGGCCGATAGCCCTCCCCCATTTGCCCGAGCACGTCCATCAGGCCCCAGGACAGGCCGCTTCCGGCCTGCACGGCCACACCCGCCGGCTTGTCGAGCACGAGCAGTGCCTCGTTGTGCTCCAGAATGCAGGCGCGAATGCGCGCCACCATTCCCTCGGGCACGCGGCGGTCTTCCGGCGCCCGCTCCGCCACCGGGGGAATGCGCACCTCGTCGCCGGCCGCGAGCTTTTTCATCGGTTTGGCGCGCCGGCCGTTGACGCGCACCTGTCCGGTACGCACCAGCCGATAAACCAGCCCGCGCGGCACCGGCCCCAGCTCGCTGATGAGGAAATTGTCCAGGCGCTGGCCCGATCGGTCCTCGCTGACGGTGAGGTGCCTTACACCTCCGCTCGTTTTACCTTCCATCATCGGGAGTTCCTGAAGCCTGTGGTGCCAGCCGCTGCTCTTTCACGAGCGGGCCCGGCAAACGACGACGATTGCAGCAACCATTGCAACACCTATCAAAACGGCTATCGTCGCAATACGATCAATGATAAAATAACGAGATCAGGTGCGTGTGTGGTCGGGCCAGTGCCGTGAGGCTCGAAAACATTCCCCGACTCGCCCGGACCCGACTGCGGATGCTGACACAGCTGCCGATACCGGCACAAGCGGTGTCGGCGCCGGGCTGACCGGCCTTAAAACGGCATCCGCCACAAGAACCATTCGCTCGACTCCCGGACCGGCCAGGTCCAGGTCCAGGGGCGGCCCACAGCAGGGCCAGATTGATTTTGCACGTTGACCCGAATGATATCGCGGTCGCGGCAGATGAACATGGTATGCCGCCGGCGCTTGCAAGGCATGAAAGCGCCCGGCGGCCTGACATTGAAGAACTACGCGCTCCCGGATCGACCGATGCATCGGCGCCGGGTTCGGTGCCAGATACTGCAGGCCAGCGCCTCGCGCGGCCGCATGTGAACCAGACCGCGTCGCGCCACTATGGCGGCGGCTCGATGAAGCTGCCCGGGCCACGATGGCCCGGCGGCAATCGATACAGGCTGGTTTATCCGCCTGGCTCCATATTCTGTGGAGCCCGGCCTTGTCCGGCATCTGTTTCCCGAAGACCCCTGCCCGAGACGGTCGGGAGCGCCGGAGGAAAAACAATGAAACGCATGCTGATCAACGCAACTCAGCCAGAGGAGTTGCGCGTGGCCATCGCTGATGGCCAGAGCCTGCTTGACCTCGACATCGAGGTGCCGGCGCAGGAGCAGAAGAAATCAAACATCTACAAGGGCCGCATCACCCGGGTGGAACCCAGCCTCGATGCCTGTTTTGTCGAGTTCGGATCCGAGCGCCACGGATTCCTTTCAATGAAGGAAATCAGCCGCGAGTATTTCGGCGAGGCGGCACTCAAGGCGCTCGAGTCCGGAGAGCGCGTCGAAATCAAGGACGCCGTCCACGGCGGCCAGGAAGTCATCGTCCAGGTCGACAAGGAAGAGCGCGGCACCAAGGGCGCCGCCCTGACAACATTCATATCGCTGGCCGGGCGCTACCTGGTGCTGATGCCCAACAATCCACGGGCCGGGGGCGTATCGCGCCAGATTTCTCGCGACGAACGCAAGCAATTGCTCGACACGCTCCAGGAAATCGAGATTCCCAACGAAATGGGTTGCATCGTTCGCACCGCCGGCGTCGGGCGCGAAAGCGAGGAGCTGCAGTGGGACCTCGACTACCTGCTCAAGCTCTGGAACGCCATTCAGGAGGCGGCCAGCGCCAAAAAGGCGCCGTTCATGATCTACCAGGAAAGCAACCTGATCATCCGCGCCCTGCGCGACTACCTGCGCGAGGACATCGGCGAGATCCTGATCGACGATAAGCAGGTGTTCGAAGACGCGCGCGAATTCATGCAGCAGGTGATGCCGCACAACCTGCGCAAGCTCAAGCTCTATCAGGACGACACTCCGCTGTTCTCGCGCTTTCAGATCGAAAGCCAGATCGAATCAGCCTTCGCGCGCGAGGTGCGCCTGCCTTCCGGCGGTGCGGTGGTGATCGACCACACCGAAGCGCTACTGTCGATCGACATCAACTCCGCGCGCGCGACCAAGGGCGCCGACATCGAGGAAACCGCGCTTCAGACCAACCTCGAGGCGGCCGACGAAATCGCCCGCCAGCTGCGCATTCGCGATCTCGGCGGGCTGATCGTCATCGACTTCATCGACATGATGAGCAAGGACGCCCAGCGTGAGGTGGAAAACCGCCTACGCGAGGCCATGCGCATGGACAAGGCACGGGTGCAGATCGGTCGCATTTCCCGGTTTGGCCTGCTGGAAATGTCGCGACAGCGGCTGCGGCCCTCGCTGGGCGAGTCGAGCTATATCACCTGCCCGCGCTGCGACGGCTATGGTGCGATCCGCTCGATCGAGTCGCTGGCGCTGTCGATTCTGCGACTGGCCGAAGAAGAGTCCATGAAAGAGCACACCTCGCGCGTGATCGTCCAGGCGCCGATCGAGGTGGCCAACTTCCTGCTCAACGAAAAGCGCCAGGCCACCGAAGAGATTGTGGCCCGTACCAAAGTGCGCATCACGGTGGTGGCCAACCGCTGGCTGGAAACCCCGCGTTTCGAAATCCAGCGGCTGCGTACCAGCGAGACGATCGATGAGCCGAGCTACGCACTGGCCACTGGCGAAGAACTCGAGGCGCTGCCGGCACAGGTCGAGGCGCAGCCCGCTCCGGCGCCTGAGCCGGCGGCGGTCAGCGGCATTCAGCGCACAACGGCGCCGGCTCCCAGGCCGGAACCCGGCGGCTTCATGGCCTGGCTGAAATCATTGTTGATCAGCGTATTCGGCGCCCACGGCAAGCAGCGCAGCGGACACAAGCGCACGCAAGCGCAGAAGCAGACGGGCAGACGCTCAGGCCAGGCGGCCGGCAAGTCGCAGCCGCAGCGAGGCAGGCCTGGCGGCAGCAAGAAGAAGAAGAGGACCGGCCAGCGCGGCAAGAAAAAGAGGGCCGCCAGCAAGCCCGCCGATGGTCGACCGGGCAGCCAGAAGCCTGATCCGGAAGGCCCGGGAAGCAACGGCGCCAGCAAGAAGAAAAAGAAGCGCCGGCGCCGCGGCGGAAAGAAACGGCGCAGCCGCTCGGGCAGCCAGGAGCCGAACCAGAGCCAGAGCCAGCCACAAAGTCAGGACAAGCAACAGGACCAGAGCGCACAGGCTCGACAGCAGCCGGAGCAGAAGTCCGAGCAGAAGTCCGAGCCGAAGTCCGAGCCGAAGTCCGAGCCGAAGCCCGCGCCGAAGCCCGCGCCGAAGCCCGCGCCGAAGCCCGCGCCGAAGTCCGAGCAGAAGTCCGAGCCGAAGCCCGAGCAGAAGCCCGCGCAGAGGTCGGAACAGAAGCCCGAGAAGCCGAAACAGACGTCCGAGCAGAAATCCGGACAGGCACCCGAGCAGCCGTCGCACAAGCGCGAAACTTCCAGCGCTCGGCCGGCCCGCTCGTCAGGAGATTCGGACAAGAAGCACGACGAGACGCGTCGCGACGGCGCCAGTGCAATTCCCGAGGGCGGCGGAATCTACCGCCTCAAGGACGGCGACTGATCGGGAAGTGAACCATGCTCCGGGCCGCAGGCGCGGCCCGGAAAGTACCGCAGCGCTGTGCTCAGACTTCCGATATCAGGCCGTGACGCAGGGCCGTGCGCAGCAGTTCGACCTCGCTGCTGACACCCACCTTGTCGTAGATCCGGTACTTGTAGGTGGCAACGGTCTTGGGGCTGACGTTGAGCACTTCTCCGATCGACTGCATTTTCATGCCCTGGGTCAGCATCAGGGCAATTTCCAGTTCACGTCCGGTCAGTTCCTGGAACGGCGACTGCGGCGTGCCCGGCAGCAGCGAAATGGCCAGTTGCTGGGAAATATCGGAGCCGATGTAGCGCTCGCCCTGGGCCACCTTGCGCACGGCGCGCAATAGCTCGGCGGCATCGCAGGCCTTGGTCAGATAGCCCGATGCCCCCGAATCGAGGAGCCGGGCCGGCAGCGGCGGCTCGCTGTGTGCGGTCAGCACGATCACGCGAATGGCAGGCTGGGCCTTCAGAATCCGCTCGGTGGTCTCCAGCCCCGACAGGCCCGGCAGGCCGACGTCCATCAACACTACATCAGGCTCGAGCTTGCGCGCGAGCTGAATGGCCTCTTCACCCGTGGATGCCTCGCCCACCACCTTCAGGTCGCGTTCGCCAGCCAGTATGTTCTTCAGTCCCGTGCGAACCAGATCGTGATCATCGACAATCAGAATATCAGTCAATTGTTTGTCCCCGCGTTTCAAACTACCCTCTGCAATCACACTACCCCAGATTGATGTGCGCGTGAAGTATGTATTCCACCGTACCAGAATTTCTTAACGCATGACCGGGCCGAAAGACAAGCCCGCACCCATGCTGGTTGCGCTCACCGGTGGCGTCGCCAGCGGCAAGACCAGCGTATCCGATCGGCTGGCTGAACGCGGCGCTGCGGTTGTGGATACCGACCTGATCGCCCGCCAGGTGGTGGCACCGGGCAGTCCGGGCCTGGAAGAGGTGGAGAAGGCCTTCGGCGCAGAGATTCTCGATTCGACCGGAGGGCTCGATCGCCGCGCCCTGCGCGAGATGATATTTACGGATCCGCAGCAGCGGACAAGGCTGGAAGGGATCCTGCATCCCTTGATCGAGAAAGAGGCGCGACGGCAGATCGCACGGCTTGAAGACGCGCCTTATGTAGTGCTCGTTGTTCCGCTGCTGGTCGAATCCGGTCTGTTCGACGACGCCGAGCGGGTCGTCGTCGTCGACCTGCCCGTCGCGCTTCAGATCGAACGGCTGCTCGAGCGCGACGGCGTCGATCGGCAGCAGGCCGAATCCATGCTGTCGGCCCAGGCGAAGCGTTCGCAGCGCCTGGCCGTGGCCACGGACGTGATCGACAACAGCGGATCGCTGGATGATCTGATGCGGGCTACCGACGACCTCCACCGGCGGCTGACCGCGATCAGTCGTCGTCGCTGACCCGTGCCTGGAATGCCTCTGCCAGCTCCGCCTGTTCAGCGGCCGGCACGGCATCGTAGTGCGAAAAGGACATCGTATAGCGCCCTTCCCCGCCGGTCATGCTCTTGAGCTCGGTGGGAAACTCCGCCAGCACCGACAGCGGCACCGCTGCAGAAATGATCGTCATCTGGCCGCGCAGGCTGTCAGTACCCTGAATACGTGCCCGTTTCGCGGCCAGCGATCCGGTCACATCACCCATCGAGCTGTCGGGCACGGTCACTTCGAGTTCCACCACCGGCTCGAGCACCTGCGCGCCCGCATTGCGCACGGCGTCCAGAAAGGCCTTGCGCCCGGCGATCACGAAGGCCACTTCCTTTGAATCAACCGGGTGGTGCTTGCCGTCATAGACCACCGCTTCGAGATCCTGCAGCGGAAATCCGGCAATCGCCCCTTCTTCCAGCAACTGGCGCACGCCCTTTTCCACGGCGGGGATCAGGCTGGACGGAATCGCACCCCCGACCACCTCCGAGCGAAAGACGAATCCTTCGCCGCGCCCGAGCGGCCGCACGCGCATGAACACTTCTCCAAACTGGCCGGCGCCGCCGGTCTGTTTCTTGTGGCGATGATGACCTTCGGCCGGCCGAGTGATGGTCTCGCGATAGGCGATCCGGGGATTACGCGTTTCCACTTCCACGTTGTAGCGTTGCTTCATGCGCTCGAGCATGACGCGAAGGTGAATTTCGCCCAGGCCACGAATGACGGTCTCGTTGAGCTCCTGGTTGTGTTCGACCAGAAAACAGGGATCCTCCTCGGCCAGGCGAGTCAGAGCGGAGGCAAGCTTCTGTTCGTTTCCGCGAGTCGTCGCCTGAACGGCCAGGCCGAACATCGGTTGCGGAAAGTCGATCGGCTTGAGGTAGTAGTGGCCTTCGTCACGGTTTTCGTGAAGGATGGCGTCGTAATGGATATCCTCGGCCTTGGCCAACGCGCAGATATCGCCCGACACGGCCTGGTCGATTTCGACATGCTCCTTGCCCTGAATGCGATACAGGTGCGCGGCCTTTATCGGCTTGCGCCCTTCGCCGACATAGAGCTGGGTATCCGGGCGGATGGTGCCCTGGTAGAGGCGAAAGATGCTGAGCTTGCCGGCATAGGGATCATTGCTGACCTTGAAGACGTGCGCAAGCACGCTGTCATCAGGCCGCAGGCTGACCTCGACGCGCTCCCCGTCAGGGCCCTTGCGAAACGGCGGCGGATTGCCCTCGAGCGGGCCGGGCAGCAGGCGGCGAAAAAAGCGCAGCAGTTCGCCGCAGCCGGCGCCGGTCAGCGCCGAAGTGAAGCAGATCGGAACCAGATGGCCCTCGCGCAGCGCCTTGCCGAAGGCATCATGCAGCGACTGTGCATCGATTTCCTCACCGTCGAGATAGCGCGACATGAGCGCCTCATCGACTTCCACCACCTGATCGACGATTTCGGTATGGGCGTCGGCTACCGAAAAGATATCGGTATCGCCCGAAGACTTGAAAAAGCAGTCGCGCACGGTCGCGCCATTGTCCGTCGGCAGATTGACGGGCAGACAGCCGGCGCCGAACTCCTCGCGAATATCGCGCACCAGTTGCTCCAGATCCGCCCCTTCGGCATCCATCCGGTTGATGATGATGATGCGACAAAGCCTGCGCTGCATGGCCCGCCGCATCAGCCGTCGTGTCGATGTCTCGATACCCGCCGCGGCATTGATGACGATCGCCGCCGTTTCCGC
This sequence comes from uncultured Wenzhouxiangella sp., assembly GCA_964446675.1. GTDB lineage: Bacteria > Pseudomonadota > Gammaproteobacteria > Xanthomonadales > Wenzhouxiangellaceae > Wenzhouxiangella. The sequence goes on from CAYUPK010000001.1 coordinate 57,192, forward strand.
CGCGCCCATGGCAGCAAGCGCCTGACCCCGAAAATCGGGGTTGCCCGGTGTATCGATCAGATTGACGTGAACACCGTCGAAGGGCAGCGAAGCAATGGCAGAACTCAGCGAGTGCTGGTATTCCTTCTCCAGCGGATCGAAGTCGCTGACCGTCGTACCCCGCTCCAGCGACCCCGGCTCGCCCAGAACACCGCTTTTGACCAGCAGCATCTCCATGAGCGTCGTCTTGCCGGAACCTGCGTGACCCAGAAGGGCCACGTTACGTATTGCGCCGGTTTCATGCTCCGCCATGCCTGCCTCCTCAAGCAGCAGTGGTACACGCATCCTAATCCAGCAGCAAGGGAATCGGCAAATACCGATGCCCGAGTGATTCAGAGCCGATTCAGGCGCCGCCGACTAGACTTGTCCCAAAGCTGGCACCAGCCTCTTCAAAGTGATGGAGAACGAACGATGAATACGAATCTCACCCGACTGACGATCATGGCCGCCGCCCTGGCCGCCAGCAGCCTGGCCGTGGCCGGCAGCAGCGGTTACGAGCTGGCGCGAGTCGTCGATGTGGAGCCGATCAGTCAGATTCACCGAACCCCGGTCGATCGCGAAGTCTGTCGCCAGGAAACCGAATACGTCCGGGCTCGTCGCCACTCGCATACACCGACTGTCGTGGGTGCGATCATCGGCGGCGTGATCGGCAACCAGTTCGGCAGTGGCAGCGGGCGGGATGCGGCCACGGCCGCCGGCGCCCTGCTCGGCGGCAGCATCGGGCACGATGCCTCGCGGGCCCGTGACGGCGGCGTCTACCCGGTGACTCGCCAGCGCTGCCACCTGGAGCGCGACTGGCGCGAGCGGACGGTGCATGGGGGTTACCGCGTCACCTACGAATACGGCGGCCGCCTGCACCGGACCACGATGGACCATCATCCCGGAGATACGATTCGAGTTCGCGTCTCCGTCGATCCAGTCGACTGAGCGCTTCGGCAAAGGACGTGAAAAGCGGGCCGTCAGGCCCGTTTTTCTCGATGGAGGTGTTTGACACGCCGAGGCGTGCAGGACTCGGTTACACTTTGGCGCCATGAAGCTGTCCCTGTCGATATTGCTCGCCGCCCTGACCCTGACGGTACAGGCTGCTGAGGCCCTGGCTCAGAAAAACGCCAATCAGGGTCCGTTCTACCGGGTCGAAGCGATTGTCTTCACCCATGCCGGCGGCAGCTCCGACGCCTGGCTGGCGCCGGGCCCGGCTGGTCACGTCGACGCCCTCGATCCGGCCTGGAAGGCGTTTGCCCGCCAGCAGGAACTGGCGCGCGCTGCCGGTGAGGAGCGAAGTTCCGAATCGGAGCTCGAGGCCGCCCTGAACGTGGTTGATGCACTCGCCAGCCTTGAAAGCGGGGAAGAATCCCTGATCGAGGCGCTGCTCTATCCAGAGCCCTGGCTCGCGCTCGACGAGCTCTCCGCCCCGATGGCGCAGGCCAGGTCCCGGCTCGAACAGTCCGGCGCCTTCCGCGTTCACGCCTGGCTGGCCTGGTATCAGCCCCTGGAGCAGTCTACCCGGCCCCGGGCCGTGCGCATTCACGACAATCACCCGATAGCCGCTCAGTGGATCACCCTGGCACCGACCGGGCGCCTGCTGCGCGACGGCCGCCCGGTGCAGGCCGGCAAAGACCTGGCGCCGGACTTCCACTACCGACTCGACGGCACGATCAGGCTGCGGCAGCGGCAGTTCATGCACGCCGACGTCATCTTCGACTGGCGCGCTCGCCAGCAGACTGGCCCGTCGGCATGGCCCGATCGATCGAACGCATCGGAGCTTGTGGTTCACCGGCTCGAGGAGAGCCGGGCCATCCGACCCGAACGCTACGAATACTTCGATTCCGAGTGGCTGGGCGTGATTGTTCGGGTCACCCCCTTCCAGCTTGAGGCGATCGACACCGGGGCCGAACAAACGATGGGCGTGCCATGAGGGACAGACTCTTTGCCAGCGCCCGCCTGGAAGGCATCTACCAGAAGCTGGTCAACGAAGAAGACGCGCGCGTTTGTCGGGATATCGACCAGGACGCCTGTCGCGTCGTGCCCGGCAATTTCCTGCTGCAGGTCGTCACCCAGTTCTTCACCAAACTGGGCGACTCGATCGCGAACCCGAAGACAATTCTCGCCTGGCTGCTCGCGGCGCTGTCCGCACCGGGGGTCTTCACCGCCTTTCTGGTGCCGATTCGGGAGTCGGGCTCGATGATCCCGCAGCTTGTGATTGCCAGCTTCGTCAGGCGCCAGCCGGTGAGAAAGTGGACCTTTGTCCTTGGCAGCGTCCTGCAGGCCGTAGCGGTGCTGTGCATGGCCCTGGTCGCCATGACCCTGACCGGCACGGCTGCCGGTATCGGGCTGCTGTCCGCTCTGGTTCTGTTCAGCCTCTCGCGCGGGCTCTGCTCGGTGGCGTCCAAGGATGTGCTTGGCAAGACCGTGCCCAGAACCCGCCGCGGCCGGGTCAGCGGCTGGTCGGAGTTTCTGGCCGGCTCGATCACCATCGGCGTTGGCGTGCTGCTGCTCTTCGACGGAGGCGAAGGCGGTGATCACGGCGTGTATCTCGTTCTCCTGGCTATCGCGGCAGGCCTGTGGCTGGTCGCGGCGGCCACCTATGCGATGATCCGCGAGTTTCCAGGCGCTACCGAAGGCGGCGGAAACGCACTGGCCGAAGCGCTCAAGCGCCTCGATCTGCTGCGCACCGACCGCAGCTTTCGTCGCTTTGTCATTGCCCGCTCGCTGCTGCTTTGCTCGTCGTTGAGCGCGCCCTTTTTCATCATGCTCGCGCATGAACGCACCGAAGGAACTCTGCTGGTTCTGGGCCTGTTCGTGATCGCCGATGGCATTGCCAGCCTGGTATCGGCGCCGTTCTGGGGACGTTTTGCCGACACTTCGAGCCGGCGAGTGATGATCATCGCCGGCGGCAGCGCCGCGCTCGTGGGGATCGTGCTGGTCGGCATTGTGCACGGCCTGCCAATGGCCTCCGACAGCGCCTGGCTGTACCCCCTGTTCTTCTTTGCGCTGGCAGTTGCCCACTCGGGCGTGCGGCTGGGTCGCAAGACCTATATCGTCGATCTGGCCGGCGGTAACCGGCGCACGGACTACGTCGCCGTCAGCAACACCGTCATCGGCATCGTATTGCTGCTGACCGGCAGCGTGGGCGCCCTGACCACCGTGTTGCCCACATCAGGCATCATCCTGATCCTGGCCGCCATGGGCCTGTCGGGCGCCTGGATGAGCGCTTATCTGCCGGAAACCCAGCACGGATAGAAGCCCCGAATCCAGTCCGCCGTTTCGAACCTTCGAATAACGAAGACTCACCCAGGCGGCCATTGCATCTGGCGGCCGCCGAGCAGGTGCAGGTGAATGTGATACACCGACTGCCCGCCCTTGTCGTTGCAGTTGAACGCCAGCCGGTAGCCATCGTCGGCCAGCCCTTCGTCGGCGGCGATCCTCTTGGCGGCCAGCACCATCCGGCCAACCAGCCCGGCATCTTCGGCCTGCAGGTCGTTGATGGTGGCGATCTTTCGCTTGGGGATGATCAGAATATGCACCGGCGCCTGCGGGTTGATGTCACGAAAGGCCAGCAGTTCATCGTCTTCGTGAACGATATCGGCGGGAATTTCCCGGTCGATGATCTTCAAGAACAGGTCGTCCGACATGGTCGCAGCTCCTCAGGCTTGTTTCAGGGTTGATCGGATTGCTCGATGGCGGCCACCACCTTTTCGGCCGCCGCTGCCGCGCTGGGCAGATTGTCCGGCGAGTCCGACGGCCAGGCGGCGATTCGCAGCGGGCTGTAGAAGGGCCCGGGATCGACTTCGATCACGCGCGGGCCGCTGCGTACGCGGTCGGCCTCGATCACGCGCACGAGCTGCTTTCGCCCGGCCTGGGCCACTCCGAAGGCGCCCCAGCCACCCGGGTGGCTCAGGCAGTGGTCATCAGTGATGAACACAATGCTGGCGCTTGCCGACATCAACGGCGCCAGCACGGCGGTGAGCATGTACGGCGCGGTCAGCGAGGTCTGCATGATCTCCAGCCACTCGCCGGGCTGCTGCTGGGCAATCGGCTGCAGGGACTTGAACACGGCGGCATTGTGAACCAGCACGTCCACGCGCCCGAACTGCGCCTCGATCACCTCGGCCAGGCGCTGGTAATCCTCGACCCCGGCCCCGGCAAGATCCATCGGCATCAGGGCCGGAGAGCGCCCCAGCTCTGATTCGAGCCGGTCGTGCAGATCATCGAGCGCGCCGGCCCGGCGATCAAGGGCGATGCAGTCGGCCCCGCCCGCCATCACCTGCTGTACCAGAGCGCTGCCCAGAGCGCCGGCGGCGCCGGTGACCAGCCAGGTGGCCTTGGAAGAATCGTTCATTTGTCAGTGTTCCCGTTGCCCATCGATACACGGCAGCATTGTCGCAGATTCCCCGCCAGCCCGGGCGCCGCAGCGCCTGCCGTGGCGTGCGTGGCGGTACAATTGGACCCATGCCATTCTACGAATATGTCAGTACCGACCCTGCCGCCGGCTGCGATTACTGCAGTCAGCCGGTGACCATTCTGCAGAAGATCGATGACCCGCCGATGGTGAAATGCCCCTACTGCGGGCAGGCCGTCAGGCGACTGATTTCCCCGCCCAGCCTGGCCGGGCAGAATTCGCGCGCACCATCGAGCAACGAGGTCGAAAAGGCCGGCTTCACCCAGTACCGCAAGATCGGCAAGGGTGTCTACGAAAAGTCCGCCGGCAAGGGCCCGGACATCATCAGTTCGGACTGAGGCCGGGGGCGGTCAGGTCAAACCGCCCGTCGCAGGCGCCTGGCCACTCGCCAGGCCGCCCACACGTTGCCTGCCTGCCCGGTTCGGACTCGAGTCTCGAGAATACGGCGCGGGCGCCGGGCAAGTGCCCGGGCCAGCCGGCGATCCAGCTCATGCGAAACAAGCAGGTGTCGCTGCCGCCAGCTTGCTTGTGCCGGCGCCGCCGCCAGCGCATCCGTCACCCGCCGGGCGCCGTCTTCAAGCCAGGCCCGGATCATGCCATCCCAACCCCGGCCAGCCGACCCGTCGAGCACGTTCTGCCGGGCGACCTGGTAGTCGGCCTGCAAGTCCAGCGGCACAAGCCAGCGATTCGCGCGCGCATCCAGACCCACATCGCGCACCAGCCTGACCAGATAGGCAAAGCCGCCGGGCAGCGACCAGTCGAGCGCCGTGACATCAGCGGGCTCGACCAGTTCGACCTCCAGAGCGGCGGCCGGGCCGCCCAGGGCCCTGCAGTGTTGCCAGGCGTCATCCAGCCGTTCGAAGCGGGGGCTTTCGAGGGTGTCGACGACGCTGTCTATCAGCGGCCCGAAGCGCTCGGGCGCGAGCCGGTCGGCGGCACCGCTGGCCACCAGCGCCTCGATGGCCGGGTGGGCGGCGCGGGTGTGCAGGGCTTCGCGCCACCAGGCAAGTTTCCTGCGACCGATATCGATGTCGCTGACGGTATCCGGAACGGCGGCAATTTCTGAAATGACCGCGCGCAGGGCAACGATGCCATCCCGCCAGGGCTCGGGCGCAAAGTGCAGCGAAGCCGCCAGCGGGCTGCCCCGGCCCAGCATGCGCTCGCGGCACCAGTCCATGGGCGCCTCCATCAGTCAGGCTCGGTGACTGCGCCGAGCAGATCGAGAAGCGCCGCCGGCTCGGCGATGATGTCATCGGCACTCCAGTCGCCGGGCTGCTCGCCGGATGGCAAATAGCCCCAGGCCGCCACCACCGTGCGCGTGCCGGCTGCCGCGCCGGCCAGCACGTCGCGCCGGTCGTCGCCGACGAAAAACGTACGCTGCGTTCGCACACCCAGAGCCTGACAGGCGGCCACAACCGGTTCAGGATCGGGCTTGGGCCTGGCTACCCTGTCGCCGGTGATCAGGCAGCCGAAACGACCGGCCCAGCCGGCATGCTCGACAATCGGGTCGGCAAAACGGCTGACCTTGTTGGTGACGATGCCCAGCGGGATATCCAGCCCGGCCAGCCGCTCGATGAGCGCTTCGATGCCATCGAACGGCGTCGATCGCTGCCAGCAGTTGTCGGCATAGAAATCAAGCAGGGATTGCTGCAGATCGTGGCGCTCGCCCTGCCCCATTTTCGACCACCCCGGCAGGCCGGCCGCCAGCAGCCCGCCCGCCCCGCGCGAGACATGCTCGCGCAATTCGGAATGGCTGCTCGGCGGCAGATCAAGACCTGCGCGCACGTGATCGAGCGCCGCCAGAAGGTCCGGGGCCGAGTCGATCAGGGTGCCGTCCAGGTCGAACAGGACGGCTTCGGGAATCACGTTCGCCCAACTCATTGCGGGCGCGCGGCGAAAACGAAATAGTTGACTGCAGGTGCCCCGCCGATGTGCACGGTGCGCGAGAGCGGGTTGTAGCTCATGCCCGTGATCTCGAGCACGTCCAGCCCGCTGCGGCGGCAGGCGCCGGCCAGCTCCTGCGGGCGGATGAAACGGTCATAGCGGTGCGTGCCCCGCGGCAGCAGGCCGAGGACGTATTCGGCTCCGACGATGGCCGTCGCCCAGGCCAGCGGCGAACGATTGATGGTGCTCAACAGCAGCTTGCCGCCAGGTCGGCACAGCTTGGCGCAGGCTGCGATGGTTTGCGCCGGATCGGGCACGTGCTCGAGCAGCTCCAGGCAGCAGACCACATCGAAGCTCTCGCTCTCGGTTGCGGCCAGCGATTCGGCAGTAATGTGTCGATAGTCGATATCGAGCCCGCTTTCGGCCATGTGCAAACGGGCGACTTCCAGCACCTTGCCGCCCGCATCAATCCCCGTCACCCGGGCACCGCGCGCGGCCAGGGCTTCGCTGAGCACCCCGCCGCCGCAACCGACGTCGAGCACGCGCCGGTCCTTCAGCGCAACCCTTTCGGCAATATATTCCACGCGCGGACCATTGATGTCGTGCAGGGTTCTGAAATCGCCTTCGGGATCCCACCAGCGCGCGGCCAGCGCATCGAATCTGCCGGACTCGCGCGGGTCGACGTTGTCGCCAAGGGTATCGGTATTCACTGTTGCAGTTCTCCAACGCTGTCCTGGCGGGTTTCGCGCAGCCGGCTGCCCCACTGCCCGGCTTCGGCCGCCGTGCGCTCGGTATCCAGGGTAGTCAGGCTGCCTTCTTTCAGCACCCGGCGGCCAGCGATCCAGACATCAGTGACCTGTCGGCGGCTAGCGGCATAAACCAGTTGCGAAATGACATGATGAACCGGCGCGGTTTCCAGTGCCGACAGATCGACGGCTGCCAGATCGGCGCACTTGCCCGCTTCGATGGAACCGAAATGTGCTTCCTGGCCCAGCGCCCGCGCCCCGTTGATGGTCGCCATCGACAGCGCGCGCTCGGCCGGAATGGCTTCGGGGTCACCGCTTACACCCTTGGCCAGGAGCGCGGCCAGGCGCATCTCGGCGAACATGTCCAGGGCGTTGTTGCTCGCCGCTCCATCGGTGCCGATGGCCACGTTGACGCCGGCGGCATCGAGATCGGCCACGCGGCAGATACCGCTGGCCAGTTTGAGATTGGACGCCGGGCAGTGCAGCACGTGCACCCCGGCGCGCGCGACGCGCGCGATGTCGGCATCGTCGAGCCGGGTCATGTGCACGGCCAGAAGCCGATCGGTCAGAAGGCCCAGCGAATCCATGCGGTCAAGCGGCGACAGGCCATGCTGTTCGAGGCTGCCCTGAACTTCTCCAGCCGTCTCGAGCAGGTGCAGGTGCACCGGAATATCCATTTCCTCGGCCAGCGAACGAATCCGTCGAAAGGCTTCGTCGGTGACCGTGTAAGGCGCATGCGGCGCAAAAGCAGAAGTGACCAGCGGCATATCGAGCAGCTGCTGATGCATTTCGAGCCCGCGACGGAAGCATTCGTCCTCGGTCTGCGCCCAGGCTGTAGGCACGGAGATGATCGGAATACCGACAACCGCGCGCATGCCGACGCGATCGGCTGCGGCAGCCGTCACGTCCGGAAAGAAATAGTTGTCGTTGAAGCAGGTGGTGCCACCCTTGAGCATTTCGGCCATCGCCAGATCGGTGCCGACGCGCACGAATTCCGCTCCCACCCAGCGCTGTTCGGCAGGCCAGATGTGATCCTCCAGCCAGCGCATCAGCGGCAGGTCATCGGCCAGCCCGCGCATCAGCGCCATGGCACTGTGCGTGTGACTGTTGACCAGACCCGGTATCAAGGCATGTCCGGGCAAGCGCGTAACGGTCGCCCGGGGCTGCGACTCGAGGAGTTCTTCGGCCGCGCTCACGGCCGCGATACGACCATTTTCGATCAGCAAGCCGTGACCTTCGAGCACCACACCCTCGGGTCGAACCGGGACGACCCAGCGGGGAAGCAGGATTTCCGCGCTGACGCTCACCAGCTCAATCCTTCACCCGCGACATGTATTCACCGGTGCGGGTGTCGACCTTGATGATCTCGCCTTCCTGCACGAACAGCGGCACTCGTACCGTGGCGCCGGTTTCCAGATGCGCCGGCTTGCCGCCGCTGCCGGAGGTGTCACCGCGCAGGCCCGGATCGGTTTCGACGATCTTGAGCTCGACGAAGTTCGGCGGCAGCACCTGGATCGGCGAGCCGTTCCAGAGCGTGACCTGACAAATATCCTCTTCCTTGAGCCACTGGGCCGAATCGCCGATGACTTTATTGTCGGCGGCCAGTTGCTCGAACGTGTCGGGATCCATGAAATGCCAGAACTCGCCGTCGGTGTAGAGGTACTGCACATCCTTTTCGAATACGTCGGCGGCTTCGACCGTTTCGCCGGACTTGAAGGTTCGCTCGATGACGCGGCCGGTCAGCAGATTGCGAATTTTCACGCGGCTGAACGCCTGCCCCTTGCCGGGCTTGACGAACTCGTTTTCGACGATGCTGCAGGGATCACCGTCGAGAATGATCTTCAGCCCCGATTTGAACTCGTTGGTACTGTAGGTTGCCATGATGACTCCGGATTACAATGACGCCCTGACCGCAACGGTCAAGGCGATGATTCCTCGGGCTACCAGCAAGGCTGGTCAAAGAAAATCGATCAAATGAAAAGCGATAGTTTAGCGCGAACGGCGTTTCCACCCAAGCAAAGTGAATGGCGCCGGCAATTGAAGCGGGCCGTTCGCAGCCCTGCCGCGTTGCTCGAGAGGCTGGGCCTGGCGAGCGACGGCGAGCCTGCCGACAGCCGTTTTCCAATGCTGGTACCCGAAGCTTTCATCGACCGCATGCAGCCCGGCGACCGGCACGACCCCCTGCTGCTTCAGGTTCTGCCCGACCCGCGCGAAGCGCAGACCGCCCCCGGCTTCAGCGACGATCCCGTGGGGGATCGCGCCAGCTCGGCCGGGCACGGCATTCTCCACAAGTATCAAGGCCGTGTGCTGCTGGTGACCACCGGCGCCTGCGCCGTCCACTGCCGCTATTGCTTTCGCCAGGCCTTTCCCTACGCCAGCGAAAACGCCGGCGCCGACCGGTGGCAGGTGGCCGTCGACCATATAGCCGGCGACGAGAGCATCGAAGAGGTGATCCTGTCCGGCGGCGACCCCCTGATGCTGCCGACGAGACGATTGCGTGAACTGACGCGGCGACTGGCCGGCATTACCCACCTGCGCCGGCTGCGCATCCACACGCGCCTGCCGGTGATTCTGCCCGACCGCGTGACCGAAAACCTGCTTGACTGGCTCGGCGAGCTGCCCTGGCCGGTCGTCATGGTGATTCACGCCAACCACGGCAATGAATTCGACGCAGCCGTCGCCCGCGCGCTGACCCGGCTGCGGCAACGCGGCGTTCACCTGCTCAACCAGGCCGTGCTTCTGGCCGGCATCAACGATTCGTCCGCTGCTCTGGCCGAACTGATGCGGCGGTCCTTCGAGGCCGGCGCCCTGCCCTACTATCTGCACCTGCTCGATCCGGTTTCAGGGGCACAGCGCTTTGATACGGATGATGCAAGCGCCGTTGCGATGATGGAATCACTACGGCGCGAGCTTTCCGGTTATCTTGTACCCAGACTGGTCCGGGAAGTGGCTGGCAGACCGTACAAACTGCCGGTACTTTAAACAGTTGCCCGGCAGCGCTAACATTCACGACGACAAGACAGACAGGCAGCCCCGATGGCCAAACAGCCAACCGAAATACGAATACTCACCGTCACTGACGATCCCTCGGCACCGCGCCAGCTCATGCAGATGCTGGGAGACGATGCCGGGGTGAGGACGTTGTTTGCCGACACCGGCAATGCCGTGTCGCGCACTTTCGAGTCCGAGCGCGTCGACATGGTGGTGGTCAGGCTCGACTCTGCCGACCTGCCGCTGTTCGAGGCCAGCGTCCGGGCCGCTCGTGAGCAGGAACATTTCGTGCCGGTGCTGGCCATGATCGATGACGGCGACAAGAGTTCTGCCATGGCGGCTGCCGCGGCCGGGGTCGAAGGATTCGTCAACCAGGCCGGGCTCAGGCAGCTCAAGCGCCTGGCCCTGAACCAGGTTGATTCCCTGCGCGCGCGCAAGGACGCCAGGCAGGCTCTCAAGAGCCTGGCCGACATCGAAGATCGCTACACGCTGCTGCTCGACAGTTCAAGCGAAGCCATCGCCTATATCCACGAAGGCCTCCACATCTACGCCAACCGGGCCTACCTCGAACTGTTCGGCTACGACACTTTCGAGGAGCTCGAAGGCCTGTCCATGCTCGACCTGCTTTCGGCCAGCGACGAGGTGCCCGATATCAGGCAGGTGCTCAAGGCCATTGCCCGCGACGAGCTGCCCGACGAGCTGCTGCAGCTAAACGCCCGGCGGGAAGACGGGTCGGCCTTCATCGCCGAAGTCGACTTCTCTCCGGCACGCTACGGTGGCGAGTATTGCGCCCAGATGCTGGTGCGCGAGAAGATCTCCCATGCCGACCCCGAGCTCGAGGAGGAGCTGCGCAAGCTCAAGACCTCCGACATGCTCACCGGCATGCTCAACGCGCCTGCCTTCATCGATCTGTTCGAAAAGACCGTCGATGGACGAACCGACACCAGCGGACTTTCGGTGCTGGCGTTGTCCATCGACAACCACAACGAACTGCTTGACCGGGTCGGCGTGGGCGCAACCGATGACATGATCCGCGAAGCCAGCGAGCTTTTCCGTGACGTGGTCGGCGAGGACTACACCATGGCACGCCTGCGCGACCATACCTTTGCCTTGATTGCCGATTGCACCGATCGCGCACAAGCCGAAAAGCTGGCAAGCGAGATCGTGGAGAACTGCTCGGGTCGCATCATCGACGTGCGCGACAACAGCCTGACCGTCTCGGTGGGCGTGGGTCTGGCCATTGCCGGCAGCGAGCTGCCATATCCCGAAGCACTGATCGAACAGGCCGAGTCGGCCCTTGCCGAAGCGCTGCGCGCCGGCGGCAATGGTTTCGTTCGCTACCGCCCACGCGTGTCGGCAGAAGGCGAAGGGGACGATGCCGCCTGGGCCGAACGCTTGCGCCATGCACTCGATCACGACGAGTTCGGGCTGGTGACCTCACCGATCACCAGCATGGAAGACGACGACCTGCTGATCAGCGAGGTCGAAACCCGGCTGCGGCCGGAAGACAGCGACGAGGTGGTCCTGCCCTCGGTCTACATGCATATCGCCTCACGCGTCGGCCTGGCGCCCAGGCTGGACGCCGACATGATGGACCGGCTGCAGTCGCTGGCCAATGAGCGCAAGGGCGACAGCGGTCAATGGCTGGTTCCCCTGAGCCTGGAGACGATCAGCGATGAGCAGTCGGCGCTTGACCTGTTCAAGCGCCTGGGCGACCCCGCCCTCAACCCCGAAAGAATGATTCTGGGTTTTCGCGAGCCCGAGGTTCGCGAGAAACTGCGCCCGGTACAGTCCTTCATGAAACGCTTCCGTGACAGCGGCTGTCGTTTCGCCCTGTGCGACGTCGGACCAGAGGCCCCGGCCGAAAGCCTGCTGCGTCATCTCGGCGTCGACTTTCTGCGGCTGGCGCCGGAGATGATTCAGGATCTCAGCGGCAACGATGTCCTGCGCCAGAAGCTGTCCACGCTGGTTGCTCACGCCCGCGAGCACGACACGCGTATCATCGCGCCCAAGGTCGAGAACACGGGTGATCTGGCCACGCTGTGGCAGTTCGGAATCACACTGGTGCAGGGCGAGTTCGTGCGCGAGGAAGCCTCTGCGTAGATCCTGGCGCCGGTCAAACCGGGTCCGCTGCCCGATCTACCGCGCGCCTTCGGACAGCGCCCGAATCCGCTCCTTCAGGGGCGGATGGCTCATCAGCAGGCGCTTGAGCCCCGCGCCGGCCCGTCCGCGAATGCCGAAGGCTTCCACCGACTCGGGCAACTGGGCCGGGTCACGAGCCTGACCGAGACGCTGCAAGGCGGCAATCATGTTGTGCCGGCCGGCCAGCCGTGCGCCGCCTGCATCGGCGCGGAATTCCCGCCAGCGCGAGAAGGCCATGACAATCATGCTTGCCAGGATGCCAAGCACGATCTGCAGCACGATGACGACCAGAAAATACCCCGGCCCGTAGCCGCGCTCGCTGCGGAACACGGCGCGGTCGACGATCTGGCCGAGCACCCTTGCGAGCAGCAGCACCAGGGTGTTGAGCACGCCTTGCAGCAGGGTCATGGTCACCATGTCGCCATTGGCCACGTGCGAAACCTCGTGGGCGAGCACCGCTTCGACCTCGTTGGGGCGCATATGCCGCAGCAGCCCGCTGCTGACAGCAACCAGGGCATTGTTACGCGAAGCGCCGGTGGCAAAAGCGTTGGGTTCGGGCGCATCGTAGATGGCCACATCGGGCATGCCGATGCCCGCCGCCTGCGCCTGCCTGGCCACCGTGTCAACCAGCCACCGCTCCGTGCCGTTGCGCGGCTGGTCGATGACCCGGGCGCGGGTGCTCATCAGCGCGATCTTCTTCGACATCAGCAAGGAAACAAGGGCGCCGCCCATGCCGAAGACCACAGCGATGATCAGGATGGCGGCATTGTTGACATCAATACCCTGTCGGACCAGCCAGGGCTCGATCAGAGCCATTACCGCACCGAGCACGACCAGTATCGCCAGGTTGGTAGCCAGGAAAAGAACAATTCTGCGCATGACGACTTCTTCTCTGAAAATGACTTGAGCTGACCGCTAAAATGGCGCCATGCCGGCACCTTTCCAAGCTCCCCCATGAGTACCGAAAAAGGCGCTTCGCCTGACTACATCGGGCGCTTCGCGCCGTCACCCACCGGTGCCCTGCACTTTGGCTCACTGGTGGCGGCCGTGGGCAGCTACCTGCGCGCACGCAGCCGGGGCGGTCGCTGGCTGCTGCGCATCGAGGATCTCGATCCGCCGCGCGTGGTGCCCGGAGCGGCGGCACAACAGGTCGATACACTCGCCTCTTTCGGCCTGATTCCCGACGAGCCCGTGCGCTATCAGAGCCAATGCGCGGCAGCCCACCGCAGGGCCCTGGAGCAACTGCTGTCGAGCGGAGCGGCGTTTCGCTGCGGCTGCAGCCGACGCGACCTGCCGCCTGACGGCATTTATCCGGGCACCTGTCGCAACGGGCTTCCGCCGGGTCGAAAGCCGCGCAGCGTGCGCATGCGCGTCGATAACGCCAGGGTCGAATGCTTCACCGATGCAGTACAGGGCGAGTACTGCGATCATCCCGGCCGCACCGGCGGCGACTTCATCATCCTGCGCGGCGACGGGCTGATCGCCTACCAGCTGGCAGTGGTTGTGGATGACTCGGCCTCGGGCATCACCGAGGTGGTTCGCGGCGCCGACCTGATCGACTCCACGGCGAAACAACTGCTGCTCTACCGCCGCCTGGGCCTTGAGCCGCCGGAGTGGATGCACCTGCCGGTGGTCACCGACGACAGCGGCCGCAAGCTGAGCAAGTCCGACGACGACGACCCGATCGTCGCGCGCCCCCGGCCCAAGGCGCTTCGCCTGGCGCTGCGCGCCCTCGGCCATGAACCGCCGCCCGGCGCGCTTCTGATCGACACCCAGATGGACTGGGCACTGGCCAACTTCGATGTTGGCCGAATACCACGGGGTCCCGTCGCTGTCGGGGTTCATCCCACGTAGCGACAACGTTATACTCATCGGTCGACTTGCAGCCTGTCAGCGACTGAATGAACCCCAATTACCTTGATTTCGAACAGCCCATTGCCGAGCTCGAAGCCAAGATTCGCGAGCTGAGGAACGTCGGCTCCGGTGTTTCCATGAATCTGGAAGAGGAAATCCAGCGGCTCGAACAGAAGTGCCGGGATCGCACCGAGGCAATCTTCTCGGAATTGAACGACTGGCAGATCTCGCAGCTCGCCCGGCACCCGCAGCGTCCATACACGCTCGACTACGTGCCGATGGTCTTCGACCGGTTCGAGGAACTGCACGGCGACCGGCACTTCGCCGACGACCATGCCATCGTCGGCGGCCCGGCCATGCTCGACGGCCTGAGCGTGATGTTCATCGGCCACCAGAAAGGGCGCGGCACGCGCGAAAAGGTCTACCGCAATTTCGGCATGCCGCGGCCGGAAGGCTATCGCAAGGCGCAGCGTCTGATGGAAATGGCGGCGCGCTTCAACATGCCCATCGTCACCTTCATCGATACGCCCGGGGCCTATCCGGGGGTCGGCGCCGAAGAGCGCGGTCAGTCCGAAGCCATTGCCCGCAACCTGGCAGTGATGTCACGTCTGCCGGTTCCGATCATCTGCTTTGTCGTCGGCGAAGGGGGTTCGGGCGGCGCCCTGGCTATTGGCGTGGGTGATCGCACCAGCATGCTGCAGTACAGCATCTACTCGGTGATCTCGCCGGAGGGATGTGCATCGATCCTGTGGAAGAGCGCAGACAAGGCGCCAATCGCTGCCGGCGCCATGAGCGTGACGGCCAGCAAGCTCAAGAAGCTCGAACTCATTGACAAGGTCATCACCGAGCCGGCCGGTGGGGCCCATCGCTCGCCGTACGAGGTGGCCGTGAGGATTCGCGAGACGATTGTCGCGCAGATCGACTATCTTTCCGGCCAGCCGGTCGACATCCTGCTTGCCGAACGCTACCAGCGACTGATGGCGCACGGAGCGTTCGAGCAGGCTTGACCAGGACATCCATGACCTGGTAAGCGATCGCGCTGCCGCCATGCCGACTGAACCCTTCGATTCAGACAGCCTACCCGGCCACGGCCGCGTGATCGTGGCCTTCAGCGGCGGTCCGGATTCGGTCTGTTTGCTTCACCAGTTGGTGCAGACCGACAACGGGCGCGACATCTTCTGCGTTCACGTTGATCATGGTCTCGATCCCGAAAGTGGCCAGCGCGCAAGGCAGGCAAGCGAAATTGCGGCCGGGCTGGGCGTCGACTGCCAGATGGTGCGGGTCGAGGTCGAGGCCGCTGAAGGCCCGGAAGACAGCGCCCGGCGCGCGCGCTACCGGGCTCTGGAATCCCTCATGACCCGTGACGACGTGCTGGTCACCGCCCACCATGCCGACGACCAGGCCGAGACGGTGCTGCTTCGCCTGCTCAGGGGTGCAGGGCCGGACGGGCTGGCGGGCATTCCCGCAAGCCGGCCGTTTGGCCCTGGCTGGCTGGCGCGGCCGCTGCTCGAGTGGCCCCGGAGCGCCATCGAGCAATGGCTGCGGCGGCACGGGCTCGACTGCATCCGGGATCCGGCCAACGAAAGCGCCGATTTCGACCGCAACATCCTGCGCCGCGAAGTATTGCCCGCGCTGCGCGAACGCTGGCCGGGCGTGGACGCGGCCATTCGCCGCAGCGGGCGGCTGTGCGGCGGCGCAGCCGATTTCCTGGCCGCTTGCGTTGAAAGCGATCTCGAACAGACCGGCAACCCGCCAGCGCCGCTGCGTCTGGACCTGCTGAGCGCCGACAGCGCCTACTATCGTGGTGAGGTCATCCGTGCCTGGTGCATCCGCCACCGCGTCGAACCGCCGCCGGGCCGGCGTCTGGATGAGTTTCTCGAGCAGCTGTCGGCCGCGGCCGACGATCGCTGCCCCGAACTGCGCTGGGGAGAAGTCATACTGCGCTACTGGTCAGGCAGACTTTGGCTGGAGTCCGGCGCGAGCGCCGACAGCGACTGGCATCTGGACTGGACCGGCCTGGCTCCTCTGCGTCTGCCGCAAGGGCTCGGCATGATGCGGCTCGACGGCGCGGCCGCGCCAGCGCTGGATATGGCGGTATCCAGCGGCCGGCCGGGCGATGCGCTCCAGCCCGGCGGTGACGCCCACCGCCGCGACTGCAAGCGCCTTCTGGCCAGTGCCGGCGTGCCGCCCTGGCAGCGTGATCAGTGGCCGCGCCTGCGGCTTGACGGTCGGCTGGTCGCGCTGGGCGCGCGCTGGCTCGAGGCAGATTTCGAGCGCCTTCTGGCACAGCGCGGCCAGGCGCTCATCTGGCAGCCCGATGCCCGCCGCCCGATGGCTGGGTTAGAATCCCGGGCATGAGCAAGCAAGAATCATCCGCGAAGAAAGCGGGCGCGAAAGCAGCGGGCAAGAAGCCGGATTTCGAAGCATCGCTGAAGGAACTCGAAGGGCTGGTGGAAGCGCTCGAGTCGGGCGAACTCAGCCTTGCCGATTCACTCGATCGCTTCAAGCGCGGCGTCGAGCTGTCGAGAAACTGTCACCAGATGCTCGACCAGGCGCGCCAGTCTGTGGAAATCCTGACCCGGGTCGATGACGAAGGCTCTGCACAGCCGTTCGACCCCGCCGGCGACCGTGATCAGTAGCCTTCCAGGATATCGACGCCTTCGGGCGCGCTGAATTCGAAAATCTCCGCGTCAAGCTCCGGGTTGCGCTCCAGTTCGAACAGGCGCAGACGAGTCAACTGACCGAAATTGTCTTCGAGTTCGAGCTGCAGCGGCAGGCCGTCACGAAAATAGAGCCGCCCCGCGACAATGTCGCTCTCTTCGGCCAGAGGCTCGAATTCGATCCTCTCCCCATTCGAGGCCGTGACCCGGTAGAAACGATCGAGCAGTTCGGGTCGGGTCAGCACCAGCAGCGGCGACTCGGCGGCGCCGGGCTGCTTGCGCACCGTGACCTGTTCAAGCGAGACGTCGTAGTGCCACAGCCGCTCGCCGTCGGCGACGATCTCCTGCGGAAAGGGCTCGCCGTAGCTCCAGCGGAACTGGTTCGGCCGAGCGTAGTAGAGCTCGCCGGCAGACTCCTCGGTCACCCGCCCCCGGGAATCGACGGTGACCTGCTCGAAGCGTCCGGACAGGGTTTGAAGACCGTCGGCAAATGCATCAAGCTGTGCGCGACCATCAGGCGGCGAAGCAGCGACGGAAACCGTCAGCAAGAGTCCGGCAAGCCAGTTCATGATCATGTTCGGCATTCTCCTTGCGAGGCGTTGGCGTCCCGACTGTGCCCTGAGCGCGCTGAACCGCGGCTGACTCAATCGCGCGGTGGCGGCTTGGGCGCCAGCACTTCACGCTGGCCGTTGTGCTCCGGCGGGCTGACCACGCCCTGCGCCTCCATGTCCTCGATCATGCGCGCGGCGCGGTTGTAGCCGATTCGCAGATGGCGCTGGACGCTTGAAATCGAGGCCCGCCGGCTCTCCAGCACATAGGCCACGCCCTTGTCATAGAGCTCGTCTTCGGAATCGCCACCGCCGCCCGCTTCGGGCAGGCCGGTCGCGCCGATCTGCTGCCCATCGGCCATGGTCTGGGTATCGGACAGCACCTCGTCGAGGTAATCCGCAGGACCTTGCTGCATCAGCGACTCGACCACGGCATGCACCTCATGGTCGTCCACGAATGCGCCGTGGATGCGCTCGGGCAGCCCCGACCCCGGCGGCAAATAAAGCATGTCGCCGTGGCCCAGCAGTTGCTCGGCGCCCTGCTGGTCGAGAATGGTGCGCGAATCGATGCGCGAAGACACCTGAAAGGCCATGCGCGTGGGAATATTGGCCTTGATCAGACCGGTAATCACGTCAACCGAGGGCCGCTGCGTGGCCAGGATCAGGTGGATGCCCGAAGCGCGCGCCTTCTGCGCCAGCCGGGCGATGAGCTGCTCGATCTTCTTGCCCACGATCATCATCATGTCGGCAAACTCGTCGACCACCACCACGATATAGGGCAGAGGCTGCAGCCCCGGCCGCTCTTCGCCCTCGGCCAGCTCGGAAGGGTCAACCAGCGGATCGGGAATGGGCTGGCCCTTGTCGATGGCTTCCTTGATCTTGCGGTTGTAGCCGGCCAGATTGCGCACGCCCATGGAGGCCATCAGCCGGTAGCGCCGTTCCATTTCAGCCACGCACCAGCGCAGCGCGTTGGAGGCGTCCTTCATGTCGGTGACCACCGGCGTGAGGAGATGCCCGATGCCCTCGTAGACCGAAAGCTCGAGCATCTTGGGGTCAATCATGATCAGACGCACCTGATCGGGCGTGGCCTTGTAGAGCAGGCTCAGGATCATGGCGTTGATTGCCACCGACTTGCCCGAGCCGGTCGTGCCCGCAACCAGCAGATGCGGCATTCGCGCCAGGTCAGCCACCATCGGCTTGCCGGAGATGCTCTTGCCCAGGCCCAGAGTCAGCGGCGCGCTGGAGCGGGCGTAGGCCTCGGAGGCCAGAATTTCGCGCAGGTAGACGATCTCGCGGTTCTGATTGGGGATTTCCAGCCCGATCACGCTCTTGCCGGGAATGACGTCGACCACACGCACTGAAATCACGCTCAGACCGCGTGCCAGGTCCTTGGAGAGATTGGAAATCTGCGCGCCTTTCACGCCCGGCGCCGGCTGCAGCTCGAAGCGCGTGATCACCGGGCCTGGATGCACGGCCACGACCTCGACTTCGACGCCGAAATCAGCCAGCTTGAGCTCGACCTGGCGGCTCATGGCCTTGAGCGCATCCTCGGAGTAACCACTGCGCTTTGTCGGTGCCTCGTCGAGCAGGTCCAGCGGCGGCAGCTCGCCGGGCGACAGGTTCTTGAACAGCGGCTGCTGCCGGGCCGTTTTTTCGGCTCGCTTGCTGATCTTTGGCTCCACCCGCGGTTCGATGCGCACCTCCTTGCGTGACTTGCGCTTGATCGAATCGCGCTTGCGCACTTCCTCGCGCTCGGCCCGGGCCCGCCGGCCGGCAAACCAGTCCCGGCCCGCGACGATTTTTTCGCCGAGCCAGGCGATTGCCGCCAGCGCAAACCGGCCGGTGCGATCGACCGTATCAATCCAGGACAAGCCGGTAAACAGCGTGATGCCGCCGAGAAAAACACTCAGGCTGATGAGCACGCCGCCGGTCAGACCCAGGGTATCCACCATGGGCCGGGCCAGCACGTCACCGATGATGCCGCCACCGGGGCGATCACCCGCTTCGGCGGCCTGCATCGACAGCAGCATGCAGCCGGTCAGCACCGCCAGCAGCAGGCCGGCTGTACGTACCGTCCATTCCGGCAGGCCGGCCGGCTGGCCGCGTTCGCTGAGCACCCGAAAGCCGGCGAAACCGATCAGCAGCGGGGCGGCGTAGGCCATATAGCCAAACAGCACCAGAAACAGGTCGGCCAGCCAGGCGCCGAAAGCCCCGCCAAGATTGTCGATATCGGGATCGACCGCAGCCCGCGACCAGCCAGGGTCCGATGCGTCGTGGCTGATCAGACAAAGCAGCAGGTAGACGGCAGCCACGACGATAAGCAAAAACAGCGCCTCGGACAGGCGCCGCTTCATGGCCAGCGCGGATTCGTCGACCTTCTCGCTCTTCTTCGCGCGCCGGCTCACTTGCTATCTCGCATCAACTCTGGTTTGCAACTGACTGATTATGCTTGTTTCAGCGCCGGATGGACAAGCTCGCCGCTGCGCACATTCACCCCGCGCGCAAGCGCTTCGTCCTTGTCCCATCCCGGCCTGGCCATTTGCTGAACGTAGGGCAGGATAGTAGCCGAAAGCGCCTGACTTGCAGTGCGTGGTACCGCTCCGGGCATGTTGGTCACGGAAAAATGCGTCACGCCGTCGACCTGATAGGTCGGGTCGGCGTAGGTCGTCGGGCGGGTGGTCTCGATGCAGCCGCCCTGGTCGATCGAGATATCGACGACCACCGCCCCTTCGTTCATCGACGAGATCATCTCGCGCGTGATCACGTGCGGCGCGCGCGCGCCGGTAACCAGCACCGCGCCGATGATCAGGTCGGCCCCGGCCGCGGACTCGGCCACCGCCTCCGCGTATGGATACAGGGCGGTCACGTTGGGGCCGATGGCCATCATCTCGGCCAGGCGGTCCTGGCGCTTGTCGAACACCGTCACCCGGGCGCCGGAGGCAGCCGCCAGGCGTGCGGAGTTGCCACCGGCGGCACCAGCGCCCAGCACCACCACGTGGCCGCGGTCGGTGGCCGGCAGCCCCCCGAGCAGAACGCCGCGCCCGCCTTCTGGCTGATGCAGCAAGTGGGTGCCCACCTGCACGCCGATGCGCCCGGCAATGTTGCTCATGGGCGCAAGCAGCGGCAGCGAGCCGTCGGCGGCTTCGACCGTTTCGAAAGCCACGCCAGTCAGGCCGATCTCGAGCAGCCGATCGGTCAGCGCCGGCTCGGCAGCCAGATGCAGATAGCAGAACAGCAGGTGGTCAGAGCGCAAGTAGCGCAGATCGTCTTCGAGAGGCTCCTTGACCTTGACCACCAGCTCGGCCTTGCCGTAGAGCGCCTCGGCATCCGGCAGCACCTCGACTCCGGCCTGCCTGAAGTCATCGTCGGAGAAACCGCTCTTGCTGCCTGCCCCGGCCTCGACCAAGACCTCGTGCCCGGCCTGAACCAGGTCACCACAGGCTGCTGGCACAAGCGCCACCCGCCCTTCCAGGGTCTTGATCTCGCGGGGAATTCCGATACGCATCTTTTCTGCTCCTTGAAAACTGCAAGAATAAAAAGGACCGATCGTTAACCGGCCGCCTTGGTTTGAGGCTGAAGCGGCCGCAGATTCATGGCTTAACATGCCCGGCCCCAAACGGAGAAATTATACATGTCCGACCCCCGACATTTCCGGCTGCTGATCCTCGGCTCAGGCCCTGCCGGCTACACTGCAGCCATCTATGCAGCCCGCGCCAACCTGGCACCGGCCGTGATCACCGGCATCGAGCAGGGAGGACAACTGACCACCACTACCGACGTGGAAAACTGGCCGGGCAGCTATCCGGGCCTGCAGGGCCCCGAGCTGATGCAGAACATGGGCGCACACGCCGAAGCCTTCGATACGGAAATCGTGTTCGACCACATCCACACAGCCGATCTGTCGAACAAGCCCTACCGTCTCGAGGGCGACAGTGGTGTCTATACCTGCGATGCCTTGATCATCGCCACCGGTGCATCGGCGCGCTATCTGGGCCTGCCCTCCGAAGAAGCCTACAAGGGCCGCGGGGTGTCGGCCTGTGCGACCTGCGACGGCTTCTTCTATCGCGGCCAGCCGGTCGCCGTCATCGGCGGCGGCAACACTGCCGTCGAAGAAGCGCTGTACCTGGCCAATATCGCCAGCAAGGTCACGCTGGTGCACCGCCGCGACGAGTTGCGCGCCGAAAAGATCCTGCAGGAGCGGCTGTTCCAGAAGGAGGCCGAAGGCAAGATTGAAATCCGCTGGAATCACGTCCTCGACGAAGTCCTCGGTGACGACGACGGCGTGACCGGCATGCGCATCAAGCACGTCTCGACCGCAGAGACCAGCGACGTCGATGTCGACGGCGTCTTCATTGCCATCGGGCACGACCCCAACACCGGCATCTTCAAGGGGCAACTCGAAATGACCGACGGCTACATTCACATCCACAGCGGCCAGGACGGCATGGCCACGGCCACTTCCATCCCCGGCGTGTTCGCCGCCGGCGACGTGGCCGACCACGTCTATCGTCAGGCGGTCACCTCGGCCGGCTTTGGCTGCATGGCCGCGCTGGACGCCGAACGCTATCTTGCCGAGCAGCAGCAGAACTGACCCACTGGCTCCGACGCCCTACTCCAGCCTGGCGCAGGCGGACTGGAACGGCCTGTGCGCGGCCACCGGCCCGTTCGTCGACTGGCGCTTTCTGGTCAGCGCCGAGGAGGCCGGCTGCACTGGTGGCGCCAGCGGCTGGCAGCCCTTCGCGCTGACGGAAAAGGTGGGCGATGACATTGCTTGTGCGGCACCGGCCTGGCTCAAGGCGCACTCCCACGGCGAATTCGTCTTCGACTTTGCCTGGGCTCAGGCCTCGCAGCAGGCCGGCATGCCCTGGTACCCAAAGCTGCTGGTGGCCGCACCGTTCACGCCCGTGACGGGCCCGCGCCTGCTCGGCGCCGCATCCCGGCCACAGGCCGCGCTCGAGCTCGTGCGCCGCATGGAATCTGTGGCAAGCGAACAGGGCCTGTGGTCGGCCGGCGTCAATTTTTGCGATGAACACGACGCGGCCGTTCTCCGTGAGGCCGGCTGGCTCGAGCGCTTCGACTGGCAGTATCACTGGCGCAACGACGGCTACCGCGACTTCGACGACTTTCTCTCCCGCCTGCGCCGCAAGCCGCGCAAGAACATTCGCGCCGAGCGCAGGCGGGTGCATGCCGAAGGCTGGCGATTCCGCTGGCGCAACGGCGATACGCTCAGCGAGACCGAACTCGACCTGGTCGACCGCTGCTATCAGATCACCTTCGCGCTCTACGGCAACCTGCCCTCGCTCAACCACGAGTTCTTCCGGCGCAGCGCAGCCCGTTTCGGCGAGCAGTTTCTGGTCTGCATCGCCGAGCGCGGCGGCGAAGATCTGGCCTGCGCGGTATTCTGGCGAGATACGGAAAGGCTGTACGGCCGCTACTGGGGCAGTCTTGTGGAAACCCGCGACGTGCATTTCGAGACCTGCTACTACCAGGGCATCGACTACTGTATTGCCGAAGGCCTGGCGTGGTTCGAGCCCGGCGCCCAGGGCGAGCACAAGATCCGGCGTGGCTTCCTGCCGCAGAAAACGCGCTCCTTCCACCACATCCGCCACCCCGAGCTGCGCGCCGGCGTGCGCCGCTGGCTGGCCGTCGAGCGCGAGCACCTGGAACATCGCCGCGTACGGCTCGACGAGCTCGATCCCTTCAGAGACGCGTAATGCATGCGCCGATACCGCAGTTGGGCGAGTCACCCGACAGTCCCTTTCCCGACCCCGCCGCGGCGCGCCGGGAAGACGGCCTGGTCGCCTGGGGCGGCGACCTGCACCCCAGGCGCCTGCTCACAGCCTACGCCCGCGGTATCTTCCCCTGGTACGAGGCGCCCGGCCCCATCCTGTGGTGGTCGCCCGAGCCGCGCGCGGTTCTGCTGCCCGGGGCGATGCATCTGTCGAGACGGTTCAGGCGAACGCTCAGGCAGGGGCGATTCCGCATCCACGCCGACCGCGCCTTCGACGAGGTCGTGGCCGCCTGCGCCGAGCCCAGGAACGGCCAGCACGGCACCTGGATCACGCCGGAAATGCAGCGGGCCTACAGCGACCTGCACAAGCTGGGGTACGCGCACAGCGTCGAGGTGCGCGATGAGAATGACGAGCTCACGGGCGGACTCTACGGCGTGGCGCTGGGACGCATCTTCTTTGCCGAATCCAAGTTTCACCGCCAGCGCGACGCCTCCAAGATCGCGCTGGCCGCGCTGATGCGCGCCCTGTCGCAGTGGGATTTTCTGCTGTGCGACTGCCAGCTGTGGAATCCGCATCTGGAGCGTCTGGGGGTGAGCATGCTCTCCGGCGAGCTGTTTCGGGCGGCCCTGGCCCGCGGCGTTTCCGAGCCGGCCGCCGTCGAAGACTGGGCGGCGGCAATCGACCAGGTCGATTTCACTCGCTGGCAGGCAAGAACAGCTTCCTGAGCGCGTCATCCGCGCCATGTTCGCCGCGCTTTTCCTGCGCCAGCGAAAGCGTGGCCTGCCCGAGCTGTGCAAACAGGCGCGCGCGCTCGGCATCCAGACCGGCAGCGGCGTCCACCAGGCGACGACATGCGGGCTCGTCGCCGCGCTCGATCGGGCCTGTCAGGGCCTGCCGCGGCGAGCGCTCGCGCAGGGTGTCGAGCGTGCCCTGCTGCAGATCGCACAGCACCTCGGCGGCCTGCGCCCCGGGCAGGCCGGCCCCTTCGGCCAGCTCGCGGGCCAGATCCTGAATGGTGACCAGAAAGTTGCTGGCCGCCACAGTGGCCGCGTGCCAGGACGCCTTGTCGCGCGCGGCAAACGGCAGCCAGCGCGCGCCGGCGGCCTCGAACACGGGCTGGAGATTCTTCAGCGCGACCGGATCACCCTCGGCCACGCACCAGGTGCCGGCAAAGCGAGCGGCGGCCGAGGCGGGGTCGGCAAAGGCCCGCACCGGGTGGACCGCGGCGAACGGCGCACCCAGATCTTTCAAAGCCGCGGCTTCGACCGAGCCCGACAGGTGAAACACCAGCCCCGGCGCGAGTCCGCGGAGCCACTCGAACCGGTCGCTGCGCTCCGCCAGCACGCCGTCTGGCAGTCCAAGCATCAGCCAGCCGCCGGCTATCTGCTCGTCGAGCCGCCTGACGGCTTTGCCGCCGCCAAGGAAACCCACCGCCTGGCGCGCGCTCTCGAGGCTGCGATTGACGATCAGTCCCGGCTGAACAAGCCCCGTATCGAGCAATCGCCGGGCCACCGCCCGCGCCGCCCGGCCGCAGCCGAACACGTGAAGTGCGGGGGCATCAGCCATCGTGCCTGCTCATGTCCGGTTGTCCATTTCACTCAGCCATCGCATGAGAAAGTGAATCTTCAAACCGCATTGGTCAGCTCACTCATGGCGAATCGAACTCCTCCGGCAGCTCGGGAACGCGCCCGGGACTGCGCGCGAGGTATTCGTCGAGTCGCTCCAGCCCGTTGCGGTAGTCGCGTCCAACCAGGCCCGGCAGCAGCAGGCCGACGTAGCGGCCGACGAGGTCGAGCGCGCCGAAGCGCATGCGCATGCCCCAGTGAACCTCGCGACCGCCGGGCGCATCCATCACCTTGAACCAGCTATCGGCACCGGTGCCGCCGAGCTCGAGCTGCATGTCGATGCGGTGGCTGTCGGGGTCGACGGCGACGATCCACAGGCGGCTTGCCTCCGTTTCGGGCGTCTCGTGCCACACCAGAGTGGCGCCCACTCCCTGCGGCGGCCCTTCGAGGCGCCAGTCCATTTCCGGCCGACGCGACAGCCAGGGCGCCCACTGCGAAAAATGCCGCAGGTCGCCGAGGACTTCGAAGACGATATCCTGGCGATGGTCGACCACGCGCGAGCGCTCGACCTCGACCGTCGTGGGCAGCAGAAAGCCGATCACGATCAAGGCCACCACCAGCGCCAGCAGGATTCCGAAAAGTTTTCTGATCATGACTTCAGCCTCATGGTTGTTCAGGGCCAGAGATCTTCTGGTCGGCGCTCCTCGCGGTCGTCGACCTCGTCGGGAAAATCCTCTTCCCATTCCCAATCGTAGCGCTTGACCGGGGGTTGGTCCTGGTGGCGGAAGACGAAGGCCAGAATCACGCCGATGATCATGCCGCTGGCGTGCAGTTCCCAACTGCTCGATGCGTTCACCGGCAGGACGCCCCAGAGCATCGATCCATACAGAAACCAGATCATCAGCGACACGCCGACCGACCGCAGGTCACGCTTGAGAACTCCGGAGACGAAGACGAATGCGAGGATGGCATAGACCAGACCACTGGCGCCGATATGGGTATTGGGCCGGGCAAACACCCAGGCCACGGCCGCGCTGCCGACATACATCACTGGCAGGGCCCTGAGCGCGGAGTTGGGATACAGGAACAGCATGGCCACACCGCCAATGAACAGGGGCACGGTATTGGATGCGATATGCGCCAGGTGAGCGTGCAGCAGCGGCGTGGTGGCCAGACCGAGAAGCCCGACGCCATCGCGCGGCCGCAGGCCGAAACGTGCGAGATCGAGCCCGGCGATGGTATCGAACAGGAACACCGCCCACATCACGGCGATGAAGCCCGAGGTCAGGCGCATGGCCAGCGCGAAATTCCGCTGCGAACGCTGCGAGCCGGTGTAATCCGGATCGGGACGGTGAAAGTGCATCAGGTGGTACTGCTCTGCGGCAAGGCGCTGGCGATGACGGCATGACAGCGTCGGCGAAGTTGGCCGGCCTGCTCGCGCGTCAGTCCTTCGGTCGACACAGGTGAATGCACGATCATCCGCACCCGACCTGGCCGGATGCGCAAGGTGTCGGCGGGCAGAATGTTGCGCGTGCCGGTGACCGTCACCGGCAGAATCGGCAACTGCTGGTCAATGGCCACCCTGAAGGCGCCCTTCTTGAAGGGAAGCAGTTCGCCGGTGCGGCTGCGCGTGCCTTCGGCGAAGAACATCAGTCCGGTGCCGGGCTTGAGGCGAGCCACGGCACGGTTGATCGCAGCTCGAGCCTGTTCGGGATCGGAGCGGTTGATGAACACGTGTCCGATGGCCCGGCAGCCGGCCGCGACAAAGGGAATCCGGCCGACCTCGGCCTTGGCCACCCAGCGCAGATCGAGTCCGATCCAGCCATAGACCACCGGGATATCGAACTGGCTTTGATGATTGGCCACAACCACGTAGCTCTGCCCGGGATCGATCCGGTCAAGACCCTCGACCCGGACCCGAACCGGCACCAGCCAGGCCAGGACGCGCCCCCAGTACGCCGCGATCCACAAATTGGCCAGGCGCGGCGAGATCAGCAGCGCCAGAGGAACGGCCAGCAGCGCGCTCAGCAGCGTGGCCAACACCGCCAGCGGCAGGTAGATCAGCCACTGATAGAGCGGATAGAGATTCAGCCAGACCGGCTGGCTCGATAATCTGGACATGGTCATGGCCATTCATGCTACACAAAAAAAGGGGCGTCCGAAGACGCCCCTGTCCGTGTCGCTCCCACTGTTCGAAAGCTGGCTCAGGCCGCCCCGGCGGATTTCTCCTTGCCGCTTTCGATTGTACGGGCATCGCCGCTGCCAATCTCGATCTGGCGCGGCTTCATCTGCTCGGGCAGCTCGCGCTGCAGCTCGATGTGCAGCAGGCCATTTTCCAGATCGGCGCCGGCCACCTTGACGTGGTCGGCGAGCTGGAAGCGTCGCTCGAAAGAGCGATTGGCGATGCCGCGATACAGGAACTGGCGCTCGCCGTTTTTCTCGTCGGCGACCTCTTCCTGCTTGCGGCCCGAGACCGTCAGCGTGTTCTGCTCGGAAACGATTTCGAGCTCGTCCCGGCCGAAGCCCGCCACCGCCATGGTGATGCGATAGCGATCCTCGCCAAGCGACTCGATGTTGTAGGGCGGATAACCGTTGGTGTCGACGCGCTGGGCGTTGGTCAACATGTCAGCCATGCGGTCGAAACCAATGGCCGTGCGGTACAGGGGTGAAAGATCGAACGTAGTCATAACCGTATCCTCCTTGAGAAGCAATCGGTGTTGTCGTTTGTCGCCCGCCTGCCATCAGGCCGGGCCGGATGAGACCCCTCGCGGCGATCTCACTGGTGGATATGGGTGCCGGAGCGGGCGCTTTCAAGGGGGTGATAACTGCAGGTTTCGAGGTTCAGGTTTCAGGGGAGTCTTCGGAAACCTGGTTGCTCTGACTGTGCGGCAGGACCACTTCGCCGCTCGCCGGTGCCACACCCCTTTTCATCGAAGCCCGCCCTGAAACCTGAACCCTGAAACCTCAATAAACCACTTCGACAATCTCGAGCAGCCGCTCCCCGATCGGCGTGGACACCGAAACTTCATCGCCCATCGCCTTGCCCAGAAGCGCCCGGGCGACGGGCGAGTCGACCGAGATCCAGCCTTTTCCGGCATCGGTCTCGTCGGCACCGACAATGCAATAGCTCACCTCGCTGCCGTCGGTTTCGGCCAGAGTGACGGTGGCGCCGAAAAATACCTTGCCGGGGTTGTCTTCGCGCCGCGGAACGGGACGAACCTCGTCGAGCCGCTTGCGCAGATAGCGCACGCGGCGGTCGATCTCCCGGAGCTGCTTCTTGCGATAGATATACTCGGCGTTTTCGGAACGATCGCCCTCGGCAGCGGCCGCCGTGACCGCCCGCGTGACCGCCGGGCGCTTTTTCTCCCACAGGTACTTGAGCTCGTCCTGCAGCGCCCGGTGCCCGGCCGGGGTGATGTAGGGGCTGCCCGCCAGGACTACAGCCCGCCGCGCGTGAGCTTGACCGGATCAAGCAGCTCTTCCAGCTCTTCGCGCGACAGATCGGTCATCTCGGCGGCAACATCGAGAATCGGGCGGCCCTCGGCGTAGGCTTTCTTGGCCGCCGCCGCGCCCTTTTCGTAGCCGATGACCGGATTGAGCGCGGTCACCAGGATGGGGTTGCGCGCCAGCGCCTTTTCGAGGTTGTCCTCGCGAACCTTGAAGGTGGCAATGCAACGATCGGCGAACAGGCGCGCGGCATTGCCCAGGATTTCGAGGCTGTCGATCAGGCCGGCGGCTACTACCGGCAGCATGACGTTGAGCTGAAAGTTGCCCGACTGGCCGGCCACCGTGATGGTGCTGTCGTTGCCGATCACGCGCGCGGCGACCATGCACACGGCTTCGGGAATGACCGGATTGACCTTGCCCGGCATGATCGAGCTGCCCGGCTGCAGGGCCTCGAGCTCGATTTCGCCCAGGCCCGCCAGCGGGCCGGAGTTCATCCAGCGCAGGTCATTGGCGATTTTCATCAGGACCACGGCCACGGTCTTGAGCTGACCGGAAAGCTCCACCGCCGCGTCCTGGCTGGCGATGCCCTCGAACTTGTTGTCGGCCGAGGCAAACTCGAATCCCGTCGACTCGGCCAGTCGCGCCGCGAAGCGGCGGCCGAATTCCTGGTGCGCATTGATGCCGGTTCCCACCGCCGTGCCGCCCTGCGGCAGGTAGCGCATGCGCGAGAGCGCGTCACGAACGCGCTGCTCGGCGCTTTCGACCTGCGCCGCCCAGGTGGCCAGCTCCTGGCCCAGCGTGACAGGCATGGCGTCCATCAGGTGGGTTCGGCCCGTCTTGGCCACATCGGCCAGGCCTTCGGCGCGTTTGCGAAGGGTGTCGTGCAGGTGACTCAGGGCCGGCAGCAGATGCTCGGCGGCCATCAGGCAGGCGCTGACCTGAATGACGGTGGGAATCACGTCGTTCGAGCTCTGGCCCATGTTGACGTGATCGTTGGGGTGAATGCCCAGCTCACCTTTCGGATCAGCCAGATGCGCGATCACCTCATTGGCGTTCATGTTCGAGCTGGTGCCCGAACCGGTCTGGTAGATGTCGATGGGGAAATGCCCGTCGACCTCGTTGGCCGCTACCCGGCCGGCAGCCTGCACGATGGCCCGGGTGCGGTCGGCGTCGAGCAGTTCAAGTTCGTGATTGGCCTTGGCGCAGGCGGCCTTGACCAGGCCCAGCGCCCGAATGAAGGGCCCGGGCATGCGCTGACCGCTGATCGGAAAGTTATTGACGGCGCGCTGGGTCTGCGCACCCCACAGAGCATCGGCGGGCACCTGCAGCTCGCCCATGCTGTCCTTCTCGGTACGAAAATCACTCATTGCTGTCGCGTCCAGTGTGAGGCTGATCGAAGCGCACGATTATAACGCCCCGCCCCGCTCTTTCCGTGCTGGTCAAAGCTGATCAGAAGCAGCAACAGGCTCACGCAGGTGACCGGCGTGAGATAATCGAACCATGGTTGACAATTTACTCTCCGGCGCACGCATTGCCGCCGCCAGCCTGCTGCTGGCGGCCAATTCCGTGGTCCACATTCTGCCCCTGCTGCTGGTCGCGCTGGTCAAACTGATCGTGCGCGCGGTACCGGTGACCCGGGGCTGTGACCGTGCCCTGTCGACAATCGCGGCGAGCTGGATCGATTTCAATTCCTGGCTGTTCGATCACCTGACTTCAACGCGCCTGGAAGTCGAAGGACTGCCCGAAGTGGACACCGACGGGCAGATGATGGTGGTATGCAATCACCAGAGCTGGGTCGACATTCCCGTGTTGCAGAAACTGTTCAACCGCCACCTGCCGCTGCTGCGCTTCTTCCTCAAGAGCCAGCTCATCTGGGTGCCCTTGCTGGGCCTGGCCTGGTGGGCGCTGGATTTCCCCTTCATGAAGCGCTACAGCCGCACTCAGATCGAGCGCCGGCCCGAGCTGTCCGGACGCGACATCGCCGCCACGCGCCGCGCCTGCCGCAAGTTCACGCACATTCCCGTTGCGATCGTCAACTTTGTCGAAGGCACCCGCTTCACGCCGGCCAAACAGGCTGCGGGAGATTCGCCCTACCGCTATCTGCTCAAGCCCCGCGCCGGCGGCGTTGCCTTTACCCTCGACGCCATGGGCGAGGCGCTCGACACCCTCATCGACGTGACCATCGCTTACCCCGACGGGCGCCCCAGCCTGGCCGATCTGTTCGCCAACCGGGTACGCGAAATTCGCGTCCACATCCGCCGCCTGCCGATTCCGGAGCGCCTGCGCGGCGGCGATTACCAGAATGACCCGGATTTCCGCCGCGGAATTCAGGAGTGGGTCAATCAGCTCTGGCAGGAAAAGGACGCGACAATGGGCCGACTTCACTCCGGCTGAGGTTTCGGACTTGCGCGACACGCGCCGACGCGGCAAGAATGGAGCGGCACCCCGAATCAAGGACTTGCCGTGAAAAAGATCGCCTTTCTGCCGCTGCTGGCCATGCTGTTCGCCTTCGCCGCGAATGCGCAGGAGACGCCGCAGGACTGGCACCTCCATATCGACACCGGCGCCGCCAACCTGCAGGAGCAGGTCGTCAAATGGCGGCGCCATTTTCACGCCCACCCGGAGCTGTCCAACCGTGAATTCGAAACCGCGGAGACGATCGCTGAATTCCTGCGCTCGCTCGACATGGAAGTGACCACCGGTGTGGCGCATACCGGCGTGGTCGGGGTTCTCGAGGGCGGGCAACCCGGACCGGTGGTCGGACTGCGCGCCGACATGGACGCGCTGCCCGTGCCCTCGCGCGTGGACCTGCCCTTTGCCCCGAACGTCACCGGCGAGTACCTGGGCGATGAAGTCCCGGTCTCGCACGCCTGCGGCCACGACTCGCATATCGCCATGCTCATGGGCGTGGCGCAGATCCTGGCCGATCGGCGCGAACGGCTTCCCGGCACCGTCAAGTTCATCTTCCAGCCGGCCGAGGAAGGTGCGCCGCCGGGTGAGGAAGGCGGCGCGGAAATGATGGTGGCCGAAGGCGTGCTCACCAATCCCGATGTGGATGTGGTGTTCGGTCAGCACATCTGGGCGCCGGCACCCGCGGGCCAGATAGGGTACCGGCCGGCCGGCACCATGGCTGCCGCCGACCGCTTCGTGATCACCGTCCACGGCAGCCAGACCCACGGTTCCACGCCCTGGACGGGCGTTGACCCCATCTCCACCGCCGCCCAGATCGTGATGGGCCTCAACACCATCATCAGCCGGCAGACCGAACTGACCAAAGCCGCGGCCGTCATTTCAGTAGGTCGCGTACGCGCCGGGGTGCGCAACAACATCATTCCCGAACAAGCCGAGCTGATCGGCACTATCCGAACGCTCGATCCGGACATGCGCGAGAAGATTCACGCCGATATCCGGCGCACGGCCGAACACATCGCCGCCAGCCAGGGCGCGCAGGCCACCGTCGACATCCAGCGCGGCTACCCGATCACCTACAACGACCCGCAGCTGACCGAGGCCATGGCGCCCAGCCTTGAGCGCGTGGCCGGGGATCAGGCCGTCCGGATCAACCCGATCACCGCAGCCGAGGACTTCTCCTACTTCCAGCGTGAGGTGCCGGGCCTGTATTTTTTCCTCGGCGCCGCGCCTGAAGGTATGGCGCTCGACGAGGTCGCCCCTCACCACACGCCGGATTTCCGGATCAACGAGTCGGTCATGCAAACCGGCGTGCGTGCACTGGCCACGCTGACGATCGATTACATGCTCGATCACGCCGATTGATTAGGGTTTGTTAATATAAGGCTTCATTCACTATCCGGAGCGATCAATCGTGCCACGCGTGACCATCATCGGCTCGGGATTTGCGGCCCTGACCGCCGTACGCTCGCTGCGCCAGGCCGATGCCGATCTGGACATCGATCTGATCGCGCCCCGGGCGGAGCTGGTCTACTACCCCGGCACGATCTGGATCCCTACCGGCAGGCGCCGGCCCGAAGACCTGATCGTGCCGCTGGATCGCTTCTTCGAGCGGATGCGCGTAAGGCACCACGCCGCGCGCGCCACCGGCCTTTCCGACGACGGACGAGCGGTGCGGACCGACGCCGGGGAGATTGCCAACGACGGCCTGATCATCGCCTGCGGCGGGCAATTCCTGCGCAAGCTGCCCGGCATCGAGCAGGGCATTCTGCCCTGCGGCGGGCCGCAGGAAATTGCGCGACTGCGCGATCGCCTGCACGCCATGACCTCGGGCTCCATCGCCTTCGGCTTTGCCGGCAACCCGGCCGAGCCGGCCGCCATGCGCGGTGGCCCGGTGTTCGAGTTCCTGTTCGGTATCGACACCTGGCTGCGCCGGCAGCGCCGCCGCGACCGCTTCGAGCTGCACTTTTTCAGTCCGGCCGAAAAACCCGGTCAGCGGCTCGGCGGCAAGGCGGTCGATCGCCTGCTCGCGCAGATGCAAAAGCGCGACATCCGGATGCACCTGGGCCAGAAACCGAAGCGTTTCAGCGCCGAAGGCGTCGAAACCGAAACCGAAAGCTTCGCCGCCGATCCGATCCTGTTCATGCCTGGCATGACCGGCAACGACTGGTTCGACAACACCCGGCTGCCGCGCTCGCCCGGCGGCATGATCGAAGCCGACGCCCACTGCCGGGTTGGCAGATTCGAGCGCGTCTACGTGGCCGGCGACGCCGGCTCCTTCCCCGGCCCGGGCTGGATGCCGAAGCAGGCGCATATGGCCGACCTGCAAGCCGAAGCCGCAGCCGGAAACCTGCTTGCCGAACTGGGCGGCAAGCCAGCCGGGGCGACCTTCAAGAGCGAGCTCATGTGCATCGTTGATCTCTACGACCGCGGCATCCTGGTCACGCGCAGTGAAAAGGCCAACCGCGTCCTGCCGCCGCTGCGAGCCATGCACTGGATCAAGCGCCTGTTCGAGTGGCGCTATCTGCGGCAGTACCGCTGACGCGCCGGGCCCGGCGCGGCAAAAACGCGGCGCCGCTACGGTATCATTGTCGGCTGTCTGCAACGATTTGCAATAAGCCGATGAATTCCCACGCCCTGACCGCCCTCTCGCCGCTGGACGGACGCTACGCCAGCCGCCTCGGTGGGCTGAGAGCGCTCGCATCCGAAGCGGGCCTGATCCGCCATCGCGTACGCGTGGAGGTGGCCTGGTTCAAGGCGCTGGCGGCCGAGCCGGCCTTCACCGCCCTGCCCGCGCTCGCGCGCGAGGACTGCAATTTCCTGGATCGCCTGGTCGACGAATTCGACGCCGACGACGCTGCTGCGGTCAAGGCCATCGAGCGCACCACCAACCACGACGTCAAGGCAGTCGAGTACTGGCTCAAGGAACGCCTGGACGAGCGCGAATCGCTTCGGCCGCACAGCGAGTTCATTCATTTTGCCTGCACCTCCGAAGACATCAACAACCTGGCCTGGGCGCTGATCATCCGGCAGGCGGTGGTCGAAGAGCTCGACCCCCTGCTCGCGCAGATCGACCACAAGCTGGCCGGCATGGCGAAAGACACGGCCGAAATGCCCATGCTCTCGCGCACCCACGGCCAGACCGCCTCACCCACCACCCTGGGCAAGGAGCTTGCCAACGTGGTCTTTCGCCTGCGCCGTCAGCGACGCGCCCTCGATCAGGTTGAAATCACCGGCAAGATCAACGGCGCGGTGGGCAACTTCAACGCCCACCTGGCCGCCTGCCCGGACGTAGACTGGCCCGCGCTGGCGCGCGATTTCGTCGAGGATCTCGGCCTGATCTGGAACCCCTACACGACCCAGATCGAGCCGCACGACATGATTGCCGAGGTCTCGCACGCGCTCATGCGCATCAACACCGTGCTGCTCGACTTTGCGCGCGACGCCTGGGGCTATATCTCGCTTGGCTACTTTCGTCAGCGCCTGGTCGCCGGCGAGGTCGGCTCCTCGACCATGCCGCACAAGGTCAACCCGATCGACTTCGAAAATGGCGAGGGCAATCTGGGCCTGGCCAACGCCCTGCTCGGTCACCTGGCCGACAAACTGCCGATCTCGCGTTTTCAGCGCGACCTGACCGACTCCACCGTGCAGCGCTCGCTGGGTTCGGCCTTCGGCTACTCGTCGCTGGCCTGGCAGTCGATTCTCAAGGGCCTGGACCGGATTGCGCCCAACCAGGAAAGGCTGTCGGAAGACCTCGAGCGCGCCTGGGAGGTGCTGGCCGAGGCGGTGCAGACCGTCATGCGCCTGCACGGCGTGCCCGAACCCTACGAAAAGCTCAAGGCCCTGACGCGCGGCCGCGGCATCGATCGGGAGCGCATCCGCGAATTCATCGCCGGCCTCGATATTCCCGAGGCCGATCGCACCCGGCTACTCGAGCTGGATCCGTCGACATACACCGGCAACGCGGCAGACATGGCGCGCGACATCGATCGCTACGTTTGACGAAAGGCTGGCCGGTGACCCGAAGGCAATCGCCACATCCGGAACCGGTATCGCCACATTCAGCCCAATAAAATGCCCGTCAACGTTATAATCAACCGTCTTTGACCGGGCACCTATCAGAGCCATACCCTTTCATGACCGACTTCCTTCAGGAGCAGTACCGCAACTCCCATCTTTCCGGCGGCAACGCCGGCTACGTCGAGGCGTTCTACGAAGCCTGGCTGGACGATCCCGAATCCGTCCCGCAAAACTGGCACGAGCTGTTTTCCCAACTGGCCGAGTCGGTCGATACCGAGACCCGGCACCGCCGAATCGAGGCCCACTTTCGCAATCTGGCCGCCAACGGCCACTACAGCGCTGCCTCGGCCGCCGAAGACTTCAAGCAGGCCGGCGTCCTGCGCCTGATCAACGCTTACCGGGTGCGCGGCCACCAGCGCGCCAATCTCGACCCGCTGGGCCTGAGCGAGCGCCCGAAGGTGCCCGATCTCGAGCTCGGCTTCCACAGCCTGTCGGAGTCCGATCTGGCAACCCGGTTTCACACCGGCACGCTGGCCGGCCCGGATCATCGGCCGCTGAAGGAAATCGTCGAGATCTGCCGCGACACCTACTGCGGCAGCATCGGTGTCGAATACATGCACATCACCGACACCAACCAGCGCCGCTGGCTGCAGCAGCGCCTGGAAGGCACGCGCGGCCTCTACACGCCCGAAGCCGACGAACGCCGGCGCCTGCTCGACAAGCTGGCCGCCGCCGAAGGGATGGAGAAGTACCTGCACTCCAAGTATGTCGGCCAGAAACGCTTTTCGCTGGAAGGCGGCGAGAGCATGATTCCGCTGTTCGACACCCTGATCCGCCACAGCGGCAGTCAGGGTGTGCGCGAAATGGTCATCGGCATGGCCCATCGAGGCCGGCTCAACGTGCTGGTCAACATTCTGGGCAAGAGCCCGCGCGAACTCTTTGCCGAGTTCGAGGGCAAGATGGCCTACGACGACCCCAGCCGTACCGGCGACGTGAAGTACCACATGGGGTTCAGTTCCGACGTGCCAACGCCGGGCGGCCCGATGCACCTGGCCCTGGCCTTCAACCCCTCGCATCTGGAGATCGTCAACCCGGTGGTTGCCGGTTCTGCCCGCGCCCGCCAGATGCGCCTGCACGACGACCGCCGCGACCAGGTGCTGCCGGTGCTGGTCCACGGCGACGCCGCCATCGCCGGCCAGGGCGTCAACATGGAGCTGCTCAACATGTCGCAGGCGCGCGGCTTTTCCGTTGGCGGCACGATTCACGTGGTGGTCAACAACCAGATCGGCTTCACCACCTCCAATCCGCTCGACACGCGCTCGACTTTGTACTGCACCGAAGTGGCCAAGATGGTTCAGGCACCGATCCTGCACGTCAACGGTGACGATCCCGAAGCCGTGCTGTTTGCCACGCGCGTGCTGGCCGACTTCCGCCACGAGTTCAAGAAGGATGTGGTGCTCGACCTGGTCTGCTACCGCCGCCTGGGCCACAACGAAGCCGACGAACCGGCCGCAACCCAGCCGCGCATGTATGCAACCATCCGCAAGCTTGACACCGTTCGCAAGCAGTATGCCGACCGGCTGATCAAGGAAGGCCTGGTCGACAAGAAAACCATAGATCAGGCCAACGAAGCCTATCGCGACAAGCTCGAGGCCGGCGAGCCGGTCGTCGATCTACTCGGCGAGGATGAGGCGATCGAGACCGTTGACTGGGAACCGTACCTGGACGGCGAATGGCGCGAGGAGGTCAGCACCGGCGTCGAGGCGGGGCGCATCCGCAAGCTGTCCGACCGCCTGACCACCCTGCCCGAAGGCTTCGAGCCGCACAAGCAGGTGCAGCGCGTGATCGAATCGCGCAAGAAGATGGCGGCCGGCGAGTCGCCCATGGACTGGGGATTTGCTGAAACCATGGCTTACGCCACGCTGATCGAGGATGATTACGGTCTTCGCCTGGTCGGCCAGGACTCCGGCCGCGGCACCTTCTTTCATCGTCATGCCGTGTTGCACAATCAGGTCGACGGCAGCTCGATCCTTCCGCTGCGGCAGTTCAGCGATGATCCGCGGCGCGTGACCGTGATCGACTCGCTGCTGTCGGAAGAGGCGGTGCTGGCGTTCGAATACGGCTACGCCACCGCCGAGCCGTCCACGCTGACCATCTGGGAGGCCCAGTTCGGCGACTTCGCCAACGGCGCACAGGTGGTCATCGACCAGTTCATCGCCTCTGGCGAAGCCAAATGGGGCCGCCTGAGCGGGTTGGTCATGTTCCTGCCGCACGGCTACGAAGGCCAGGGTCCCGAGCACTCATCGGCCCGGCTGGAGCGCTTCATGCAGCTTTGCTCGGGCGCCAACATGCAGGTCTGCGTGCCGACCCTGCCTTCGCAGATGTTCCACATGCTCAGGCGCCAGATGCTCAGACGCTTCCGCAAGCCGCTGGTGGTCATGACGCCCAAGTCACTGCTGCGGCACAAGGCCTCGACCTCGTCGCTCGACGACCTCGAGAATGGTCACTTCCAGCTCATCATCGACGACCCGGCCGGGCCCGATCCGAAGAAGGTCGAACGGGTGGTGCTGTGCTCGGGCAAGGTTTATTTCGACCTTGCCGACAAGCTGGCCGAAGACGGAACCGACAATCTCGCCCTGGTTCGGGTCGAACAGCTCTATCCCTTCCCGCGCGAGGAGGTACAGAAAATCATCGCGCGCTACGAGAACGCCGGCGAAGTGGTCTGGTGCCAGGAAGAACCTATGAACCAGGGCGCCTGGTTCCAGATTCGCCATCACATCCAGGCCTGCATTCGCGAAGGCCAGGAGCTTGGCTATGTCGGCCGCCGCGGATCGGCCTCCCCGGCCGTCGGTTACTACCAGGTCCATATCGAACAACAAAAGCGCCTGGTCGGCGAGGCGCTGACCCCAGGCAAATTCACGGAGTAATCTACCCATGAGCGTTGAAGTCAAAGTCCCCAACCTGCCCGAATCCGTTTCGGACGCCACCATCGCCAAGTGGCACAAGAAGCCCGGTGACGCGATCGAGCGCGACGAGAACCTGGTCGACCTGGAGACCGACAAGGTCGTGCTCGAAGTGCCCGCGCCGGCCGACGGCGTGCTCTCCGACATCAGCGCCGAGGAAGGCGAAACCGTCACCGAAGGCCAGGTGCTGGGAAAAATGGAAGAAGGCGAGGCGCCAAGCAAGTCCGCGGACGAGGAAAGCGAAGACGAAAGCCGGGAAGACGACGGCAAGGACAAGTCGGACGACAAAGCCGAAGAAGGCAAGCAGAAGCAGCCTTCCGGCAAGCCGAAAGACGCTGACAAGAACCTACCGCCCTCGGCCCGCCGCATGGTGGCCGAAAATGACCTCGACGCCAGCCAGATCGAAGGTACGGGCCGCGGCGGACGCATCACCAAGGGCGATGTGATGAGCCATATGGCCGGCGGCGCCACCGGCCCGCGACCGGAAGAACGCGTCAGGATGTCGCGCTTGCGCGCGCGCATCGCCGAGCGCATGAAGGAAGCCCAGAGCACGGCCGCTATCCTGACCTCATTCAACGAGGTCGATCTCAAGGCGGTGGTGGATCTGCGCAAGCGCTATCAGGAAGATTTTCAGAAAAAGCACGACATCAAGCTCGGCTTCATGTCGTTCTTCGTCAAGGCGGCCTGCGAAGCGCTGCAGAAGCACCCGGTGGTCAACGCCTCGGTCGACGGCGACGAGATTGTCTACCACGGCTATCAGGACGTCGGTATTGCCGTATCCACCGATCGCGGCCTGCTCGTGCCGGTGATCAGGGATGCGCATCGCATGAGCCTGGCCGATATCGAACACGCCATCGCCGACTACGCGCAAAAGGCGCGCAAGGGCACGATCCAGCTCGAGGATCTGCAGGGCGGCACCTTCACCATCACCAACGGCGGCGTGTTTGGTTCGCTGCTGTCCACACCGCTGCTCAACATGCCGCAGTCGGCCATCCTGGGCATGCACACCATCAAGGAGCGCCCGGTCGCCATCGACGGCGAGATCGTCATCCGCCCGATGATGTACATCGCACTGTCCTACGACCACCGCATCATCGACGGCAAGGACGCCGTCCAGTTCCTGGTGACCATCAAGGAAGCCCTGGAAGACCCGGCGCGGATGCTGCTGGGACTGTGAGCATTCGAAGCGAACCACAGATAAACGCAGACAGAAGAAACTAAACAGTTCGGCTCGCTTTCAATCAGCGCTCATCTGCGTTTATCTCCGGTTCCGACCAACCAAGCCACCAGTTGGCACTGAATGAGAATTGACCAAGGAACAAACATGGCTGACAAGGAATTCGACGTAATCGTGATCGGCGGCGGGCCCGGAGGCTACGTGGCCGCCATTCGGGCTGCACAGCTCGATCTGAAGGTGCTGCTGGTCGACGACCGGCAAAACGATGACGGCAAGCCGGCGCCGGGCGGCACCTGCCTGAACATCGGCTGCATTCCATCCAAGGCCCTGCTGGATTCCTCAAAGCATTTCGCCCACGTGCGCGATGACTACGCCGAGCACGGCATTCAGGTCGATGAGGTCAGCGTCGACGTCGAACAGATGCTCAAGCGCAAGAACCAGGTGGTCAGGCAGCTCACCGGCGGCGTCACCCAGCTGCTCAAGGCCAACAAGGTCGAATTCGTCAACGGCCGCGGCAAGCTGCTGGCCGATCGCGAAGTGGAGCTCAGCCCGCACGATAGCGATGCCTACACGGTCAAGGGCAAGAACGTCATTCTGGCTGC
This sequence comes from uncultured Wenzhouxiangella sp., assembly GCA_964446675.1. Classification (GTDB taxonomy): domain Bacteria; phylum Pseudomonadota; class Gammaproteobacteria; order Xanthomonadales; family Wenzhouxiangellaceae; genus Wenzhouxiangella. Next base: position 96,370 of record CAYUPK010000001.1, read on the forward strand.
CGGCTCCGTGGCGTTCTCGATCCCCAATGTGGAGCTCGACGGCGAGACCATCGTCGACAACATCGGCGCGCTGGAATTCCCCGAAGTACCCGAACGTCTGGGCGTTATCGGTGCCGGCGTGATCGGCCTGGAAATGGGCAGCGTGTGGTCGCGTCTGGGCAGCGAGGTCATCCTGTTCGAAGCACTGGACGAATTCCTCCCGGCCATCGACAAGGACAGTTCTCGCCTGGCCGCGCGCGAATTCAAGAAGCAGGGACTCGACATCCGCCTGGGCACAAAAGTGTCGGGCGCCGAGGTATCCGACGGCAAGGTGACCGTCACCTACGAGGATTCCAGGGGAGAGCACAGCGAAATCTTCGACAAGCTGCTCGTGGCCGTGGGCCGCAAGGGCGCCGGCGAGGGCCTGCTGGCCGAAGATTCCGGCGTGAAGATGACCGACCGCGGCCAGGTCGAGGTCGACGAATACTGCCGCACCGCGGTCGACGGTGTATGGGCCGTGGGCGACCTGGTGCGCGGACCGATGCTGGCGCACAAGGCCTCCGAGGAAGGCATTGCCGTGGTCGAAACGATTGCCGGTGGTCAGGGCCATTTTGCCCTGGACACGGTGCCCTGGGTGATCTATACCGACCCGGAAATTGCCTGGGTCGGCAAGACCGAAAAGCAGCTCGAGGACGAGGGTGTCGAATACCATGTCGGCAACTTCCCCTTTGCCGCCAGCGGCCGCGGCCTGGCCATGGGGCACGCCCCCGGCAGCGTGAAAGTCATCGCCGATGCCGAGACCGACCGCCTGCTGGGCGTGCAGATCGTGGGCCCCAGTGCCTCGGAACTGATCGCCGAATGCGTGGTGACGATGGAGTTCGCCGGCGCCGCCGAGGACCTGGCGCGCATCATCCACGCTCACCCGACCCTGTCGGAGGCGGTCCGCGAAGCCGCCCTGGCCGTGGACAAGCGCGCCATTCACAAGGTCAACTAAGAGGCTCGAGTTCCTGAAACGCAGATTTCGCAGATGAAGCAGATCTGAACAAGGCCTCTGGGCATCAATCTGCGCGAATCTGCGCAATCTGCGATTTCACCACACTCCGCGAGGAAGCACAGTGAGCAATATTCCCGACACCTTCCGCGCCTTTCGCATCCGTGACGACGAAGACGGCTACCGCGGCGAGATGGTCGAGCAGTCGATCGACGATCAGTCCGAAGGCGATGTCGTCATCCGGGTTGCCTACTCCAGCGTCAACTACAAGGACGCCCTGGCCGGCACCGGCAAGGGCAAGATTCTGCGCCGCTTTCCGCTTAACGGCGGCATTGACGCTGCCGGCACGGTCGTACATTCCGACCACGCCAGTTTTTCCGACGGCGACGAGGTGCTGATTACCGGCTGTGGCCTGTCGGAAACCCGCGACGGCGGCTACAGCGAGTATCTGCGGGTGCCGGCCGAGTGGCTCGTCCCCCTGCCCGACGGTCTGTTCCTGAAAGAATCGATGCTGCTGGGCACCGCCGGCTTCACCGCCGCACTCGGCCTGTGGCGCATGGAAGCCAACGGCCAGACCCCCGGGATGGGATCCATCGCGGTTACCGGCGCAAGCGGGGGTGTAGGCTCGCTGGCCTGCGACATCTACTCGCAGGCCGGCTATGACGTCAGCGCGATCTCCGGCAAGGAGGACGAATTCGAATGGCTGCGCGAGCTAGGTGCCGCCCAGTGCATTTCGCGGCACGAACTCTACTGGCCGGAATCACCGCTGGCCTCGGCCCGGTTCGCCGGCGCCCTCGACAACGTCGGCGGCGACATGCTCTCTGGGCTGACGCGCGTGGTCCAGCCGTGGGGCAATATTGCTTCCTGCGGCATGGCCGGCGGCATCGGCCTCAACACGACCGTCATGCCCTTCATCATCCGCGGCATCACCCTGCTGGGCATCAACTCCGCCGGCTGCCCGTATACCATTCGCAAGCAGATCTGGCAGCGGCTTGCCGATGAATGGAAGCCCCGGCATCTGGGCCTGATCGCCGCACCCGAAATCGACCTTGACGGCCTCGACGACGCTTTCGGGCAGCTACTGGCCGGCAAGGGACGGGGCCGCATCGTGGTCCGGGTCAATCCGGACTGAAGTCGCTGCAAGGCCGACCACGACGCCCTGTTTCGGGTATGATTGATCGCATTCGTGCTTGTGCATTACAACAGTCAAACAAGGGATTCCCATGGCCAAGATTCTGATCGTTGACGACTCCGAAACCCATCTGTATTCGCTGCAGAAAATCGTCGAAGGTGGCGGCCACGAAGTGATTACCGCCTCCAGCGGCGAGGAAGGCGTCGAGCAGGCCAAGGCTCACGTGCCCGATGCCATCCTGATGGATATCGTCATGCCCGGGCTCAATGGCTTTCAGGCGACCCGGCGCATCGGCAAGGAAGAATCGACGGCGAACATTCCGGTGATTTTCGTGACCACCAAGGATCAGGAAACCGACCGCATCTGGGGCATGCGCCAGGGCGCGGCCGCCTACATCACCAAGCCGGTCGACAAGAAAACGCTGCTCAAGGCCATCGACAGCGCACTCGCCGGCTGAAGCTTGCCGCTACCGGACCACTAAATCCACAGGCCGGGCCTGCCTAAACGGCTTCAGCCGCCGTATCGAACCGGATCGATACCCTGGGGCTCGATCCAGCCGAGCTGAAAGGCCAGCCACAGCGTGAGCACCAGGCCGATTGACAGCCCCACCCGCCAGCTCAGGCGCCGCACCGTGCGTTCGCCCTCGCCTGCGTCCTTGACCAGAAAGTAAAAGCTCGAGCCCAGGGTATACAGAATCGTGAGAAAAGCGGCAATGATCAGGACTTTGCTGAGCAAGGAGAGGCTCCAGGGAAGTGTCGCCTCCATTATAATGGCCTGACGCCATGAGCAGGGCCTCTTCCGCCATCATTCGCTTGCTGCCACATCTTGCCGCCATCGGAGTGATTCTGATGTGCGCGCACCTTGCCGCCTGGCAGTTCGACCGCGCTGAGGAGAAAACGCGATTGCTCCTGTCCTGGGAGCGGGCCGAAGCGATCACGCTTGGCAAGGCAGCGCCGGCGCAGGCCGGTTACGCCCGGGTGCAGGCACGCGGAGTCTTCGACCCCTCGCGCAACGTTCTGCTCGACAACCAGATGCGCTCGAGCCAGCCCGGCGTCCATGTCTTTACCCCCTTTCAGCCCGAGGGCACCAATCGTTCATGGCTGGTCAACCGGGGCTGGCATTCACGCTCATCGCGCCGGCAGGCGCTGCCGGAAGTGGGCTCGCCTGCCGGGTCGGTGACGATCGCCGGGCGGCTGGCCCAGCCGCCGCGCGTGGGGCTGGAGCTTGGCAAGGCACAGCCGCTCGACCCCGACCACTGGCCCAACCTGGTGACTTATCTCGATCTCGGACTGGTCGAAAATGCCCTTGGGGTCGAGCTTTCCGACCGCGTGATCCTGCTCGATCCGGCTCACCCGGCGCATCTGACCGGCGATGAGTGGCGCCCGGTCAACTTCGGCCCCGAGCGCCACCGGGCCTACGCCTGGCAGTGGATCACCATGGGGGTGGCCGTACTCATCATCTGGATCGTGCTGAGCTGGCGCATGCTCCGACAAAGGCAGGCTTCCCGAAACTCATGAAAAAAGCCACCATCGCTCTTGTACTGGCGCTGTTTCTGGCCCCCGTCGTGATTGCCGTTCTGCTCAACAGCCAGTGGCTGGACTGGCAGCCGGGCAGCACGCGCAACTACGGCGAACTGCTCAATCCGGCCGTCCGACTGCCGGACTTCGAGCTCGAGGCGGCCTCTGGCAAGCCTGTGTCTCGTGACGACCTGGCCGACCAGTGGCAGTTGCTGCATTATCGCGCCGCTGGCTGCGACGAAGCCTGCCTGGACACACTTTACTGGTTGCGCCAGATCCGCCTCGGGCAGGATCGCCACCGCCCGGAGGTGGCCCTGATGTTCGTGACCCCGGCAGAAATCAGCGAAGAAACGCTCGCCAAGATCCACGCTCTGGCCGAAGACTACCGCGTATTCTCCGGTCAGGCCGGCCGCACCCTGTCTTCGGCGCTGCCCGATGCCGGGCTTTCGGCAATCAGCTACATTGTCGACCCCAAGGGTCATATAATACTGCGTTACCCGCAGGATTCGGACTTCAACGGCATGCGCCGTGATCTCTCGCGCCTGCTGACCTGGACGCAATCCGAGCCTCAATAGGCCGGAACGTCCAACAGACCAACCAAATCCCCTGCGAGCACGAATGACGGCAGCGACTGCATCAATCTGGCAGCGAATGCGTTTCTTTCTGGGCCTGTGCAAGCTGCGCGTCGTGTCGCTGATCGTTTTTACCGCGCTGGTCGGCATGGCCCTGGCCACGCCGGGCATGATCCCGCTCGACGCACTGATCTGGGGCACGCTGGGCATCGGTATGGCGGCATCTTCGGCGGCAGCCATCAACCACCTGCTCGACGAACGCGCCGATCGCATCATGGCGCGAACCCGCAATAGGCCGCTTCCAACCGGCCAGCTCAACCGCAGGCAGGCGCTGGCGTTTGCGCTGCTGCTGGCTGTCGTTTCGATGGTCATTCTGACCGTACTGGTCAATCCGCTGACCGCCGTGCTGACCTTCGCCAGCCTGATCGGCTATGCCGTGGTCTACACGGCCTGGCTGAAGCGGGCCACGCCACAGAATATCGTTATCGGCGGGGCCGCTGGCGCAGCGCCGCCGGTGCTGGGCTGGGCAGCCGTGACCGGCGAGATTCACGCCTATGCCCTGATCCTGTTCCTGATCGTGTTCGTCTGGACGCCGCCGCACTTCTGGGCGCTGGCCATCCACCGGCGCGAAGACTATGCCGCTGCCGACGTGCCCATGCTGCCGGTGACCCACGGCGTACAGTTCACGCGCTGGCAGATCCTGTTCTACACGATCATTCTGATCCTGGTCACGCTGCTGCCATGGCTGACGGGCATGAGCGGGCTCGCCTACCTGGTTGGCGCTGTCATCCTCAACATCGGATTTCTCGGCTATGCCATCGCCATCATGCGCTCGAACAACGAGCAGCTCGCGATGGACATGTTCAATTATTCGGTGGTCTATCTGATGGCGCTGTTCGCCTTCCTGCTTATCGACCACTATCTGTATCAGACTTCTGCCCAAGGAATGTTTCTTCAATGACCGATAACCGCAACACGCCGCTGCACCGCTTCGAATCGCACGATGACTTCATCGCGCGCCATATCGGCCCCGATCCGGAGGATCAGCGCCAGATGCTCGAGGTCGTCGGCTGCGATTCGCTGGAGTCGCTGGTGCTCGAAACCATGCCCGGCAGCATTCGCAGCGAGCGGCCGCTGGCCCTGCCGGCCGGCGACAATGAGGAACGTGTGCTCGAGCGCATCCACGAAATGGCTTCACGCAACAGCCTGTTCCACTCGATGATCGGGCTGGGTTATCACCCCACCCTGACGCCGCCGGTCATTCTTCGAAACGTACTGGAAAATCCCGGCTGGTACACCGCCTACACGCCCTACCAGGCCGAAATTTCCCAGGGGCGCCTGGAAGGCATGCTCAACTTCCAGCAGATGGTCATGGATCTGACAGGCATGGAAATGGCCAATGCCTCCCTGCTCGACGAAGCCACCGCCGCGGCCGAAGCCATGGCCATGCTCAAGCGGGTCAACCGCAAGAACAGAAGCGACGTCTTTCTGGTCGACGCCAATTGCCTGCCCCAGACGATCGATGTGGTCACCAACCGCGGCCGGCACATGGGCATCGATGTTCAGGTGAGCGAAAACCTCAGCTCCTCGCTGGCCGATACCGACTGTTTCGGCGTTCTGATCCAGTACCCCGGCGCCAACGGGGCCGTCGAGCCGCTCGAGCCGCTGGTCGACGCCGCCCACAAGCGCGACATCCAGGTGGCAATTGCCGCCGATCTCATGGCGCTGGTCATGCTCGAGTCACCCGGCCAGGCCGGCGCTGACGTGGTCATCGGCAGTGCCCAGCGCTTTGGCGTGCCGATGGGCTACGGCGGCCCGCACGCCGCGTTTTTCGCCACCCGTGAGGACAACCGCCGCAACGTGCCCGGGCGCATCATCGGCGTATCGAAAGATCGCCACGGCAACCCGGCGCTACGCATGGCGCTGCAGACGCGCGAACAGCACATTCGCCGCGAGAAGGCGATGAGCAACATCTGCACCGCCCAGGCCCTGCTGGCAGTCATGGCCGGTTTTTACGCGGTCTGGCACGGGCCCGCGGGGCTGAAAAAGATCGCGAACCGCATCCATCGCCAGGCCTGCATCCTGGGCCGCGGTATCGTCGAAGCCGGCTTCGAACTCGAAAGCGAGCACTTCTTCGACACCCTGTCAGTGCGCGTCGACGAGCCTGAACGACAGGCCCTGTTACAACGTGCTCAGCAGGCCGGCATCAACCTGCGCGCCGACCGCGATGGTTTTATCGGCATCAGCGTCAACGAGCAGACCCGGCGACACCATCTGTCGTCCCTGCTGGGCATCTTCCGCGGCAGCAAAGCCGACGATATCGCCACTCTGGACGGGAGCCTCGATGCCGATTTTCAGGCCATTCCCGAAGCCATGCGCCGGCGCTCGCCCTATCTCGAACACGAGGTGTTTGCCCGCTACCGCTCCGAAACCGAGATGCTGCGCTACCTCAAGCGGCTGGAAAATCGTGATCTGAGCCTGACGCACGCCATGATTCCGCTGGGCTCGTGCACCATGAAGCTCAACGCCACCGCCGAGATGATCCCGATCACCTGGCCACAGTTCGCCGAACTTCATCCCTTCTGTCCCTGGGACCAGGCGCGCGGCTACCACCAGCTCATCGACGAACTGGAGAGCATGCTGTGCGAAATCACCGGGTTCAAGGCATTTTCACTGCAGCCCAACGCCGGATCTCAGGGCGAATACGCCGGCCTGCTGGCGATCAAGGGCTGGCATGAAAACAAGGGCAATCATGAGCGCGACGTCTGCCTGATTCCATCTTCGGCGCACGGCACCAACCCGGCCAGCGCGCAGATGACCGGCATGGAGATCGTAGTGGTCAAGTGCGATCGGAAGGGCAACATCGACCTTGAAGATCTGGCCGAAAAGATCGACCAGCACCGCGAGCGGCTGGCTGCGCTGATGATCACCTACCCCTCCACCCACGGGGTGTTCGAAGAGTCCGTGGTCGACATCTGTGAGCAGATACACGAAGCCGGCGGCCTGGTCTATCTCGACGGCGCCAACCTCAACGCCCTGGTCGGCTGGTCGCGCGTTGCCGAGTACGCCGATGTCTGCCACCTGAACCTGCACAAGACCTTCTGCATTCCCCACGGCGGCGGCGGACCGGGCATCGGCCCCATCGGTGTCCGCGAGCATCTGATTCCGTTCTTGCCCGGTCACGGCAGCGGCCTGCTGGGGCCGGAGTTCGGCGCCAACCCCGCCGTCGCCGCAGCCCCCTGGGGCAGCGCCGGCATCCTGCCCATTCCCTGGGCCTATATTCGCCTGATGGGAGGCAACGGTCTGCGTCGCGCAACCGAGGTGGCGATCCTCAGCGCCAACTACATTGCGAAACGGCTGGAAGGCCACTACGACATCCTCTATACCGGTCGCAACGATCGCATTGCGCACGAATGCATCATCGACCTGCGCCCGTTCAAGGAATCGGCCGACATCAGCGAGGAAGACGTTGCCAAACGCATGATGGACTACGGATTCCACGCCCCGACCATGTCCTGGCCGGTGCCCGGCACCCTGATGATCGAGCCGACCGAGAGCGAGTCGAAGGCCGAGTTGGACCGCTTCATCGACACGATGATCTCGATCCGGCAAGAGATCGAGCGCGTCGCCAGCGGCGAATGGGACCGCGAAGACAACCCGCTGAAGAATGCTCCGCACACTGTCGAAGAACTCAGCGCTGACGAATGGCCGCACGCCTACAGTCGGCAGGAAGCCGGCTGGCCACTCAAGGCGCTGCGCATTGGCAAGTATTTTGCGCCTGTGGGCCGCGTGGACAACGTCTACGGCGACCGCAACCTGGTCTGCTCCTGCCCGCCGATGGAAGACTGGATGTAGAGCAGGTTGGGGGCTGCGGCCAGGGCCGGTTCACGGCGGCGGGTTGCCTGCTTCAGTTCGACGCGGTGGCGAGGCCTTCAGCAGGCAACCCGCCAACGCGAACCGGCGTGGCAGTTGAAAGGTAAGCGGTGATTGAAGCGGCGGCCGGGCCTTTCGATGGTGAGCGGGCAAAGAAATCAGAGCGCTTATCCCGGTTCGGGGGTATTCACTGAAGGCCTCGCCACCGCGTCGAACTGAAGTGAATACCCCCGAACTGGGATAAAAAGCGGTCCCGAACATAGCCACCCCATTACCCAACTCAGAGCTTTTACCCTGACTCGGGGAGGTTCACTGAAGGCCTCGCCACCGCGTCGAACTGAAGTGAACCTTCCCGAGTCAGGGCAAAAGCGGTCCTGACCAAAGCCACCCCGATGGCACCGAATGTTCGCCCACGCGGGGCGAACACGATTCCGTCATACAAGAGGATCCCGATCAGTTTGTCTTCACCGGCGGTTCGGGCCGCTCGGGAAAGCGCGGCGGGTCGGCCTTGATCTGCTTCATCACCTCTTCGATGGCGCGCTCGAGCTGCGGGTCCTCGCCCCGGATCACGCTGGCCGGGTCGTTTTCGACCTCGATGTCGGGCTCGACGCCCTCGCCCTCGATCACCCATTCACCGCTGGTGTCGAGAAAACCGAATTCCGGTACGTTGACCGAGCCGCCGTCGATGACCGGGCCGTGGCTGGTAATCCCGATCACGCCGCCCCAGGACTTCTTGCCGATCAGCGGGCCCAGGCCGGCATTGCGGAACTGCCACGGGAAAATGTCGCCGTCGGAGGCCGAATTTTCATCGAGAATGGCCGCCATATGGCCGTTGAAAGCCTGGTTGGGATAAGTCGAAACATTGTCCATGGTGCGCGAGTAACCCAGCGACAGCGGCTTGCGTGACAAGCGCTCGATGAGCATCTGCGAGACGTTGCCGCCGCCGTTGGAGCGCACATCGATCACCAGGCCATCCTTGCGGATCTGGCCGTAGAACCACTTGATGAACTCGCGGATGCCATCCGGGCCCATGTCGGGTATGTGCAGATAGCCCACGCGCCCGTCGGTCGCCTCGCTCACGCGGCGCTGATTGTCCAGCACCCAGTCCAGGTAGAAAAGATTTGTTTCGCCACTGACAGGCTCGACCAGAACTTCACGCGTCTTGCCGCCAGAAGCTTTCGAGGACACCGTCAGCGCCAGCGCCTGACCGCTGGGTAAGGTGAGATGACGGAAGATATTGTCATCGCCCGTCAATGCCTGCCCGTTGACGGCCAGAATATAGTCGCCCTCGGCGATGTCGACCCCGGCTTCGGTCAGCGGCGAGCGATAGCGCGGCTCGTCGTTCTGGCCCTCGAGAATGCGAGCGATGCGATAGCGACCGTTGTCGATCTCGAAGCGTGCGCCCAGAAGCGCGACCGACGGCCTCTCGGGCAGGCGTTCGTCACCGCCCGAAACGTAGGCGTGAGATACGTTGAGCTCGGCGATCATCTCGCCCATCAGGTAGTTCAGGTCGCTGCGATGGGCCACGTGCTGGAGCAGCGGACGATAGCGATCACGCAGCGCCTGCCAGTCGTAGCCGTGCATGTTTGCGACGTAGAAGTGATCGCGGAAGCGACGCCAGACTTCGTCGAAGATCGTTGCCCACTCCGCCACCGGATCGACTCTGCTCTGCATGCCCGAGGTATTGACGTCTTCACTCGCGTCGCCTTCCTTGGCAATCGGATAGACCTTCCAGCTCGTGCCGCTGCGAACAAGTACCTGCTTGCCGTCCATGCTCGGATCGGCTGCGGCAATGTCGGTAGCGAAATCGACCACCTTGTCGTCCTCGAACTTGTAGAGCTTCAGGCGCGGCGCAACGGCCGAGCCGCGGCCATAGTAGAAGGCATCGTGCTCGCCGAACAGAATGCCGGTTTCGGCCACGCTCAGGGCCATGTAGTTGCCGGCCTCGACGGGTACGCGAATGACGCGATCGGTCAGGCCCTCGAAATCAATCCGGGTTTCAGTCTCGGCACCGTCATCCTTGTGCTTGTCGCCGTCTTCTTCGCCCTCGTCGTTGCCGTCAAGGCCGGCCTCCTCGGCATCCTCCGGCGCGAACGGGTTGTCGGCCGAGGCATCGAGTACGAAAGCGAAGATGCCGGTGGTGCGGTTGGTGGCATAGTTCCATTCCCGGCCTGAAATCTGCGGCGCGAACTCGCGATCGGCCAGGAAATACAGGTAATCGCCGTCGGGAGAAAATGTGGGCTCATACTCCGAAAACATGCCTTCGGTAAGCCGTCGCGTCCTGTTATCGGCCACAGAATGGATATGCAGCGCGCGCAGGCCCGTGTCTTCGGTCAGGCTGAAGGCCAGCCACTGGCCGTCGGGCGACCAGGCATAGTCACGGTTGCGCCAGCCGTCATCGCGCGCCACACGCTCGAACTTGCCGCCGTCGGCAGGCAGCACGTAGATGAAACCATCCTTGTCGGATACGGCAATGTGTTCGCCGTCGGGCGAAAAACGCGGTGCGTAGAAACGCGTCTTGTTGCCCGAGGTCAGCGCGCGCGGCGCCTCGCTGCCGTCGGCGGGCATGATGTAGAGCTCTTCTTCGCCGCTGACATCGGAGACGAAGACGATGCGGTCACCCTCGGGGGACCAGTTGGCTTCGCGGTCATGCGCGCTCGAACGGTTGGTCAGGTTGCGGGCCACGCCCTCGCCGACCGGCACATTGAACAGATCACCACGCGCCTCGAAGACAACGCGCTTGCCCGTCGGGCTCAAGCGCGCGGAGCGAATCTGATCCGACACGTCAACCACGCGTTCGCGGCGGTTGATACCGTCGTCGGGCACCGTGATCTCGATACCAACGTCGCTGCCATCGCGCGTGTCGTACACGCGCAGGCGCCCACCCAATTCGTAGACGATCCGTCCTGCGGCATCGGCGCTTGCCCAGCGCACGTCGAATTCGTCGTGGTCGGTGAGCTGCTCGACCTCGCTGCTTTCGGGATCGATTCGGAACAGGTTCAGCGTGCCGTCACGGTCGGAGACGAAATACCCCTGCCCGTCGATCCACATCGGGTCGCGTTCGGTGCGTTCGTGGTCAGTGATCTGGCGCGCCTGGCCGGCCTCGAGATCGAACAGCCACAGGTCCTGCGCCCAGCCGCCCTCGTAGCGCTTCCAGGTGCGGAAATCGCGAAACAGCGGCGAGTAGAACAGCCGCTCGCCGTCGTCGGTGAACGTGCCCGATCCCGCCACGGGCATCGGCAGGGCCTCGGGCATGCCGCCGCTGCGCGGCACGGTGTAGAGCCGGGCGGTTGACGAACCCCAGGCATCGCGCTGCGAGCGGAACATGATCGACTCGCCGTCGGGCGTCCAGCCGTAGACCTGGTTATCGTAGCCCCAGCGTGCCGGCAGAGGGCCAAGCGCCGGATACCAGGTGAGCTGCTCGGGCTGACCACCGGAGGCAGGCATCACGTAGACCTGCTCGTCGCCGGCGTACTGGCCGGTAAAGGCGATCCAGCGACCGTCGGGAGAAAACTTCGGAAACAGCTCCAGCCCCGGATGCGCCGTCAGACGCCAGGCCGTGCCGCCGTCGACCGGCGCCGACCACAGGTCACCACCGTAGCTAAACACAACGCGCTGGCCGTGAACATCGGGGAAGCGAAGCAGCCGGGTATCAGCCAGCGCCGAGCCAGCGAGCAAGAGAAGAGAGATGCCTGCCAGGCACCCCGCGAGGATCGAACTGCGATTGTGACTCACCTGTCATCTCCAGACAATCAAACGCTGGCGATACTACTACACAGAGATGCCGCGTGGCCCGTGGCAGAAGTCACGGTCCCGATGCTACGGCACAATCCAGGGCTGAAATCGTGCGCTCCTTCCTGTATATTCCGGATGTTCTTGCACCAGCCATCATTCCACTCGGGGCTTGAGGGAGAAGCCTGCCGGGGGCAATACCCGAGCGGAATGGTGCTGATCCTGCACCCACCAGACAACAAGTCAGAGATCAATTGCCCTCATGCCCCGGTTACCGCCAGCCTTCTGGAAGCACTGCCTGATCATCCCCGCCCTGCTCGCCTGCCTCCCGACTATCTCGGCTCAGGCAGCGAACGAACCTAGCCAGTGGCTGCGCGTCAATCATCGTTCTGATTTGCCCGTGCTTCAGGCTCGGGATCTACGCGAGCGCCTGAGCGATTACGGCAGCTTCCAGTGGGGGCGGCTCGAGCGCGATCAGATCGAGCGACTCAGGGCCCGGGGTCTGTCGGTGGACATCGAAGCCGATCCCTTCAGGCTGACGCTCGGCGGCCAGACCTTCGATCCGCTCGACGCGGCCGCGCCTGCCGGCACGCGAACCGCCGACCCTGAAGGTGACTTCCATTTGGTGCAGTTCCATGGACCGATTCGCACGGAGTGGCTACACGCGCTGCGCGACACCGGCGTGGAGATCGTCCAGCCGCTGCATCCGTTCAGCTACGTGGTGTGGGCCCCAGCCAGCCGGATCCGGGCGGCGGCTGGCCTGCCCCCGGTGCGCTGGAGCGGCGTCATGCAGGTCGACTGGAAGGTGCCACCAGGGCAGCGCTTTAGCGAAGCCGGACCAGCGCCGACCATGGCGCTGGCAAGCGCGCACGTCGATCCGGCCCGTCTGGGCGCGCAACTCGAAGCCTTTGGCAAGGTACACGACATCACGCGGGTCAACCGACACTACCTGGTCGTCCATCTCGATATGGATCGGCGAGACTATCCGCTGATCGCCGAACTGCCCGCCATCTACACCGTTCAGTACATTCGGCCCGAAACCGCGCTGCGCGGCGAGATGAGCAACCAGTCCATCGTCGGCGCAATCGACGGCGGCGGCACGATCCAGCCTGGCTACGCCACCTGGCTGGATGACAGCGGCTACAACGGCAGCGGCATCACCGTCGGCGTCGTCGACGGCCGGGCCCGGACTTCGCACCAGGACCTGGCTGGCCGCATCGCCCCCTGCACAGGCACCAACGGAAGCTGCGCTTCGGCCCCGATCAACAACCACGGCACGCATGTCGCCGGTGCAATAGCGGGAACAGGTGTCACCGGCACCCGGCTGGGCGGCTTTCTGCGCGGCCAGGGCGTCGCCCCGGGCGCCAGCATCGTCAGCCAGATCTACAGCCCGTTCACGGACTCTTCCTCCAACGGCATGGTGCCCGACGGCATGCTCAAGATCTACCAGGACGCTGTCAGGAGTGGCGCGCTCTTGACCAACAACTCCTGGGGCCCTACAAGCACCCCCCAGGGCTACAACATTCCGACCCGGCAGATCGATGTCATCAGCCGCGATGCCGACCCCGATCTTGCCGGTCACCAGCCTGTCCTCGCCGTCTGGTCGATCATGAACGGCTACGGCGACAGCGGTGGCAACTGCGCGCCCAGTTCGCTGGGCTCGCCCGACGAGGCCAAGAACCTGTTTGCGGTCGGGTCAACCTCTCTGCAGAGCAGCAGCGGCAGCCAGAGCTCCAGCATTTTCAGGGTCTCGTCGAACTCCGGCCACGGCCCGGCCTGCGACGGTCGGCGCGTGCCGCATATCGTCGCCCCGGGTTGCTGGACCGACAGCACCAGCGGCAGCGGCAACGGGGCACATTACTTCGAATGCGGCACCTCCATGGCTTCCCCGGTCGTCAGCGGCTCGATCGCCGTGTGGGCCGAGAAATACATCGCCCGCACGGGCGCCAACCCCTCCCCTGCCCTGATCAAGGCCGTCTTCACTGCCGCGGCACGGGATCTGGCGGGTGAGAGCAATGCCGACGGCGCGACCATGGGCCATCGCCCAGATCGCTTTCAGGGCTATGGCCGCATCGATCTCGAGGCCGTGATGAACCACGGCGTCGAGGTATTCATGCACGATCAGGAAATGGTTTTTGACGGCACCGGCCAGACCTGGTCCCGGGCCCTGAACGCAGTCGACCCGGCCCGGCCCATCCGCATCATGCTCGCCTGGACCGACGCCCCGGGCCACGGTCTGGGCGGCGCAATGCCCGCCTGGGTCAACAATCTGGATCTGAGCGTTACCGCCGGAGGCCAAAGCTATCTGGGCAACGTCATCGGCGCCGACGGCTGGTCGACCAGCGGCGGCACCAGCGACCCGATGAACAATCTCGAAGGCGTATTCCTCGATCCGGGCCAGCACGGCGGTGCAGTCAGCGTTACGGTTACCGCCAGCAACCTGACCGGCGACGCGCTCAACCCCTACGACCCGGGGGATCCCGCCCAGGACTTCGCCCTGGTCTGCTACAACTGCATGATGGGCGACCCGACCTACAGCATGGAGACGACGCCCGACGTCTTGCAGACCTGCATTCCCGAAAGCGGCGGCCAGAGTTTCGATATCGACGTTGTCCTCGGCTCTCTGGGCGGCTACAGCAGCACGGTGAGCCTGACGAGCAGCGGCGAGCCGGCCGGCGTCTCCAGCAGTCTGAATCCGGCCAATGTCCTGGTGCCCGGCTCGTCGACCTGGACGATCAACGTGGCCGAAACCGCCGCCGCGGGTACTTCAACGCTGTCTGTCGCCGGTGATGATGGCAACGACCAGCATGCAGCCGAGCTGTCTGTCCGCCTCGACAGCCTCCTTGCCGCTCCCTCGCCGCAGTTGCCGGCTGAAGGCGCCGAGGATCTGGTGCTCACGCCCGCGTTCGAATGGAACGCCTTGCCGGACGTTGGCGAATACCGCATCCAGATCGCGACCGACAGCGCTTTTGCTGCAACCGTCATCGATCAAACCGTTGCCGGCGCAAGCTACGTTCCGGCAAGCGACCTGACGATCGGCACCCGATACTTCTGGCGTGTGCAGGGCCACAACCTGTGCGGCGGGGGCGCCTGGAGCGAGGCACGAAGCTTTACCACCCGGCTGGAGCCGATTGCGGACTTCTCTCGCAACCAGTTCAACTTCCATATCCCGCAGGGGGATTCCGAACACGACACCCTGACCCTGGGCAACGTCGGAACCGGCAACCTGACATTCCAGATCATGACTGACCAGCCTGCAGTCGCCGCAGGACGCGGCCTGTACGAGCCCGGCCGCGACGAGATTCTCCAGATCGGGGATTTCACGCTGCCAGGAAACGAAACCGCGGGCGCCAGCGCGGCGGGGGGCGTGCTGACCTCCGGCATGGCCATGGGCTTCACTTTCAAAGGCACGGTCAGCGGCATCGGAGGAACCTACACTTATGCCTCCGACATGATCATGACGATCACCTCGCCCGACGGCACGGGCTATTCGCTCGGCGGCTTCAACAGCGGATATCCACCCTGGGATTTCGACGGATCCGGCTCGAGCGGTGACGGCACTTATACCAGCACGCATGTCGGGCCTGAAATCTTCGGCAGCGAAGGCACAGCCGACGAGGGGCTCTGGAACTTCGACTTCGAGCACAGCTACAACGACACCATGCATTGGGCCGACGTGAGCGTCACCCTGCACAAGGCGCCGCCGCCCTACTGCGGCGATGATCCGCTCGCAGCCGAATGGCTCGAGGTTTCGCCGACCAGCGGCAGTATCGGCGCCGGCTCGGTCGCGAGCATTTCGATCTCGATCGATACTGCCGGCCTGGCCACGGGAGACTATGCAGCGTACCTGTGCGTGGCGACCAACGACCCGGCCAGATCGCTCGTTCCCATTGCGATCGATCTGACGGTATGCAGCCCGATCGAAGACAGCGTGTTCGAAGATCGCTTCATCCTCCACACGCCCTGAGGTTCGTAGCAATTCACCGCCCGCCTCCCACTGAACCAAGGCCCACGACATGTCCAACCGATTCCACGCGCTGACCCTCCTTGCCTGCGCCCTGACGGCGCTTGTCACCGACGCTGTGGCCAACCAGCTCATCAGCATCCCCGACGTTGCCCGGCAACATTACGAAACGCTCGATCGCCTGGGCGATTTCTGGGGCGTCGACCCCAAGTCCGGGGCGGTCACCATGTACGTCGATGGGCAGCAGCGCGCAGCGATCGAAGCGTTGGGCTTCAAGACCGAAATCGACCGGAAGCGGCTGCGCTCCCTCGACTATGCCCGCGCCGTCGATCCCGTGGCCTGGCGCCGGGCCGGACTGAGCGGCATTCCCGGCTATACCTGCTATCGAACGGTGGACGAAACGAAGGCTGACCTGTCGGCGCTGGCAAATAACCATCCGAACCTGGCGCGCTGGGAATCGATCGGTGAAACCTGGCTCGAGACCAACGGCCAGCCCGGCGGCGACGATATCTACGTGCTGGTTCTGGGCAACCAGAGCAGTGCACACGAAAAAGCGCCCTTCGTCCTGATGGCTGCCCAGCATGCGCGAGAGCTGGCGACAGCCGAAACCGCCACTCGCTTTGCCGAATGGCTGGTGGAGAACTACGCCAGCGACCCCACCGCCCGCTGGCTTCTCGATCACCGCGAGATTCACGTCATCGCCCAGCAGAACCCGGACGGACGGCGCCAGGCCGAGAACGGGCCGACACTGTGGCGCAAGAACTCCAATCTCAACGTCTGCCCCGGCGGCAATATCGGGGTGGATCTCAACCGCAATAGCGACTACTTCTGGGGCACCCATTCCAGCGCAAGTGCCTGCGACGGCACCTATCGCGGCAGCGCCGAATCATCCGAACCGGAAACGCGGGCTGTTCAGAACTACATGCATCAGGTGTTCGAGCCGCAGTGGCCCAACGGCAGCGGCAATGATCCGGTGCCGGACGATGCTCAGGGCCTGTTCATTTCCCTGCACTCCTACGGCCAGATGGTGATGTTCGCCTGGGAAGGATCGGGGTCGGGCGCCGCCAATCATGCGCCCAATCACGACCAGATGGCCTGGCTGGGTCGCAAGTTCGGCTTTCATACCCGCTACGATACCGGCCGCGACATTCTCTACTCCGCCGGCGGCACGACGCCCGACTATGCCTACGGCGAGTTCGGGGTGGCAGCCTATACCTTCGAAATCGGTACCACCTTCCACCAGGGCTGCGCCTATTTCGAGCAGAACATGGCGCAGGATCTTGCCGACGCCCTCATCTACGCGGCCAAGGCGGCCAGGCGTCCGTATCAGGCGCCTTCCGGCCCCGATGTGACTCAGGCGCAAGCCGTCTGGAATTCGCAGGCTGCCACGCTGCGGCTGTCCGGCATGGTCGACGGAACGCGATTCTATCGAGGCGGAGTGTCCGAAGCGCCGGCCAGCGACCCGGTCTTCGACGTGGCCGAAATCCGGGCAAGCTTCGATCTGCCGCCGGATCAGGCAGCGTCCCATTTCAGCCTGCCGCCTGAAACAAGCAGCCCGATTGCCGCATTCGAGGCCCTTGTCTCGCCGTCACAGCCCGTCGCGCTGCCGAGGCTTGTGTTCCTGCAGGCCGTCGATGCACAGGGCAACGTGGGCGTGCCAGAGGCTGTGTGGGTCAATGAGCAGCGGGCCGCCGTATCGCCCGCAAGCCTGGATGTGACGTTGCCGGCCGGGCAATCGACCCGGCAGACGGTGACCATCAGCAATATCGGCAGCGAGTTGCTGAACTGGTCGATCGAAGCCGATGTACCAGTCACCGCGCAGGCCGGACACGACCCTGCCCTGGATGAAACCCTGGCCGTTGCCGACTTCGCCCTGCCCGGCAACGGCAACTTCACTACCACCAGCGCCGCCGGAATTGCCAGCCGGGGTCAGGTGGTCGGCCTCACCTTCGAAGGCACGGTCTCGGGGCTCGGGGGCAATAGCTGGGCGTCGGACATGGCCATGACGATCACCTCTCCCCACAACACCGCCTGGTCGGTGGGCGGCTACCTGACGGGCAATCCCGACTGGGCTTTTCAGGGAAGCAGCTCCAGCAGCAATGGCCGCTACGTCAGCACCCATATCGGACCCGACATATTCGGCAGCGAGGGTGTGCCTGATGAAGGGCAATGGCAGCTTGACTTCGACAATACCTGGAGCGGCAGCATGAACTGGTCGGGGGTGACCGTTACCCTGCACAAGCAGGAGCCACCCGAGTGCAGCGATGCAGCCGGTGTCGCCTGGCTGAGCGTCGACCAGGCCGCTGGCGCCATTGCTGCGGGTGAGGATGCCCTGGTCGAGGTCACAATCGATGCCGCAAACCTCGACATCGGAATCCATCAGGCGCTGCTTTGTATCACCAGCGATGATCCCGTCATGGAACTGATCGTTGTTGACGTAAAGGCCGAAGTCATCAACGGCGGTCCGGAAATCTTCGACGACCGGTTCGAAACCCGGCTGCGGTAAGCACTCGAAGCCGGTCCGGCAAGGCCGGGCCGGGCTTCGCTACATCGCGCCCGTCACTCGGACTCGTCCGCTGCCTCTTCTTCGTCTTCCTCGGAGGCCGCCACCCGCGCCATGCCGATGAGCTGTTCGTCCTCGGCCAGGCGAATCAGGGTCACGCCCTGGGTGTTGCGACTCATCTGCGAGATCTCGGCGGCCGAGGTACGAACCAGGGTGCCGGCGTTGGAGGTGAGCATCACGTCATCGTCGTCGGTCACCGCCAGCGCAGCCACCAGCGGGCCGTTGCGGCCTTCTGTCTGAATGCCGATCACGCCCTGGCCGCCGCGCCTGTGCACCGGAAACTCCTCCAGCGGCGTGCGCTTGCCGTAGCCGTGCGCGGTTGCCAGCAGCACATCGCCGTCGTCGGCGACCAGCATCGAGACGACCTCCTGATCGTCCATCAGGCGGATTCCGCGCACGCCGCGGGTCTGGCGACCCATCGGACGCGCGTCCGACTCGTGAAAGCGCACTGCCTTGCCGGCCGAGGAGAAGAGCAGAATGTCGCAGTCACCTTCGGTGAACGCGACGTCGACCAGCTCGTCACCCTCTTCGAGCAGTACGGCCCAGATGCCGTTGGAGCGGATATTGGCGAAATCCGACAGCGGCGTCTTCTTGACCCGGCCGTGCCGGGTGGCGAAGAACACGAACCAGTCATCCGGAAATTCGCGCGTGGGCAAAACCGCGTTGATGCGTTCGCCTTCCTCGAGCGGCAGCAGGTTGACCATCGGCCGGCCGCGACTGTTGTGCCCGGCCTGCGGCAGCTCGTAGACCCGGGTCTTGTAGACCTTGCCGGCGCTGGTGAATACCAGCAGGGTATCGTGGGTGTTGGTCACCCAGAAGCGTTCGACGAAGTCTTCGTCCTTGGTGCGAGCAGCCGAGCGCCCGCGGCCGCCCCGCTTCTGCGCGCGATAGCGGTCCAGCGGCTGGTACTTGGCATAGCCGGCGTGCGATAGCGTCACCACCACGTCTTCGGGCGTAATCAGGTCTTCCATCGTCAGGTCGAGATGGGTGCGCAGGATTTCCGATCGCCGTTCGTCGTCGAACTGGTCGCGAAGTGCCACCAGCTCCTCGCGAATGACCTCCATCAGCGCATCCGGCTCCGACAGAATGCGCATCAGCTCGCGGATGGTATCGAGAATGCCCTCGTACTCCTCCGAGAGCTTTTCCTGTTCCAGTCCGGTCAGCTTCTGCAGCCGCAGATCGAGAATGGCCTGGGCCTGCTGGGGTGAGAGCTGATAGCCGCCCTCGCCCAGCCCGAATTCAGGCAGCAGACCCTCCGGCCGCGACAGCTCCGCCCCGGCCTGGCCCAGCAGCGCCTCGACCAGCCCGGCGTTCCAGCGCTTGTCCTGCAGGGCCTGGCGGGCATCGGCCGGAGTCTTGGAGGCCTTGATCAGGGCGATGACCTCGTCGAGGTTGGCAATCGCGACCGTCAGCCCTTCGAGAATGTGGGCGCGTTCGCGCGACTTTCTGAGTTCGTAGAGACTGCGGCGGGTGACCACCTCGCGACGATGCGCGAGAAAGGCCGACAGCATCTGCCGGATATCGAGCAACTGCGGCCGGCCGTCGACCAGCGCCACCATGTTGATGCCAAAGACAGTCTGTAGCTGGGTGAGCTGGAACAGGTTGTTGAGCACCACTTCGGCCACTTCGCCGCGCTTGAGCTCGATGACCATGCGCATGCCGTCCTTGTCGGATTCGTCGCGCAGCCCCGAGATGCCCTCCAGACGCCGGGACTTGACCAGTTCGGCGATCTTTTCCAGCAGCCGGGCCTTGTTGACCATGAACGGCAGCTCGTTGACGATGATGCGGGTTCTGCCGGTGTCCTCGTCGATCTCGATTTCGGTGCGCGCGCGCAAATGGATGCGGCCGCGGCCGGTGCGGTAGGCTTCGTCGATGCCCGCCGCCCCGTTGATGATTGCCGCGGTCGGAAAGTCCGGGCCCGGCAGGTGTTCCATGATCTCGTCGATGCCGATATCGGGGTCTCTGATCATTGCCAGCAGCGCGCTGACCACCTCGCCGAGGTTGTGCGGCGGGATATTGGTGGCCATGCCAACGGCGATGCCGGACGAGCCATTGACCAGCAGGTTGGGAAGTCTGGCCGGCAGGACGGTCGGCTCGTTCTCCGACTCGTCATAGTTGGGAACGAAGTTGACCGTATCCTTGTCGATATCGGCCAGCAACTGATGGGCAATCCTGGCCATGCGCACTTCGGTGTAACGCATGGCCGCCGCCGAGTCACCGTCGATCGAACCGAAGTTGCCCTGGCCGTCGACCAGCATGTAGCGCAAGGAAAAAGGCTGCGCCATGCGCACGATGGTGTCGTAGACCGCACTGTCGCCGTGCGGATGGTATTTACCGATGACATCACCGACCACGCGGGCCGATTTCTTGTAAGGCTTGTTGAAGTCGTTGCCCAGTTCCTGCATGGCATACAGCACGCGCCGATGCACAGGTTTGAGGCCGTCACGAACGTCCGGGAGCGCCCGCCCGACGATCACGCTCATGGCGTAATCGAGGTAGGACTGCCGCATTTCGTCTTCCAGATTGACCTGGAGCACTTCGCGTGCCATTTCCGCCATCGACGGTTACCCCGTAATTTATCTAGATTATTCTTGCAAGTGAGTGAAAATACTAGCTTTTATAGCAACATTCCGGAACGCTCGACAGAGCACGCGGAAAGATGCAACAAACGCCAAATCTTACCACAGACGGCTGATTTCAGGGGCTTTCGACGGCCACCCAGCGGGATAGCTCATACGGCGGGTGATGCGCCCCGTGCTCGGTGACGATGCAGTCGATGAGATTGCCTGGTGTGATGTCGAAGACGGGATTCCAGGCGTCGAATCCGGCCGGCACCTCCTCGATGCCGGCGGCGCGCCAGATTTCGCGCGGGTCGCGCAGCTCGATGTCGATCTCGGCGCCGGTGGCGGTACCAGGATCGATCGTCGACGAGGAGGCGACCACCATCATGCCCACACCGAAGTGGCGCGCAAGCACCGCGAGCATGCAGGTGCCGATCTTGTTGGCGACATCTCCGTTGGCAGTGATGCGGTCGGCGCCGGTGATGACCCAGTCGACCGCGCCCGAGGCCATCAGCGAAGCCGTCGCAGCCTCCACCACCACGCTGAACGGAATACCCAACCGGGCCAGCTCCCAGGCAGTCAGGCGCGACCCCTGCAGCCAGGGACGCGTCTCGCCAGCGTACACGTGCGCTACGCGGCCCTGGCGCCAGCCCTGCGCGATCACTCCCAATGCGGTGCCGATTCCGCCGCTGGCCAGTGAGCCGGTGTTGCAGTGAGTCAGCACCCGGGAGGATGCATCGAGAAGGGCCGCGCCCGCCCGCGCCATGGCACGATTGACGGCAATGTCCTCGGCGTGGATGCGACGCGCTTCCTCGAGCAGGGCATCGGCGTCGATCCGGCCCGACTGCGCAGCACAGCGGCGCATGCGCGCCAGCGCCCAGCCCAGATTGACCGCAGTCGGACGAGCCCGCTCGAGCCGATTCAGCGCCGCGTTGAAGGCATCGCCATCGCCGCCGCTGCTGCGCGCGGCCAGAACAGCGGCATAAGCGGCCGTAATGCCGATCGCCGGCGCGCCGCGCACGACCAGCTCGCCAATCGCCCGGACCGCTGTATACGCGTCTTCCACGACCAGCCAGTGCTCCCGCGCCGGCAGTAACCGCTGATCGAGAAGATGCAGTGCGTGTCCATCGAACTCGATGGCCCGAAATCCGGGGTCGTCCTTTTCTTCCGGCATGACCATAAACGCTGACATTGCGGCCTTGAAATCGTATCATGGGCGCTTGTGCAACCCATTGGATGAGCGACACCAGATGCGAACTCTAATTGCCCTGCTGATGCTGGCGACCCTGCCGCTGGCCGCACAGGAAACCGACGAATCAGCCACCGGACAAACAGATACCACGGAGAACCCGACAGTGATCCTGCACACCAACTTCGGCGCCATAACCGTCGAGCTGTTTGAACAACAGGCCCCCGAGTCAACGGCCAATTTCCTGCAGTACGCCCGCGACGGCCACTACGACGGCACGATCTTCCACCGCGTGATCAGCAACTTCATGATCCAGGGCGGCGGATTCGATACCGAGTTCCATCAGAAGCCCACGCGCGAGCCGATCGAAAACGAGGCCGACAACGGCCTTGAAAACAAGCGCGGAACGCTGGCCATGGCGCGTACCGGCGACCCGCATTCGGCCACCGCTCAGTTCTTCATCAACGTGGTCGACAACGACTTCCTCGACCATCGCGGCAAGATGTCCGGCCAGACTTGGGGCTATGCGGTATTCGGCCGCGTGACAGACGGCATGGACGTGGTCGACAAGATCCGTTCGGTCGAGACCACCAGCAAGAACATGCACCGCGATGTCCCGGCCGAACCGGTCATCATAGAGCGAGTCGAGCTTTCTGAGTAACGGCACGCCAACCTATCTGATTGCCGACCTGCACCTACAGGACGGGCGCCCGGAAACCACGCGACTGTTTCTCGACTTCCTCGACGGGCCCGCGCGCGAGGCCTCGGCTCTCTACATTCTGGGGGATCTGTTCGAGGCCTGGATCGGTGACGATGCACCCGGACGGCTCGGCCGCCAGGTGGCCGAGCACCTGGCGAGGCTTTCCGGCAGCGGCACAACGGTGTGCTTCATCTGCGGCAATCGCGACTTTCTCGTGGGCGACCGGTTCTGCCGAGCCGCGGGCATGGAGCGGCTCGAGGAACCCCGGTTCGTCAACCATGCCGGAGAGCGCGTGCTGCTGCTGCACGGAGACACGCTGTGCACTGACGACGAGTCCTACCAGAACTTTCGCCGCAAGGTGCGCGATCCCGACTGGCAGCAGCGGCTATTGTCCAGGCCCGCCTGGTTCCGGCGCCTGCTCGCACGGCTGGCCCGCTGGATGAGCCGCCGGCACACCGGCAACGCCGAGGCAGTGATCATGGATGTCAACGCCGAAGCGGTCAAAACGGCTTTTCGGGAACATGCCGTTCGGCGCATGATCCACGGCCACACCCACCGGCTGGCAATTCATGATCTGACCGTCGATCAGCGCCACTGTCAGCGCATCGTGCTGGGCGACTGGCACGAGACCGGCAGCGCCGTGCGGCTGGACTCCGGCCTGACCATGATGACCGTCGCCCGTGATCGCAACGGCGCGGTCGAGCTCAGGCTTCAGGAAACGGCCGCGCCGCTGACCTGAAGTCGCCGGCCCCGGAGCAGCGTTCCCCTGGTCACCGGATGTGCAGCGTTCGCTCGAGGCTGCCCACGTCGAAACCCTGCCGGCGCGCCTGCGACACCAAACGATCGACCAGCGGCCCGGCCAAATCCGGCTGCCGCGCCAGAATCCACAGATACTGCCGGTCGCGGCTGCCTACCAGCGCGTGCGTGTAGCGCTGATCGAGCGCGATCACCCGATAGTCGCCCCAGACAAAAGGAAACAGGGAAAGCCAACGCGGAGCGAACCGGACTTCCAGAGCCGCCTGGCGGCCGTCGGAGGCATCAGGGCGAGCAATGCCCTGAGCCTCGATCCAGCCGCCATCCGCCCCCCGGCAGCGGTTGGTCACCCGCACCCTGTCGCTGCCGATCAGCTCGTAGTCTGCCGTCACATCCGATGCGCACTGGCTCTGGAAGCGATTCGGCAGCCGGGCAATCTCGTACCAGCGCCCCTGATAGCGTTCCAGGTCAAGCGTATCGACCAGCGCGAGCGGTTCAGCAGCCACTGCCGCGGTTCCGATGAGCAGACCGGTCAGCAGCAGCGCAATCGCTGCACTGGCCGGGATCGGAATGATGTTTTTCTTTCTGCATTCGAATTTTGCGCACATTGCTCAGTATACTTCGCCGCTCGGCCAGGCTGCGTCAAGGCGACTGGGCGATGGCCTGGAATGCTGGTAAGCTATCTCGATCAGCTAGCTGAAATCCTTGAATAAAAAGGGGGTGACGATGGAGTGACGCTCTATGAAGCACCCGAACACCTCGCGCTGCCGCCGCCACGCGCAATCCGCCGCCCGATGGTACTGCAACGACTGCCGCCTGGCGCTGTGCACCTCTTGCAGACCCTA
This sequence comes from uncultured Wenzhouxiangella sp., assembly GCA_964446675.1. GTDB lineage: Bacteria > Pseudomonadota > Gammaproteobacteria > Xanthomonadales > Wenzhouxiangellaceae > Wenzhouxiangella. The sequence goes on from CAYUPK010000001.1 coordinate 120,741, forward strand.
CGCTGAACAACTCCCTTTCGACGTCCCCTGCCCGCTGTGTTCCCGGCCCATGAATGAAGTCCGGCCCGACGGCGAAGATGCCGGGGCCATCCGCCAGCCTCTGCGCAATGCCGTCAGCCTGCCCGGCCTGGCCACCACCGCCTTCATGGCACTGCTGGCAAGTGCCGGATTCAGCTCCTTGATCGGCCTGATACTTGCTCTGCCGCTGAGTATCGCGCTGCTGGCGCTGATGATTGCGCTGGTGCAGCGAGCCGGCGAGGATCGTCCGGGCTCACTCTCGGTCGTCCGGCTTGCGGATATCGAACAAATCGAATACTGCCTGCGCATGCTGCCGCTGGGGCTGCCCTTCGCCGCCGTGGTGCTGCTGGCAGCCTCAAGCGGTTCGACGGCGCTGCTGATCGCGGCCGGACTGATCGTGGCGGTCGCGCTGCCCGTTTCACTGATGGCTGCAGTCAGCACGGATTCACCACGCGCAGCCATCGACCCCCGAGTACTGTGGCAAGTCGTTCGCGTCACGCACAAGCAATATCTGCCGGTTGCCGTCGGTGGCGCGCTGGTGGTCGTCGCTTGCGCCTCGATTCTGCAGTTCGGCACCGCGTCATCGCCGCCGCTGACGGCGGCCATGACCGCCGCAGCCGTGCTCTTTGCCCTGGCGGCCAGTTCACGCCTGGGCATGACCATCAGACTGCACCGCCGCAGGCTCGACTACCCGGCCGGCGTGGCCCCCATCGACCGGCCGCGACCGCCCGAGCCATCGGTCTATCAGCCCGCCATGCTGGCGGCCAGCGCCGCAGTTCTGCTTCATGAGAAGCGCAATCACGACGCCAGGCTTTTGCTTGGCCAGGCCCTGACCCGCTTTCCGGATGACCCCCGCCTCAACGAACAGTTCGACCAACTGGTCAGCGCCACGGCCCCTCCCCGGGAGTTTTGCAGCCATCTGGAGCGGCGCATGCAGCGCCTGTTCTCAAGCGGCTCCGCGGCCGCGGCCACCGCGATGTGGCAGCGCTACAGCCCGCAGCTCGACAACTGGCTGCCGCGCGTGAGCGAGACGCGCTATCGGCTGGCGCTCGAACTCGACGAGATGGGCGACCACCAGACCGCGTTTCGCCTGCTTATCGGGCTGTCGCCCGACGACAGCCGCTTCCGTCACACGGCCGAGGCGTGGATGGAAGCCGCGCGGATTCTCGAGCAGAAGCTGGACGATCCCGCGCGGGCCGCAGAGCTCAGAAAGGTGGTCCACGAGCGCTATCCGGGCAAGGCCCGCGCCTGGGATCAGCGCTGGCAGCAGAGCGCGCCGCCGACGGCAGTGCCACAGGCAGCCGGCGCAGTGCAAGCCGCCCGCGGGTAAGCCCGCTTGAACACGCTATTCGAAAGCGAGCGGCGATTCGGGTAATCTTGCGATACGTCGGATTGGCTCGTCCGGGCCCGGGCAGATAAAATGAATAATCGCAAACCGTTCTCTTTGCGCTGGGCCGTTCTGCTCTGCGCCGTCGTTGCAGCCCAGGCCGCCCAGGCCGGGCAGTCGGATCCCGACCAGGTCTGGCCAACTGACGGCGGCCACCTCACGCTCGAAATCCGGGGCGATTATCTGCCCGACTTCGGCATCGAAATCGTGCACGCAGGCAAGGCGATCACGATGCGCCAGCGCCTGCAATTTCCCCTCGCCCAGGTCGAACCGGTGAAGGTGTACGCCCCCCGCGGCATTTTTCGTTCGCTGGTCCAGGGCAGCGGCCGACTGACGGCGAACACCGACCTCGTCTTCCGCCGCGGCGGCCGCGAACTGCCCCTCGATCGCATCGAGCTTATCCCCGGAGAAAAAAACGGGCACCCGCTGTTCATCGCAACCGACGGCCGCGGCAACCGGCTGTTCACGATGTCGCATCTCCACGTCACGCTCGAAGCCGGATTCGGCTACATGTCGGTGGCCAACGCCGAGGTCGAGGCATCCGCCTATCTGGCCGGGCAGCTCGGATTCCCGCAGATGGCCGGCATGCCCATCGCGCTGGGCCGGCTCGATCTGGGCCTGTCGATACCTGCCGGCGCGAAGCTGACCGGAACGCCACCGGGCTGCAGCGAACGGCCGATCTGGCCGCAGGCCGGGCAGTTCGAAGCCGATGTGACGCTGACCGGAATGAACAATATCGTCTACCAGGGCAGCCACCCCGACGACGGTCGAATCAAGCTGGCCCCTTCGGCCAGCCTGAAGAACAGCTCACAGGCGGACGTGCCCTGGATCGTGCAGTTCAACGGCCTGGCGAGCTATCCCTACACGCCCGCAGACCAGCATCCCTTTCTGGTCTGGAACCTGTATCGAATCGCCGAGGGCCGCATCGAAATGCTGGCAGGCTCCGGCGCCAAACACGCCTTTTTCACCATCAACGTCAACTGCAACTCCTGCGGCGGCAACAACGTATTGTGGGCGCAGTGCGAAGACATCTACTCGGCCGGCAGCAACGACAGGCCTGAATATCAGGGGCCTCGATCCGGGATCAAGGCAAGTCTGGGCGAGTGGGATAACTGCGGCTCCTTCTTCGACCCAGGATGCACCGGCAGCCAGACCGGCTACGCCGGCGACTGGCATCACCGCCTGCTCGTCGATCCGACCGAGCTTCAGCAGCCCGACGCCCGCTACCTCGTGGACGCCTGGTACGTGGTTCAGTACGACATCGACATCTGGAACACCATGGGCTTCAGGCCAATCAACCCTGTACCATCGGGCAACGGCTGGCTGATGAATCCGGGGCCGTTCTCCCAAGGCCCGGCCATCTCGCAGTGGGTGGCCGAAAACAACGGCGATGCGCTGGCCGATCATGCCGTCATCACGGTTCCCTCGGCGACGCCCGGCGCCCCCTACCCCGGCAATATGCCGCAAGGCCACCTGCGCTTGCTGGTGCGTGTTCGCGCAGTGGCTCCGGGGCTCTATCGCTACAACTACGCGCTGCAGAACTACGATTTCGACCGCGGCCTGAAAGCCTTTCGCATCGGCCTGGCGCAGAATGCGACCGTCCACGACAGTTTTTTCGGCGACGTGGATGCAGATACCGACAACAACTGGGCCTTCAGCGTCGACAGCGGCGTGGCAAGTTTCGACGCGCCGCCCGACAACCACTTGGGCTGGTTTACCCTGTTCAATTTCGAAATCGAGACCGATGCCCTGCCCGTGACCAGCACCGTTACGCTCGATCTGGGCGACGATGCCGTCCAGCCCGCGATCGAGGTCACGACCATCGGCCCTTCCGGCGCCATCGACCTGATCTTCGGCGACCGCTTTACGCCCTGACGGATGCCACCTGATCTGCCGCCCGCACTTTCCTCAGGCTTCCGGGCGTAGGTAAGGGAACAGCAGCACGTCGCGAATCGAGGCCGAGTCGGTCAGCAGCATCACCAGGCGGTCGATACCAATGCCCTCGCCGGCCGCCGGCGGCATGCCGTACTCGAGCGCGCGGATATAGTCGTGGTCGAAATGCATGGCCTCGGCATCCCCGGCATCGCGCGCGGCGACCTGGGCGTGAAAGCGCTCGGCCTGGTCTTCGGGATCATTGAGCTCCGAGAATCCGTTGGCAATCTCGCGCCCGGCAATCACCAGCTCAAAGCGGTCGGCAAAGTCGGGGTCGGCGTCATTGCGCCGCGACAGCGGTGAGACTTCGATCGGGTACTGGGTCACGAAGGTCGGCTGGATCAGCGTGTGCTCGACGCGGTGCTCGAACAACTCCATCAGAAGACGTCCCCAGTTCCAGCCATCTTCCACGTGCAGTCCGTGATCGTGGCATACGGCGCGCAGCGCCTCGGCGTTCTTGATGTCGCCGGATGAAATCTCGCCGTAGTGCTCGACCACGGCATCGGCCACCGTAATGCGCTCGAAATCGCCGCTGAAGTCGATCGTCTGCCCCTGATATTCAACCCGACCGTCGGCCGCGCCCGGCATGGCCGTGACCAGTTCGTTGAGCAGCTCCTGGGTCAGCCGGATCATGTCGTTGTAATCGGCGTGCGCCCAGTAGAACTCAAGCATTGTGAACTCGGGATTGTGCCGGGTCGATACGCCCTCGTTGCGAAAGTTGCGGTTGATCTCGTAGACCTTTTCCAGGCCGCCGACGAGCAGGCGCTTGAGATGCAGCTCCGGGGCAACGCGCAGGTACAGATCGATCCCGAGGGCGTTGTGATGCGTGGCGAACGGGCGCGCGGTGGCGCCGCCGGGAATGTGGTGCATCATCGGCGTTTCGACCTCGAGAAAACCGTGATCGTCGAAAAAATGCCGGATGGCGCGGATGATGAGCGTGCGGCGCACGAAGGTGTCGCGCACCTCGGGGTTGACGATCAGATCGACATAGCGCTGGCGATAGCGCATCTCCTGATCGGTCAGGCCATGCCATTTCTCCGGCAAGGGCCGGAGCGACTTGACCAGCAGCCTGAGCTCGTCGGCGTGGATCGACAGCTCGCCGGTTTTCGTGCGCATCATCCGGCCGCTCACGCCGACGATATCTCCAATGTCCCAGTGCTTGAAGGCCTGGTAGACGCCCTCGGGGAGATCGTCACGGCGCAGATAGAGCTGGATGCGCGCGCCCGAACCGTCCTGAATGTGGGTAAAGCTCGCTTTGCCCATGATCCGGCGCGAGACGATGCGCCCGGCAAGGCTGAAGCGCTCGTCGACGCCCTCAAGCGCGGCCTGATCCCACTGGGACTCGTCGGCGAAGCGCTCGAGCAGCGAGGCGGCGTCGGTATCCGCGCGAAAATCGTTCGGATAAGCCTCGCCGAGCTCCCGCAGCGCCTGCAGCTTCTCGCGGCGCTCGGCAATCAGACGATTCTCGTCTACTTCCGGCGTACTTCCTTGTTCCTTGTCAGTCATCTGTACCCGCTCAAAAAATGAATTGTCCGCAGATGAACGCAGATAAACACAGATTGGAAAAACACCCGGTTCCTAGATCCAGCCATACTGAATCAAGCTTTCGGGGCTCGATTGCGACCAATCAATCGTGCTGTTCTTGCCCTTTCCTTTCGTTTTTGCCCTTCATTAATCTGTGTTTATCTGCGTTCATCTGTGGACCAGGATTTTATTCCAGCCCCGCCTGCAACTGCGCAGCGGCGAACTGGTCGAGGTCGCCGTCAAGCACTTTCTGAGTATCGGAGCGCTCGATGCTGGTGCGCAGATCCTTGATGCGCGACTGATCGAGCACGTAGTTGCGGATCTGGCTGCCCCAGCCGATATCGGACTTTTCATCCTCGGTCGCCTGCGCCTTTTCGCGCTGCTTCTGCAGCTCCATTTCGTAGATCTTGGCGCGCAACTGCTTCATCGCCTGATCGCGATTCTTGTGCTGTGACCGGTCGTTCTGGCACTGCACGACAATGCCGCTGGGCTCGTGCGTGATACGCACCGCCGACTCGGTCCGGTTGACGTGCTGACCGCCAGCGCCTGAGGCCCGGTAGACATCCACGCGCAGATCCGAGGGATCGATATCGACCTCGATCGAGTCGTCGATCTCGGGCGAGACGAACACGCTGGCAAACGAGGTGTGGCGGCGATGGCCCGAATCGAAGGGCGATTTGCGCACCAGGCGGTGCACACCGGTCTCGGTGCGGCACCAGCCAAAGGCGTAGTCCCCCTCGACGCGCACCGTCGCGCTCTTGATGCCGGCCACGTCGCCTTCGGAGACCTCGATCATCTCGGTCTTCCAGCCGCGATGCTCGGCCCAGCGCAGATACATGCGCAGCAGAATTCCGGCCCAATCCTGAGCCTCGGTGCCGCCCGAGCCGGCCTGAATATCGATAAAGCAGGGCCGGTCGTCCATCTCGCCGGAAAACATGCGCTGGAACTCCAGATCGGCGACCTGTTTTTCGATGCGCTGAAGATCCGCGGCCACGCTATCGAGCGTGTCCTGATCATTTTCCTCCTGCGCCAGCTCCAGCAGGTCGGCCGCATCGCGCACGCCCTCGATCACCTCGCGCTGCGCGGTTACCGAGCGCTCCAGATCCGAGTGTTCCTTGCCCAGCTTCTGGGCATGCTCGGGATCGTCCCAGACGGACGGAACCTCGAGCTCCCGGGTGACCTCTTCGAGTCGCTCTACCTTGCCATCGTAGTCAAAGATACCCCCTCAGCGCCCGGACACGGCGCTCCAGATCGTCGAGCAGATTCTTGATTCCAGTCTGTTCCATGACAGCTTCATTCCTTGGGCGTTCAAGCAAACCCAGTATTGTAACGCCGGCCCGGACTGAGCGACACCGCTGTGTTCGCTATATTCAGGCGATCGGATCGACTGAAGCGCTGATGCTCAGGGATGCCGATCCCGGTTAGCGCTGGATCAAAGGCGCTCCGGAGAGTTCCCGCGCAAGAAGTTGCAGGAACAGCCTCAGGCCTGGCAGCCCTGCAAAGCGCCGCCCCACCCGAGCGCCCGGAATGAACCGGATGGGAGCTGTTCCGAAATCCATCTCAAGGCAGCATTCGAACGGCCTGACTAGCGGGATCATCGCCACTCAAGCGCCAATTGCATCTGATTCGGAAAGCCAGTCAAACAGGGAATGGCATGCTCAGCCATCAAGATCATGGCTGTCCCGGTGTTCGTGGCCTGAAAGCCATACAGACCGCCGACCACTGACAGTTAATTCTCGAGTTTCAGCGGGATGTTTGTCGCTGTGAAGCGCATTTGAAACCTTGCAGGGAGATGCTAATTGGCGGTTTGAAAGCCATCGGCGAAGATCAGGCCGGGCGTCTGGCCGGTGGTGATTTCAACCGTCCAATTATCCGCCGTCAGCCGACCATCCAGAAAGAAGGCGCCGGTCGAGCTGTCGTCTGTATACCGCGCGCCGATGATCAGTCCGAACGATAGCGGCAAGCCGTCATCGCCAAAATTTGCCTGTTCACCAAACTGGTCCATGGGATAGTCGGCCTGGTTCAGCAGTAAATCCACCGTGGTGGTTGAACCCGCCGGGATGATATTGACACTGGGGCCGGTGTTGATGAACACATTGGTCAATCCATCTGGGCGCATTTGATAAATAGCGAGGTTGACGAAAACTCCCTCGTCCGGCGGCATCATGGTGTCACTGGTGACGGCTACATCCAGCTTGAACCGGATACTCGTTATGCCGTCCACCTGCGCAGGATCAACCTGATAGTCGCCAGCAGCTGCGACTATTGGCGCAAATGCGGCTTGCGAGACTTCACTACCATTTGCCGGCACGTCCCAGGTGCCATCGAAGATCAGCCGGCTTGAATTATTGATATTGCCTATTTGCAGTGATGCAGTGGCATTGGCTGATGCACCTTCGATCAGTTCATAGTCCGCGGGCACGCTGTCAAATGGTTCATCGATGACGGTTTGACCCGCAAAGCAGGCGCCGGCGGCCAGCAAGATTGCTGGCGAGGTGAATGCAAAGAGATTGGATAAGAGCCTCATGACGTTTTTCCGTTTTAGGTTGCCTTACCTGACTCAAGCGGAAAAATCCGGAAGACTCTGTCATGGAATATTATTAACCCGGCAACCAAAGAGATTGCATTCAGGGCTTCTGCTCGAAAGAGCACTTTCTGAGGCGAACGAAGCGAGGCGGCACCAGCCCCCGTCAATCTCCGCGAGCAATTCGCTTGCTTCAGCCAGCCACCCCCGCGAGTGGATGCGACGCGTTCAAGGCACCGAGAGTCGCTACTACCGGGCAATCTGTCCGGCAGAGGCGTTGATTCTGAAGGCGGCTGTTCTCGGGCAGAGATGGATGAAAGGGGTATCCGGAGAGTTCGCACTCAAGAAGCTACGGGAACAGCCAGTTCCCTGGTGACGCTCCCCTGACCTGCACTTCCGGCTGACCGGAATGAGCCGGGCGCCAGCCCGTGGGCAATGTCGGCCCTATTAACCCGGCAACCAAATAGATTACATTCAGCCGCACTGTGCATCCCGACAGCAAGGCAGCGAAACGCCGCTGTAGTGGGCCTACAGCAAGTTTCGATAACGCCGTCTGTCGGGATGCACAGTGCGGCCTGCTATTTAGTATCAACAAGTTAGGGGCTCCAAGAATGGCCCGACTCGGCGTTCTCGCTCTTGCAAAGGGAATCACCCTTCCCAGCGAGCGACGCCTTGATTCGAGCCATTCTTGGAGCCCTGAATGCAATCTATTTGGTTGCCGGGTTAATAAATGGCCGGAGAACCGCTCAACACGACGAATCTCGGCCACCTAAATCTCAAAACCAGCAATTGCTCAGGCTCAGCCAGCCGCAAAAAGCCTGGCTCAGGCGACAAAACCGTGGGTGTCCTGATTTTTGACTACCCTCCTGCAGTCGATCTGATCTGCCAGTGAACTGTCACGGCTTTTTGACGCCACCTGCAGACTGATGACTTGGCGTATCCACGCAGCCGATCGAGGAACCTGACTTCTACCACGCATAACGGTATTCAGCACTCGCTTCTTGCGCGTGCCGCGCAAACCGCAAGCACTTCATTACCTATGCTGTTCCCGCCGATGCGTCCGGCGCGCCTTTCTCTGCGGTCGCGACCAAGCCACCGGAAGGGACTTCGAACACGGCCGGCAATGGATCGAAGATCGGATCTTCCAGTTTGCCGAAAGCTTCTCGATTCCGGTCTGCGCTTATGCGGTAGCGCCGGCTTAGCCGCCGGGCTGGTTTGCGCGTCAGCGCAAGAAGGCCCAAGGCGTGCCGTCAAGCGCGTGTCCAATCGCTTCCACGTCGTGCTACGAGGTGATCCTCCAGCGCCCTGGAAGTGGACGGACCGGGAAGTGGCCGAACGTTGGCTTGGTCGTGTTTCCAGGATCGATCAGCAATCACGACGATCCGGCCTGCGCCGTGAGCTCAGCCCTCGAGTGAGTCGATCAGGTAGCGAACTCTGAGCTGCGGCATCACCCGGCCCTGCCAGCGATTGACCTCGAGGCCGTAGACCACGCCGAGCGGATCGGGCAGCTCCTGACGGCAAAGTTTGCCGGCACCGAACGCGATTGCGTCGAGCACCGGGCCGCCCTCTTCGGGCTGCAGGCGCAGCTTGAGGTGATTGGATCCGACCACGCGACGCTCGCGCACGCGAAAGCGGCCGTCGAACAGCGGCTCCGGCCAGGCCTGCCCCCACGGACCAGCGTCGGCCAGAGCTGCGGCCGTTTCCAGCGACAGTTGCCTGCCCTCGAGGCTGCCGTCGGTGTAGACCAAATCGGGCTCGAAGCGATGCCCGGCGAGCTGCTCATCGAAAGCGGCGCGAAAATCCTCGAGGTGGTCAATGCTCAGCGACAGGCCGGCGGCCCTGGCGTGGCCGCCGAAACGGTCGATCAAGCCGGGGTGGCGTGCATCGATGCCGACCAGCAGGTCGCGCATGTGCACGCTCGCCGGGCTGCGCCCCGAGCCCTTGAGTTCGCTGCTGCCTTCCTCGGCGGGGGCAAAGGCGATAACCGGCCGCTGCAGGCGTTCAACCAGCCGGCCGGCCACCAGCCCGACCACGCCCTGGTGCCAGTCCGGCTCGAAGACGCACAGACCCTGGAGATCACCATCGATTTGCTCGGCCAGCTCCCGTGCCTGGGCTTCGGCGCTTTCCTGCATGTCGGCCTGGAGGCTTTGGCGGTTTCGATTGATCGAATCGAGCTGTTCAGCCAGCGCCATCGCTTCGGTCTCGCTGTCGGCCAGCAGGCAGCGAATGCCTATGCTCATGTCGTCCAGCCGGCCTGCGGCGTTGAGACGGGGCCCGGCGGCAAAGCCCATGTCGGAGGCCTGGGCGTGGCGCAGGTTGCGGCCGGCCACTTCCAGCAGCGCGCGGATTCCGGGCAGACAGCGCCCGGCACGGATGCGCAGCAGGCCCTGCTGAACCAGGCGGCGATTGTTTTCGTCAAGCGGCACCAAGTCGGCGACGGTGCCCAGGGTGACCAGGTCGAGCCACTGATCCAGCCGGGGCTCGCGGCCGGTGGTGAACTGGCCGCGCTCGCGCATGCGGGAGCGCAGCGCCATGAGCAGGTAGAACATCACACCCACCCCGGCCAGGGCTTTCGAGCCGAAGGTCTCGCCGGCCAGGTTGGGATTGACGATGGCGTCGGCCGCCGGCAGTGTCTGGCCCGGCAGATGATGATCGGTAATGATCACGCGCATGCCGGCTTCCTGTGCCAGCGCCACGCCTTCGTGGGAGCTGATTCCCTGATCCACGGTCACGACCAGCGCGGGCTGGAGCGGCAGCAGTTCCTCCTCGACCAGGCTGCTGCCCAGACCGTAGCCGTGTCGGAAGCGGTCGGGTACGCGCCAGTGCACGTCTTCAGCGCCCATCGCGCGCAGGCCGCGTACGGCCAGCGCCGTGCCGGTGGCACCGTCGGCGTCGAAATCGCCCACCACCACGATTCGCTCATTCGCCGCGATCGCCCCGGCCAGGAGTTCGCAGGCCGTATCCAGGCCGCCGAGCGTAGGCGCAAGCAGGCTCGAGAGGGAATAATCCGGCAGGCTGCCGGCGCCGCGTGCGGCCAGAACGCGACCAACCACTGGATGCACGCCGGCAAGAGGGGAATCCAGACCCGGCCGCCGCCTGACGTGTACCCGCCGGATCATCGCCACACCCGCCAGGCATCGCCAACCGAGAATCGACGAACGTTTTCGGTGCTGGCCAGCTCCAGCCGCCGGATCCGTCCCAGGCGAAGCCGCCGCCAGGCGGTGGCCAGAAAACGATGAAGCCGCGCGAGGTTGTCATCGGCGGCGTCCTCGAACCGAACCGGCCATTCGACGATCGCTCCCGGCAGCGGCTCAATATCCTCACCCGCAGAGCGCCGAGGCAGGCCGAGCCAGTCGGCCAGGCCGACCAGAACAGGGTCGTCAGCCACGACGCGGTACACGCGCGGGCTAATGGTTTCCCGGTCCGGCAGGATCCCGCCGCCCCAGAACCACAGGCTGCCGGGAATGGCGGCCGGATCGTCCGCGGCCTTGCGAAGCTGCTGAAGCAGCACCTGCGTTTCGTTGAGCAGCCGTCGCCAGCGTCGCGCATCCCCGCCCTGGGGCAGACCGTGCTCCAGGCTGGCACCGGCAAGCATCCAGGGCGGCGAGAAACGGGTTTCCGGGGCGGAGTCCAGCCGGACATAGCCGCGCCCGCTTTCGGTCAGCTCGAGCGTCAGACCCTCTTCGTGCAGCAGGGATGAGAGCGCCTTGCCCCACTCGCCTGCAGAAAAGCTGGCATCGGTCTGCAGCCACACGGCCGCCAGGTCGGGCACCAGTCCGACCGGGTCGGCCCGCAGCCAGGCATCCTGTGCATCGTCGGGCCGGTCGATGCGCCGGGTCAGCGGCGCGGCCGGCAGCGGTCTGCCGGCAACAAGTTCGCCTTGCGGTGACTGGGGATCGAGCGGGTGCGAGGTGTGGTTTTTGGTCAGGGCATCGATCAGGGGAGGCGGTTGTCCGGCTTCGCGCAGAAGCGACTCCAGTTGCGGAACGTAAACGACCAGACGCTGCTCAGCCCTCGTATCGAACCTCGATGATTTCATAGCTTCGCTTGCCGCTGGGGGCCTGGAATTCAACGACATCGCCTTCTTCGTGCCCAATCAGAGCACGCGCCAGCGGCGCGGAAATGGCCAGGCGCCACTTCGTGGAGTCCGCTTCCAGGTCGCCGACGATCTGCCATGTGACTTCCTCGGCATCGTCGCGGTCTTCCATCAGGACGACGGTGGCGCCGAAAACGATCTTGCCTCCGGGATCTAGCGTGGCCACGTCGATGACGCGCGCGTTGCTCAGGGATGTTTCGAGGTCGCGGATACGCGCCTCGATGAAGCCCTGCTGCTCGCGCGCGGCATGGTATTCGGCGTTTTCCTTCAAGTCGCCGTGTGCGCGGGCTTCGGCAATGGCTTCGATGACGGCCGGGCGCTCGGTCCTTTTGAGGCGATCGAGTTCGGCGCGCAGGCGCTCCGCGCCCGCCCTGGTCAACGGGATCTGGCTCATTTCAGCTCCTTCAGGGATTCATCGGCGTGCAGCTCGGCCAGGCTGCGCACGCCGCGTTCGTTCCAGTGGTCCATGGCGCGCAGCGTGGCGCTGCCGCCGGCAATGGTGGTCGAATAATTAACCTTGCGCTGCAGCGCCTCACGCCGGATTGAAAAGGAGTCCGCGATGGCCTGGCGCCCTTCAGTAGTGTTGACAATGTAGTCTATTTCATCGTTCTTTATCAGGTCGACGATGTGCGGGCGCCCCTGAATCACTTTGTTGACGTAGTCACACTCGATGCCGTTTTCAGTCAGGTACTTCCAGGTACCTTCGGTTGCCACCAGCTCGAAGCCCCGGTCGACGAGTTCGCGGGCTACCGGCAGCAGGCCTTCCTTGTCGGCATCCCGCACGCTCAGAAACGCGCGGCCGCTCATCTTGACGACGATTCCAACGCCCTGCTGAGCCCGCGCCACGGCCGAGCCGAAAGTGAGACCCACGCCCATTGCCTCGCCGGTCGAACGCATTTCCGGCGTCAGGATCGGATCGACGCCCTGGAACTTTATGAACGGGAAGATCGGCTCCTTGATTGAATAGAACGGGCTTGAAAGGTCGTTATCAAGCCCTTGTTCTTCAAGACTTTTACCCACCATGCAACGCGCAGCAACCTGAGCGATCGCCACGCCCGTGGCCTTGGAAACGAAAGGCACCGTGCGCGACGCCCGGGGGTTGACTTCGAGCACAAAAATATCGTCGCCGCGAACTGCAAACTGCACATTCATCAGACCCACGACCTGCAGCGCCAGCGCCATCTGGCGGGTCTGGCGGCGAATCTCTTCGATCATCTCGTCGGTCAGCGAGAACGGCGGCAGGCTGCATGACGAGTCGCCGGAATGAACGCCGGCCTGCTCGATATGCTCCATCACGCCGCCGATGACGACACGTTCACCGTCGCAAACGGCGTCGACATCGACCTCGATGGCGTGGTCGAGAAAGTGATCCAGCAGGACCGGAGAATCATTGGAGACCTTGACAGCCTCGTTCATGTAGCGCTTGAGCTCGTCTTCGCCGTGGACGATATCCATGGCCCGGCCGCCCAGCACGTAGGACGGTCGCACGACCAGCGGGTAGCCGACTTCGCGGGCCAGAACCAGCGCCTCTTCGGGATCTCGCGCCGTGCGATTGGGCGGCTGTTTGAGCCCCAACTGGTTGAGCAGCCCCTGGAAACGCTGGCGATCTTCGGCCAGATCGATGCAATCAGGCGTGGTGCCGATGATCGGCGCCCCGGCCGCTTCGAGTTCGCGCGCCAGCTTCAGCGGTGTCTGACCACCGAACTGAATGATGATCCCCTCGGGTTTTTCCAGTTCGACGATCGAAAGAACGTCTTCAAGCGTGAGCGGCTCGAAGTAGAGGCGGTCTGAGGTGTCGTAGTCGGTCGACACCGTCTCCGGGTTGCAGTTGACCATGATCGTCTCGTAGCCGAGATCACGCATGGCCAGCGCCGCGTGCACGCAGCAGTAGTCAAACTCGATGCCCTGCCCGATCCGGTTCGGTCCGCCGCCGAGCACCATGATCTTGCGCTTGCTCGTCGGCTCGGCCTCGCACTGCTCGCCCCAGGTGGAGTACATGTAGGCCGTTTGGGTGGCAAATTCTGCCGCGCAGGTGTCGACACGACGGTAGCCGGGCTGAATGCCCAGCCGGGCGCGTAACTTGCGCACCGCCGCCTCGCTGAGGCCGGCCAGGTGGGCAATCCGGGCATCCGAAAAGCCGTAGCGCTTCATTTCGAGCAAGGCGTCGCCATCGAGCGCCGCCACACCCTCGTCAAGCAACTTGTGCTCGACCTCGACAAGCTCGGCAATCTGGTCGAGGAACCAGGGGTCGATGCGGGTGAGACGATGAACTTCTTCGAGCTCGAGCCCGCGGCGAAACGCTTCGGCTACGTAAAGCAGCCGCTCCGGACCGGCTTCCTGAAGCTCTCTGCGAATCAGGGTGAGATCGTCGGCTTCCTTGCTGTCGATTTCGATCTGGTCGAGCCCGGTCAGGCCGACTTCGAGGCTGCGCAGCGCTTTCTGGAGTGATTCCTGGAATGTCCGCCCGATCGCCATCGCCTCGCCAACCGACTTCATCTGGGTCGTCAGGCGGTCGTCAGCGGCCGGAAACTTCTCGAAGGCAAAGCGCGGCATCTTGGTGACCACATAGTCGATCGTCGGCTCGAATGAAGCCGGCGTCGCGCCACGCGCAACGGCACTCCGATCCTGCTCCTTTCGGCTCTCGCCGAAAACCGCAGCACCTCCGCTGCCTGCGCTGGTGATCTCGTTGTCGAGCTCGTCGAGCGTGTAGCCCACTGCCAGCTTGGCCGCTACCTTGGCGATCGGAAAACCGGTCGCTTTCGAGGCCAGTGCCGATGAGCGCGACACCCGCGGGTTCATTTCGATGACGTGAACCTGACCTGTTTCGGGATGGATTGCGAACTGCACGTTCGAGCCGCCGGTGTCCACGCCGATCTTTCTGAGCACCGCCAGCGCGGCGTCGCGAAGCTGCTGGTATTCCTTGTCGGTGATGGTGAGCGCGGGCGCTACGGTCACCGAATCGCCGGTATGAACCCCCATCGGGTCGATGTTTTCGATCGAGCAGATGATGATGCAGTTGTCGGCCTTGTCGCGAACCACCTCGAGCTCGAACTCCTTCCAGCCGAGCACCGACTCCTCGAGCAGCACTTCATTGGTTGGCGAAAGATCCAGGCCGTGCTCGACGATCTGGACGAATTCTTCGCGGTTGTAGGCGATACCGCCGCCAGAGCCGCCGAGCGTGAACGACGGTCGGATGATGGTCGGAAAGCCGATGCGTTTCTGCACTTCCATGGCCTGCTCGAGGCTGTGGGCCACCCAGGCCTCGGGCACGCCCAGCCCGATCTCGCGCATGGCTTCCTTGAAGGCGTCGCGGTCTTCGGCCATGTCGATGGCCTCGCGCGATGCCCCGATCATCTCGACACCGAAGCGCTCGAGCACGCCTTCGCGGGCCAGGTCCAGGGCGCAATTGAGCGCGGTCTGGCCGCCCATCGTGGGCAGGAGCGCATCGGGGCGCTCCTTTTCAATGATGTCGCGCACCACGTCCCATCGAATCGGCTCGATATAGACGGCATCGGCCATTTCCGGGTCGGTCATGATGGTGGCCGGGTTGGAGTTGACCAGGATCACGCGATAGCCCAGCTCACGCAGCGCCTTGACCGCCTGCACGCCCGAGTAATCGAACTCGCAGGCCTGCCCGATCACGATCGGCCCGGCGCCGATGATGAGAATGGATTCGATGTCTGTTCGTTTGGGCATGGGGCTAGGGTTCAGGGTTCAGGGTTCAGGGTTCAGGGTTCAGGATTCAAGGAATGATCATGCCGCCCCCGGCCCTCCATCATCGCCACGAAACGGGCGAACAACGGCCGCAGGTCGTGCGGACCCGGGCTGGCTTCGGGGTGGCCCTGAAAGCTCATGGCCGGTTTGTCCTTGATGCGCAGGCCCTGCAGGGTGCCGTCGAACAGGGAGCGGTGGGTCGGGATGATCGTATCCGGCAGGCTCGATTCGTCGACGGCGAAGCCGTGGTTCTGGCTGGTGATCAGCACCTGTCCGGTCTCGAGATCCTTGACCGGATGATTGGCGCCGTGGTGGCCGAACTTCATTTTCATGGTCCTGGCGCCGCCGCTGAGCGCGAGCAACTGGTGGCCCAGACAGATGCCGAAAATCGGGATTTCCCTCTCGACCAGGCCGCGAATCGTTTCGACGGCGTAGTCGCAGGCTTCGGGATCGCCGGGGCCATTGGATAGCATGACGCCGTCGGGCTTCATGCCGAGCACCTCGTCGAGGCTGGTGCGGGCCGGCACCACGCTGACCCGACACCCGGCGTCGACGAGCAGGCGCAGGATGTTGCGTTTGGCGCCGTAGTCGATGCAGACCACGTGAAAGCGCCGCTTGCTTCCGCCACGACGGAACTCGCCGGCTTCCAGATCGAAGCCGCCCTCGCTCCAGTCACCGGCCCGCTCGACACGAACGGTGCCGGCCAGATCCTGGCCGCTCATCGACGCACACTCGCGGGCGCGGGCGACGGCCATGTCGGCGTCGACCGACTCGCCGGCCACCAGGCAGCCGTTCTGGGCACCCGACTCGCGCAGGCGGATGGTCAGGGCGCGGGTGTCGATGCCGGCAATGCCCGAGGCATCGTTGTCGGCCATCCAGTCCGACAGGGATCCGGTTGCCCGCCAGTTGCTGTAGCTGCGGGGATAGCTGCGAACGATCAGGCCGGCGGCATGAATCGCTCCGGACTCGACGTCGTGCGGGTTGACTCCCGTGTTTCCGACGTGGGAGGCGGTCAGGGTGACGAGCTGGCCGGCGTAGCTGGGGTCGGTCAGTATTTCCTGATAGCCGGTCATGGCGGTGTTGAAAACCACCTCGCCGACCCGCACGCCCGGCGCGCCGAGCCCCTGCCCGGAAAACGTCGTGCCGTCTTCCAGCGCCAGAATTGCCTTCATTAAAGTCTCTCCGGGTACACAAAGCGGGCCGAAGCCGCGCGCGGCAGGGCCCGCTTGTCGCTTGCCGAGCCGACGGCCCGGCATCCGGGGCTGTATTCTAAACGAAGCGGCCTGGCCAGGCCAGAATATCGCGCGCCGCAGCGCTCAGATCTCGGATGCAGCGGCGACAAGAGCTGGCCCGGGCTCGCCGGCCGGGCGCATGGTCTCGGCCCCGTGGCCCTGGGCGATGAGGTAGTCCAGCCACTTGAGCAGCGCCCGATTCAGGCGCCAGCTGCGCGCCACCAGGCCGTTGATCGCCAGGTCCGGGCCGGCAAAACGCTGGATACCCTGCTGGGGGCTGAAGGCTGTGGCCTCGGCCATGGCGGCATCGTGATAGATGCGCACGTGGGCATTGGGATTGTGCGACCGCTCCGAGCCAATGATGTAGGACAGACGCAGGAAGGTCGTATACGGCTGACGTTCGATGATCTGCAGGTAAAGTTCCGGGCCAGAGCCCAGCCGCGAGACAAGATGATCGCTCTCGGCAAGCGCATCGGGCAATAGCACATTGAGCGCGCCGTAGAGCGCGCTGTGCAGTTCCGGAAGCCGTCGCGCCAGTATCCGGCTCGAGGGCTGCAATTGACGGGTCGTTGTGAGCATGGCCGGCGAGAATATCATATCGGCAGAAAACTGCCACCCCCTCGCCCCGGCGGAGGTGGTTGCATTGCACTGATTATTCAACGCATTTCGCGGTTGAGCCCGAGCTCCAGCAAAATCCGGCTGGCCAGCTCCTCCACCGAGGTTTCGGTCGATGAAAGCATTGACACGCCTTCGGCGCGAAGCATGGCTTCGGCCGCCTCGACCTCGTAGCGGCACTGCCTGAGCGAGGCGTAGCGACTGCCGGGACGGCGGGCCTCGCGGATCTGCGACAGGCGCTCGGGATCGATGGTCAATCCGAACAGTTTGTGCCTGTGTTCGCGCAGAAAGGCCGGCAGTCGAGGCTGCTCGAGGTCTTCTTCGGTCAGCGGGTAGTTGGCCGCCTTCACGCCATAATGCAGGGCCATGTACAGGCAGGTGGGCGTCTTGCCGGAGCGGGAAACGCCGACCAGCACCACTTCCGCGGCATCCAGACGCTTGGAGATGCCGTCGTCATGGGTCAGGGCATAGTTGGTCGCCTCCATGCGATCCTCGTAGCCCTGGCTGTCGCCCATGCCGTGCGCCTGCCCCACGCGCGGCGAGCGCGAAACGCCCAGGGCGCCCTCCAGGCGCTGCATGAAGGTGCCGAACATATCGAACAAATGGCCCTTCGACTCCTCGAGGATGCTGCTGACATCCTTGTCGACGATTGTGCTGAAGACTATCGGCTTCTCGCCGTCGTCGACTTCGGCGGCGCGATCGATGAGGGAGACAGCGTCGCGGGCCTTGCTGGGCGTATCCACGAAAGGCAGACGCACCTGCCGGAATTCCACGTTGGAGAACTGGGTCATCAGGCTGTGACCGAAAGTTTCCGCTGTGATCGCGGTGCCGTCAGAAATGAAGAATACCGTTCTACTCATGCGCTTCCAGGCGGTTACAATAGGCGGTTGATAAATCACTGCCGCTTTGGAGTTCAAGTGTCCGAGTATATCCTTTGGCTCGATGAGCTTGGTATGGGCGATCTGGAAAAGGTCGGTGGCAAGAACGCCTCGCTGGGGGAGATGATCACCCACCTGAAGGATCTCGGCGTCAACGTGCCTGGCGGATTCGCGACCACGGCCGAGGCATTCCGCGACTTTCTCGAGCAGTCCGGGCTGGCTGATCGCATTGAATCCGCACTGGACGAGCTCAATGTCGATGATACCCGCGCGCTGGTGAAAGCCGGCGGCGAAATCCGGCAGTGGATCATGGACACACCCCTGCCAGACGAGCTGGAGCAGGCCGTCCGCGAGGCCTACGCCAAAATGCAGGCGCGCCACGGCGACGATCTGGCCGTTGCGGTGCGCTCCTCGGCAACGGCCGAAGACCTGCCGGATGCCTCCTTCGCCGGGCAGCAGGAAACGTTCCTGAACGTCTGCGGCATCGATGCGGTGCTGGAGAAGATCCACGCCGTATTCGCCAGCCTCTACACCGACCGGGCCATTGCCTACCGCGTGCATCAGGGCTTCGCTCACGCCGACGTGGCGCTGTCGGCCGGCATCCAGTTGATGGTTCGCGCCGGCTCCGGAGCCGCCGGCGTCCTGTTCACCCTCGACACCGAATCAGGCTATCGCAACGTCGTATTCATCACCTCCAGCTACGGCCTGGGGGAATCGGTCGTCCAGGGCGCGGTCAATCCCGACGAGTTCTACCTGTTCAAGCCCAACGTGCGCGCCGGCCGCCCGGCCGTGCTGCGCCGCACCATCGGCACCAAGGCCTCACGCATGGTCTACGGCAAGGGCGAAGGCGGCGGCGTGCACACCGTTGACACACCCGAGGCCGAACGCCGGCAGTTCTCGATCAGCGACGCCGAGGCAACCGAGCTGGCGCGGATGGCGCTGGTCATCGAGGAACACTACGGCCGCCCGATGGATGTCGAGTGGGGCAAGGATGGCGAAACCGGCGAGCTGTTCATACTCCAGGCGCGCCCGGAGACGGTCAAGAGCCGCAGCGGCCAGACCATGGAGCGCTTCAGGCTCGAATCCACCGGCCAGGTGCTGGCCGAAGGGCGCGCCATCGGTCAGCGCATTGGCCAGGGCAAGGCGCGGGTGATCGAATCGCTCGAACAGATTCACGAAGTCGAGGCCGGTGACGTGCTGATTACCGACATGACCGATCCCGACTGGGAGCCGGTCATGAAGCGAGCGGCGGCCATCGTCACCAATCGCGGCGGACGCACCTGCCATGCCGCCATCATCGCCCGCGAGCTGGGCATTCCGGCCGTGGTCGGCTGCGGCGATGCCACCGAACGCGTGCCGCACACAACTGAAGTGACGGTGTCCTGCAGCGAGGGCGATACCGGCCGTATCTACGAGGGCGAGCTGGAATTCAGCGTCAGCGAGGATTCTCTAGACGACATGCCCGAAGCCCCGCTGAAAGTCATGATGAATGTCGCCAATCCCGACCGGGCCTTCGACTTTGCCATGATTCCGAATCACGGCATCGGCCTGGCGCGGCTGGAGTTCATCATCAACCGCATGATCGGCATCCACCCGCTCGCTCTGCTCGACTACGACGGGCAAAGCGACGAGGTCAAGGCCGAGATCGATCGCCGTACCGCCGGCTATGACGACCCGGTCAGTTTCTACGTCGACAAGCTGGCCGAGGGCATCGCCACCATTGCCGCGCCGTTTGGACCCAACCC
This sequence comes from uncultured Wenzhouxiangella sp., assembly GCA_964446675.1. Taxonomy (GTDB): domain Bacteria; phylum Pseudomonadota; class Gammaproteobacteria; order Xanthomonadales; family Wenzhouxiangellaceae; genus Wenzhouxiangella. The sequence goes on from CAYUPK010000001.1 coordinate 140,406, forward strand.
GGTGATCGTGCGCCTGTCGGACTTCAAGTCCAACGAATACGCCAACCTGATCGGCGGCGGACGCTACGAGCCCGACGAGGAAAACCCGATGATCGGCTGGCGCGGCGCCTCGCGCTACGTCGACGAGAACTTCAAGCCCGCCTTCGAGCTCGAGTGCCGGGCGCTGAAGAAAGTGCGTGAAGACATGGGGTTCGACCACGTCTGGGCGATGGTGCCTTTCGTGCGCACCGTCGACGAGGGGCGCGAAGTGGTTGCAGTGATGGAAGAGTTCGGCCTCAAGCGCGGTGAAAACGACTTGAAAATCATCATGATGTGCGAACTTCCCTCAAACGCCATCAGTGCCGATGCCTTCCTCGAGCATTTCGACGGCTTTTCGATCGGGTCCAACGACATGACCCAGCTCACTTTGGGCCTGGATCGCGACTCCGGCCTGGTCGCTCACCGCTTCGACGAACGCGACCCGGCGGTCAAGGCCATGCTGTCGATGGCCATCAAGCGCTGCCGCGCGGCCGGCAAGTACATCGGCATCTGCGGCCAGGGCCCATCGGACTACCCCGACCTGGCCGAATGGCTGATGGATCAGGGCATCGAGAGCATGTCGCTCAACCCGGACACGGTGGTGGATACCTGGCGGAAGCTGGCCGAGCACAAGCGGTAGCTGGTTCGCTGGTTGGCTCGTTAGCTGGTTGGCTGGTTCGGCACCGGCGCGGCTTGGTGGGCGGCTCCGCCGCGTGGTCTCTGGCGTGAACGGCAGCGCTCTGGGAAAGTATCACGCAGAGGCGCAGAGGCGAAGAGGAGCAGAGCGCGCAGAGAAAGCCGGAGAAGCAACACATGCTATCCGCCTGACTACCGCCGGAGCGTATCTCCTGATCGATCCGCATTCACTGGCGCTCCGTTTGCGCGGCGAAGGCCGCCCCGCACAGCTCGAAGAGGCCGAACCAGCCAACCAACCAGCGAACCAGCCAACCAGCTAACTTGCCAACTCACTGCCCTGCAAGCTGGCCCATGAAGCGACGATAGTAGCGAAGCTCGTCGATCGAATCCCTGATATCCTCCAGCGCCTGATGGCTGGATTCCTTGCTGAACCCCTCGGCCACGCGGGGTGCCCAGCGGCGGGCCAGTTCCTTGAGTGTGGAGACATCGAGATTGCGGTAGTGAAAATACGCTTCGAGCTTGGGCATAAGGCGCGCCATGAAGCGGCGATCCTGGCAGATGGAGTTGCCGCACATTGGCGAGGCGCCGGCCGGCACGTGCCGCTCCAGAAAGGCGAGCGTCTGTCTTTCGGCCTCGGCCAGTTCGGTCCGGGACTCGAGGCAGCGGCGCACCAGGCCGGACTCGGTGTGCGTACGCGTATTCCACTCGTCCATGCCTTCGAGAATTTTTCGCGGCGTGGCAATGGCAAGCTCGGGCCCGACGGCCACCTCGGCGAGATCGGCATCGGTCACCAGCGTGGCGATTTCGATGATCGTGTCGTTGACCGGATCGAGCCCGGTCATTTCCAGATCGATCCAGATCAGATGATTGTCGTTCATGCCCTGCTCGGCTGTTGGGACGCGGGGGCTGCACTATACCAGCAAGAGGCTGGCGCATGACTTTCGTGCGCATGGTGCAGGCGCACGCCAACCACGGCGCGGCAGCGGTCGACGGCGAGCTGGTGCCGGTTCACTTCCCGCGGCGCATCCAGCGGCCGCTGCCCGGCGACCTCGTTACCCTGGACAGTGCCGGAACCCTGGTCGAAGTCCACAAGCGCAAGAATGTGTTCGGGCGCGGCGATGGACGCGGCCGCTTTCGACCGATTGCGGCCAATCTCGACCGTGCCGCGATCGTGATCGCGCCGGAACCGGCGCCCAGCCGCGACCTGCTCCACCGCTATCTTGCCGCCTGCCTGATCAGCCATGTCGATCCACTGGTGGTCGTCAGCAAATCCGATCTCGAGCGGCCGCAGCAACCGCCCTTCTCCGAACTCGAGGCGCTTGCGGCAGCGGGGTTTGAAATCATCGAGACGCGCTGCCTGGAGCCGGCCCGGATCGGCCCGCTCGAGGACAAGATCGGATACGGCGTGACCCTGTTCGCCGGCCAGTCGGGCGTGGGCAAATCGTCGCTGCTCAATGCGCTCATACCCGATCTCGATGCCCAGACCGGCGAGCTGTCTCACGTCACCGGCAAGGGCACGCACACGACCACCACCGCCACAGCCCACCGCTACGGGAAACACGCCTGGTTGATCGACACCCCCGGGGTGTGGGAATACGGCCTGTGGAAGATGGACGCCGAGACGCTCGAGCGCGGCTTTCCGGAGTTTTCCGCCCTGCCGCCCTGCCGGTTTCGCGACTGCCGCCACCGCAGCGAACCCGGCTGCGCCGTCATTGCCGCGACCGCCTCGGGCGCTCTGCCCGCCTTCCGCCACAAAGCCTGGCTGCGCCTGCTCGCCGAGCAGGAGCGCTTTCACCGCTCTTATTGACCCGGCAGCCATATAGATTGCGTTCAGCCCCGCTCGCGGAACAGGCTGAGATACCGAACTACGAGGATCGACCCTGGTGGCTTCCAGCTTTCGCTTCGTTCATTTGGTCATTTCGCATCTCGAATTTGTCTGGAATTTGGTGCTTGAGATTTGGAGCTTGATTCTTCCTCTACCAGGGCAGCTCCTCACCGCTGGCGTGGCGGAAGCTGCCGGTGGTTTCCATGCTCAACTCGTCGATGCGCTCGATCAGGCCAGCGGCAGCTTCTGCGGGTTCCACATCGCCGCGTCCGCCGGTCATGTCAGTGCGCACAAAGCCCGGGTGCAGCAGCCCAACCGCAATTTCACGCTCCCTGAGCTCATGCGCCAGGTTCATGCCCGCCATATTGGCAGCCGCCTTGGACATGCGATAGCCCCAGGAGCCACCGGAGCTGTTGTCGGCAATGGAGCCGACTCTGGAAGAGATGATGACGACCTTGCCGCCGTTGATCAGGTGATTTCTCAGCGCATGCGTGACGCGCAGGGGGGCGAGCGCGTTGACCTCGTATTGCATTCGCCAGCTATCGATCTCGCTTTCGATGTTCTCGAGCGCCGAGGGAACAAGTACGCCGGCATTGTTGACAAGCAGGTCGATCCGGCGACCGCTCAGGCGGTCGGCCAGCTCTCGCAGGCTATCGCCACGAGTGATGTCGATGCCCTCTTCGACCTGAACACCCAGGGCGTTCAGCGCCGGTGAGGCCTTGCGGCAGACCGCGATGACACGGTAAGAGCGGCTGGCCAACTGGCGCGTCAGCTCCAGTCCAATGCCGCGGCTGGCGCCGGTAATGACTGCAGTTTTCATGATCAGGAGAATCCGCTTTGAGTTGTCCGCTTATGCTACTATTTTTCAATCCCTTGTCGTTGGATTGACGACAAGCCGAGGGTACAACCAGAGGATCCGCCATGATTCGTAACACTGTGGGCAAGCTGGTTTGGGGGGCGGCTTTGATTGCAATGATGGGGGTCGCCGTCGCCGGCGACGTCCTTTTGATCGAAAAGGTCGAGGAGCGCATGCTGCGCGACCTGCCCGAAAACGGCCTCAGCAAGGCCCAGGTCGAGGCCCGCTATGGCGTGCCGATCGAGAAACGCGCGCCGGTGGGCCAGCCACCGATCTCGCGCTGGGCCTACGACGATTTCAACGTGTACTTCGAGTACGATCTGGTCATCGAAAGCGTGCTGCACCCGGACGCGATCATGCTCGAAACCGAGGCGCGGCACGAGCCCTGAGACAAACCTTCGTGGCGCACACCGATTATCGCCTCCCGGCTGAATGGGAAACCCAGAGCGCCACACTTGTGGCCTGGCCGCCGGCAGATTCCGACTGGCGCGACAATCTCAACGCCATCCGCACCGAGTATCGCGCGCTGATTCGGGCTGTTCTGGAGTTTCAGCCGCTCATCCTGCTTGTTCCGGAGGCCGAACCGGCTCCCGACGGATTGCCCGACCACCCTGCCCTGCGGCGGCTGGCGGTTCGCTACAACGATACCTGGTGTCGCGACTACGGCCCCATCATCTTGGTGTCGTCGGGCGATCGACTGGCGCTGGATTTCCAGTTTGACGGCTGGGGCGGCAAGTATCCGGCGTCTCTGGACAATCGCGTCAATACGCACCTTTCGCGCCACAAGCTGTTCGAACGCATGCGCTTTCGCCAGTATCTGTTCGAACTCGAGGGCGGCGCGATCGAAAGTGACGGCCACGGTCGCCTGCTGATCAACTGGCACTGCCTGCGCTCGCGTCACCCTCATCTGAGTGACAGCGAAATCGCCTTTGATCTGCACGATCTGCTCAACGTCGATCAGTTGCTGAGCATCGATATCCAGCCAATGGCCGGAGACGACACCGACGGCCATATCGATACCCTGGCCCGCTTCGTGAACCCAGAAACCATCGTCTTTCAGAGTCAGGCCCAAGCCGAACCCAACGCCCGGCTGCGCCGCCAGCTCGAAGCGCTGCGCAGGCGTGACGGCGCCGGCTACCGACTGATCGCTCTGCCCCGGCCCGATGACATCGACCAGACGCTGCCGGCCAGCTACGCCAACTTCCTGTTCGTCAACGGCGGCTGCCTGGTGCCCGCCTACGGCAGCCGCCAGGACGAGGCCGCCTGCGCCATTCTGGCCGAACTCCTGCCGGGCCGGCGGATCGTGCCGGTGCCGGCGGCGACCATGATCACCCAGTCCGGCGGGCCGCACTGTGCCAGCATGCATATTCCGGCGGCGCTGGGATGAGCGCGCGCCGGCTCGATATTGCCCTGATTCAGCACGCCATGGGCCCGGACGAGGACGAGAACCGCGCCGCCACGGCCGACGGCATCGCCCGGGCGGCCGAGCTGGGCGCTCAGCTGATCCTGCTGCCGGAACTGCACGCCAGCGAGTACTTTTGCAAGTATCAGGATCCGGCCTTGTTCGACCTGGCCGAACCACTCGACGGCCCGACCGCGCAAACACTCTCGGCTGCCGCACGAGATCACGATGTGGTTGTGGTCGGCTCCATCTTCGAACACCGCGCTCCCGGCCTGGCCCACAACACGGCGCTGGTCTTCGAGCGCGACGGCAGCCGGGCCGGGCTGTATCGCAAGATGCATATTCCCGACGATCCCGGCTACAACGAGAAGTTCTATTTCACCCCCGGCGATCTGGGCTTCGAACCCATCGACACTTCGGTCGGGCGTCTGGGCGTTCTGGTGTGCTGGGATCAGTGGTATCCCGAGGCCGCGCGGTTGATGGCGCTTGCCGGCGCCGAGCTCCTGCTCTACCCCACCGCCATCGGACTGGACCTCGACGACGACGAAGCCGAGCAGCATCGCCAGCTCGATGCCTGGCGCACCATCCAGCGCGGCCACGCCGTGGCCAATGGCATCCCGGTGGCCGCCTGCAACCGCGTGGGCTTCGAACCCGACCGCTCCGGCGGCGAATACGAAGCAGAGTTCTGGGGCCACAGTCTGGTCGCCGGCCCCCAGGGCGAGATCCTGGCCGAAGCCGGCAGCGAAGCCGAAGTGCTGTTTGCCAGCCTCGACCTCGGCCGCTCCGAGCAGGTACGGCGCATCTGGCCCTTCCTGCGCGACCGCCGAACCGACGCCTACGCCGACCTGCTCAAGCGCTGGCGCAACTGACCCGAAGCGCCGGCGGGGGCCGCAGGGCGCGGCCACTGCACCTACCAGTGAATGCCGCGCATGAGAGACGCAAACGCCACCTGCTCCTGCGTCGGCTTGACCGCGCCCTCATCCTTTCGCCCCTGGGCCGCGGCTGAATCCGGGAACATCCGGAAGGCCGAGTTCATGACGATCTCCGCGACCTTGGGCGCGGTGGCATGCAGAATCTGGGAGAAAATACCCAGGCGCGTGGCAATGCGCTGCGGCCGGTAGATGACCGCCTGCTTGATCATGTCGGCGGCGTCCTCGGGCGTGATTGTGGGCACGTGTTCGTAGATCTTTGTCGGCGCGATCATGGGCGTTCGCACCAGCGGCATATTGATGGTGGTAAACGATACCCCGGTATCGGCAAACTCGGACGCCGCGCAGCGCGAAAATGCATCCAGAGCCGCCTTCGAGGCCACGTAGGCAGAAAATCGCGGCGCATTCGACAGAACGCCGATCGACGAGATATTGATGATCTGCCCGCCGCCACGCTCGACCATAGCCGGCAGAAAACCCATGATCAGCTTCAGCGAGCCGAAATAGTTGAGCTGCATGAGCCGCTCGTAGTCATGAAAGCGATCATAGGAGAGCTGAATCGAACGACGAATCGAGCGCCCGGCGTTGTTGACCAGGATGTCGACCGCACCGTGATCGGCCAGCACCTGTTCGGCCAGCTTTTCGCCTTGCTTCATGTCCGCCAGATCGGCGGTGTAGTAGAAGGCCTGCCCGCCCTCGGCCTCGATCTCGGCCTGCGTTTCCTTCAGGCCTTCCTCGCCGCGGGCGACGATGATGACCTTGGCCCCGGCCTGGCCCATCATCAGCGCGGTGGCCCTGCCGATACCCGAGGATGCGCCGGTAATGAGCACCACCTTGTCGCGCACCTGGCCCGATAACGAGCGGTCGATGAACAGTTCGGGATCGAGGTGACGCTCCCAGTAATCCCACAGCACCCAGGCATAATCTTCCAGCTCCGGCACGGCGATGCCCGAGCCTTTCAGGGCCTTCTCGGCGTCGCGGTTGTCAAAGCGCGTGGGATAGCTGAAAAACCCCAGCATGTCTTTGGGAACACCCAGATCCTCCATCACCTGATCGATGATGCGGCGAACCGGCGGCAGCATGGTCAGGCCCTGCTTGACCGGCGCCGGGATGAAGCTGAACAGGCGTGCATCGATGCGCATTGACATCAATGGCGCGTGGGCGGCCTGGGCAAAGAGATTCATCACCTCGCCGATCCGCTTTGGATGCGGATCGGTCAGGTGGAAGCACTGCCCGTCGAGCTTCGGCTTGTGGGCGATATGGTCCATTGCCCGGGCAACAAAGTCGACCGGTACGATATTGATGCGGCTGCCCTCCAGGCCAAGCGTCGGTACCCAAGGCGGCAGCATGCGCCGCATTTTCTGGATCAGCTTGAAGAAATAGTAGGGTCCGTCGATCTTGTCGATCTCGCCGGTCCTGGAGTGCCCCACCACGATGGCGGGCCGATAGATCCGCCAGGGAATGGAGCAGGCCCGGCGAACCAGACCTTCGGATTCGTGCTTGCTGCGAAAATACGGGTGCTGCAGACCCGTCGCCTCCTCGAACATGTCCTCTCGGAAAGTGCCCTGGTAGAGCCCGGCTGCGGCAATCGAGGAGGTGTGATGGAAGCACTTCGCCTTGATCTTTTCGGCGAGCTGAATCGCATGCTTCGTGCCGCCGATATTGGCGGCTTCATTGGCCTCGGCGTCCGCCGCGAGATCGTAGACGGCGGCCAGGTGGAAAAAGTGCCGGATCTTGCCCGTGAGCTGCTCGACATCGGACTTGGCAACGCCCAGCCCCGGCCGGGTGAGATCGCCGGTCACGGCCACCAGGCGACGCTTGTGGTCTGCCCAACGCTCGGCGACAAGATTGTCGAACCTGGTTTTGGAACCACGCCGCACGAGAACGTAGATCGTTCCCTTGCGCTGGAGCAACTGGTCAATCAGGTTGCGGCCGATAAATCCGGTTCCCCCGGTCACGAAATAGCTCATTGCGGCACTTCCTCCGGCATGTAATGTGCAGATCTTCAAAGATACCGACTCGTGCGCGATCACGCCACCGCCATCGAGCCGTTGACCCGCCCGAAAGGGCGTGCTAGAAAGATTGCCGACCACGACAACAAGGGATACCAATCAATGAGCGATCTGGAAACACGCTTCAGGCAGGCTGCAGACGACGCCCAGAATCTGGACGAGCGTCCCGACAACGACACCCTGCTAAAGCTCTATGCGCTGTACAAGCAGGGTTCGGAGGGCGACGTTTCCGGAGAGAAGCCGGGCTTTTTCGATTTCGTCGGGGTCGCCAAGTACGAAGCCTGGGAAAAGCTCCAGGGCATGGACGCCGACGAGGCCAGACAACAGTACATCGATCTGGTCGAATCCCTGCGAAGTTGAACGTGCTGACTCGGCTCCGGCCCTCACTGCCATGAGCCGGAACACCCCCGAACGCATTCTGACGGCCGCGCTGGCCCTGTTCAACGAGCGCGGCGAGCCACACGTCCCGACCAACCGGGTTGCCGACGAACTGGGCATCAGCCCGGGCAACCTGCACTATCATTTCCGCACCAAGGCCGACCTCATCCAGGCGCTGTTTAGCGCATTCGAGCAGCGCATGCTCGAATTACTGGCCACGCCGGACTCACGCGACGTTCATGTCGAGGACATCTGGTTCTTTCTGCATCTGGTCTTCGAGACCATCGGCGAGTATCGCTTCATCTACCGCGACTTGAACGACCTGTGCGATCGCTTCCGCGGCCTGCGCAACCGCTTTCAGGGCATCATCAAACTGTCGATGCAGACCGCCCGCCACCTCAGCGAGGGGCTGGTTGAGCAGGGGCAGCTCGAAGCCAGCAGCGAGGAGCTTGACGCGCTTGTGCGCAATATCGTGCTGGTTTCCACCTTCTGGCTCGCCTTCGATCAGGTTGTGGAAAAAGACAGCCAGCCCCGGCCCGACCGGGCCGCCGGGCAGGTCATGAGCCTGATCAGCCCCTATCTGGTCGGGCAGGCACGAGAAGAGCTATCGGAGCTGGCGCGGGCGTATCGGAGAGACTGATGACGGTGATGATGATGATCGACTCGAGGAGACCGTAACCGCCGTCGCATTCGAAAAAAAAGGACCCGGACACGGGGTCCGGGTCAAAAGTTGCAGCTCGTACCGGGCCGAGGGAGGAAGCCCGGGCTGCTTTTGGGCACTCTGAAGCGGTCAGCTATGGCACCAGTCAGGCGCCAGACGATCCGCTCTTGCTCTGGGCGGGCTTGCTGGCACTTTTCCTGGTGGCAGCACCCGACTTCTTCTGCTGCTCGGAGAGCGCGCGAACCTGCTTGTTGAGCTCGGCTACGCGGTCACTGAGCTGCTTGATCTCGTCCGAGGTCGGCACGCCCAGGCGCGAGAGAGCGCGGGCGACGCGCTGCTCGAACACCTTCTCGAGCTTGTCCCAGTTGCTCTGGGCCGACTCGCGCACCTTCTCGACGCGGCTTTCGACATCGTCGCGTACGCCGCTGACGGTCTGGTTGGCCTTCTTGCGACCCTTGCCTTCGAGCTTGCTGCCTTCCTTGACCAGACGCTCGAACAACTTGTTGCTCTCGCCGATGACCTTGCCGCTGGTTTCCTCAATGCTCTTGCGGCTTTGCTCGAAGAGCTTTCCGCCTTCCTGCTGGGCCATCGAGAAAGCGCCCAGGCCTGCCAGCCAGATTTCATGGGCGTAATCCTGAACCTGCGAAGTGGCAGTCTTGCGCGCCGTAGTCTTGCGCGCCGCGGTCTTGCGAGTTGCGGTCTTCTTGGCTACCTTCTTCTTGGCGACCTTCTTTTTGGCTGTCTTCTTGGCCATGTCTGCTCTGCTCCTTTTGCCGCCTCTTCAGGGCGGGATGTGGTGGGTGAGTTCAAGTAGTAAGATAGCGTCGGTTTCTAGAGTGGACACACTAATCATGGACACCGCCAGGTGGGCAGCCTTTCCGCACGACAGCAAAGCCTTTCTGTATCCCGGCAAGAAACTCACAAACGCCTGGGATGCCCTCCATCGCGGCGATGCCGAGCCGCTACCGACCGACACCGACCTGCTCGAGGCCTGGCGGCTCTATCACGCCGGCGACTTCGCCGGCGCCGTGGCGCTTGCCGGAAAAATCGGCCTGGCCGCCCACGCCGTGGCCAACAAGGCCAGCGGCATCTACGCCGACTACCTGGAGGAAGACGAGGAGCGCAAGACAGAAATCTACCGGGCCGGCATTCAGCGCGCAGAACAAGCCATCGCCGAGCGCCCCGACGATGCCAACGCCCACTATTTTCATGCCTTCCTGCTCGGGCGCTACAGCCAGAGCATCTCGATTGCCAAGGCCCTGGCCCGCGGCATCGGCGGCAAGGTGCGCGAGTCGCTGGATAACGCGCTGGCGCTGGCGCCGGAGCATGCCGAGGCCCACACCGCGCTGGGGCTCTACCACGCCGAAATCATCAACAAGGTGGGCAGGATGGTCGGAAAGCTCACCTACGGCGCCAGCGCCGATGAAGCACTGGAGCACTTCGAACGCGCGCTGGAACTGACACCCGAAGCACCCATCGCACACATCGAATACGGCAACGGACTATATCTGCTCTTTGGCGACAAACGCCTGGACGCATCCAACGCCGCTTACGCAAAGGCCGCCTCGCTCAAGCCCATCGACGCCATGCAGAAGCTCGACATGGAGTACGCGAAGGCTTCAATCTAGGTTGGTTGGCTCGTTAGCTGGTTGGCTGGTTCGGCATCCGCGCGGATTGGCGGGCGGCTGCACCGCGTGATCTCCGGCGTGAGCTGAAGCGCTCTGGAAAGTCTTACGCAGAGCCGCAGAGGGGCGGAGTTCGCGGAGAAAAGAAGAGAAGAAACAAAAAATGTCCGCCTGAATAGCGCCGGCCGCGCCCTCGCATTCTTGCAATCAATTCATGTCGACTCGCACGTCCGTTTCACGGCGCAGCCGCCCCGCAAACCTATCGGCGCCGAACCAGCCAACCAGCGAACCAGCCAACTAATCTTCTTCAATCCACTGGTGCACCAGATCGGCCGCCTCGGGCCCAACGGGGCCTTCCTGCGGCCCCAGCAACATCGTCAGATGCAGCAGGTTCTCGAACTCCCGGCGGAAATTGACAACCACGCTGCGCGGGTCGGGCACCAGGCGATTGTCGGTAATCAGGCCCGAGAACACCCTGCCGTTGTAGCTCATGATGCTGATGCCCATGCCCACCGAGCCGGTCTGCGGCACCCAGAACATCATTTCGCGAATACCGGCCCCGGCCAGATACAGCGGCGCCTGCGGCCCCGGCACGTTGGTCAGCACCGTCGATGCCTTGCGGCTGAACAGCTCGAGCGCTGGCTTCTGAAGCGCCGCAGGCCCCATGCCCAGGGCCGCCAGCAGGCCCAGCGACATCATCGCCTGCCGAGAATTCTTGAGCTCGTGCATGAAGTCTGCCACCCGGTAGACGCGCGCGAGTGGATTGGTCTCGGCCACCGGCAGCTCCAGGAAAACCAGCCCAAAATGATTGCCGAGTTCCCGGGCATGCTCGAGCGGCCGCAGATTGACCGGCACCGTCGCCCGCATGGTGGTCTCGGAAGGGTCATCGCCACAGTCGACCAGGTAGCGGTGCAGCGCGCCGGTCATGACCGCGATCAATATGTCATTGACGGTGCAGCCCAGGGCCTTGCCGACCGCCTTGACCTCCTCGAGATCGATCGGCTCGGCCCAGGCGACGTTCTTGCGCACACCCAGCTCACCCTTGAAGCGCGAGGGCGGATCATCCGGTAGCAGCAGGGCATTGGCCAGCTCGCTTATCACATCCGCGGCGGTGCCGGCGTAGTCGGCGGCCAGGTGCGGATCGCGAATCACCTGGGCCACCTCTTCGAGCATCTTGTAGCTGAGGTGCCCGACCACGTCGATACCCTCTCGCGCCGGTGCCATCAGGCGACGAAAAATACCGGATTCGGCCGCGCGCTGCTTTTGCCAGTGGTGCGGACTGATCTGGCCCAGGGATTTTTCCGGATCCGATTCGGTAAGCGAAAGCATGACCTGCACCAGCGCAATGCCGTCCGCGTAGCAGTGGTGAATGCGGCAGATGACGGCCGGCCCTTCGGCGTAGTTCTCGACCAGATGGAATTGCCACAGCGGCTTGGTCTTGTCCAGCGGCGTGGAGGCCAGCCGCGAGACAAACTCCTCCAGCTCGGCCTTGCCGGCATCACCGGGAAGCGCCGCGCGGATGATATGCGCGCCGGGCTCGAAAAGCGCATCTTCCTCCCACCAGCAGCCGCGCGCGGACTCGACAGCCTTGTGCCGGAAGCGGCGAAAGGAGAGAAAGCGATTGATCAGGACTTCGCGCAGCGCATCGAAGTCGATGGGCTGGTCGAGGACGATCACACCGGTGATCATCATCAGGTTGGTCGGCTGCTCCATGCGCAACCACGCAACATCAACCTTGGAAATCGCTTCGCGCCTGGCGCTGGTCACGCTGACCACTCCATGTGAGGGAATCTCCCGGGATTCTTTCACGCCCTGCCACGAGCGTCAATTTGCCCGCGGCAAGATGTGACGCCGTCGCCTTGTCAGTGGACCTTGTGCTGACCCGCTGCGATCTGTTCCTGCCCGTTGCCGGCAAGGTCGTAGGGCAGTTTGACCTGATCGAGGCCGAACTGCTTGAACACCGGCTGGAGCTGATGGTGGATCAGGGGATAGAGCTGGCGCGTGAGCGAGCCGTGATTGGCCTTGAAGGTCTCGAAGTCCACGCGCTCGCCCTTGAACTGGCTGTAGACCGCCTGGAGAACCAGCTCGACCGTGAACAGGGCCTGGTCTGGACGGTCTTCGCGGCTGCCGCGGCACAGCATGCGGGCGGTGACCTGGTATTGGGGCAACTCGCCTTCGTGCTTCATTTCCAGCGGCGTGAGCTTGAGCTCGACCTTGGCGTTGAACGCCTGGTTGGGCGGCACGATCTCACTGAGGTCGGCATTGAGGCGAGTGACCTGGGTGTGCGCAAGCGAAAAGTGTTCAAGCAGGTTGATCATGGGGCGTCCAATCAGGCGGTCGAATACTGTGAGATGGCTTTCATGGACGCCGGTTTCAAGCGCCGGGCAAGACTGAAAATGCGAGCGCCCGCACGGTGGCGGGCGCTCGTGGCTGTCGTGCCGCCTTCGATGCCCTCAGGGCGTGAAGGTGATCGAGCTGGAGGCGGTCGCCTGGCCATCGCTCTCGCCAAAGCTCAGCGGCAGGTAGTCGTTGACCAGCCACAGCCTGAGCTGGTTGGTATAGAAGGGGCTGACCAGTATTCCGCTGCGGCCGCCCGGAAGGATCTCGGCGACGTTCGGTTTGCCCGGCGTCATCTCCGCGACCGTGCGACGGGCCGGGCCGGCGCTGAACATGAAGTCGTTGAGCCCGTCGGCGCGGGCGCTGTGCGACGACGCGTCGACCGTTTGATAGCCACCGGCGCGCGCAATCCCCGGCAGGTTCGGGCCGAGATCGCTGAAGCCGCCGCCGTTGGGCACGTTGAAGGGGTCGCTGCCCAGCGGATGGCTGAACACGATGCGGTGGAGCTTGCCCCAGCGGTAGTCGTTCTGGTCGGTCGAGTTGGCGAAGGCCGGCGCGAACTCGTCGCTGGCGAGCAGCTCAAGCGTCTGGCCCAGGCTGGCGAGCAGCACGGTGTCGCGCGCGCTGGCCCTGTCCGGCGCACCTTCGACGTTGAAGAACGGAATGCCCGAAGCGCCGACGCCGCCGCTTTGCTCGAAACTGGCCAACTGGTGATGGAAGGCACGCAGGGCGTCGCTCGAGCCCGGCAGGGCGTCGCCGAGCTGCAGGCCTTCCAGCGTGGCGTCGATGGTGTTGCCGATGACCTGGCCGCGCCAGACCGAGTAGATCGTGGCCGCCACGCTGTTGGCGATTTCCTCTTGCGAAGGCGCGCCGGCGCCGGCCGGGCTGCCGGGATCGTAGCCTTCGGCCAGGCCGGTGGGCGTGGAGAAGTCCCAGGCAGCCAGCCGACCGACGGCTTCCTGGATGCCCGAATCGAGCGCAAACTGCGCCAGGCCGGGCCAGGCACCCTCTTCCGTAGCGTTTTCGAACGCCTGCAGGATCCAGGGCACGATCAGCTCGGCGTCGAAGAGCTGGTTGTCGGCCTGCAGCGCCTTCATGTCGTCGACGCTGACCGGGCCGGCAGCAATCATGTCCTGCAGTACGCGGTCGACGCGGGCCATGCGCAGCTCTGCATACGAGGGGTTGAGATAGTAGATGCCGTTACCGCCCGGGCGAAGCTGGTTGAGCGGGTTGTTGTCCAGGGTCGTGCCCACCGGGTCGTTGTTGGCGTTGGCGATATAGCCCCAGGGCGGGTTGACGACGTGCGGCATCTCGGACTTGGGCAGCGAAGCGAACGGCGCGGCACGGGTCGAGTTTTCGTTGGCCGGCAGCCATTCGTGGCCCAGCGCACCGGATCCGTCGCGAATCACGAACGGCGGCACGCCGCCGCCAACGGTGTTGTTTTGCAGATCCTCGCGCAGCGGCACGGCACCAGTGGTGAAGTAGGCGATGTTGCCTTCCACGTCGGCGTAGGCGATGTTCTGCGAGCCGAAAGTCCAGTTGTCGATGACGGCCTGGAACTCTTCCATGTTGCGCGCACGTTCGAAACCGCGAATCGACGCCAGCTCGTAGGTCGCGCCCCAGCCTGCATACTGGATGGAAATGGCGGTCGTGGCGCTGGGCTGACTGACGATCGGGCCGTTGTTGCGGCGCGGCACCAGGAAGGTGATGCCACCGGAGTCGTAGCCAACGTTGGCCGGGCTGACGTTGTCCATCTCGCCGTCGCCCGGGCTGTTGGCAAAGTAGCTCTGGAAGGCGTAGAGCACCGGCTCTTCACCGTCGACGTGCACGGTATGGGTGGGCAGGCCGTAGCTGTTGGTGAGAATCTCTTCCTGGAAGTAGTCGGTGACGTCGATGTTGTGGTTGGTCAGGCCCCAGCAGATATCGAGGTTGCAACCCAGCAGGGTCAGGGGCGTGCCCGGCGGCGTCACGCCGCTGACCACGCGCTGCTCGTCGCGAATGACGATGTTCTCGTTGATCATCAGCGCCGGCATGTCCAGGCCCAGATGGGGGTCATTGGCCATGATCGGATAGCCGCTGTCGGTGTGCTCGCCCGAGACCACCCACCAGTTGGATCCGGCGCGATCTTCGGCCCGGCCGATGGTCGTGCCCAGCAGCGGGATGTTTCTGACCCGCTTCATGTAGCCGTCCAGGCTGTCGATGACTGCATCACTGATACCCGGCAGGTTGCGCCAGCCTTTCGTGCTGGAGGCATCACCTTCAGCCGACTGCAGGCTCGAGCCGGCAGCGCCGGGCACCGGAATGATGCCGGCGGTCTCGAAGAAGTTCGGGATGCTGACCCGGTCATCCATGGGCGCGCTGCGCGCGATGTCTTCGGAATACAGCGCCAGGCCGTCGAAACCGACCGCCTCGCCCACGCCCTGATACTTGGCCAGGCGAATGGTGCGATCGGCCACGCCGGAGTCGAAGGACAACTGGAAGGCCAGCAGCTTGCCGATGATCAGCGAATCGACCGGGCTCCAGCGCTCGACCTGGCTCAGCTCCAGGGCACCGTATTCCGGCGGCAGCTGATCGGCAGCAGCCAGAAAGGCGTTGACGCCGTCGCTGTAGGCCTTGACCCAGGCCTTCTCGTCCGCGGTCATGTGCTGCCAGGTCGCCAGGGCGCCGCGGCGCAGGCCAAGCGTGCGAAGTTCGACGTCACTGCCAAGCGCGGCCGGACCAAGCAGTTCGGCCAGCGTGCCCGAGGCGACGCGGCGCAGGTAGTCCATCTGGAACAGGCGGTCCTTCGCGTGCAGAAAACCGCGAACGTAATTGACGTCGTGCTCGGTGTCGCCGACGATCGTCGGGATGCCGTTGGCATCGGTATGCACGGTAACCGGAGCCGACAGGGCCGGCATCGGCACCTGCTGCGCATTGAGCCCGGCAGCCAGCGCTATGCCTGCGACCAGTGTGATCAGCTTTCTCATCCTCTTGTACCCCTGCTTTGTTGTGGTGTAATCGGATAGATTATGGCACAAAGCCCATCTGGCCCAATAAAATGCCCTCATCCGGCGACATTCGGCCAGCCGGGGCGGGGATGAGCCGGCGCTCGCCCGACCTGCTCTGCCGGTTTCCTCCGGGCAGTCGCAAACGCTTATAATACGGCCCCGTTTCGGAGCGGCCGTTCGGCCTTCCGAACCTCGGAGAATCACAAAGAGAGGAGTCGACATGGCGCACACTGCCGCCGCCTTCAAGGTGGACTATTTCCAGTTCCTCAAGCCCGACGGCAAGCTGATCGACGATCAGCAGGTGCCGGCGCTGGCGAGGGATTTCGATCGCCTGACCGAGCTGTACAAGCTGATGGTCCTCACGCGCACCTTCGACAAGAAGGCCGTGGCCCTGCAGCGTACCGGCAAGCTGGGCACCTATGCATCCAGCCTGGGGCACGAAGCGGCCCATGTCGCGATGGGCGCGGCGATGCGCGAGGAAGACTGCTTTGCCCCCATGTATCGCGAGTACGGGGCACAGTTCTACCGCGGCGTGAAGATGTCGGAAGTCCTGCTCTACTGGGGCGGTGACGAGCGCGGCAACAACTTCAGCGGGCCGAAGCACGATTTTGCCTGGTGCGTGCCGATTGCCACCCAGTGCCTGCACGCCGCCGGGGCGGCCATGGCCTACAAGCTCAAGAAGGAAGAACGCGTGGCCGTGACCGTGGTCGGCGACGGCGGCTCGTCGAAGGGTGACTTTCTCGAGGCCATCAATGCCGGCAGCGCCTGGAAGCTGCCGCTGGTGCTGGTGATCGTCAACAACCAGTGGGCCATCTCGGTGCCGCGCAGCAAGCAGAACACGGCCGCGACCCTGGCACAGAAAGGTATCGCCGGCGGTCTGCCCAGCATCCAGGTCGACGGCAACGATCTGATCGCCTGCCTGTGGGCCATGGAAAAGGCCATCAACGCTGCCCGCCAGGGCAAGGGCGCATTCGTGATCGAAATGCTGACTTACCGCCTCAGCGACCACACCACCGCCGACGATGCCCGCCGCTACCGGCCCGGCGACGAGGTGGACGAAGCCTGGGAGCGCGAGCCGATCAAGCGGCTCAACGCCTACCTGACCGAACAGGGCGTCTGGTCCGAAGAGAAGGAAAACGACCTGCTCGAAGAGTGCAAACAATGGGTCCAGCAGGCGGCTGATGAATATCTCGACATCATCGAAAACGACCCGCAGCCGGTGACCGCCATGTTCGACTACATGTTCGCCGAGCTGCCGCACGATCTGATCGAGCAGCGCAGCTACGCACAGAACTACGCCGAAGACGGAGGGCAGCACTGATGGCAGAGATAACCCTGATCGAAGGCGTCACCATGGCGCTCGCCCGGGCCATGGAAGAAGACTCGAGCGTGGTGATCCTCGGCGAAGATGTCGGCGTCAACGGCGGCGTCTTTCGCGCCACCGCCGGCCTGCACGACAAGTTCGGCGACGAGCGCGTCATCGACACGCCGCTGGCCGAGGTGATGATCGCCGGAATGAGCGTGGGTATGGCCGCCCAGGGCATCAGAGCCGTCGCCGAAGCCCAGTTCTGCGGCTTTACCATGCCGATGATCGACCACATCATGTGTCACGCCTCGCGCCTGCGCAACCGCACCCGCGGGCGCATGAGCTGCCCGATGGTGCTGCGCTTTCCCTCCGGCGGCGGCATTCACGCCCCGGAGCACCACTCCGAAAGCCCCGAGGCGCTGTTTGCGCACATGCCCGGCGTGCGCGTGGTCATTCCCTCCTCGCCCTCGCGCGCCTACGGCCTGATGCTGGCCGCCATCCGCGACCCCGATCCGGTCATTTTCATGGAGCCCAAGCGCATCTACCGCTGGCAGAAGGAAGAGGTGGCCGACGACGGCGAAGAGCTGCCGATGGATGTGTGCTACACGCTGCGCGACGGCAACGACATCACCCTGGTGACCTGGGGCGCGATGATCAAGGAGACCATGGAGGCCGCCGACCAGCTCGAGGAACAGGGCGTGAGCGTCGAAGTCATCGACGTGGCCACGGTCAGCCCGCTGGACATGGACACCATCATCGAGTCGGTCGAGCGCACCGGTCGCTGCGTGATCGTGCAGGAAGCGCCCCGGCAGTGCGGCGTGGCCAGCGAGATCGCCGCCGGGCTGGCCGATGCCGGCATCTGGCATCTGCATGCGCCGGTCAAGCGCGTTTGCGGCTATGACGTGGTCATGCCACTGTATCGAAGTGAAATGAAATACATGCCCAGCGTGCGGCGCATCGTCGACGCGGCCCAAGAAATTCTGGAGGTCTCATGAGCGTTTTCCATCTTCCCGATCTGGGCGAAGGTCTGCCCGACGCCGAAATTGTCGAATGGCTGGTCTCCGAAGGTGACAAGGTCGAAGTCGACCAGCCGCTGGTCTCGATGGAAACAGCCAAGGCCGTGGTCGAAGTGCCCAGTCCGTTCGACGGCAAGGTGGTCAAGTTCTACGGCGGCCCAGGCGATGTGATCAAGACCGGCGCGCCGCTGGCCGAGTTCGAGGTCGAAGGCCAGGCCGGAGCCGAAGAAGCGGCGACCGAGGACCAGCCGCCCGCCACCGAGGCGGCGGCCGGGCAAGACAGTGGCACCGAGCAGACACCGGCCGCTGAAGCGCCCGACGGCGCCGCCGACAAGAGCGACGACGAAGCGAGTGCCAGCGAAGAACGCGAAGATTCCGGCACGGTTGTCGGCAAGATGCAGGCCGGCGGCGAGGTGTTGCGCGAGCGCACTTCGACGGTTGGCGGCGTGAAGGTCACGCCGGCCGTGCGCGCCCTGGCGCGCAAGCTCAAGGTCGATCTCGCGCAGGTCAGCCCCAGCGGCGCCGATGGCGTGGTCACCGCAGCAGACGTTCGCAAGGCCGCCGAAGACGGCAGCGCCCAGCCGCAGCCGGCCGCAGCAGCTTCGGGGCCGAGCTTCCCGACCGCTGCCGAACGCCAGCAGCAGCCGCCCCCGCCTGCCCCGTCCGGCCCGCCGGCCGCCGCCGCCAGCGGCGAATGGGAACCGCTGCGCGGCACCCGCCGCACGATGGCGCGCACCATGAGCGAGTCGGCCAAACGCGTGGTGCCCACCACCCTGATGGACGACGCCGACATCCACGCCTGGCGCACTGGCGAAGACGTCACCTTCCGCCTGCTGCGCGCGCTGGCAGCCGGAGCAAAGGCCGAGCCAGGCCTGAACGCCTGGTACGACGACGAGCAGAACATGCGCATGGTGCACAAGGGCATGGACGTAGGTATGGCGGTCGACACCGCCGACGGTCTGTTCGTGGCGCGGGTCAAGGGCGTGCACAACGGATCGCGCGAAGACATCCGAGGCGAGATCAACCGCCTGAAGGAAAACGTCACCAACCGCAGCATTCCGCCAGAAGATCTCAAGGACTACACCATCATGTTGTCCAACTTCGGGGTCTTTGCCGGGCGCTACGCCACGCCGATCATCAATCCGCCCTGCGTGGCCATCGTGGCCGCCGGCGTGCTGCGCCACGAGGTCGTACCGGTACTCGGCGGGGTGGAAGTGCACCGCATGATCCCGCTGTCGCTGACCTTTGACCACCGCGCCTGCACCGGCGGCGAGGCAGCCCGCTTCCTCAAGGCCATGATCGCCGACCTGTCGAAGGCGGAGTAGAAACCGAAAAACCATGCAACCACGGAAATCACGGAATACACGGAATGTCTCGACTCGACCCTTTTCAACTTCCGTGAATTCCGTGTCTTCCGTGGTTCCATGTTTTTGTGCACGGCGCAAGAGATGATGAAAGGCCACGCCGCTCCCAACATGATCATCGGCGCCTGCGAGTGGGTCGCCCTGCCCGAGCTGGGCATCAGGCAGCTCCGGGCGCGCGTCGACACCGGCGCCAGGTCCTGTGCACTGCATGCCGACGGCATCGAACCATTGACGCGCAACGGCCGCCGCCGGGTGGCCTTTCGCGTGCCGGTCGGTCCGCGCAGGTCAACGTGCTGGGTCGATTGCGAAGCCGACCTGCTGGCCACTCGACGGGTTCGCAACACCTCCGGGGAGTTCGAGGAGCGCGTCACCATCCGCACGCCGCTGATCGTCGGCCACTCGCGATGGGATGTCGACATCACGCTGACCAACCGTGAGAGAATGCGCTATCGCATGCTGCTGGGTCGAGTCGCCATGGAAAACCATGCGCTGGTCTACCCGGCCCGGACGTTTTTGCAGGGCAAGCCGCGCCTGTAAGCTTCACTCGCACACTGAGGGATCTGCCCACGATGCGCATTGCCATCCTTTCCCGCAGCCGCCGCATCTACTCCACCCGTCGACTCGTCGAGGCCGCAGAGGCGCGCGGCCACGAAGTCAAGGTCGTCGACACCCTGCGCTGCTACATGAACATCGCCTCGCACCGCCCGACCATTCACTACCGCGGCGAGCAGATCGAGCCCTTCGATGCAGTCATCCCGCGCATCGGCTCGTCGATCACCTTCTACGGCACAGCCGTGCTGCGCCAGTTCGAAATGATGGGCACCTTCCCGCTCAACGAGTCGGTGGCGGTCACACGCTCGCGCGACAAGCTGCGCTCTCTGCAGCTGCTGTCGCGCAAGGGTATCGGCCTGCCAGTAACCGGATTTGCCTACGCCACCAAGGATATCGCCGACCTCATCCGGATGGTTGGCGGCGCCCCGCTGGTGGTCAAGCTGCTCGAAGGCACCCAGGGCATCGGCGTGGTTCTGTGCGAGACCAGGAAAGCCGCCGAGTCGGTGCTGGAAGCCTTCATGGGCCTGAACGTCTCGATCATGGTGCAGGAATACATCAAGGAAGCCGGCGGCGCCGATATCCGCTGCTTCGTCATCGGCAACCGGGTCGTGTCGGCCATCAAGCGCCAGGCCCAGCCCGGCGAATTCCGCTCCAATTTGCATCGCGGTGGCACCGCAAGCCTGGTTCGCATCACCCCGGAAGAGCGCTCCACGGCGGTGCGCGCGGCCCGGATCATGGGTCTGAACGTGGCCGGCGTGGACCTGCTGCGTTCCAACCACGGCCCCCTGGTGATGGAAGTCAACTCCTCGCCGGGACTGGAGGGCATCGAGACGGCCACCGGCAAGGACGTGGCCGGCCTGATCATCGGCTTCATGGAAAAGAACGCCCGCAAGAACAAGACCCAAACCCGCGGAAAGGGCTGACCGGAGGCGTTCCCTCAAGCCGGATCGCGGGGTCTTGAAAACGACCCAGCCGACCCTATTTTCGGTCTTGCAGACCCGGAAGATCGCGGTCTGTCAACGAAGACATTGTTGTTCGTCTTGCTTTCTTGAACGCAAATTAAGGAGGTAACACCTATGGCAATGACTCACCTGACAACCCCCACGCGCTGGTTCCGCCGTTCCGGTTCGGTGCCGGTGATGCGCTCATCGAACAGCATGCTGCACGAGAACGATCCTTTCACGCGCATGCACGAGCAGTTCAACCAGCTCGTCGACAGCCTGTTCGGTGATGCGAGCTGGTCACTCGATCGCCCCGGCAGCGGCTCCCGCGAGCTACTTCAGCCTCGGCTGGATATCTTCGAGACCGACAAGGAATACCGCCTGTCGGTGGAGCTGCCCGGCGTTGAGCGCAAGGACATCGACCTGAGCGTCGACGACGACGCGCTGATCATCCGCGCGCGCAAGGAGCGGACTAGCAAGGAAGTGACCGACGACCAGTACCATCGCGTCGAACGCAGCTTCGGCCGCTACGAGCGCATGCTTACCCTGCCGGCCGATGCCGACGGCGACAAGGTCAGTGCCGAACTGAACAACGGCGTCCTTGAGGTCACGATCCCGCGCCGCGACGACATTGAGTCCACACGCGGCCGCCGGATCGAGATCAAGAACGGCTGACCGGTGCGCAATCGCTGCAATGTCCTTGCGGGGTGGCCCGCCACCCCGCATTTTCTTCATCAACCCGTCACGAATGGAGAGCGCAGTAGCCCATGGCGCTGGCTGCTACAGCTCGAGGCGGTCGAATTCCCGGATATTGATCAGCATTTCATGGATGCCCCTCTCCATGCCGCGACGATCAGTGGCCTCGGACAGCCGGCGAATGCTGTCGACGATGGCGATCCACCAGTTCATGTGGGTGGCCGAAAGCTGCGCGGCAACCGCTACCAGATCGCGCGTGAGCGACAGCGTATCCCCGGCCTCCTTCTTGATGGCGACCAGGCTGTCGATATCAGGATGGCGCGCGTCCAGGTCGGCCAGCAGGCGATCGATAACCGCCGGGTCGGTCTCCAGCTCTCTTGACGGGTCGGGTTCACCCTCCGGATCGAGAAAAGCGATATCAAGCAGCGACAGCAGGTCGCGAAACGAGCCCCTGAGGCTCAGCCACAGCGTCTTGCGGCGGGCATATTCGCGCGAGCGCTGGATCAGGCCCAGCAGGCCGAGCAGAATGAAGCCCTCGATACAGAACACGACCAGTTCCGGCACCAGCTCATCATGGAACGGGCTGCTGGGCGTCGGGTGGATGAAGTAGAGCCACAAGCCGATACCGATCACCCCGAACAGCACCATCGGCGCAATCCATACCAGCCGGCTCATTACTCTGCCTCCTCCTGGCCAGGATCAGCGACAAGTGCCCGAATGACGCGACAGACCTTGTCGGCCTCGGCCCGGGAAAGATCGAGCGGCAGGCCGGCAATGTGCACCGTACGGTTCTCGCCCAGGGCAACCGGCACGATATTGAGGGGATTCTCGATGGACTCGAGCGCAATTCGTTCGGCCACTTCCTGCTCGGCGGCGATTCCGCTGCGTCTGCCCGAGCCTCGCGGGATGGCGCGCAGGCGTTCGGATCCAACCGTATCGAAGGTCGCGGGGCTATCGTTCCAGGCCAGAAAATCAACCAGCGCCAGGCGAAACCGCTCGGCGTAGAGTTCGAGGGCTTCCATGCGCAGGCTCGACTCTTCGAGCTTGTGAAATCGCGACGCCAGATCGCCGATGTCGAGCTGGCGCAGGTCCGCGCGCTCGCTGTCGGTCAGTTCCGGGGCCAGTTGCTCGACGGCATTGCGCCGGCTTCGTGCCGAGGCTGGATTGATCAGCCCCTCCATGCCGGCATACTTGAGGAAATTCAGCAGACTGTCGACTGAATACGAGCCGTTGGGCATCATCGCGACTGCCTCCCTTCAGACCGGCATGAGGACGCGGGCAGTATACTAATTGTATCAGCGCCTGGCCCGCATCCAGCGCAGCAGCCAGCCCAGGCCCAGCCCCGTGAGCAATACCAGATAGGCCGACACCACGGCGATGATATTGCGGTTGAGATCCTCGTACTCCAGCATCAGATGCAGCGCGACCAGAACTGCCGCCGAGGCCGCCAGCGCAGCAGCGGCCGGCAGGCGATCAGCCCACCAGCGCCGCCCGGCAAGTCCCCGCGGCCCGGAATAAACATAGAGCCACAGCAGAAAGAGCGTTACCGGGAGCAGAATCAGGGCATCGATCAGCATCGAGTTCTCCATTCGTCAATTGCCGTTGCGGCCGCGCTCCAGCGGCCCGTTCAAGGTTCGTCCGACGGCCAGGCCCAGTGCTGCGGCAAGCAACCAGCACACCAGCGACAGGCTCAGATACACAATGCCGCTCACCGCCTCCAGCGACAGCGCCTGAACGCTGAGGGTCGAAAACGTCGTCAGCGCTCCGCAAAAACCGGCCATCAGGCCAACCGACAAGCGCGGCGGCAAGCTGCGGATTCGGCCCGGCTCGCTGAAGGCAAATACCAGGCCGATCAGGGCCGAGCCGACCGTGTTGATCACCAACAGGGCCGCAGGCAGTGGCCAGGCGGCAAGCAGCAGCATGCGCAGCAGGCCGCCGGCCGCCCCTCCTGCGGCCACGGCCACGGTGGTGCCCATCGAAGGCCACGGGCTCATGTCGCCAGCCCTTCCGCGGCGAACCACCCCAGCGCTGCCAGTGCGAGCCCGCCGATCAGCGAAACGAGCACATAACCCGTCGCCAATCCCCGACGCCCCCCGTTCCACAGCCCAAGCGTCTCCAGGCTGAACGAAGAGACCGTCGTATAGCTGCCGAGATACCCCGTGAGCAGAAGGCTTGCGGTCAGCGCCTGAATCGGGCCCGGATAGCCGGCCAGAAATCCGGCCAGCAGGCAGCCGCTTAAGTTGACCGCCAGCGTGGCCACGACCGGATGACGAAACCCCCGCCGCAGGAGCCAGTGCCCGAGGACAAACCGCGACACGGCGCCCAGGGCGCTGCCGAGCGCGATCATCATCATCTCGACCATTCCCGCCAGTTCCGACACGGGCGTCAGGGCGCAGCCATGGCGAAATCAAGCTCCGGCAGGCCCTCGACGCGGGCACGGATCCGCTGCCCTGGCTTGAGTGCAGATACTCCGGCCGGCGTGCCGGTGAACACGGCATCGCCGGCGGCAACGGTCACGGTTCGCGACAATTGCGCGATCAATTCAGGCACGGTGCAGATCATCTGCCCGAGTTCGGCCGACTGTCGCGTTTCACCGTCGACCGACAGACCGATCGCGGTCTCGGGTTGCGGCCGCCAGTCGCGCGCCGGAACGATCAGGCCGACCGGACCCGATTGATCGAAGCCCTTGCTCATCTCCCAGGGCTGCCCGGCCCGCTTGGCGCGGAACTGAACGTCGCGGCGCGTGAGGTCGACGCCGACGGCGTAACCGAAGATCGAGGATTTCGCCTGTGCCGGCGAGAGATTGCGCCCGCCCGAGGCCAGGAAAACCACCAGCTCGACCTCGTGGTGAAGCTCGGCGGTTTCCGGTGGCCAGGCAAGGCTTTCGGCGTGAACCAGCGCCTGCGCCGGCTTGGAAAAGAATACCGGTGCAAAGCGATCCGGATCGACGCCCATCTCGCGCGCGTGCTCAGCGTAGTTGCGGCCCACGCACCAGGCCTGGCGCACCGGAAAGACCCGTCCGTCGCTTGTCGGCAGCATCGGCGGCTGCCAGGTCACTGCCGATACGCTCATGCCAGCGAACGGATACCCACGGCGTCGCGCAGCTCGGCAATGAACGGTCGGCTGAGCTCGCGCGCCTTTTCGGCGCCGCGCACAAGCTCCTGCTCGACCTTGTCGGGATTGTTGATCAGCGCCTCGTAGCGCTCACGCGGGCCGGCAAGCTCGGCGTTGATCAGCTCGAAGAGCTGCTGCTTGACCTCGCCCCAGGCGATGCCATCGGCAAAGGACTGACGCATCTCGGCACGCTGCGCTTCGTTGGCAAAGGCAGCATAGACCGCATAGACGGCCGCGCTGTCGGGATCCTTGGGCTCGCCCGGCTCCTGCGAATTGGTCTTGATTTTCATGATGGCTTTCCTGAGCTTTTTCTCCGGCAGCCACAGCGGGATGGTGTTGTCGTAGCTCTTCGACATCTTGCGCCCGTCGGTGCCCGGCAGCGTGGCGACATGCTCGTCGGTTACCGCTTCGGGCAGCACGAAATGTTCGCCGTAGCGATGGTTGAAGCGAGCGGCGATGTCGCGCGCCATCTCCAGATGCTGGATCTGGTCGCGGCCCACCGGCACGCGCCGGGCGTTGAACATCAGGATGTCGGCGGCCATCAGCACCGGGTAGGAAAACAGCCCCATGGTGACGCCCCAGTCGGGGTCGTTTCCGGCCTCGACGTTTTCATCGACGGCCGCCTTGTAGGCGTGCGCGCGGTTCATCAGGCCCTTGGCAGTCACGCAGGTCAGAAGCCAGGTCAGCTCCGGAATCTCGGTAATGTCGGACTGCCGATAAAACAGCGAACGCGAGGTGTCGAGCCCCAGGGCCA
Organism: uncultured Wenzhouxiangella sp.; assembly: GCA_964446675.1. Classification (GTDB taxonomy): domain Bacteria; phylum Pseudomonadota; class Gammaproteobacteria; order Xanthomonadales; family Wenzhouxiangellaceae; genus Wenzhouxiangella. The sequence continues at coordinate 165,815 of CAYUPK010000001.1, forward strand.
GCCAGGTCGCAGCAATTTCGAGCGTGGACTGTCGTACGCGCGCCGGATCCTCGCATTTGACCAGGGCGTGGTAGTCGGCAAGAAAGTAAAACGAATCGGTCCGGCTATCCCGGCTGGCGGCAATCGCCGGCTTGATTGCGCCGACATAGTTGCCCAGATGCGGCGTTCCGGTCGTCGTGATCCCGGTCAGCACCCGTTGCTGCTTGCTCATGTCGTCTCGTTCGGCCATCGGTCTTGAACGCGTAATTGTAGCCTTTCCTGACGCGCACGAGACCCGCAGTCCGTGCGTCTGATCGAGCGCATCCCTGACGCCACGCGGCCTGTTCAGGACTTCCTGTTCTTGAAACCGCAAAAAACCGGATCGAACCCAATCTGCGTTAATCTGCTTCCATCTGAGGTTAGACGGAATTGTTCATGTCTGATCAACTCATTTCGGCAACGTATATCGCAACGCGCCCCGATCGCGACCCGGAAACGCTGGCCGAGAACATCGCCCGCGAGCAGAGCCTGGAGACGCCGCGTTCGTTGATTTCCGGCACCATCGCCGAGCGCTTTCTCGGCCGGGTACTGGCCACGCGCCAGATCGATGAAACCCGCTGGGCGCTGGAGATTGGCTACCCGGCCGAGCTGGCCAGCGGCCAGCTCGGTCAGCTACTGCAACTGATCTACGGCAACGTTTCCTTCTATCCGCGAATCCGGCTGACCGGTCTCGACTTGCCCCAGGCCCTGCTTGCCCGGTTGCCCGGTCCGCTGGGTGGAATTGCCGGCATTCGCTCGATTATCGGCGTGCCGCGTCGCCCGCTGTTGATGACGGTGCTCAAGCCGCGCGGCAGCTCCCCCGAGCACTTTGCCGACATTGCCCGCCGTTTCGCAAGCGCCGGCGGCGATATCGTCAAGGACGACCAGAACCTGGTCGAACCCGACGCGCAAGACTTCATAAACAGGATAAGGTGTGTATCACAGGCAATTGAAAGTACAGCACAAAAAACCGGAAGGGGCTGCCTTTATCTGCCGCATACAAGCGGCAGCGGCGACCAGCTTCACCGCCAGCTCGAAGCCGTCGCGCATCTGGGCCTGCACGGTGTCGTGCTCTGCCCCTGGGTCATGGGCCTGGAAACGGCAGCAAACGCCGCTCGCGAGCACGGCCTGATGTGGCTGGCTCACCCGGCCATGGCCGGCAGCCTGACCGAACCGGACGATCGCGGTGCCAGCGGCGCGGTCGTGCTGGGCACACTCGTGCGCGCAGCCGGGGCCGATATCAGCATCTTCCCCGGCCACGGCGGCCGGATCAGCTCCGGTCACGACGACGAGCGCGCGATCTGCGCTGCCCTGACCGCAAGCCGGGGCAAGCTGCGCCCCAGCCTGCCGTGTCTGGGCGGTGGCAAGACTCTGGAACAGATACCCGAGTGCGTGAGGCGGTTGGGCAGGGATCTAGCCGTTGTCAGCGGCGGCGATCTGCTCGATCGCGGCGAGCGGATGGCGACCGATCTTGCCGCTGCGGTCGAGCGGCTGGAGTCCCTGTAGCCCCGTTCAGTCGCGAATGACCGGCACCGGCTGCATGTTCTTGTCGACGGCCACCATCGCCAGATTGCCGTCGATGGCGAGCGTTCGGGCGCCCGACTCGATGTCCTCGACCAGAATCTGAACGTGCACGCCCAGCGAGGTATTGCCTACCCGCACGATCTCGCCAACCAGTTCGACGATGGCGCCCTGCTGGATCGGTACCTTGAAGTCGACGCGATCCATCGATACGGTCACGATCTGGCAGCGGGCGAAGCGCGTGGCCGTCAGAAAGGCGACCTCGTCCATCCACTGCAACGCGGTGCCGCCGTAGAGCGTGCCGATGGGGTTGGTGTCGTGCGGGAACACCTGTCGGGTGATCCGCGTTTTCGAATGTGCGATGCGATCTGAGTGGGCGTTCATCGCGTCAGTATACGAGAGTGCAAGTCTCGGAGGGAATGGCCTCGCGGATATCCGCGAGGCCGTGATCGGAGAATGGAGGCGGGGCTTACGCGGCGGCTCTGGCGCGCCCATCGAGGCCTTCGGCATCGAATACAGTCGCCACTGCATGCACTACCGAAGCGATGCGAACGGCGTGCTGGACGACTTCCTTGCTCACGCCGGCCTGCTTGAGCACCTTCTCGTGGCTGTCGATGCACAGGCCACAGCCGTTGACGGCCGACACCGCCAGCGACATCAGCTCGAAATCGGCCTTGTCGATACCGGGACGACCGATGACGCTCATGCGCAGGCCGGCCGGCATGCTGGCGTAGTCCTTGTTGGACGCCAGGTGGACAAAGCGGTAGTAGATGTTGTTCATGCCCATGATGGCCGCAGCCGAGCGGGCGGCCTCGAGCCACTCGGCGCTGAGCTTCGGACCGACCTCTTCCTCGACGGCGGCCAGAAGCTCGATATTGCGGCTGGCGATGGCGGTGGCCAGGGCGGTGCCGTAAACCTGCTCGGCTGTCATGCCGTCGGCAGCGCGCTCGGGGTCGAGAACGTTGCCGATATTGATACGCAGATCCTTCGCGTAGTCGGGAATCTGCTGTTTGATGCGGTCGATGCTCATCGAGAAACTCCTGTATGGGTCATGTTGACTCGAAGAAAGCGGGGGCCGATTGGCCCCCGCTGCGGGCTGATCAAGGCACAGATACTCAGGCGGCTTCGAGCACGTCGTCGCCCGGCTGCCAGTTGCAGGGGCACAGCTCGTCGGTCTGCAGCGCGTCGAGGATGCGCAGCGTTTCCTTCGGGTTGCGGCCGACGTTCATGTCGGTAACCGAAACGTGCCGGATGATGCCCTGCGGATCGACCAGGAAGGTCGCGCGCATGGCCACGCCCTCTTCAGGATGCAGAATGCCCAGCTCGGTGCTCAGCTCACGCTTGAGGTCGGACAGCATCGGGATCTTGAGATCCTTGAGGTCGTCGTTGTGCTGGCGCCAGGCCAGATGCACGAACTCGCTGTCGGTGCTGGCCGCCATCACCTGGCAGTCACGGTCGGCGAACTCACCGGACAGATCGCTGAATGCCTTGATTTCGGTCGGGCAGACAAAGGTGAAGTCCTTCGGGTAGAAGAACACGAGCTGCCACTTGCCTTCGTAGGTCTTGTTGTCGATGTCGGTAAAGGCGGACTCCATGTCGGTGTCAACGACCGCCTTCAGATTGAACTCGGGAAACTTGTCGCCAATTGTCAGCATTTCTTGAAACTCCTTACAGGTTCAGAGCGTTGAATCAGTCCAGCGGCGGGCACCCTGCCTCGCCGAATAATAGGATCGGGGTTGGCCACCCCCTTTTCAAATTGATTGTTCCAATCATCCCGATAGACTATTGCTATGATGACGGTGTGAATCTCCGCGTACTGCAATACCTGATTGCCCTGGCCGATATGCGCCACTTCTCGCGGGCGGCCGAGCGCTGTCACGTCAGCCAGCCGACGCTGAGCACGCAGATCAGAAAGCTGGAAGATGAGCTCGAGGTCCAGTTGGTCGAGCGCCATCCCCGCCAGGTGATGCTCACGCCGGTCGGCGAGGAAATCGTTACCCGGGCGCGGGCGGTGCTCGGCGAAATCGAGGCCATTCGCGCGATTGCGCGCCGTTCGCGCGACCCGCACAGCGGCACGGTGCGCATCGGCATCTTTCCGACCCTGGCGCCCTATTTTCTGCCGCACGTCATTCCAGCGGTGAGCCGGGCCTTTCCGCGGCTCACACTGCGCCTGTTCGAAGAAAAGACGCAGGATGTCATCGACATGCTCAGCGAAGGCAGGCTCGATGCCGGCCTGCTCGCCCTGCCCTTGTCGGAGGACTGGCTGGAGAGTCGAATCCTGTTCGAGGAGCCCTTCGTGCTGGCCGCACCCGCCAGCCACCCGCTGGCGGCCAGTGCAGAAGTCGGTCTGGAGGATCTCGCCGACCAGGAGCTGTTGCTGCTCGAAGACGGTCACTGCCTGCGCGAGCAGGCGCTCGAGGTCTGCCGGCTTGCCGGGGCGGAGGAGAAGCTCGATTTTCACGCCACCAGCATGGAAACGCTGCGGCACATGGTGGCGGCCAATACCGGCATTACCCTGATGCCGACGCTCGCGATCAAACCACCGCTGGCAAACACCGACAACCTCGTCACCCGGCCCTTCAGGCAGCCGGGGCCGAAACGCACCATTGCCATGGCCTGGCGCAAGTCGTCCGCGCTGGCTGACTTTCTCGAGGAGCTGGCGGCAATTCTTGCCGCCATCGACCCGGAGCTGCTCGTGCCCCCGCGACCGGACAGATCCGGCCAACCGGGCTGAGCGGGTTGTCGCTCAAGGCTCGGCGGTGGTCTCTTCAGGCGCCACCAGAAACTCCTCGACCGTGGGCCGCAAACGCTTGAAGCGGTCGCTGTCAAGCGCAAACTGCCAGGGAGAGAGGCGTCCGTCGACGGCGGCGATATCGATTTCGGTGTCGGTGTCGCGCGGCTCATCGGCGCTGGCGCCAAAATGCACCCAGTCGCCGGCGTCGTCGGAGAATGTGGTCGCCGTGAACACCAGCCCGTCGCGCGTTGTGAACACCGATGCCACGGCGCCTTCGGGAATCAGCGCCGGATCGTGCTCGCGCACGTCGGCCATGTTGAGCCTGGCAAGCGCATTGGCGGTCTGGCGCAGCTTCCAGGCGGGCTCGACTTTCCGATCGGCCGGCGGATCGAGCATCACCCAGACACTGCCTTCTTCATCACCTGGGCGCAGCTCCACGCTCTCGCCGCCGGGGCGGCGAATCGAAACCTCACGGATATCGGCGGCCGGAATATCCATGATGGCGCGCTCGAGCCACTGCATTCGCTCGACCGGCAGCTCCAGATTCTGGCCGGTCAGCCAGGCCCGGGCCTCGTTTTCCAGGCGCACGTAGCGCCCTATTCCGGCCGGATCGCGATGACCGATGATCAGCGTCGGCAGGTCGCTGTCGGGAAAACGCAGGGCAACGCCGCTGCCCTCGCCTTCTCCCGGAGCGGCCACGCCGAGGCGGCCGTACCATTGCGGTTTGTCGGTGCGCGCTTCCAGCCGCCGTGCACGCGCCAGGTCTCGAAGCAGGTCGTGAATGCGGGCAAAGTCGGCTTCGTAGTCGTGCTTTTCGCGCATCCGCCAGCGCTCGCGCTCACGGTGGAGGGTGGCCACCGTGCTGCCGTCGGGCGCGACGACCTCGAGCGCATCGATGGCATTGATGCGATCGGCCAGGCCGGGCAGCAGGGCACTGTCGTCGGCCACCGGAAGCGAATCATCGGGCCGGCCGACCAGTACCAGCGCCAGCACGATCGCCAGCAGCGCGCCCAGTCCGAGGATAATCAGCGTTCGCGCGCTCATCGGTCGTCATCTCCCTGTCGACGGTGCGCGCGGCGCCGGCGCCAGGCCATGGCCAGAGCCAGCAAGGTGATCAGCGCCGGCATCAGGGCGATGTTGACGGCCTTGATGCGGGTGCCCAGCGCTTCGATATCTTCGTCGAGTTCGCGGCGCACCTGGCGCAACTGGCGCCTGATTTCGAGGCGCTGGTCCATGAAACGGTCGATTTCGGCTTCCTGTTCGGCGGTCAGAATATGCAGATCGGTGTCGCCGCGGGCCTGCTGGAGCTCGGTCAGCCGCTGCTCGGTCTCGGCCAGCTCGCCTTCCAGGCGCTGTTCGGTGGCGCGCAGGTTCTGCTCAGCCTCGCGGCGCAGGGAGTCGACCAGGGTGAAGGGCCGGTTCGAGGTCGCGCGCGAACGCACGCTGATCAGATCAGCATTGCCGATCAGGTTGTCGATGGCGTTGATCACGAAATCGCCGTTATCGGCGAAGGGCTCGAGCATCGTGGTGCCGAAGAAGCGCTGGCGCGACACCCAGTAGCGATCGGCCAGCATGTCGACATCGGCAACCACAACGGCGTTGAGCGCGTAGTGCGCGGCCGCACTCGCGTCATCTTCGCTGTCGCCAGCGCCGGCATCGCCGGTCAGAACCCGCGGCGCATCGCCGCTCAAGCGCGCCGCCAGGGTATAGCGCTCGCCGGTGGTGCCCATCTGGTCGATCAGCTCCGAGGGATCAGCCAGAAACTGAAGCCGCGAGGCATCCATCAGGCCGGCCTGCTCGCTCGATTGCATCAGCGGCTCCATCGCCAGCGGGCTGCCCTCGGTCAACTGCAGCCGGCCGGGGCTGGCCAGGTTGACGGCATCGAGTTCGCCGGTGATCACGTCGTCGCCGTTCATGTTGTCGCGGGTCACGCCCAGGATGCCGACATGGCGGACCGGACGCTGACTCTGCGGGGTGTTGACCTGCAGGGCCAGGCCGGCGTCGGCAACAAAACGCTCGGCGCTGAAATCGACGCCCCAGGCTTCAAACAGGGCGGCCAGATTCGAGCCGCGCTCCATATCGAGGGCGGCCATGGGGTCGTTCGGATTAGCCGGCGTGGCCGACTCGGCCCAGGGGTCGACAAAGGCCAGCAGCCGCCCGCCGTCGGCCAGAAAGCGCTCGATATCGGCCAGCAGGGCGTCCGAGAGATTCTGCGGGTGGATCAGCACCAGCACGTCCACCTCTGCGGGCAGGGACTGGTCACTGGCGCTGACCTGCTCGACCTCGAACATCTGGCCGATTTGCTCGCGAATCACCCAGGGCTCGCGCCGCTGGCCCGTTTGCATGTCCATGCCACCGTCCATGTCGATACCGCTGAGCAGGGCCGCGCGCGGCTTGTCGGGACGGCTGAGAAGATAGACCATGCGCGCCAGTTCGTATTCCAGAAACTGCTCGCGCGCCGGCGAAAGAAACGGCAGCACTTCCACGCCGTCGATCATGTTGGTACCGACGATACCCAGGTAGAGGCTGTCGCCGCCGCTGCCGACCGGTACCGCCTCGAGCCCGTAGCCGGCGGCCTGATCCTCGGCTTCGCTGAAGGGTTGCGGGTCGATGCGCTTTACGCGCAGATTGCCCTCGGCCTGCTCGGCCATTTCGTCAAGCAGCTCCTGCACACGGCGGGCGAAATTGCGCACCATGGGCAGATCGGCACTGGCTTCTTCGCTGAAATAAAACTCGAGCGTGACCGGCTCCTCGAGGCCTTCGAGGAGGTTCTTCGTTCCGGGGCTGAGTGTGTAGAGCCCCTGCTCGGTCAGATCGACCCGCATGCCGCGCAGCGCGGCGCCGCTGAGGATGGTGAGGGCAAGGAACAGAATGGCGAGCAGCACCAGCCCGGTTGCACTGTAGACGTTCTTCATGACTCAGTCCGCCTTCTTCAGTTCGAGCACGATGCAGTTGGCCAGCAGCCAGAAGCCGATGACCAAAGCGAAGTAGACCAGATCGCGCAGATCGATGACGCCGCGCGAGATCGAATTGAAATGCACCAGAAAGCTGAGATTGGCCACGCCGTCGAGCAGCACCTGCGGCATCCAGCCGCGAAACAGATCGAGCACCATTGGCAGCCCCGACAGCAGAAAGCCGAAACAGACCACAACCGCAAGAATGAACGCTACCACCTGGTTGCGGGTCACCGCCGAGAGCGCCTCGCTGATGGCGAGCATGCCGCCGGCCATCAGCCAGCTTCCGAGATAGGCGGCCAGGATCACCCCATTGTCGGGGTCGCCCAGCACGTTGACCGTAATCCAGATCGGAAAGGTCAGCGCCAGGGCCAGACCAACGAACAGCCAGGCGGCGATGAACTTGCCGAGCACCGCCTCACCAATGGTCAACGGCAGAGTCAACAGCAGTTCGATCGTGCCGTATTTGCGCTCCTCGGCCCACAGCCGCATGCCCACGGCGGGCACCAGAAACAGGTACAGCCAGGGGTGGAAGCGGAAAAAAGGCTCCAGATCTGCAATCTCGCGCTCGAAGAAGCCGCCCAGGTAAAAGGTGAAGGCCGCCGACATCACCAGAAAGATGACGATGAATACGTAGGCGACCGGCGTCGCGAAATAGCCCAGAAGCTCGCGCCGCGTGATGGTCCAGATATTGCCTGGCCTCATGCCGCCTCCTCGCGCGTGATGCTGCGGAATACTTCATCGAGCCGGCCGGGCTCGTACTGTAACTGCTCAACCGACCAGTTCTCCTCGTCGATGACCCGGCTGACGGCCTGGAACAGATTGCCCCGGCCTGACGGGAAGACCGTAACGCGGGCGTTGCGCAGCTCGATCTCGCGCGCCTCGTCAAGGCGGCCCAGGCGTGAGGCGGCGCGCTCGGGATCGTCCACCTGCAAGGTCACGGCGTTGTGGTAGCGCGAGCGCGCCAGCAGCCCCGCCGGCGTGTCGTCGGCCAGCAGCCGACCCCTGGCGATGATCATCGCGCGGCTGCACAGGGCATCGACCTCCTCGAGCAGATGGGTGGAGATGACGATGATCTTGTCGGGCGCCATCTCGCGGATGAGCTGGCGCACCTGCTGCTTCTGATTGGGATCGAGGCCGTCGGTCGGCTCGTCGAGAATGAGCACCGGCGGATCGTGCAGAATGGCCTGCGCCAGGCCGACCCGGCGCTTGAAACCTTTCGACAGGGTCTCGATGGTTTGCTGCATGACGCTGCCCAGCTCCAGCCGGGCCGCCGCGTCGGCAACCCGGCGCTGGCGTTCATGGCCGGAAAAACCGCGTGCGTCGCCAATGAATTGCAGCAACTGCGTGACCGTCAACTCGCCGTAGAGGGGAGCACCTTCGGGCAGATACCCGATCATTCGCCGCGCGGCCGTTGAATCGGTTCGAATATCGTGACCAAACACCTCGGCCGTCCCTGCGCTGGGCGACAGGAAGCCGGTCAGCATCTTCATGGTGGTCGATTTTCCGGCTCCGTTGGGGCCGAGAAACCCGAGCACCGTTCCGGGTTCCACCTCGAAGGAAATGTCGTCGACGGCCAGCAGACTGCCGAAGCGACGGGTGAGATTTCTGGCTGCAAGCATCCGTCCGCACTCTTCCTGGTTGATTATTGAGCAATTAAGCGAGCCACCCGATGCAATAGGGATCGGCCCGTGCCTTTTCAAGACCGCTTCCCGACGCACCGAGTTCACCCGAATGACCCTACCAAGACATGCATGTCTTGGTAACAGGTCTTTCCTCCGGGGCAGGAAGCGGTTACGTTATGCCACGACATGCAACCTACCATCCTCGACCATCTGCCCGACGACCTGCTCGATCGGCCCGCCAGCCGGCTGCACGAAGTGCTCGACGGCCCCACCCTGATTCACCTGCCAGGGCGCCGCCCCCAACCCCTGTTCGTGAGCGTGCTCCAGCACGGCAACGAGATTTCGGGCTGGGAGGCCGTCAGGCGGCTGCTCAAGGGCCGCTACAGCCGAGATCCCCTGCCGCGCAGCCTGATCCTGCTGGTCGCCAACGTGCGCGCCGCCGCCCGCAATCGCCGCTATCTCACCGACCAGCCGGATTTCAACCGCTGCTGGCCCGGATCGGATACCGAGCCCGGACCTATTCATCAGTTGTTCGCTGGCATCACCGAACACGTCCGCGCCCAGAAGCCGCTGGCCAGCATCGACATTCACAACAATACCGGCGAGAACCCGCACTACGCTGCGATCAACCGCACCGAAGCGTCTCACTTGCACCTGGCCTCGTTGTTTTCGCGCACGGTGCTTTACTTCACCATGCCGCGCGGCGTTCAGTCCATGGCCTTCGGAGAATTCTGCCCGGCAGTCACGCTCGAATGCGGCCCGCCATCGCGGCTGGCCGGCGCCGACCACGCCCTGTCCTATCTGTCTTCGATCATCACTGCCGAGGACCTCGACGCGCGCGGGCCCTCACCGGAAGACATCGAGCTGTTCCAGATGGTGGCAACGGTCAACCTGCCGCCGGCCCACTCCTTCAGCTTCCGCCCCGACGGTTCGGATATCGTTCTGCGTGAGGATCTCGATCAGCTCAATTTCCGCGAGCTGCCGCCCGGCACCCGCCTGGGCCGCGTCAACGCACCGGTCAATCCGGCCCTGCTGGTGAGTGGCCACGACGGGGTCGAGGAATCGGATGCCTGGTTCAGCGTGGCCAAAGGCGATATCCTCACCAACAGGCCGATCATGCCGGCCATGCTCACCACCGATGAGCGCATCATCCGACAGGATTGCCTCTGCCACCTGATGGAGCGCATACCGGCACGGCGGCCCGCAACGGAGCCGGAAGACTGGCACGAGCTGCCGGAAAGCCGGCCCTGAGTCCTGTTTGCCGAAGGAGACTGAGGCCATGAACCTGTTTTCAGCAGCGGTCGCCATCGCCGCCATCATCGCAATCGTGGCGATCGCCCGGCACTGGTTCGACTCGCGCCGCGGCCACGGTGTCGATCGCGAAGATCTCGAACGCGTCGAGACCGAACTGCGCGAGCGGATCGAAACCCTCGAGCGCATCGTCACTGATCAGCGCGAGGCACTCGGAAAGCAGATCGATGAGCTCTGAACACGATCGCCCGGTCGCGCACCTGGTGCGCCTGTTTCTCAAGGGCCTGGGCACAATCATTCCGATTGCGCTCACGCTGCTGATTGTTTTTTGGCTGGCCGGCATCGCCGAGCGCGGCGTCGGCGCGATGATCAAGCTCGTGCTGCCCGAAGACTGGTACATCACCGGCATGGGTCTGGTTGGAGGCATCGTGCTGGTGATCGCCATCGGACTGCTCAGCCAGGTCTGGCTGTTCCGTCGGCTGATTGACCTGGGCGAATCCATTCTCGATCGCATGCCGGTGATCAAGTCGGTCTTCCGGGCCACCAAGGACTTCGTCGAGTATTTTTCCAGCGACGACGCGCGGCGCTTCAGCCAGGCGGTCATGGTGCGCCACCCGGAGCTGCAGGTCGGCGTGATGGGCTTCATCACCCGCGAGGACTTCAGCAACCTGCCCTTTGGCGAAGAAGGCGAAGTCGCGGTCTACCTGCCGCTGAGCTATCAGATTGCCGGCTACACGGTCTTCGTGCCCAAGCAGTGGTGCGAGCCGATGGATCTGGCCTTCGAAGACGCCCTGCGCTTCATCCTGACCGCGGGGATGTCGCGGCGGGGAGGATAGGTTTGGAGCAAATCCGAAATTCGAAATTCAGATACGAAGCGGGCGGCACGTGGCCGAGACCGCGTCATTTTCAGGTTTGAAAAAGGCCGGGCCGTTTCCGGCTCCGGCCTCAGTCTTGCTGATCAGCGCTCGTCGAGCGGCGGCACCGGGCGATCCTCCGGCCCGATATAGTCGGCGCCGGGGCGGATGATACGGTTGTTGGCGCGCTGTTCCATGATGTGGGCGCACCATCCGGTCACCCGCGCCATCACGAAGATCGGCGTGAACAGGCTGGTGGGAATGCCCATGAAGTGATACGCCGAGGCATGGTAGAAATCGGCGTTGGCGAACAACTTCTTTTCGTTCCACATGGTCTTCTCGACCGCTTCGGAGACGTCGAAGAGCGTGTCATCGCCGACGTCTTCGGCCAGCTTGCGCGACCACTCGCGGATGATGGCATTGCGCGGGTCTTTCTCGCGGTAGACGGCGTGACCGAAGCCCATGATCAGCTCCTTGGCTTCGAGCTTTGCCAGCACGTCTTCGCGCGCCTGCTCCGGCGAGTGGTATTTTTCCAGCATGGCCATGGCCATCTCGTTGGCGCCGCCGTGCAGCGGCCCTCTGAGCGAGCCGATCGCGCCGGTCACGCACGAGTGCATGTCCGACAGGGTCGAGGCGCACACCCGGGCGGTGAAGGTCGAGGCGTTGAATTCGTGCTCGGCATAGAGAATCAGGGAGACGTCCATCACCCGCGCGTGCAGCTCGCTGGGCGCGCTGCCGTGCAGCAGGTGCAGGAAGTGTGCGCCGATGCTGTCGTCGTCGGTTTCGACGTCGATACGCTTGCCGTCGTGGCTGTAGCGGTACCAGTAGGTAATCATTGACGGGAAGGAGGCCAGCAGGCGGTCGGCGACATCCTGCTGCGCATCGAAGCCTTCCTCGGTCTCGAGATTGCCCAGAAAAGAGCAGCCGGTACGCAGTACGTCCATCGGGTGGGCGTCGGCGGGAATGCGTTCGAGCACTTCCTTGAGCGCGGCGGGCAGGCCTCTGAGCCCCTTCAGGCGGCGGGTATAGGCATCCAGCTCGTCCCTGTCGGGCAGATGGCCCTTGAGAATCATGTGGGCAACTTCGTTGAACGAGGCCTTCTCGGCCAGCTCGTCGACGGCATAGCCGCGGTAGCGCAGGCTGTTGCCGGCGGCACCCACGGTGCAGATCTCGGTCTGGCCGGCGGACTGGCCGCGCAGGCCGGTTCCGGGTTTCTTCTCGGTCATGACGACTCCTTGCTGAACAGTTGATCCAGTTTCTGCTCGAACTCGTGATAGCCGAGCACCTTGTATAGTTCATCGCGCGTTTGCATGGCATCGACCACGTTTTTCTGGTGACCGTCGCGACCGATGGCCTGGTAGACCATCAACGCGGCCTGACTCATGGCGCGAAACGCTGAGAGCGGATACAGCGCCAGGCCGGCTCCGGCCTGGCGCAGCTCATCGACGGAAAACAGTGGCGTCTTGCCGAATTCGGTGATATTGGCCAGCACCGGTACGTCGACCTGGCGGGCAAACTCGCCGAACTCCTCCAGCGTGTGCAGGGCCTCGGCAAAGATCATGTCGGCTCCGCACTCGACATACAGACTGGCCCGATCCACGGCCGCGGCCATGCCTTCTCCCGCGTAGGCGTCGGTGCGCGCCATGAACACGAAGGAATCGTCGCTGCGCGCGTCGACCGCGGCACGCACGCGGTCAGCCATTTCTTCGGGGCTGACCAGCGCCTTGTTGGGCCGGTGCCCGCAGCGCTTGGCCGCCACCTGATCTTCCAGGTGAATGGCGGCCACGCCGGCCTGCTCCATCTCGCGCACGGTGCGGGCAATATTGAAGGCACTGCCCCAGCCGGTGTCGACGTCGACCAGCAGCGGCAAGTCGCTGGCCGCCGTGATCCGGCGCGCGTCCTCGACCACGTCGGCAAGCTGGGTGATACCCAGATCGGGCAGGCCATAAGACGCATTGGCCACACCGGCGCCCGAGAGATAGATGGCCTTGTGACCGGCCTGCTCGGCCAGCAGCGCGGTATAGGCATTGATGGTGCCCACAACCTGCAGCGGCGGTTGATCGGCAACCAGCTTGCGAAAGCGTGCACCGGGCGTTTGATCGCTCATGCTCAGACGGACTCCGGGAGATGGGACAACGGAGCATTTTATCATGGGCCATGCCCTCGGCCGTCCCTTCGACAGGCAGCCCGCCGAGGGTCAGACGCGGTGCGTCAGCGCGGTCTCGGCAGCATGAATCGCCCGATTGGCCAATTCGCCTGCATCGCTGGCAGAAATGAAGGGTACGCTGACCTGGCCGTGGGGCAGCACCAGGCAAACCGTCACCAGCCCGTGGCGCCGCAGGTAGGGCGATTTGACCAGCACAACCTGTTGCACCATCGACAGCTCGAAAGCGTCCTGGCGCAGGCCGAACACCCCCTGCCGGACCCAGCACACGCCGTCGACCACCTGCCAGCCCCAGCAGCGCCAGCTACGATGGATCAGCCACAGGATCACCAGCAGAACGCCAATCAGTCCGGCCACGAACAAGCGCAGATCCGGCAGCTGCCACCAGGCCAGGCCGGTCACAACGAGCACGACCGCGCTGATCCGCGACCAGAACAGGAATCGGAACCGGCGACTGATCGGCCGCATCTCCACGGGCACCGAGAATCCCGGCATAAGGCGGCTGACCAGGCTCAGGTCCGCGCGCCGCATGCCCGGGATCAGGAAATGCCTCCCCGATGGATCGGCTCCGAACTCCTTGCTGCTGGCCTGCTTGCCGACCAGATACCACTGGCCAATCAGTCTGCCCAGGGCGGTCTGATAAAGCGTCAGGCCGGTCAGTTTCTGGCGTCGGATGTTCTGCTCGCGCCTGTCGAGCAAGCCGCCGACGGCCAGGAAGCGATCGCCTGAATCACGCAGGGTGAAGTCGTGGAAGCGCACAAGGGACAGTACTCCCGAGAGCACAAACAACAGCGCGGCAAGCGTGAGCACAAGCCCCGCTGCTCCCATCCAGCCGAATTCGAGTACTCGCGCAACGACGACGTTGACGCCGAGCGAATCGATCCACTGCTCGATGCGCTCCCACATGGAACTCAACAGCCAGGCGGCGACGCCGGCGATCAGCCAGACCTGGTTGCTGACCAGACCGTGTGCAAACAACCGCAAGTTGTCGGGAGCATGAATCAGGGTCGCGTCGGCCTCCCGAGAGTCTGCCACCTGTTCCTCTCCGGGCCGGGCATCCTTCTCGATCGCGGCCGTCGCTGCCCCTCCGGCACGGGCGATATGATCACGCAATGCAATCGCAAGCTCCCGGCTGATGCCCGGCAGGGCAACCTCGGTGGCCTCCGCACCCGGCGTCTCCAGGGTGAACCGTACCAGGTCGAATGGCCTGAAATAGAACGGCTGACTCAAGCCGACGTTCTGCACGCGCGCGAAGCGAATGCGCAGATCCTTGTTTTCGATAATCCCCCGCCGCACGCGAATAGCGTCGCCCTCGATCCGGAACCGGAAGCGGCGATGATGGATTGCCCCGATCAGGATGGCCGCGAGCAGTGCAAGCAGGCCACCAAGCACGAACTCGCGCAGACCCAGTCGATCGAGAAAAGCGAAACCGAAACCGGCACCGGCGAACACATAGAGGTTTTCGCGAACGAACTTCGCGCCGCCGTTGACGATCAGGAAAAGCAGCGCCATGGGCGCCAGGCGCTGCCAGGTATTGAGATCAATCGATCTCACGCATCGACCCCTCGCCGTTGCCGTCCTGCTCGGTGTCGGCACTCTCGGCGATCTGCTCGAGCAGGTACTGGCGCACCCGCCGCGCATCCTCCCGACCCAGGCCCTTGACGGTCAAATCTCCCGTCATGCCGCCGGCGGTAAAACACTTGACCCGCATCAGCCCAAGATAGCGCTCCAGCGGCCCGTGCAGAGCCTCGACATGCTGGATGCGGGCGAACGGCACAATCACGGTCTTGCGCCAGATGACACCGTACCGGTAGATCAGGTCGTGTTCTCTCAGCGCCCAGGCCCGATAGCGCGCGTCGAGCCGGGCATGAACGGCGGCCAGCGCGGCGATCCCGGTCGGGACGAGCGGCGGCCACCAGAATCGGTCCAGCGGCCCGAAGGGCAATTTTGAAATCACCAGCGCGGCCGCGGCCAGGATCAACCAGAACGCAGTCTGCGTGATCAGCGCCCAGGACAGGTAAGCACGGGCCACCGCAAGGAGCTCGACGCGCCGGAAATCCGGCAGCGCCGCCGGGTCGATCTGCTCGTTGCTGAAAGTTTCCGTCTGTTCCATCTCCGACTCGTTGCGAATGCCTGCGTACCGATCAGTCTGGCGTCAACAGGCGAGGCAGACCAGTGCTTTTGGTCACAATGTGATCGCTCAGCCGGCTTTCCGGATCACGCGCCGACAGCGCCACAGCAGGTAGTTGACCGCCAGCCAGAAGTGGCGGAAAGCCTTGTTGCTGGTTTGCCGGTGATGATAACGATAGTAGATCTGCTGTGCGATAACGACGAGACGGAACAGGCCATAGACCTCGTAGAAGGCCCAGTTATCCGGATGAAAGCCGGTTCGCTGGCAGTAGTAGTCGACCACTTCCCGGCGCGTCATCATGCCCGGCAGGTGCGTGGGCTGGCGGCGGAAACCGCGAAAGTAGAAGTCGTCGTCGGCCTGCACCCAGTAGGCCAGCGAGTTGCCCAGATCCATCAGCGGATCGCCCAGGGTAGCCAGCTCCCAGTCAAGCACGCCGATGATGCGCATCGGGTCGCCGGCATCGAGCACCAGATTGTCGAAGCGGTAGTCGCCGTGAATGACGCGGATGGCAACTTCGTCGGGAATGTTGCCGGCCAGCCAGTCCATGACGTACCGCCCGGAGCCGACGTTCCAGGTTTTTGCCTGCCTGAACCGGCCGGACCAGCCCTCGATCTGGCGGCGGTTATAGCCCGCGCCCTTTCCCAGCCCCGCCAGACCGGCCGCGTCGATATCAACCGAGTGCAGCTCGATGAGCCGGTCGATGGCGTTCTGGCATAGCCTTCGCACCTGCTCTTCCCCAAGCTTGAGCCCGGACGGCAGGTTTCGCCGCAGAATGATCCCCTCGATACGCTCCATGACGTAGAAGTCGCAGCCGATCACGTCGTGGTCGGTGCACAGCGCCACCATCTTTGGAACATGGGCAAACACGGGCTCGAGTGCGGCCTGGATATTGTGTTCGCGCACCATGTTGTGCGCCGACTTCGCCTTGGTGCCCGGCGGCGGCCGGCGCAGGATCAGATCGCGGCAGGGATAGCGCAGCAGATATGTCAGATTCGAAGCGCCTTTCGAGAACTGAAGCACCTCGGGGAGCCCATTCAGGCCCTCCACGCGCTCTTTCAGCCAGGCGTCGACCGCCTCGACGTCGAAGCGGTCTTCATCTCGCGGGGCGCGCGCACGATCAACCAGATCAGTCTTCGGCATGATTCAGCCCGAACTCACAAAACACGCATGATACACGGGCGATGCGTGTCTTCCTTTTCTCGCGGAACGCGTAACCCCATACAAGCCCCTACCAAGTCTGCACAATGAATTCGTCGAAATTGACTGGCCTGCTCCGCGCCGTACTGGTGCTTGGTCTGAGCCTTGCCGCCGGCGCCCTGGCTGCCCAAACGACTTTTACCATCAACTCGCTTGGAGATGATGAGAACTCGGACCCCGGCGACGGGCGCTGCTGGACCGGCGTTCAAATCTGGGTTGGGCCAGTGCGGATGAGAGAATGCACCTTGCGAGCCGCGCTGGAGGAAGCAAACACAACCGCCGGACCGGTCATCATCGACATCCACCAGGACATCGAGCGCAACGTCGCCGTTGCAAGAATGTCGATTATCGAGGTCAACTCTGCCCTGCCCTATATCAACACCAAAGTGACCATCGCTGGCGAAACCCACCCGGACTGGGAGCAGGATGGCGCTACTCACCTGGTGATTCGCGGCCCAGGCGGCGGGTTCAGCGGACTGAGATTTTCCTCAGGCGCGGCGGGCTCGACCATAAGGAACATTGGCATCCAGGGATTCGGCCAGAACGGCATCCTGCTGAGCGGCGGCGGCGAGCATATCATCGAGCATAACGTGCTTGGCGGCGCGTGGACGCCCTACGGATACGCTCCTGCAGGAAACGGGGCCAACGGCCTGAGAATCAACAACTCCAATGCCAACATCATTCGCAACAACAGCATAAGAGCCAACGGAGGGAATGGCATCCAGATCCTAAACGGGTCAGCCCAGAACGTCATGCAGGACAACGTGATCGGGCTGATACGGACCGGCTCATCAGACATTTATTCAACATTTGGCGCAAGTGGCAACGGCGACTACGGAGTATTCATTGCCGGCAGCGCCGGTCCCGGCAACGCCGTCGGATTCATCAAAGGCAACACCATCTCCAACAACGGCAAGTCGGGCATCCTGGTCGAGGCCGATGAGCAGGTTGTCACGGCCAATGACATTGGCGTTCCCCATGGCGGGAACATCGCGTCAGGATACGAATCCTCGGATTACGGCAATGGTCAGCACGGCCTGGCAATCAGCGGGTCGGACAACCTCATTGGCGCGGGCGGTGCCGGTCGCAACGTGATCGGGCACTCGCAAGACTACGGCATCTCCCTAGTCGGCACTGCCAGCGGCAACGAGATTGCCTGGAACTGGATCGGAACCAACCTCGACGGTGAAGACCTTGGGATGAGCAGTGGGATTCACATCACTGCAAGCGGCGGGACCAGCCCCCCAAATCTGATTGTTGGTAATCGCATCGCCTACAACAGTCGCGGGATTTACGTACTGGGCAGCGGTGGCTTTATCCGCCGCAACAGGATCACCGACAACAATACCGGCGTCGATTTCAATGGACCCGGCCAGCTCGGCTCCCAGGATATCGCCGACGCCAACGTGATTGGAAACAACGGCACCGGCGTATGGGTTTTTAGCAGCGGGAACGGTCTGGTCGCTATCAGAAACAACTACATCGGCACCGACGCCAGCGGAGCGTCACTGGGCAATGTCGGTGGAGTGTCTGTTTACGGCGCCGACAGTAGGGTCTGGATCGGTTACGGCGGCGGGGGCAACGTCATCGTCAACAACACGTCCCACGGCATCAACCTTCGGCAAGGCGCGAGCGACGTGATGATCGCCGGCAATCTGGTTGGTCTGCACTCAAATGGCCAGCCCATGGGCAACAAGGTAGGGATCGTTTTTGGCAACGCTCCCGCCTCGAATGCAACCGGCAACCAGGTAGGCTACAAGCTCAGCGACGTCATCAATCCCGCGACCTGGCTGCCCGGAAACGGTAACGGCAACGTCATTGCCCACAACGACAAAGCCATAAGCTTCGCGTGGGCCGATGACAATTCGACCGGCAACGTGATTCGGGGAAACAGCATTTACAGCAACGGGCCGGCCGGCACGCGGGGCATCGACCTGGGCATGGACGAGCTTGATATTGGCGGCGCTGCAAGCGGGCCGAACAAGCTGATGAACTATCCTGACTTTGACGCCACTGCCACCGAATACGACGCCGGGGCAGCAGAAATAAACTACCGCGTTCGTGTCCAGACCACACCAGCCAACGCCGACTATCCGCTGACCATCGACTTTTACCTGACCGACGGCAGCAGCCCGCAGGGCAAGACCTTCATCGGCTCCATGGTTTATCCGATCTCGGCAGCGTTCGAGTTTCGCACCGGCACGCTGGCGGTCAACCAGCCGGTCGATACTTCAACCTATCTGGTCGCCACCGCAACTGACGCCTCTGGCAACACCAGCCAGTTCAGCAACCAGCCCTGGCGGCTGATCACCCCCGACGACGCGATCTTTTCGGACCGCTTCGAGTGAGCACGGGGTATGCACAAGCACTCCAGATCAAGCAGGTGAAGTGGACATGCCCGGGCTTGCAGATCAAGAAGCAAGAAGCACCCTAGCCCGGGTCGAATTCAGCCAGCTCGATTGTCAGCCAGGCCCGCGCCCGCCGTAGATCGCGAATCACGGTGCGGCTGGACAAGCCGAACATTTCACCAATTTCCTCGACGGTGAAGCCGGCATAAAGCTGAGCCACCAGCACCTCCGTCATGCGGCGATCGTCTATGGCCATGCGCTGGAGCGCCGCGTCCACCGCCATCACCCGCACCAGATCCTCGACTTCCAGGCTGTACTCAGCCTCTTCGAAGGTCTCGCGGATCTGGTCGCCGCCGCGTTTTTCCGCCAGTTGCTTGCGAGCGTAGTCGACTATAAGCTGGCGCATGACACGGGCAACCAGGCGTTGAAAATGCCGCCGGTTCTCGATCTCACCGCCGGCACTTTTTTGCATCTTCAAAAAGGCCTCATGCACCAGCGCAGTCGTTTGCAGCGTCGCGCTGCTTCCCAGGCGCTGGCGCTGGGCACGACCGATCCGCTTCATGTCGTCATAGACAAGCGGCAACAGTTGTTCGAACAGCTCCGGCTGTTTGTGAATCTCGGCCAACAGTTGCGTAACCTCTTGCACGGGCACCGGCCGAAAAGGATCGACCTTCATGACCCGACCTCGGCCGGCCGCAAACCGCAGCGCCAATCCAGCACTGCCTTTACATTCCCGGTGTTCACGGAACCGTCTCCTCAGGGTTCAGTACTGCCTGCCAGTGTCTTGCGCGTTCATCATGTCCCGCCTCGGGCGCGGCCTCGTGCCAGCCAGTGTAGGCATTTACGAGAGACTCAACCACAACTTTGGTGCCCTTGTCCTCGGCACCGAGCGCCTCGACGAAGATCTGATGCGCTTCCAGCATGGCTGCCACAGCTTCGTCATGACGACCCAGAGCCGCCAGATCACGGCCATGACGGTTCAGGAACACGCCCAGATACCAGTGGCCGTCGGCCAGCGATTGACGACCTCGATTTACGGCTTCGTTTGCAAGCGCTTCGGCCAGTTCAAACCGCTCGAGCTTGTGCAGCAGGCCAGCCAGGTTATTCATGGCAATCACGGTTCTGGGATGGTCGTCACCACGAACCTTTCGCGAAATGGACAAGGCCTCCCGATAGTGAATCTCGGCTTCTGCCAGCCGTCCGGTCTGGTCCATCAGATATCCAAGATTGTTGGCTGATGTCAAAGTCTGGGGATGCTCCCGGCCAAGCACCTTGCGACGATGAACCAGCGCTTCTCGATAATAGGGCTCAGCCTCATCAAAGCGTTTCTGGCTAGCAAGAAACACACCAAGGTTGCTGATCGATTGCAGCGTGTCGGGATCTTCATTCCCCAGCAGTTGACGTCGCTTGTCGAGCGCTTCCCGATACAACGCCAGAGCCTCATCAGGTTGGTCCAGACTGTCGAGCAAAGCAGCCATGTTGGAAATGGAAATCATCGTATCCCGGTGTTCGTCACCGAGCACGACGCGCCGCCCCTGCAAGGCCTTGCGGAAAAAGGGTTCGGCTGCGGCATATTGCCCCAATGCTTCCAGCGCGGTCCCTACATTGCTCAGCGCGGTAAGCGTGGCCGGATGCTCGGGCCCATGCAGGGCCTCGAAGCCGGCCATGGCCTCGCGGAAGAACCCCAGTGATTCCTCACGCCGACCCTCGAAAGCCATTTGCTGCCCCATGCGGTTGATCGAATCGAGCGTGTCCGGGTGCCTGTTGCCCAGCCGCTCTCGCCGAATCGCGAGAGCCCGGGCCTGCGGCAGGCCAGCTTGCATGCCCAGGCCCAGAGTGCGCAGTGTCGCTGCTGCTGATTGCAGTAGCCGGGCGCGAACCAGCGGCTGATCGGCAAATTGCGTGTCCATGGCATCGAGCGCGCGGTCGAAGATGTTTTCTCGAAGCGTGTTGCGGGCCAGGTCCGTGAAGTTGATCCGAGCAAGCATGGCTTGCGCATTTGACTCTTCCCGTTCCAGCTCCTCGCTGCCGAGACCGTCTCGCGCCAGCGAAACTCGGTGCAGATCAACGATCGCCGCCCGCATCCCGGCGCCCATTTGCCGGGCGTCGATCGAGGAAAGCTGTTCGGCCTGGAAAGCAACGACTTGCTCCAGCTCACGAGCCAGCTGCGTGCTCTGGGCTTCGGCCTGTATGGCGCGCTCGGTCTGGGCCGTGGCGCGGTCGCGCTCGAGCATTGCTGAACGAGCCTGCCAGAGGGCTGTGGCAAGCGCCAGGCACAGCGCCAACGTTACCGCCGTGGCCGCGCCAACCATCAGGCGATGGCGCTGCACGAAGCGCGTCAGGAGATACATCCGCGTCGGCGGGCGCGCACTGACCGGAAGCTGCGCACGATAGCGATGAAGGTCTGCAATCAGACCGGAGACGAATCCGTATCGATCCCGCGGCTGTTCGGCAGTCGCCCGAGCAATGATCGCCGCCATGTCTTCGCGGCGGGAAAGACTCTCCGGCAACTGGCTCGCATCAATCCCACCGGCATGCCGGTCCGGCAAGATGCCGGTCAGGAACCAGAACAACATGGCGCCCAATGACCAGACGTCGGATTGGGTCGACACCGGCTCCCCGGCCAGCAGCTCGGGTGCTGCGAAGGCAGGTGTCAGCGCCTTGACCGCTGACTCATCACTCGCCTGGTCTTCAAGTAGTTGCGCCACGCCGAAATCGACCAGGCGAACCGCACCCTCATCGTTGATGCGAACGTTGCTGGGCTTGAGGTCACTGTGAACCACCCGACACTGATGCGCATGCGCCACAGCGCGTGCCATCTGCTCGAACAGCTCCAGGCGGGTCGTCATATCCGGGTTCTCATCCCGGATGTATTCATCGAGATCGCGCCCGGGAACCCACTCCATGACCAGATAGGAATGGCCGTCCTCGGTCGTGCCGCCATCAATCAGACGGGCGATATTGCGGTGGCTCAGCCGGGCCAGAAGCTGCCGCTCGATGGCGAGGCGCTGATCCAGCGCTTTCTGCCTGACCCGGATGAGCTTGACCGCCGCATCCATCTCGAAGGCCCCGTCGGCCCGCGTGGCTCGGTAGACCGTGCCCATCCCGCCGCTGCCAACGGCTTCCTCGATTCGCCACGGACCCAGGCGGGTGCCGGGTGGAAGCAGCACTTCCTGCCTGGAACGCGCGTCCTCTCTGGCTGCCTGACCCACACGCTCGAACAGGGTATCCAGAAAACGGGCCGGCTCCAGGCTGGCCGCCAGCAGCTCGACCAGCCAGCGATGGACTCGTGGTGCGCGTGCAGCGATGGCAGCCAATTGTTGCCCACGGGCAGGCTCATCCAGCTCAAGAAGTTGGTCAAGAAGTCGATTCAGCAACAGGCGACGTGCTGGAGTCAGGCGCGACACACCGTATCCCTCTGAAATTGCTCGGCCCTCTGTGTTTGTAGCCGCCGCCTGCCGCGACGAAAGGGTCATGAATAGTTACTGGCTTAGTGTACCCGTCCGCGGGCCCTCTGCCCGGCTGCAGCAGACGGCACCCGATCAGTTGACCCGGAAGCGCCTCACCCCGACTTGTATCTGGCCAGCTCAAAGCGAGCCACCAGAGCGCGGTGCACCTCGTCCGGACCATCGGCAATGCGCAAGGCTCGCGCGCCGGTCCACGCGGCGGCCAGCGGAAAATCGTCGCTCATCCCCGCGCCGCCGTGGAGCTGCATGGCCATATCGATGACGCGCTGAGCCATCGCGGGCACGGCCACCTTGATCTGGCTGACCTCGCTCATGGAGCGCGCGATGCCCCGATGATCCAGGCTCCAGGCGGCCTTGAGGACAAGCAGTCTCGCCTGCTCGATGGCGATCCGCGCTTCGGCGATGCGCTCGGCATTACCGCCGAGTTTGGCCAGCGGCCGGCCGAAGGCCTCGCGCTCGAGCGCGCGCCGGCAGGCGAGCGCCAACGCATGTTCGGCCAGTCCAATCAGGCGCATGCAGTGATGAATACGCCCCGGCCCCAGGCGACCCTGGGCGATCTCGAAGCCCCTGCCCGGCCCGGCGATAACGGCGGATTTGGGCAGCCGCACATCGCTGAAGCTGACTTCGCCGTGGCCGTACGGTGCGTCGTGGAAACCCATGGCGTTGAGCATGCGCCCGATCCTGACGCCCGCTGTGTCGAGCGGCACCAGCACCATTGAATGGCGACGGTGGCGATCGGCATCCGGGTCGCTCAGGCCCATGAAGATGGCGACCTTGCAGTCAGGATGCCCGATGCCGGTCGACCACCACTTGCGACCGTTGAGCACAACCTCGTCGCCTTCGACAATCGCCGTGGCCTGCATGTTGGTGGCATCGGCCGAGGCCACGTCCGGCTCGGTCATGCAGAAGGCCGAGCGGATTTCGCCGGCCAGCAGGGGCTCCAGCCACTGCGCCTTCTGCTCATCGGAGCCGTAGTGGTAGAGCACCTCCATGTTGCCGCTATCCGGCGCGTTGCAGTTGAAGATTTCGGGAGCGATCAGCGAGCGCCCCATCGTCTCGGCCATGGGCGCGTAATCGAGATTCGAAAGACCCTGCCCCAGCCCCTCATCCGGAAGAAACAAATTCCAGAGGCCGGCTTCACGGGCCCTGCCCTTGAGCTCGCCGATAACCGGCAGCACCTGCCAGGGATCGTCGAGGGCGGCAAGCTGGCGATGGTAGTCCGGCTCCACCGGCTCGATTTCCTCGCGCATGAAGCGAACGAGTCGGTCGGCGATCTTGACGGCTTTCCTGGAGGGCGAAAGATCCATGGGATCTCCAAGCGTGAGCAAGAGAATCCAATCCTACATCATGGCGCGTCCCCTCAAGACGGGCATCCTGCAGTTCGACAGGCCAGCAACTTGATCGAAAATCGCTGGTCAGCCCGATGCGCGCTCGGCGCGCTTGCGCTCGTGTTCCTTTAGCAGGCGCTTGCGCAGGCGGATGTGCTCGGGCGTGACCTCGACCAGCTCGTCGTCGTTGATGAATTCCAGGGCCTGCTCGAGCGTCATCCTGACCGGCGGCGTGAGCAGGACGGCGTCGTCCTTGCCGGCGGCGCGGATATTGCTGTGCTTCTTGCCCTTCATCGGATTGACGACCAGATCGTTGTCGCGGGCGTGCAGACCGATGATCTGGCCTTCGTAGACGTCCTGACCGGGGCCAATGAAGAGCTTGCCGCGATCCTGCAGGTTGAACAGGGCAAAGGCGACGCTAGTGCCGTTTTCCATGCTGATCAGGGTGCCGTTGGCGCGCTCGGCCACGCGCTCGGTCGCCGGCCCCCAGTGATCGAAGACGCGGAAAAACAGGCCGGTGCCGGAGGTCATGGTGCGATAGGCGTTCTGGAAACCGATCAGGCCGCGGGCGGGCGCGATGTAGTCAAGCCGCACGCGCCCGCGGCCGTCGGGCTGCATGTTCTCGAGCTGGCCCTTGCGCTCGCCCATGGCCTGCATGACCGCGCCCTGATGTTCCTCTTCGACGTCGAGCACGACCTGCTCCCAGGGCTCCAGAACTTCGCCATTTTCCGCTTCTTTCTTGCGCACCCGCGGGCGCGAGACGGCCAGCTCGTAGCCTTCGCGACGCATCGTCTCGATGAGCACCGACAGGTGCAGCTCGCCGCGACCGGCAACGTCGAACTGATCGGGATCACCCGTATCGGACACCTGCAGCGCCACGTTGTGGCTGGCCTCCTGATGCAGCCGTGCGCCCAACTGCCGGCTGGTCAGGAATCTGCCCTCGCGCCCGGCAAACGGCGAGTTGTTGACCTGAAATGTCATGTGGATGGTCGGTTCGTCCACCGTCAGCGCCGGCATGGCTTCAACGCGGGAAGGATCGCAGAGCGTGTCGGAGATGGCGATGTTGTCGATGCCGGACACAGCAATGATGTCGCCGGCCTCAGCCTCGTCGATTTCCTCACGCTTGAGGCCCTGGAAGCCGAGCACCTGCAGCACCCGGCCCGACCGGGTGCTGCCGGCGCGGTCGATGACCGTGACCGCCTGATTGGTGCGCACACGGCCGCGCTTGATGCGACCGACGCCGATAAGCCCGACGTAGCTGCTGTGCGAAAGACTCGAGATCTGCATCTGGAAGGGGCCGTCGGGGTCGACCGGCGGCGCCGGCACATGCTCGATCAGGGTTTTGAACAGCGGCGTGAGATCGCCTTCTGTAACGGTCGGGTCGGTCGAGGCGTAGCCGTTGAGCGCGGAGGCATAAATCACCGGAAAATCGAGTTGTTCGTCGGTCGCGCCGAGCTTGTCGAACAGATCGAAGACCTGATTGACGACCCAGTCGGGGCGGGCTCCCGGGCGATCGATCTTGTTGACAACCACGATCGGCTCGAAACCCATGGCAAAGGCCTTGCTTGTAACAAAGCGCGTCTGCGGCATCGGCCCGTCGACGGCGTCAACAAGCAGCAGCACCGAGTCGACCATCGAGAGCACGCGCTCGACCTCGCCACCGAAGTCCGCATGGCCCGGCGTGTCAACGATATTGATCCGCCAGCCCTGCCAGTCGATGGCGGTATTCTTGGCCAGAATGGTGATGCCGCGCTCGCGTTCCTGGTCGTCGGAGTCCATTACGCGCTCGGTGACGCGCTCGTGGGCTGCAAACTCGCCGGACTGACGCAGGAGCTGGTCGACCAGAGTGGTCTTGCCGTGGTCGACGTGGGCGATGATGGCGATATTGCGAAGCTTCATGAAAATCCCGGGCCAAAGGTCAGCCGGCCATTATAGCGCTGCAGACACCCTTCCCGCAGTCGGCCCGCTCCGACGGCAGCTTTTCGGCGCTTGATGCAGGCCGGGGCAAAGACTTCGCACCGACGCCTTGCCATACCCGCCGAAAGGCAGGCTGAATGTGGCAATACTTGCGCATCTCAGTAAAATGCGGCCATGAACCCCGAAATTCAGGATTTTGTCCGCCTGGCGGTGGCGCTTGCCATTGGCCTTCTGGTCGGCATTGAGCGCGGCTGGCAATATCGCGAGGTCGAGGAAGGCCAGCGCGTGGCCGGCCTTCGCACCTACAGCCTGATCGGCCTGGTCGGCGGCGCCGTAGGCTTCATCAGCCAGGATGGCGGCTACTGGCTGATCGGTCTGGTCTTTCTCGGCCTGGCAATCGCCAGCGCCACTGCCTATGTCATCACCACCCGCGCCGGCCAGGACTTTGGCATCACCAGCGAAGTCGCCGCCATGGCCACCTATCTGTTCGGCGTTCTTGCCGGCATGGGCGAAATGGCCCTGGCCGCCGCCGCGACAATCGTCATGGCCGTGCTGCTCGGCTACAAGGAGCGCCTGCACGGCCTGCTCAATCGTCTCAAGCGCAAGGAGCTGACCGCCGGCCTGACCTTGCTGCTGATTTCGGTGGTCTTGCTGCCGATCCTGCCTAATGAAGGCTTCGGTCCCTGGCAGGCCTTCAACCCTTACGTGATCTGGCTGATGGTCGTGCTGATTGCCGGCATCTCCTTTCTTGGCTATATCGCCATTCGCATTGCCGGGCCCAGCCGCGGCATTGTCTTCAGCGGCCTGTTCGGCGGCATGGCCTCGTCGACGGCGACCACGCTCGCCCTGTCGCGAATCGCCGCGCGCGAGCCCAGACTCTCCAGCGTCCTGGCCGCCGGCATCCTGCTGGCCTGCGGCTCGATGATTGCGCGCATGATGATCGTCGCCTCGCTGATCCACCTGCCCCTGATCGAGCGCCTGTGGCTGCCTGCGCTGCTGTTGCTGGGCGCAACCCTGGCGCCGGTGGGGCTGTACCTGCACTATGCCCTACGCCGGCCGACCGATATCGACAAGGACCAGTTGATGCGAAATCCGGTGGAGCTGCGCTCCGCACTTCTCTTCGGCGCCCTTCTGAGCATCATCATGATGCTCGGCAAGGCCCTGTCGGAATGGGCCGGCAGCGCTGGCCTGTGGGCCCTGGCCGCAGCCTCGGGCCTGGCTGACGTCGACGCCATCACCCTGTCGCTGGCGCGCATGAGCAGCCAGGGAATCGCCCTGGAAGTTGCCGTCGTCGGCATATTCATCGCCGCCAGCGTCAACTCGCTGGTCAAGGGCACGATGGGACTGGTCATCGGCGGACGATCTCTGGGCTTGCGGCTGCTTGTTCCGCTTGGCGCCGGCGCGGCCCTGGCACTGGCTGCCGCCATCTTCCAGTATCTGACGCAGGCGGCAGCGTGAGCACCCGCAATCGCCCGCTGACCATCGCCGACGTGACCGTCGAACCGGGCGAGCGCCGCAGTATCGATCTGGAAGTCGGCCGACTGTATACCCACACGCCCACAACCATGCCGGTCCAGGTGTTGTGCGGGCGCCAGGCCGGCCCGGTGCTGTTCGTCTCGGCGGCCATCCACGGCGACGAACTCAACGGCGTCGAAATCATCCGCCGCCTGCTCAAGGTGCCAGCGCTCAGGCGGCTGAAAGGCACGCTGATTGCCGTGCCCATCGTCAACCTGCACGGTTTCATCAACCTGTCGCGCTATCTGCCCGACCGGCGCGATCTCAACCGCAGCTTCCCGGGCTCGGGCAAGGGATCGCTCGCTGCCCGCGTGGCGCATCTTTTCATGAGCGAGATTGTCAGTCAGGCCACCCATGGTATCGATCTGCATACCGGCGCCGTGCATCGCAGCAACCTGCCGCAGATTCGCGCCAACCTGGACAATGAGGAGACCCTGACGCTGGCGCAGGCGTTCGGCACGCCGGTCATTCTCAACTCGGCACTGCGCGACGGCTCGCTGCGCATGGCGGCCATGGATCACGATATCCCCATTCTGGTCTACGAGGCTGGCGAAGCCCTGCGCTTCGACGAGATGGCCATTCGCGGTGGCGTCGAGGGCGCGGTCCGAGTGATGCGTGAACTGGGCATGCTGCCCAGAACCCGCAAGAAAACACCACCAGCACCGTTGGTCGCCCGCTCGAGTAGCTGGGTACGCGCGCCGGACAGCGGGCTGTTTCGCGCCCGGGCCGGGCTGGGCGATCGCGTCAGGGGCGGCGAAACAGTGCTCGGGGCCGTTTCCGATCCGTTTGGGGAAACCGAGCACGAAATCGAGGCGCCGTTTTCCGGCATCGTCATCGGCCGGCTCAACCTGCCGTTGGTCAACGAGGGCGACGCGATCTACCACATCGCCCGCTTCTACCGCACCGACATTGCCCACGAACGCGTCGGCGACTACACCGAGTCGCTGGAGTCCGAGGACTTTCCCTACGGCGAGGAAACCTGATCCGACAAGCTCCGTCGCCAGGCTCGACCGGGCTTGTTCGCGCCCCGGAACCGGATCACACCTTCCCGTCTCGCGCGGCTACTATTCAAACCGGTCCATGAACAATTCCCGGGTCAGGACTTCCACTTCATGCGCATCCCAGCCCCAGACGTTGTTATTGTCCGCGAAGGCGTCCCCGTCGACCTCGATGGTGGCACCCAGCCAGTAGGTTCCCGGCGCGGTGTTGGCCGGGATGGTGACCGGCGGTACGTTGAAGGTGCGAATCTCCATGTCCGTGAAATCGACGGTGTAGTAAAAGGTGGCCAGCAGCGTATCGGCGCTCGTGACGTTGTTGTTGTCCGAAAGATAGACGCGCAGCTTGAACTGCTTTTGCGGCGGATTGGCGTTGGTGGCATTGGCCACGCGTACGGTTGAAGGCCCGGTTTGTCCGCCGCGCAGCTGCAGGGGGCTGTCGGTCCGGAACCGCAGCAGCTCCCAGTCGGCCACATCCCGCCGCGTCCCCGGCCTCACCGTGTCATGAAAATAGTCGATGAATGTCCCCCAAAGCTTGGCATAGCGGGCGTACGTGGAGCGGTTGGAAGTGGATCCAACGGCGTGAGCATAGCGCGAACCGTTATCCATGTAATAGGCACTGCTCCCGCTTTCACCGCCCCACATGGCGGTCATGCATCCGCTGCTGGTGTCGATTTCCAACTGCCGCCCGCCGCTGGGACAGGCATCGATGGATCCGTTCCAGTAGTACATGTCCCGGCCGGTGTGCAGTCCGTCGCTTGGACAGTCCTGGGATGGATAGCTGAAGTTGTGGTAGGTCCGGCTCTGGATCGCCGAGCACTCCTGATCTCGAGCCCAGCCATACCAGCCGGTAAGCATTCCGACCTGACGGTTGCCCGGCCCGGTGCGCCGCAAACGAATCATTCCCGCATCCCAGTCCCAGTTGGCATGTTCAGTCCAACCGGTGAAAGCGAAGCGCTGCGTACCGCGCGCCCAGCCCCAGAACTCGCGATGGGCGTTGGCTCCGGGAACCCAATGGCCAACACCATCCCAGGCCGGGTAGACCCATATCTCCTCGGCCCAGTCATCGATAGTGGGTTCATGCGCGGCATGAATACAGTGAGCGGCTGTCAGCACCACTCCGGCATCCAGCATGGTGCCAGAGCAGACAAAATAGGCATCGTTGCCGCTGGTATCGACAAACCGCATCACCAGCTTGACGTTCGCGCTGCGCGGGTACGACTGCAGCGCGGTATCGCTTGTCAGTGACTTGGTTCCGAAACCGTGCGTACTCGAACCGCCTTCGCTTTCACTTTCGCCTTCGCCGCCGGCGATCCCGCGGAATCCTCCGCCCTGAACCGCCAGAATTTCCGACAAAGCCTCAGCCGGAAAAGTGCGAGTCTCACCGCTTTCTGCATCAAAAAAAACCGCCTCGCCAGTTTCGGAGGGCTTCGCGTCGCGCTCCCCGGAGGGTGGCGTCGGCATGGGCATCGGTTCGATCGATTCGATAGGCGGATGATTCGGCACCACTGCCGAATCCGTACCACGCTGAAACTGCGGTTCGATTACCGGCTCGCCGCCGACCGGGTCGACCGTCTCGCCGATCCGTGCGTCCTGTGAATCCTGGGCGTGGACGGGCACAAGGCTCCAGCACAGGCACAGGATCAAAGCGAGAACCCAGTTAGCGAAACGAGCGCTGCATCGGTGATTTCTCACGACAAATCTCCTTCATTCGAAGCGGTGGATTTGAATTGCGGCGACCGGATACGCGCTGAGTCTTTGCCGCGGTGAGGCCTGCAGGCACGGTCGGATCGCTTTCTCTTCCGCCCTCCTTTTACGAGAACCGCGGCCCGTTTCTGCCATAAGGAGTTGTGGACATGGGTCCGCCATGCCCTTGTAGCGTGACGGGGCAGCCAGCTGCGGAGCGAAGGAAAAGCCGGCGCCTATCCGGCCCTGGCGGGATCCCAGGGCCGGATAACGCCTTCCTGCACAGCCGAGGCGACAAGGTCGCCTGAGCGGGTAAAGAACTGCCCGCGCGTAAATCCTCGCCCGCCATGACTTGTCGGGCTGTCGCAAGCGTAAAGCAGCCACTCATCGACCCGAAACGGCCGATGGAACCACAGCGCATGGTCGATGCTCGCCATCTGCACCGGCCGGGTGCTGAAGTCCAGCTCGTGGGGGAGAGTTGCCGTTCCCAACAGTTCATAATCGGACACGTAGGTCAGCAGGTTGCGGTGCAGCTCCGGATCGTCGGGCAACCGGTCCCAGGCCCGCATCCACACGTGCTTGCGCGGCGGGCGCGCTTCGGCATCGATGAACTTCGGCGGCTCGACCGGCCGGAACTCCAGCGGCGGGCGATGCGCCAGCAACCGGCGCATTTTTCCGGGCACGCGATCGATGATCGAGTTCTGGATGTCGATGCTCTTTGACAGGCCCTCCGGCCCCGGCACCGACGGCATTTCGAACTGATGATCAAAGCCGTCCTCGCCGGCGTGGAAAGAGGCAGCCAGGTTCAGGATCGGGCGCCCGTGCTGGATCGCCAGCACGCGGCGATTGGAATAGCTGCCCCCGTCGCGCGAGCGCTCGACCTGGTAGATCACCGGCAGGTTGAAGTCGCCCGGCCGGAGAAAATAGGCATGCAGCGAGTGCGGCCGGCGCCCCTCGACGGTGCAATGCGCGGCCGACAAGGCCTGGCCCAGAACCTGGCCGCCGAAGACCTGCGGCGCGCCGATGTCGTGGCTCTGGCCGCGAAACAGGTTGTCTTCCAGGCGCTCGAGATCGAGCAGCGCAATGACCGATGCCAGGGCATCGTTCATGCATCATCCTCCCAGCCCCAGGGCGCCGGCGGCGGATCGACCGGCTCGCTCAGATCGAAATCAACCTGAAACACCCGCGGCGTGCCCAGCCGCCACAGACCGTAAGTAAACGTTGCATCGGGTTCGATGCGCATCGTCCAGACGTTCGAAAATGCCGGTTCGATTAACTCGCGCGTTGCCTGGTCGGCCGGAAAGTACTGTGCGTCCGGGGTGCCGGTGTTAGTGGAGGTGCCCCCGTACATCGTCACCTCTTCGTCACTTCCGTCGGCGTGACGATGATCGTGCTTGAGCTCGATGCGATCACCCTTGCGTGTCAGCACCCAGGTGCGCGAACGGTCGTTGCCAACCATGAAGGGAATGCGGATGCGCTCGTCGCCACATTCACGAACATGCATCACCAGGCGCTGGCCGGCAAAGCCCTCTTCGCCTTCGGGTTCCTTGATCACCTGCCCTTCGAAGGCCTGGCCGCACAGCGCCCGCAGGCTGGCCCAGAATTCATCGACCGGTAGGGCCCAGGCCGGCGTCGTGATAAGCAATGCCGCAAGGCAGGCGATGCTTCGCATATCGAGCTCCTGATGAAGTGAATAGCGCGATACTACCAAGACATGCATAAATATACTTATGCATATCTGGCATACCGCCCGGAGCCCGGCCACGGGCCGGATCAAGCAGCCGTTTATTCCCGTCGGCCGGGCAGGGATGGATGCTTGCGTTAAAATGAGCCATCGCCAACCCAATCAAGCAGGAGCTTCCCCATGGAAAAACCCGTTCGCGTGGCCATTACCGGAGCGGCCGGTCAGATCGGCTATCAATTGTGTTTCCGGATCGCCGCCGGTGACATGCTGGGCCCCACTCAGCCAGTCATTCTTCAATTGATCGAGATCCCGCCGGCCCTCGACGCGCTCAGGGGCGTTGCCATGGAGCTCGAGGATGCCGCCCTGCCCCTGCTGCACGGCATCGTGACGACGACCGAGCTCGACGAGGGCTTCAGGGACGCCGACATCGCCCTGCTGGTCGGCGCCAAACCGCGCGGCGCAGGCATGGAACGCGCCGATCTGCTGGAGGAAAACGGCAAGATCTTCGGCCCGCAAGGCAAGAGCCTCAATGCCGTGGCCAGCCGCGATGTGAAGGTGCTGGTAGTCGGCAACCCGGCCAACACCAATGCCCTGATCGCCCAGTCCAACGCACCGGACCTGCCACCGGAGAACTTCACCGCCATGACCCGCCTGGATCATAATCGCGCCATTGCTCAACTGGCGAACAAGACCGGCACGCACCATACCCGCATCAAGCAGATGACGATCTGGGGCAATCACTCTTCCACCCAGTATCCGGACATTCACCACGTCAACGTCGACGGCAAGGCCGGTATCGATCAAGTCGACCGCGACTGGTATGAAAACGGGTTCATCCCGACAGTGCAGCAGCGTGGTGCGGCCATCATCAAGGCGCGCGGTGCCTCCAGCGCAGCTTCGGCCGCTTCGGCCGCCATCGACCATGTGCGCGACTGGGTGCGCGGCACCGACGGTGACGACTGGGTCTCCATGGCCGTGCCCGCCGACGGCAGCTATGGCATCGAGCCGGGCGTGATCTTTTCCTACCCCTGCACCTGCGAGAATGGCCAGTGGAAGATCGTCCAGGGTCTGGAGATCAACGAATTCTCCCGCGCGCGCCTGGACGCCACCGACAAGGAGCTGCGCGAAGAGCGTCAGGCCGTGGAATCACTGCTCTGAAACAATCCAGGGAGATTGAAACGATGAACACACTCAGGCTT
The DNA here is from genome assembly GCA_964446675.1 of uncultured Wenzhouxiangella sp. Lineage (GTDB taxonomy): Bacteria > Pseudomonadota > Gammaproteobacteria > Xanthomonadales > Wenzhouxiangellaceae > Wenzhouxiangella. Next base: position 198,403 of record CAYUPK010000001.1, read on the forward strand.
TTGGCGCTGCCGATCATGCTGCTCCTTCCCGCCCTGGCACAGGCCCAGGGCCTGGAACGCATCAGCGCACCCGATGAGGCACGGGTGTATTTCATTACCCCCGACGACGGCGATACCGTGACCAGCCCGGTCACGGTCCGTTTCGGCCTGAAAGGCATGGGCGTGGCGCCGGCCGGTGTCGACCAGCAGGGCACGGGACATCACCACCTGCTGATCGATGTCGACGAAGCGCACATGCCCCCCATGGATATGCCGCTGCCCACCAGCGAACAGGTCGTCCATTTTGGCGGCGGTCAGACCGAGATCGACATCGAACTGGAGCCAGGCAAGCACACCCTGCAGCTCCTGCTCGGCGATCACCGCCACGTGCCCCACGATCCGGCCGTGATATCCAGGAAGATCACCATCACAGTCGAATAGCCAACGGCGGAGATCGCATGGCCGCACCCGAACGCCGGGCTGCGGCGGCCGAACACGCTGCAGGTAGATGTCCAATTTGGAAGATAAAACTCGTTATGGAAACTGTAGCCGGATTTTTGCGAGGTTTCCATGCACCCTGATCATTCTTTCACGTTCAAGCTCTGCCTCCTCCTGTGTGTTTCTGCGCTGGCCGCGACCGGCCACGCCGAAACCATCGACAACGGTGCAATTCAGACGCTCCCGCCCAGTCTGCGAGGCGCGGATGTCACGGTTGGTCCGGATGCCGGCTGCGACTTCAACGACCTGCAGACCGCAATCAACAATGCCGTCGACGGGGACGTACTCCATCTGGCCGCCGGGCTTGATCACAGTGGCCGGAGCTATGGCGTCTTCTTCGCTGGCCCGTCGTTTACCATCCGCGGTGGCTATCCCGACTGCGACGCGGGCTCGACGCCCTCGGGCAGAACGGTGATCGACACAGCCGGGTCGTCCTCTCCCGTATTCGATATCTGGTTCAATGGCGCCGGTGCTTTCCGGCAGATCAATCTCGAAAATCTCGCCGTTAAAGGCAGCAACGGCGCCAACGCTGCCGGCCTTCTGGTCGAGGGACGCGTCGGGCAGCTCCAGGTCAACCTGAGCAATGTCGAAATCTCCGGCAACCAGCGCACCGGGGGCACCACTGCCCACGGGGCCGGCTTACGAATCCTGACCACCGACGACACTCTGGGCGGCGGCCCGCTGGTGACCGTGGATAACGACAGCATCATCGCCGACAACACCGCCGCAGGCGACGGCGGCGGCATCCATTGCCAATCCAGTCACGACAACGGTTCGAGCACCGTCTTGCGCGTTGGCAAGACGCCGATATTCAACAACCAGGCCAGCAACGGTGGCGGCATTGCGGTCGACGGTTGCCAAAACGTCTACCTGTACTCAGGCGGTGCAGTCGTGCTGTTCTTTCCCACCGGAGGCATTGCGCTCAACAATGCGACCGGCAACGGCGGCGGCATCCACGTCAGTAACGGCGGTGAGGTCTTCCTGCGTGGCCGAAGCGTCAGTGGTTTCGGCGACCCCGACCACGCGGCCCTGCTGATCGGCAACACGGCCGACACTGGCGGAGGCGGCGCGCTGGTCCGCGACCCGGGTTCGATCCTGCACCTCGAGGACACGTTTGTTGTGAACAACTCGGCCGATCTTGGCGGTGGCGGCCTGCGGGTTATCAATGGAGGCCAGGTAGAAGTGCGGCGCCAGGCCGGAACCACGACTTGCGAACCAGTAGACTCCGGAGGCGGCGTCCTGGTGCGCCCGCCCTGCAGCGTTGTGGAGAACAACTCGGCATCCTCTGGTGGCGCCGTCAGTCTTTCGGGCGACAGTCGCGTCGACATCAGCCGGACCTTTGTCCGCAACAACCAGTCCAGCGGCGCTGGAACCGGCCAATTCGCGTACGTAGGCAACCCGAGTATCTACGAAGGCCCGGCTTCAACACTGCGCATCGAAAGCTCGGTCATCACCGGCCACGATGGCGTTGTGCAGGAACTCGGCAACAATGCGAAAATGGATATCCGCTGGTCAACCATCGCAGGCAATGCCGGCGGGGTGCTGGCCCGGCTGATTTCCGGGTCGGGCAAGTCGGCGGCGATCTACACCCGCGGCGTCGTCATCGATCATGACGCGACGCTGTTCCTGCTGCAGGGAAGCGGCCCGAAGACGGTGAGCGGAACCTGTGTGGTCTCCAATCAACCGATTACCGACTACACATACCGCGTTGCGGTTTCGCAGATCGACCCCGGCCTGCGCAATCCGGGCGCCGGCGACTTCCACTTGGCCAATAACTCGCCTGCCATCGATACTTGCGTGGACAACTTCGCGCCGGACTATCCGGACCTGGACGGTAACACGCGGGGCCAGGCGTGGACCGGTCCCGAGCCGATCCGCCCGCCCAACTACTACACCAACGGGCTATTCGACATGGGCGCCTACGAGGCGAGCTGGGCGGGCGACGCAATATTCTCCGACCGCTTCGAATCGACCGCGCCCTGACCGGGAGACAGGTGGGCAACGCAGGCCTCGCTCACGCGAGGCTGCGGTGCTTGCCGACGATGCGCATGGCAAGCTCCAGCGCCTGCTCGTAGTTGAGCCTGGGATCGACGGTGGACTTGTAGGCTCGGCCGAGATCCTGCTCGCACAGCTCACGGGCGCCACCGATGCACTCGGTCACATTCTCCCCGGTCAGCTCGAGGTGGACACCGCCCAGGCGTGAGCCGGAGGCGGCATGAATATCGAACGCCTGCTCGACTTCGGAGACGATATTGGCAAATCGCCGCGTCTTGTAGCCGTTGTCGGTCTTCTCGGTGTTGCCGTGCATGGGGTCGCAGATCCACAGCACCGGCGAGCCGGTCGCCTGCACGGCCTCGATCAGGGCCGGCAGCTTGTCGGCGACCTGACCGGCGCCCATTCGGTGTATGAGCACCAGGCGCCCCGGTTCCTTGTCGGGATTGAGAGCGAGGATCAGCTCCCTGAGCCAGCTCGCGGTCATGGCCGGCCCGATCTTGATGCCCATCGGGTTGCGAATGCCGCGGAACATCTCCACGTGCGCGCCTTCGAGCTCGGCGGTGCGCATGCCGATCCAGGGGAAGTGCGTCGACAGGTTGAACCAGCCCCACTGGCGAGGGACGCGGCGCGTGAGCGCCTGCTCGTAGTGCAGGTGAAGCGCCTCGTGCGAGGTGAAGAAGTCGACCCGGCGCAGATTGCCAGGCTTGCGGCCCGTAATCGTTTCCATGAAACGAACCGAGTGGCCGATGCTGTCGGCAATGCGTTCGAATTCCGCGGCCAGGGGTGAGTGTTCGAGCCAGCCCAGATTCCAGTATTCGGGATGATGCAGATCGGCAAAGCCACCGTCGACCAGCGCGCGGACGAAGTTCATCGTCATTGCCGAGCTGGCATGACCGCGCAGCAGGCGCTCCGGATCAGGCGTGCGCGCCTGCTCGGTGAACTCGGGTGCGTTGACCAGATCACCGCGGTAGCTCGGCAGGGTGACCCCGTCGCGCGTTTCGGTATCGGCCGAACGCGGCTTGGCGTACTGACCGGCAAAGCGGCCGATGCGCACCACCGGTTTTTCCATGCCGTGCAGCAGCACCAGCGACATTTGCAGCAGGACCTTCAAGCGGTTGGCAATGATGGTCGGTTCGCAGTCGTCGAACAGCTCGGCGCAGTCGCCGCCCTGGAGCACGAATCGCTTGCCGGCCTGGGCCTCGGCGATCTGTTCCTTGAGCGAGAGGATTTCCCAGGAAGTCACCAGCGGCGGCATGGCCGAAAGGCGGCCAAGCGCCTTTCGGAAAGCGATTTCATCAGGATAGGTCGCCTGCTGACCGGCCTCATGCTGCTGCCAGGAATCCGGGCGCCATCCTTTCGCGGGGGTAATCGTCTTGAACTGCTCGCTCATTGCCATTCGCCTGTTGTTACGAGGCCCTCGAGCCCCGGCTGTTGGCCACCAGCGCCCACAGCATGAACACCGCCAGGCCAACATACCAGATCAGGGTCCACACCGGCATCGACAGGCCAAGAAAGGACCAGTCCACTTCGGCGCACTCGCCTGCACCCGTGAAAGCCTCCCGCAGAATATCCATGAGCGGGAAATCGTACTCGAGCATGAAATAAACGCCGGGACCGCAATCGGGCACCTGGTCGGCCGGCAGGCTCTGCAGCCACACGTGCCGCGCTGCGGTCGTGATGCCCCAGCCGGCGCCGGCGAGAATCGGCACGCCATAAAGCCAGCGCCCCCAGGATTTCGGGCCGTGAATGGCGCCGCCCAGGGCGAATATGCCCATCAGCACGAAGCCCAGGCGCTGGAGCATGCACAGCGGACACGGCTCAAGCCCGAGAACGAACTCGGCATAGTAGGCATAGCCCAGCAGCCCGGCGCAGGCGACAAAAACAAGCGCAAAAGGGGCTCTGCCCCGAATCGGATTCATCATCCCCGTATTGTATTCAATTCTCGCGCCCACCGAGGGCGCGATCGGTATCGTTATCAGAATCGCACCGGCGCCACCTCAGCGGACGCCAACCAGCGACCCGGCAGACAATTTGACAGCGGCCCCGGTTTCGGCCTCAAGCAGCAAGTGCTCGACCCGCTCGAGCGCCGCGTCATCAGAAACAATGCCGACATGGCCGGCATTCACGCCGAACACCGAAGCTGCCTGGCGCTGCGCCGGCACCGGCAGCATGCTGGCCAGCGTGGCGACGCCATCGCCTGATTCAGCACCAAACCAGCCGGACTCGCCGTATCCGAACAGAAGGTGAAATGGCGGCAACCGGCCAACTGCCTGGTCATCGAACAGCCCGGCAAGGAACTCACTGCCGCTGGCCATGTCGCGCCACACGGGCACGACTACCGGCAAGTGATCCACGCCCTGACGGGCCGAAGGGTAGCCCAGCCACGGCGTCGACAGGCTGACGAAAGAAACGATCCTGGCCCGTTGCTCGCTGCCAGCCCGTTTGCGCAGCCAGGCCCTGGCGACCAGTCCGCCCATACTGTGGGCCACCACGTGGTAACGCTCGATGCCGTGGCGATGCTCGAGCTCGCGCATGATGCGATCAAGATGCCAGACCACCTGATCGATCCGCAGGCCGGAGGCATAGTAGAAGTACATCGGCTGCAGGCGCTCGCCATCGAGGTGGTCGATGAGCGGCTCGAGCACCCTGGGAGAACCGTTGATGCCGTGAATGAAAAGCACCGGGGTGCGCCGGTCATCGAGCGGCTCGCGAAGGTAGACTCCGGAGTGGCCCGCGCGCAGAAAATCGACGGGGCGCCACATGCTGGAACGGGCCACATCCAGATTGAAGCGCGCATCGTCGAGGGGAACCACTTCTCCAAACGAGGTCAGTTGCCCCAGACTGACCGCCGATTCCATCGCTTCGGCCACCAGGCTGCGGCTGCCCTGCACGGACAGGCTTCCAGCCTCGACTCGATCGTCGCGCGCGAGCGTGATCCGCGGCTGGTGCAGTTGCTCCCCTGCAGCGCACTCCACCACCTCGCCGCCGTAGGCATGCCTGGCCGGCTCGTCATCATCGAGCTCGAGGTTGCCGTCGCGATCCTCGAAAGCCAGAAAGCGGTAGCTGCCCGGCGCCAGGGCAAAGCTGAAGTCGCCGCTCTGTCCGGCCAGGGTGAAATCGATGGGCCGGGGAACCTGGCCCTGCTGCGCATCGCCGGGCAACATGGCAACCATGACGGCCTGACTTTCGGTATCGTCTGCTGCGACCGATCCGGTGACCAGGCAGGCATCGTCGATCATGCTTATCTGCCGCTCAAGGTCTCGAAACATGCAGCCGCTGGCCAGCAGCGCAGCCAGGCCGAGAATGGCCAGCACACCCGTGCCGGTCGAGACGTTCATTGTTTCAGTTTGCGAGTCTGTCACGCCATCTCCAGGTCGAATACGCATCCAAAACGACTCGATTGCGCTTGTCCGGTCGGGGTCAAAGGTAGTATACAGGCGCTCAGGGGAATCAAATGCCGGCGACGGCCGATCATCTGCAGCGGCCCGCCGGTCGACCCGGAGACACCGGCATGATGCGATCACGCGCCCACAGCTCTCGCAGTTTCACGGAGATGATCCGGGACAACCCTTTTCTGTGCGCCGCCTTCCTGGCCGGACTGACCCTGGCTGCACTGAAATCCGACGTCGGGTCGAAGGCCATCCTGCAGACCATGTGGACCGTGCTGGGCTTCGGTTTCCACCTGACCGCCTCGTGGCCGGAAAAGCTGATTCCCTCGGCCGACGGTTGGCTGAAGCTGGCGCTGGGCATCATGCTGGGCCTGCTCGTCTATCTGATCGCCGATGTGGTCTGGCGACAGGTGCGCAGCCGCTGACATCCCACCTGCCGACTGCGGGCCGGCCAGATTGCTATACTTGCGTGATTCCCAACCATTGACAGGAAAACGATGACCCAAAAGGATCAGTCGGCGCCGATTGTGCGCGCTCCCAGAGGCTCCGACCTTCGCTGCCGGGGCTGGCACCAGGAAGCGGCCATGCGCATGCTCATGAACAATCTTGATCCGGAGGTGGCCGAGCACCCCGACAAGCTGGTCGTCTACGGCGGCACCGGCAAGGCCGCGCGCAACCGGGACAGCTACCACGCCATCGTCCGCACGCTCGAACGGCTCGGGGATGAAGAAACCCTGCTGGTCCAGTCCGGCAAGCCGGTCGGCGTGATCCGCACCCACGACCAGGCGCCGCGGGTGCTGATCGCCAACTCCAACCTGGTCGGGCGCTGGGCCAACTGGGACACCTTCCGCGACCTCGAAGACAAGGGTCTGACCATGTACGGCCAGATGACGGCTGGCTCGTGGATCTACATCGGCTCCCAGGGCATCGTTCAGGGCACCTACGAAACCTTCGCCGAGCTGGCACGCCAGCACTTCGGCGGCTCGATGAAAGGCAAGCTCACCGTCACTGCCGGCCTGGGCGGCATGGGCGGCGCCCAACCGCTGGCCGTGACCATGAACGAGGGCCACTGCATTGGCGTGGAGGTCGACGAGACGCGCATCGATCGGCGCGTGGAGACCGGCTACTGTGACCGCAAGGCCACCAGTCTCGACGAGGCCATGGAGATCATCGAGAAGGCACAGGAGCCCGTCTCCGTCGGCCTGCTTGGCAATATCGCCGAAGTGCTGCCCGAAATGCTCAAGCGCGGCATCATCCCCGATGCGCTCACCGACCAGACGTCTGCCCACGACCTGAGAACGGGCTATATCCCCGCCGGCCTTTCTCTCGACGATGCCCGGGTCATGCGCGAAAAGGATCCGAAGGGCTACGACGAGCGCGTGCTCGACTCGATGGAGATTCACGTCGATGCCATGCTGAAAATGCAGGAACGCGGCGCGATCACCTTCGACTACGGCAACAACCTCAGAGGCCAGGTCGCAGATCTGCGCGGCATGAAAAACGCCTTCAATTTTCCCGGATTCGTACCGGCCTTCATCCGTCCGTTGTTCTGCCGCGGCGCCGGGCCGTTCCGCTGGGCCGCCCTGTCGGGCAACCCCGCCGACATTGCCGCTACCGACCAGGCCATTCTCGAGCTGTTTCCGGAAAAGGAGCATCTGCGGCGCTGGATCCACCAGGCGCAGGAAAAGATTCATTTCCAGGGCCTGCCCGCGCGCATCTGCTGGCTGGAATACGGCGAGCGCGCCGAAGCCGGCGAGAAATTCAACTGGCTGGTGGAGAAAGGCAAGGTCGACGCCCCCATCGTCATCGGCCGCGATCATCTCGACACCGGCTCGGTGGCCTCGCCCAACCGCGAAACCGAGGCCATGAAAGACGGTTCGGACGCAATTGCCGACTGGCCGATCCTCAACGCCCTGGCCAATACCGCCTGCGGCGCCAGCTGGGTCTCCTTCCACCACGGCGGCGGCGTGGGCATCGGCTACTCCCTGCACGCCGGCATGGTCGCGCTCGCCGACGGCACGCAGTCCGGCTACGAGCGGCTGCAGCGCGTACTCACGGCCGATCCCGGTCTGGGCGTGATGCGCCACGCAGACGCCGGCTACGACGAAGCGATCGAAATCGCGCGCGAGCGCGGCGTCGACATTCCGATGCTGGGCGACAAGCATGAATGACGCTCTGACCATCGACACCCTGTACGCCGACCTCGAGCGACGGCTGGACGCGTTGCGGGCCGACGACAGCACCGTGGAGCGCTCGCGCGCCGTTGTCGAGCGCGCGCTCGAAAGTGGCGATGCCATCTACGGCGTCAACACCGGCTTCGGCGCGCTGGCGAGCAAGCGTATCGACGACGATCAGCTCGGCCAGCTCCAGCGCAACCTGCTGCTGTCGCACGCCTGCGGTACGGGCGCGCCCGTGCCCATCGAGATCACGCGGCTGATGATGCAGCTCAAGGTTCACGCCCTGGGGCTGGGAAATTCAGGTATTTCTCTGCCGATCTTCAGGCAGCTTCTGAAGTTCTGCGAGCTCGATATCCTGCCCTTCATTCCCAGCCGCGGCAGCGTCGGCGCCTCGGGCGACCTGGCCCCGCTGGCGCACATGAGCCTGCCGCTGATCGGCCGGGGGCAGTGCTGGAACGCCGAGCGAACCGGCCCGGAGCCGGCAAGCGCCACCCTGGCCCGGCACGGCCTTGAAGCCGCCGAGCCCGCCGCCAAGGATGGCCTGGCCCTGATCAACGGCACCCAGTTGATGTCGGCCTACGGTGCGTTCGTGCTCGAGCGCGCCCGCCACCTGTTGACCGCCGCCGACATTCTCGCCGGCATGAGCCTGGAGGCCCTGCAGGGCTCGGCGAAACCTTTCGATGCGCGGGTTCACGAAGTGCGTCCGCACCCTGGCCAGCAGGCGGTAGCCGCCAACGTCCGGCAGCTGCTCGACAATTCCGAGATTCTGGAATCACACCGCCACTGCGGCAAGGTCCAGGACCCCTACTCCCTGCGCTGCATTCCCCAGGTTCACGGCGCCAGCCGCGATGCCCTGGCACACGCCGCCGAGGTCGTCGAGCGCGAAATCAACTCGGTCACCGACAATCCGCTGGTGTTCGACGACGGCGACACGGTCTCGGCCGGCAATTTCCACGGCCAGCCGCTGGCGCTGGCGCTCGACTACGCCGCCATCGCGCTGTCGGAGCTGGCCAGCATCTCCGAGCGGCGCACCTATCTGCTGCTCGAAGGCCACGACGGCCTGCCAAAGCTCTTGATGAGCGACACCGGCATCAACTCCGGCTTCATGATCCCGCAGTACACCGCGGCCGCGCTGGTGAGCGAAAACAAGGTGCTGTGCCACCCCGCCAGCGTCGACTCCATCCCCACCAGCCTGGGCCAAGAAGACCATGTCTCGATGGGCTCGATCAGCGCGCTCAAACTCTTGAGCGTGCTGCACAACGTCGAGCGCGTCATGGCCGTGGAAATGCTCACCGCCGCCCAGGCGCTGGATTTTCGCCAGCCGCTCAAGCCCGGCCGCGGGGTACTCGCCGCCCATGAATTCATCCGTGCCCACGTCAACCACGCCGACGAAGACTATGAAGTCGGACCCGATATCGACACCTGCACGCGCCTGCTGCGCTCGGGCGAGATGGTTGCGTCGGTAGCGTCGGTCGTTGCCGGGCTTCGATGAGCCTTGCTTGCGATCCATTTGCGGGCTCGGTTGAAAAAGATAAAACCGTGCTGTCGACAGATCAACACAGATATACACAGATTTAAGAAACACAAAGAGACTGTTTCCTTGTGCTTCACTCAGAGGAAGCCGCTGTTCTCTTTTGCTTGTCGTTGTTTTCCTTTTCTATGTTTATCTATGTTCATCTGTGGACAAAAAAGGTTTTGATCTTCAGGTTCTGATCTGAGGTTTTCATGAAATTACTTACCAATATCTCCACCCTCTACCGCGTGCCGACCGACGGGGCACCCGATGAAGTGGACGCCGTCGAACAAGCCACGCTGGCCTGGGAGGGTGACACGATTCGCTATGCCGGGCCGGAAGCTGATCTGCCGGCCGAGTACGCCGATGCCGAGCGCTTCGATGCCGGCGGCGGCTGCGTCGTGCCCGGATTGATCGACTGCCACACCCATCTGTGCTTTGGCGGCTGGCGCGGCGACGAGTTTGCCGCGCGCCTTGAGGGCGCCAGCTACCAGGACATTCAGGCCGCCGGTGGTGGCATCAATTCCACCGTCAGCGCCACGCGAAAGGCCGATCTCGACCTGCTGCGCGCCAAGGCAACCGCGGCGCTGGCCGACATGGCGCGGCTGGGCGTGACCACGGTCGAGGCCAAGTCGGGCTACGGCCTGGATCGCGACAATGAAATCAAGCAGCTCGAAGTCTATCGCCGGCTCAACGACGAGCAGCCGCTGGAGATCGTGCCCACTTTTCTCGGTGCCCATCTGGTGCCGGCCGAATATCGCGACCGGCGTGCCGACTATGTCGCCCTGCTCTGCGACGAACTCATTCCGGAAGTTGCACAGCGCAGGCTGGCGCGCTTCTGCGATGTCTTCATCGAAGAAAATGCTTTCACGCTCGAAGAGGGGCGACAAATTCTCGAAGCCGCAAAAGCGCAGGGGCTTGGGCTGAAGATTCATGCTGACCAGCTCTCGGCAGGCGGCGGCGCAGGCCTGGCCGCCGAGCTCGGGGCCGTTTCGGCCGAACATCTGGAATATGCCAGCGAGGCGGATATTGCCGCCATGGCGCAGGCCGGCACCGTGGCCGTCAGCCTGCCGATCGCCTCACTGTATCTGCGTGAGCCCTTTTTGCCGGCACGACACTGGATCGAAGCAGGCGCCCGTGTGGCGGTGGCCACCGACTTCAACCCCGGCACCGCGCCGAGCTACCACCTGCACCTGGCCATGACCCTGGCGGCCGTGCATCAGCGCATGAGCCCGGCCGAGGTCTTGCGCGCGGTCACCAGCCACGCCGCGCGCGCGATCGGTCTGGAAGCATCACACGGCAGCCTGCTGCCCGGATACCGTGCCGATCTGGCCGTTATCGACGCGCCGGACATCAACCACTGGCTCTACCACTTCCGCCCCAACGCCTGCGTGATGACGCTCAAATCGGGCCAGTGGGTGAAAAGGACGGAGTGAGACGAGAACTTGCCCGGCAGAATACGGGCAGGCAACGCTACGGTGCGAGGCTGAACTGCCCCATGATCGGGTCGGGACCGGGCCCGAACCCGTCCCTGAAAAGGGGGCCCCCGCCGACGATTTCCAGGCTGATCGGAATATCCAACTCAAGCTCTGCACTGGTCACGCTGAGGCGATCGGAATACATGCTCCCGGCTTCGAAATGATCGGGTGCCGTGAATGAGAGCGTCAGACGGGTGGCTCTGGTGTCGATCCGGCGCGCCGACAGGCTGCCCCAGCCCTCTGGCAGGCCGCCTTCGGCCGCCAGCGAAGCAATAACCTGATCCCAATCGCCAACCAGCAGGATGCGAACCTGCACGCGGCTGCCGGGCGCAAGCCTGATGCTCACATCCGACACCTGACCGGCCCGACAGCCGATCTGGATCCTGTCCCTGCCATCGGCCCTGGCCGGCTCAATTGCCCACACGCCGTCGGCCAGACGCCCGGCTTGGGAAGCGACCAGGCAATCGCTGCCTCCCTCTTGCGCCAGAAGGTCGGGCGCACAGGCGAGAGCCAGCACAAGAACAAGGGCGTTGACGGATTTCATGCAGCGGATGGCAGGGGGCCTGGCACGGTCATGAACGCCATTGTAGTGCAGCCACTGACCCGACAGCAAGACAGGTTTTTGAAGAGGAACCTGGGCGGCCGCCGGGATGTTGTAGGATTGAATGACTCCCACGCGAGCGCCTCGGCAGGCATGACACGTCCCCCCCGAACAAGCGAAGAACTCGAAGAGCTGGTCAGGCGCGCCACCGAGCGCGGGGGCCCTTCGCTTGCCAGCATGCTGCCGCTGGTCTACGACGAGCTGCGCGCGCTGGCCGCCCGCCAGCTCTCTGCGCAGCGCGGCGACCACACGCTCCAGCCCACTGCACTGATCAACGAAGCCTATCTTCGCCTGGCTGGCCAGGCCTACGAAAGCTGGGAGGACCGGAGCGAGTTCGTCCTGGTGGCAGCTACCGTCATGCGGCGGGTGCTGGTCGACTACGCCCGCAAACGGCAGGCTGACAAGCGCCCGCAAAACCATCTACGCGTGGATATCGACGACGCCGAACCGGGCGAGTCCTTCGGTTCGGAGCTGATTGCCATCGACGAAGTACTCGGGCAGCTCGCCAAAATCGACGATGACCAGGCCCGAATCGTGGAGCTGCGCTATTTTGCCGGGCTGAGCATGGAAGAGACGGCCGAGACGATGGGTGTCTCGCGCTCCACCGTGGCCCGGGAATGGCGCATGGCCCGAGCCTGGCTGAAACGGCGCCTTTCGGAACACAGTGACGAAGCCGGCTGATGTTTGCTCAGGATCGAGCGAGCTCGCCCTCGGTTTCGGCCAGCTTGTCGGCAATGCGCCCTCGCAGACCTGACCATTCCTCTTGCGCCGCCGCGTCAAGCGAGTTCAGCGCCTGCCGATAGCTTTCGGCCGCGGCCTGAAGCCGATTCAGCCTGATCCGGGCATCGCCAAGCACCTCCAGGGCCGTGGCGCGGTAGAAGCTGTCGATGCCGCCGAAGCGTTCGTCGCGATAAGCCAGATCAGGCAGAATATCGCGCACGATCCGTTCGGCCTGCTCGGGCTCATCGACGCGCAGGTGCAGCGCGGCCAGATTGGTCATCGACAGGCGATAGAGATAGTGGTCCCTGCCGACGGATTTCTCGATCATGTCGGCTGCGCGCTTGAATGCAGCCATGCTTTCGCGGTTTCGTCCCAGCTTCGACAGGGCCACGCCCAGGTTGCCGATGGTGTTGGCCAGGCGCTGGCTTGGCCCGACCAGTCTTTCGTGATCGTCAATCAGGCGCTCGAACATGGTCACGGCCTGCTGCGGATTGCCGAGCATCAGCGCGGTGGCATAGACGTAGCGGCCGCGCAATCTGCGTGGATCGCCTTCCTTGTAGACGGTTTCGGCAAGATCTCTCGCCCTGCCCGCATCGGCCAGGGCGGCCTGCTGCTGGCCGGCGGCCACCCGTGCCGCCACCAGGGCCGAGTATGCGTCGAAAAGCAGCTCGGGATCCGCTTCGGACGCCGCGCCCAATTGGTCCACAATGGCCTGCAGTCGCGCGATCACTTCCTGCGGCGGCCTGGCGAGCACGTTGAGCTGGTTGCGCAGCCGGCGGATGCGCAGACGCATCAGCTCGTTGTCGTGCGCGCCGGGAGAGCGGGTCAGCAATTTGATCGCGCGCTCGTCGGCAGCGATCGCCTCGGCCGCCCGGCCGGCCGAATCGTAGGCGGCGCCGAGTCCGGACTCGATCTGTGCCAGCTCGGCGGGTTCCAGCAGCTCCTCGAGAGAGCGCTGTGCAGCCTCGAGCAACGGCACGGCCTGCTCGCCCAGGCCCAGGGCATTGTAGGCACGACCCAAAGTCAGATACATTCGGCCAAGCGCGGCCGGATTGGCCTGCTCGGACTCTGCAAGCTGCTGTTTGCCAAGATTCAGGATCTCGCGCACGGTCACATCGTTTCCGCGGGTCGGCAGGGAATCCGCACCTGCCAGCAGCTCCGACATGAAATCGGTCACTGCCTCGGCCCGGTCGCGCTCCCAGGCAATGCGCTCGAGCTGCATCTCGCGGTCGACCAGAAAGGCGACAAGCAGGGCACCGGCAATGGTGGCCAGCGCCAGGCTGGCGCGATGGCGACGCGCAAAACGGCCGGCGCGGTAGACAATGCCGCCAGCGCGCGCCTGCACCGGGCGCAACGTCAGAAAGCGGCGAACATCATCGGCCAGCGCGTTGACCGATTGGTAGCGATCACCCTCGTTGGCCTGCATGGCCTTGCCGATGATCGCCGTGAGATCCCGCGGCAGCCGCCCACCTTCACGATCCTGCGGCTCGGGGTAGCGGCCGCCAAGCACCCGGTCGCGCAGCTCGACCGCATCGCGGCAGCCGTCGAATGGCTGCCTGCCCGAGAGCAGCTCGTAGAGCAGCACGCCCAGCGAGTAGACGTCGGTGGCGGCACTCAGGCCCGATCCGCGAATCTGCTCCGGACTGGCGTAGGCCAGGGTCAGCTCCGGTCCGGCAGGCTCGCCTGATTCACCCTCGACATCGAGCAGGCGGGCCACGCCGAAATCCAGCAGCCTGGGCTCATCCGGGCCGGTCACCAGAATATTGGCTGGTTTGAGGTCGCGATGAATGACCATGCGGCGGTGCGCGTACTCGACCGCATCGCAGATCCTGACAAACAGGCCAAGTACGGCCTCCCTGGACACGCCGCTGGCGGCCCAGCGGTCGACGCGTTCCCCGTCGACGAACTCGGTGGCAAGAAAAGGCCTGCCTTCGGCCGTCAGCCCGCCGTCGATCAGGCGCGCAATCCAGGGGTGGCTGAGGCGCGAGAGAATGCCGCGCTCGCTCGAAAACCGGCGGGCGACGGCCTCGTTGTCAGCCTCGCTCAAGTGCAGCAGTTTGAAGGCGACCGGCTGGCGCAGGTTGCCATCGACGCGCTCGGCCAGGTAGACAATCCCCATGCCGCCCTGGCTGATTCGCCTGAGAAGCCGATAGTTGCGCGGCAGCGGCACTTCGAGAGAAACATCCTGAAGGGCGCTGCGCGCGGCTGCCTGAAAGCTTTCGGGCACGGCGTCGTCGGCGTCATCCTCGGCGGCTTCGATCAGCCACTCGACTTCCTGCATGAGGGCTTTGTCGTTGCCGCAGCGCTGGCTGATGTGCGCCGGCCGCAGCTCAGGCTCGAGATCAAGCGTCTCGCTGACAATCTGTTTGGCTTGGCGGTAGCGCTGCCTGGCGGCTTGGTCGCTCATTCAGCCTTCGAAGTTGACCGTGAGAGAGAACCCAGATTAACTGATCGCCATCTTCTCAGTCAGGGGCTTGTCCCGGCCGCAGCCGGGAGAGCTGGACGCTGAGATGAACAAGACTGTTCCGTGGCGTCGCCGGCTTGTCGCCCGCTTCGACGACGGACATGGTGCCGGCCCGGCCTTCGCGCACACCCAGCAGGGAATCTGCCAGCGGCTCCCACTGGCCGTCACGCTGCTCGTAGATGGTCAGGTTCAGCCAGGTCGCGCCCGCCGGCGCAGCTTCGGAAGCTGCCGGGGGCTCGACCAGCAGCTCGATCTTCCAGCCGCCGCCAGACGGGTTGCTGACCTCCACGCTGGCGGGCGCGCCCGGCTCGACGACGACAACCGGCGTGCCGCGCTGTTCGCCGTCGATCCAAAGCGTCATATCGACCATGTAACGATCGCCCTGCTGCGCGCAAACGGCGCTGCCCGCCGTGAAAGCCCACAGTCCAAGGGCCAGCATCGTTGCAGGCAGGCGCAACTCAGGCCCCTCGATTGCGGAAGCGCTCGGGAAGGATTTCATGGTCCGGCTGGTCGGCACCTTCCTTCTGTACCGGCATCAGGTCCATCTTGGACACGCCCAGCTTCACCGCCAGACTGCCGGCAATGTACACCGACGAGTAGGTCCCGATCACAACGCCTGTGATCAGCGTGAAGGCAAAGGCGTGAATGATCTCGCCGCCAAAGTAGAACAGCGCGATGAGCACCAGAAGCGTCGTCAGTGACGTCATGACCGTACGCCCCAACATCTGGTTGATTGACAGGTTGGTCAACTCCTTGGGCGTGCCCTTGCGTTTGGTCTGGAAGTTCTCGCGCAGGCGATCGTAGACGACGATGGTGTCGTTGAGCGAATAGCCGATGACTGCCAGGATGGCGGCGACCACGGTCAGATCGAACCCGACCTGGAAGATCGACAGCATGCCCAGCACCAGCAGCACGTCGTGAACCAGCGCACCGACCGCACTGACGGCAAAGCGCCACTGGAAACGGAAGGAAACGTAGAGCAGGATACCGATGAGCACGTAGAGCAGCGCCAGCCCGCCCTGCTCGGCCAGCTCCTTGCCGATCTGGGGGCCCACGAACTCCACCCGGCGCATTTCGATGTTCTCGACCCTGGCTGACAACGCCTCGAGTACGCGAGTGCTGATATCGGCGCTCGACTCCTCGCCTGCCTCGGCCGGAATGCGCACGACGATATCCCGCGCGGTGCCGAATGTCTGAACGACAAAATCCTCAAAGCCCGCCGATTCGAGGGTGGTACGCACCTCCCCCATCTCGGGTGCTGCCGGGTAATGCAGCTCGATCAGGGTGCCGCCGGTGAAGTCCAGCCCGAAATCGAGGCCGCGGGTCGACAGCGAGACAATGCCCGCGATCAAAATCAGCCCCGAGAGGACCAGCGCCACATTGCCGTGGCGTAGAAAATCGATGCGGACGCCGCTTTTGACTATTTCCATGGGTAGCTGCGCTCCTTCAGATGGCCAGTGACTTGACGCGCTTGCGCCCGCCGTAGATCAGCGTAACCACCGCGCGCGTGCCCAGAATGGCCGTGAACATGGAGGTGACGATGCCAAGGCTGAGAGTGACGGCAAAGCCCTTGATGGGGCCCGTGCCGAACATGAACAGCACGATCGCTGCAATGAGGGTAGTGACGTTGGCGTCGGCAATGGTCGAGAACGCTTTCTCGTAGCCGGCGCGAATCGAGGCCTGGGGCGTATTGCCGTTGGCCAGCTCCTCGCGGATACGCTCGAAGATGAGCACGTTGGCGTCGACCGCCATGCCCACCGTCAGCACGATACCGGCAATGCCGGGCAGGGTCAGGGTCGCACCCAGTATCGACAGCAAGGCAACGATCAGTACCAGGTTGACCGTCAGCGCCAGGTTGGCGATCAGGCCGAAGACCTTGTAGTAGACGGCCATGAGCACGAGCACCAGGGCGAAGCCGATGACGACCGACTGGAAGCCCTGATCGATGTTGTCCTGGCCAAGGCTTGGGCCGACGGTGCGCTCCTCGATGATCTGCATCGGCGCGGCCAGCGCGCCGGCACGCAGCAGCATGGCAAGCTGGGCGGCCTCGGTGGCCGAGCCCAGACCCGTGGTCTGGAAACGCTTGCCGAAGGGCTCACGCGTGACCGCGGCTGAAATCACTTCCTCGACGCGGCGCGTGCTGTGCACTTCTTCGCCGTCGACCATGCGGGTTTCGGGTCGATACTCGATGAAGACCACGGCCATGCGCTTGCCGACGTTTTCGGTGGTGTGCTCGCGCATGCGTCGGGCACCCTCGCCGTCGAGCGTGACGACCACGTTGGGCTGGCCCGACTGCTGATCGAAGCCGGCGGCGGCGCCGATCAGGTTCTGACCCGAGGCGATGACCTCGCGCGAAAGCAGAATGGGCTCGCCATTGCGATCGTGATAAAGCCTGGAGCCCGGCGGCACGCGGCCGGTGCGCTGGGCTTCGTAGGGATCGTTCTGCTCGTCCACCGCGCGATACTCGACCGTTGCCGTGGCGCCCAGCACGCGCTTGGCCTGGGCGGTGTCTTGAACCCCGGGCAACTGCACGACGATACGGTTGGCGCCCTGCTGCTGAATCACCGGCTCGGCCACGCCGAGCTCGTTGACGCGATTGCGCAGGGTGGTCATGTTCTGCTCCAGCGCGTTCTGCTGAATCTCGCGCAGATACTCTTGTGTGACGGTGCCGCGCAGGTTGTAGGTCTGGCCGGAATCGGCCGGCTCGATGGCCAGGCCCTCGGTCTGGTCGGTGATGATCTTGAGCGCTTCGTCGCGGTGCTCGGCCGTGCGCAGTTCGACGATCAGGTTGTCTCCGGAAACGCGCACGGAGCGATAGCGGATGCCTGCGTTGCGCAGCAGGCCGCGAACCGACTCGACATAGCTGTTGAGGCGCTGGGTCTTGGCCGCATCCATGTCAACCTGCATGAGAAAGTGCACGCCGCCCTGGAGATCCAGCCCGAGCACCATCGGTTCAGCGCCGAGTGCAGACAGCCAGGGGGGTGTGGCCGGTGCCAGGTTGAGCGCGACCACGTAATCATCGCCAAAGGCGTCGCGCAGGGCGTCGGCCGCGCGCAATTGTCGGTCGGTGTTGGCAAAACGAACCAGCAGGCGCTGCGGCGAGAGATCCATTGGCCCGTGCTCTAGACCGGCGGACTCGAGCGTTCTCTCAACCTCACCGGCCAGCTCCTGCTGCAGCTCGAAACCGCGCGACGAGGACACCTGCACGGCCGGGTTGTCGCCGTAAATATTGGGCAAGGCATATACAAGGCCCAGGCCGAGCACGATGATCAGCAGGGCATACTTCCAGGGTGGCAATCGATTCATGAGTTGCTCAGTTGTCTGTTTCGGTTTCCTGGGAGCGAGGGCTCCCAGCGCTGCGTCAGCCGGACGAGTCGAGCGTTCCCTTCGGCACGACCTGGGCAACGGCGTGGCGCTGTATCTTGATGACGACGCCTTCGGCCAGTTCCAGGGAAACAAAGCTCTCGCCCACTTCGGTAATGGTGCCCAGCATGCCGCCGGAGGTTACGACTTCATCGCCCACCGACAGGCCCGCGACCAGCTCGCGATGCTGCTTGTTGCGCTTCATCTGCGGGCGAATCAGCAAAAACCAGAAAATGACGACGATCAGGATCAGCGGCAGCAAGCTGCCGAGCATGCTTGGCGCCTGTTGTGCGGCGTCCTGCGCCATGGCGCTGGAAATCAGAAAATCCATAGATATTTCCTTGAAACAAAGACTATTGACGTCTGCGGCTGTTCTAAAAGTCCGTTGCGGACGGGTACAAACGCGCAATTATTGCACAGACAGGGCGGCGCTACTACACCGAAGATGCTTGCAATCGCCAGTGTACCCCGGCCACCGCCGCCGGCACGGAACCAGTTCGGTTCCGTGCCGGCAGTCAATCAGTAGATTTCGGGACTGAAGCGGTTGCGGTAGATGACGTCGGCGGCACCGAAGCGCAGCAGCAGGCGATCGAGCCAGATATCGACCGGCGCGCTGCCGTCGGCTTCGACGGCATACTCGACCCGGGCAGACACCGAACCGGCCGGCAGCTCGGCGAGGCGCTGGAACATCTGCTGCCACTGGCCGCCGCTGTGGGCGATACTCTCGGTCAACTCCAACTGACCCGTCTGGGTGCCGGCGCAGGCGGCCTGCGAGTGGAAGGTGGCCCGGGCCGTGACCTGCGGCGGGTTCCCGAAGGCCTGGTTGACCAGCACATGGGCGCCAAGCGACACCAGACCGGTGAAACCCGAAACGCTCACGCACTGACTGGCACCATGGCTTGAAGGGTTGCCGCCCAAATGCCGGACTCGCAGGGCACCAGAGCTGACCAGGCCGTCGGTGTCGGCTGCCGACCATCGAATCTGACCGCCGCCGGGCGTCGCCGCGAGGGTCCACTGTCCGGCGGTGTCGTCCAGGTTCGGGTTGGCCAGAACGTTGGTCGCGGCCACTTCGAAGTCCAGAGTGTAGTCCACGCCCGGCGTGCCGTCGCCACCGCCATCGAGCCGGTTGTTGTCGAAGTCCCGGATTTCACCGCACACAGCCAGCCTGTAGCGACCTGCCGGCAGGGCCTGGCCGCCGGCGAGGCGGATCACGGCGCGCTTGCGTGCGGCCTGGTAGGAAACCTGACCGTCAAGGGCAAAATCACCGGGCTGATCACAGTCGGGATCACTGCTGCCGGCAAGGTCGAACAGGCGGTAGTTGGCGACATTGTTCGCCGCCGCCGGATCGGTGCCTCCGGGCGCGGTGAACACGCCGCGCGAGAATTCCGGCATGAGCTGGGTTATCGCCGCCTCGGTTGGCAGGGGCTGGCCGAGATCGCCGTATTCCACAGCGTGGGTGGAGAACACACCAACCACCTGCGGCAGCGCCGTGGGCAGTTCGCCTTCGCCGAAAGAGAAAAAGCTTGCGTTGTCGAACCAGGCGCTCAGGGGGAAGGCCTCTCCCGAGGGGAAGGACACATCGAGGGAAACCAGAACCGAGCCGGCGCCGGCGACGGCGCCGGGCGAAATCGAAGTGCTCAGCGGCACCCAGGCGCCGCCGGTATCGCCCTGTGCGGCATTCGAGACGAAGCCCTGCAGGGTATCGCCGCAGCCGGTGCCGCGATGGAAGGTCATCGAGGCGCTGGCCTCTACCGGGTTGGGGTCGCTACCGATATCAACCATTCGTACCCGCGTCTGGAGCGCGTAGCCGGCCTGCACATCCGGATCCAGGTTGACACAGCGCGACACCGTGTACTCGGTAGGATCGCCGTCCGCCACCTCGATCGCCACCGATCCCGAGCTGGTGATGTCGGCGATATCGACGTTCGGTGCGTGCACAATCTGTCCCGCGTTCACGCCCCAGTTGGCTGCTGAAAGCGACGAGTCGAAGTTGGGGTTGGGCAGCAGGTTGGTCCAGGCGACGGTGAATGACAGTCCAAAGTGGCCGCCGGCGCTGCCGTTGGCGTCGCCGTCGAGCCCGTTGCCGTTGAAGTCGGTTAGCGTGTCACAGGCGACCAGGGTGTAGTCACCAGCCGGCAATCCTGTGGGATCGCCGACGCGAAGCACGGTAAGACGGTCCGCGCCCGCGTATTCGGCCAGGGACAGCGCGCCGCTGTCCGGCGCGCTACAGGATACGGTCGTCGGATCGACAAAGCCGGTCAGGAGCCTGAAGTTGTCCAGGCTGGCGGCAGCAGCTGCCTCCATGGGCTTGTCGAAACGAACCAGCAACTGGGTAACCGCCGTGTCCACGCTGACACCGGCGCTCAGCGGCGCGCCGTTGGGCCCGGCCACGGCAATGACATCACGCACCACAGGCGGTGTCACATCATCGCCTACGCCGAAGGGCCCGATAGTCTGTACCGCACCGGCGTTGCCGGCCACGTCGATGGCCCTGATATGGAACCACCACAGGCCGTCGTCGAGCACCGCGCTGCTGACGCCGGTGGCCGTGGCGTCCAGATCCAGGTCGGTGTTGGGTTCGCCGTCGGGCACGCGATTGAAGGCGTAGCTGTAGCCGGCCAGGCCGCTGGGCGCGTCGCCATCATCAACGGCTGGCGTCCAGACCACGTCGATGATGTTGTCGGGAATCGCAGGTTCCCCGGCATCGTGGCTGGTGCTGTCAAGTCCGGTCGGACCGGTCGGCGCGGTTGCGTCGATCCACAGCGGCCCGAGTGAAACCTTGTCGGAGCAGTTGCCCGCATTGTCGCAACTGCGCAAATGGAACCAGTGGTCGGTGCCGTCGGCCAGCGCTGCGGAAATGAACTGGTGAGGATCGGTGGTGTGCATGACGTCGATCTGCTCGTCGGGATTGCCCTGCGCTCCGCGCGAGAACGCTATTGAATAGCCAGCCAGGCCGGAGCCGGGGTTGAGGCCGGTCGGATCGAGATCCTCGGCGCCACTCCAGTTGACGGTGACCTCAGCGAGCGGGCTCCAGACTTCGACCTCATGGGTCGGGCTTTCCAGAACCGGATTCACGGGCGCGAGCAGGTCTCGAGCAAACACCGACACGGCCTGGTCGTAGCGGGCGGCCACGTAGATGTGCGCGTCGTCGGGGCTGACGGCCACCCCCGTTGCGCCCCACAGGCCCGTCACTCCACCAATATCGTTGCGTTTGATTTCCTCGAAAACCAGATTGCCGTAGCCGTCGCTGGCCGAATCGGCATCGCGGCGCAGCGTCGCAAGCGTGCCCGGCTCGGGCTCGGTACCGTCCGAAGCCGAGGCAACATACGCGAGCGCGCCATCGTTGCTCAAGGCTATGCTCAGCGGTGCCTCCAGGCCCAGGACACCGCCGGTGCCGGCGACCAGCGCCTGCTGCATGGACAGCACGCCGGCGGCCGATCGGGCCAGCACGGCGATGCTGTTGCTGTCGCGGCCGGTAACGTACAGATGGGCGTCGTCCGGCGACAGGGCCAGGCTTGAAGGCGCGCTGAAGCCGGCGTAGGCGCCGACACCGCTGACGTGGCGAGTGGTGAAGCTCAGCCGGCCCGAGTCACCGCTGTTGCGCTTGAAGATGGCTACGGCATTGTCGGCCTGCCCGGCGACGTAAACTTGCGCATCGTCGGCGGGCAACACCAGCGACGAGGCGTTGGCGATGCCGCGGACTTCATTGCCCAGCGGATCCAGGCCGCCACGGATCAGCGCCTGGCGATAGAGCAGCGTGCCGGTGACAACATCACGCGAGAACACCACGATCTGGCCGGCGCCGCCGGCAGCGGCCACATAGACGTTGGCTCCGTCGTGCGAGACGGCCAGATCACGCGGGCCGTCGAGGCCGCTGACCGGATCGCTCAAACTCGGCTGGGGATCGTCGCCGTCGAACAGCACCTGAGTGACCTCGAGCTCGCCGTAGGTCGGCGAGCCATCGTCGGTATCGCGCTGGAAGGTCACGATGGCGTCATCGGCCCGGGCCACGGCATACAGATGCGCGCCGTCGCCTGACAGCACCAGACCGGAGAATCCGTTGATGCCGTCGATGGCCTGGATTCTGCCGATGTCGGTAAGAAATTGCGTCACCGTCAGCGACTGAACCGCCTGCAGGCGACCGCTTTCATCATTGCGCGAGAAGACGACGATCTCGTCGGCTGTACGCGAGGCCACGTAGACGTGGCTGCCGTCGGGGCTGGCTACGGTGATGTCAGCCGGATCGCTCATGCCATCGACCGTGACACCGTTCTTCTGCGTTTCGACATGAACCAGCGTCTGGATCGAATCGACGATCAGCGCACGCCCACGATCCTTGCCGAAGGTTGCCTGGCTCGGGTTGCTCAGATCAACGAAGAAGTCGCGGCCCTCGCCACCGGCGGGGTTGCCGAGCACGGTCACCGGAATCTGGCCGCTCTGCTGGCCGGGGGCGAAATGGAGGGTGCCGCTGTCGGCCACGTAGTCGATTCCGGCCACGGCGCTGCCGTTGGCTGTCGCCCAGTCGACCGACACGGCCTGATCCCAGGTGCTGGAAAGACTGACCCGGAAAACGGCCTGGCGGGTACCACCCACCGGCGGCTCGGCGACGGTAACATCCTGGATGAACAGCGCGGGCAGCGTGTTGTTGTCGAGTATCACTGCCTCGCCCTGCCACTTGAACAGCGCCACGTTGCCTGAAGGGTTGCTGATCTCCACGTAAAAACGCCGATTGCCGTCCGGATCATCATTGCCGCAGGCCTCGACTGCGATCGTGGTGCCCAAGTTGCCGGCCGCGATCGCCGCGGATCCGAAATCCGCGATGTAATCGGCTCCGCTGCTGCAGTCGCTGCCCCCGATTGCACCATCGGCGTCGTCACCGTCGCGCGTTGCCCATTCAAACGTCACGTTCTCTTCCAGGGCCTGGGGGATGGAGACGGTGAACTCACCGATCGTGGTTGTGCCGGCATCGCCTTCCGGAATGTCGATGTCATCGATGCTCAGCGCCAACAGCCCCTCGAGATTCTGTGGGTCCATATCGAGACGACGGGCCATTCCCTGCTCGCCGATCTCGATCAATGCTATCGCTTCGGCATCGAGGTAGACCATGGCTTCGTCACCGATGCGCGCCGTGCCGGGAATGCGTTCTCCGGTGGAGTGCATCGGAACGCGCAGCGCGTACTGACTGCCAAGCGAAGGGTCCGAATTGAGTACGTAGCGCGCGATCGGATCGGTCCGGCCGGGCAGATGCAGGGTCAACTCACCCTCGACCACCGGTTCACCAAACCAGCTCACTTGTCCATAAAGGATGTGATCCGGTTCGGAAATCGATGCCTGCAAGCCGCCAGCGACAAGGCTGGCGATGATGAGCAGTGCTGGCGCGATGTTCAGCCGGCCAGTTCGGCCGCGTGATGTCCCGGTCATGGTCAATTACCCGAATAAGAATAGGTGGTGAAGAAAATGCGGATATCGCTGACGCCTTCGCCGTCACGCTGGTCCGTATCCGGAATCAGCGCGCCGTCGATGAAGACGTCCAGGCCTTCGTTTGGATCGGCCAGCAGGCTGCCGCCCGGAATGATGAGCAGCCACTCGCGATTCCATACCGAACGCCCGATCAGGCGGCTGTCGGCAATGACCTGGGTATCGTCGAATGGCTCACTGAAGTGATGAGCGCGGAACTGCGAGTAGCGCCTGATCTCGTTGAAGGAATTGGAAAGCGTGTCGGCAAGCGGCAGCCAGTTGGCGTTCTGCAGCTCCTGCGAACCTATCGGGAATGGCACCGGCAGCACCTGGTCGATCACCTGCCAGTCGCGCGTGCGGAAATCGTTGTAGGAAGGCGATCGCAAGACGTCGGCTCCGCTGGGGAACAGATAGATGCGCGGCGTCTCGCTCAACGGCAGGCCGGCGTAGTCTCGGAACCAGGTTCCAACCGAGCGCACGCGGGTGGAAAAGCGCGAAGCATCGTAGGCACTGTCGCCCGGACCCAGCGGCCAGTGGAAGAAGTTGAGTCCGAAACTGACCGTCGTCGGGAAGCGGAAGACCAGCGCCGGCAGCGGCCCGGCCGACTCCGGCTGCGGAGGACGCGCAAAGCGGCGGAACTCGTCGAGCTGCCACAGATCGTCGACCCGGGCGTTTGCCAGGATCCGGCGCCATTCCTCGTCGCCCTCGGGCGTGTCCTCGATGCGGAACAGCTCGCGCCTGAGCGAGAAGCGGTTGGTCTCGACCTGCGGGTTGTTGAAGCCCATCTGGCCCTTGAGCACATCGAAATTGGCGGCCATGCGGCCGAGCGGATCGGCCAGACCGCGCGAGCCCGGCACCGGGTCACCGCCCAGAATCTGGCCGATCGAGCGTTCGCGCACGATATCGGTGAGGAAGCGGCGCCCGGCGCGGCTGTCGCTGCCGAGCAGGTTGGTGTCGTAATCGTAGGCAGTTGCGGCCAGGTAGGCGTAGCGAGCCGCCAGATCGAAGGCCGCACGGTACTTCTGCAGCGCATCGTTGCGAAACACCCGGAAGGCCATATCCTGGTAGCGATGCTCCTGCACTGCGGCCGCGCCGTTCTTGCGGAACTGTACCAGCTCGGCCATGAGCCGCTGGCCCTTCGCCAACTCCTCGAGATACTTGCGATAGAGCTGCTGGATGGCCTCGGCGCGCGAGAACATCTCCATGCGCAGCAGCGGTTCACGCCTGAGCATTTCGTCGAACTGGCCCCGCATGTTGAACAGTTCCAGGCGCGAATCGAGCACCTGGGTTTTCAGGGCGGCCAGCTGCGACACATCCTGCGCCGCGGCGGCCGTGCCGTTGGCGGCGAGCTCGAGCCCTTCGCCGATGGCATCGGTCACCGAGTTGACGCTCACGCTGGCGGTTTTCATTGTGCAGCGCGCCACCGACAGCGTATCGCCACCCCCCGCGAGGCCGACGATGATCGACTTGGGAATGCACTCCGACGATCGGTCCATGATGGCGGATGCCAGGTTGCCGGCAGCCTTGACCGCCTTGGCGCTCTGATTGAGCGTCTGGACGGCAATGTTGACCTGGTTGAGAGTTCGCCGCTCGTCGTTGGCAATCTGAAGCTGCTCGTCGCGCAGGTTGTAGGTCGCCGCGATCGTATCGATCTGGTCGGACAGGTCGCTGCGCAGGTTCTCGTACTGCCTGATCGAGCGCTGCAGGTCGAGACGCGCCATGAACATGTCGTGCAGCACGTTCTGGATCGTTCCGGTCGCACGGCGCTGGCCGGTCCACTCCGGCGGCTTGCCGAAGGTGAAGCCGAACGCGGGCGAATCGTAGGTCACCATCTCGACGGTGAGGTCATCGCCATCGGGGGGCGGGCCCAGCGCACAGCCGCTGCCCAGCGGCGTGGAATCACAGTCGGCCTCCCAGAACGGGGCGTCCTCGTCAAAGCCAAAATAGTTCACGCCGCCCGGCAGTGGCTTGTAGCTGGCATCGAAGCGCTCGATCTGCACGTCGCCCTCGACGTCGAAGCCTTCGAGCAGGCCAGTGTCCTTGCCGGCCAGCTCGAGAACGTCTATGTACTGGTAGTGATAGACATCAGGGCCGTCATAGCCAGCCGGAAAAAGCCCGCCCGGGCCAATATCGTCCGCGTAGGGATAGCCGAAGATCTCGATCAGACGATTCTTGAAGTTGCGCTCGCTGGCGCGGGAGTTGGCAGCCAGGTCATCGACGCTGTCCTGGTTGAAGCGCAGCATGCGATTGAGCTGGTTGGCGAAGTCCCAGACCTTCACCGCGTTCTCCAGCGCACTTACCGCGCGTTCGTAGACCTGTTCGAAGTGCGTCTTGCCGTAGCGATCGACCTGGATCGGGTCGATATCGAATGGCACCACGCCCTTGGCCAGGCCCAGCGGATTGAGCCCGCGGTCGGCCTGATCGAGCTGCTGCTGGATGGAATCGAAATTGGCGACGATTTCCTCCAGCTCCTCGACCGTGGTTCGATCGACTTTCTGGATGCCGAGGTTGCCCGGATCGGGATCCTCGTCGGGCAGGATGGCGTTGCCCACGACCCAGTCGAAATAGGCCCCCTGCCCGGCGCGGCGTGCCCATTCGGACAGGCCCCAGGCGCGCTCGGGGTCGTCGTCCTTGTAGCCCTGCCACTGGGCGGCGGGGTCCTCGACGTAGAACTGGCGGTAGGTCAGGTTGACGATCTCGGCACCGGTACGCGCCTTGGCTGCCGCGACCTTCGCGAACTTGCGCTCGTCGAAGAAATCGACCTGCACCGGCACGCCGGCGACGGGCACCGCCTCCTGCGTCGGCTCCCAGGTAAAGAACGGGTGTTTGAGCAGCGAATAGTGTGTCTTGATCGCCGTCAGGTACTGCCCCCAGGCATCGCCATGCCCCTGCGGGTACTGGATGCGAGCATCGAATTCATCGATCACACCGTCGGTGTTCTTGTCGCCGATATCGTAATTGAGTGCGTAAGCGGCTTCGCCGTCACCGGTGGTGAAGTTCCAGAACAGGCGGTTGTAGACCGGCGAAGCCGAGGTCGTGGCCTGAGAGTCGTCGCGGCCGCGCAGCAGAACAAGCTCTTCTTCGAGCAGCGAGGCGAGCTGGTTCTGGAATGGATGGATGGTTGGCGCCAGGCTGGCGAATTCGCCGCCGGTGAGCAGGCCCACGGTGGGATCCTGTGCATCGGCGTAGGCCTCGTTGCCCAGCAGCGTATAGAAATCGACCACCCGCGTGGCGACGTTGAGGATGGCCTTGTTGACCGGGCCATAGTCAACCGGCGGTACCGCATTGACCGACAGATCCATCGCGCGGCGCATGACGGTGGTGTAGGCCTCGATCAGGCCGATGTCGTTGAGCACCTCCGGGTTGGAGGTCAGCGGAATGTCGCCTTCGTAGCGCTCGCCCAGTTGGGTGAGCATGCTGGCATAGGTGTTGGTCGCCGAGGAGTGGAAGTCCTGCACCCGCGCCTCGAAGGGATTGAGCCGCTCGATGACGCGCTTGACCCAGCCCAGCCCGAGCTGCGCGCGCTGATCCAGCGGCGTCGCCCCCGGGCCGCCGGCCCACAGGCTCCACTCCGACTGGTTGTTGCATACCGGCAGGCCGCGATAGCGCGCCACGTACCAGTTATCAGAAAGGGTCTGGATGTTGGCGCCCTCCACCGTGATCTCGACCGCACCCTGCGGATCGGACACCGGAAAACGCTGCCAGCCGTTGAGCTGGCCGCTGCCGGGATCAGGCAGCGGAAACGGCGGCGTGCCGTCCTGGTCGGGCTGGAAATACCACTCGAACTCCAGCGCGCCGGGGTTGCCGCCAAAGTCGCCGGAATGGCGCAGCGTCAGCTGCTCATCGAAAATATTGTCGGGCATGATGACGTTGAGCTGGCCCTGGTAGCTCGACAGGATGTCCGCTGGATCGGGCGGCGGCGGGTTGCGCAGGCAGTCGACCCGGATGATCTGCACGCTGACCGGCGCGGGATTGAGCGTGGGGTCGTTGTTGAAGGCCAGAGTGACCCAACCCACGCTCTGGGTGGCGCCGGCGGTCAGGGCCGGCTGTACGCCGGTTGCCTTGTAGGGCTGGAGAAAGCCGTTGCCCTGCGGATCTTCGAACGCGGCCAGCAGTTCGCCACGGTCGACGGCGCGCGATTGCGTGCATTCGCGCTCACCGCTGTCAGGATTGACCTCACTGTCCATGCAGATGGTCTCGATGCCCTGCGGATTGCGCGTCAGCCGCAGCAGCGCTTCGACGGCTTCGGCCCACTGGCAGGGCTCGCTGGGATTGCGGCATGTCTTCGTGGAGTCCTCTTCGGCGTCATCGGCGCTGCCGTTAAGCACCTTGAGCTGGCGCGCTTCGCGGAAGCTCATGATGTTGAGCATCAGCAGCGGATCTCCGGCAATCGTGTCGTCGAACACGCCGCTGAAGATCAGCCGTTTGTTGAGCGGGTCATAGCGCAGGCGCTCGCGAATTGACACCGGCAGTTTCAGCAGGCCGTCGGCGTCTCCCGTGATGATCTTCCAGCCGGTTTCCGGATCGAGCTTGCTGCCCAGCCCGTCGAGATTTTCGAGGTAGACATGGCGCGGATTGAGCGGATCGATCAACTGCACCAGGGTGTCTTCAGGCGCGGCTCCGCCGGATGCTTCCATCGCCTCGCGGTGCTCGTCGAACACGATCTCAACGGCATCCTGCTGATAGATGTTGGGCAGACCGCGCTTTTGCTTGAGCAGGGTCTCGCCGGGAATGAGCTGGGGTGGCTGTGAGGGCCAGGTGAAGGTGTACTCGACCGCCAGCGGTTCGTTGGGAGACGGTGTGCCGCCGCGGTCCTGCGGCAGGCGCGCCATCCATGGGATGCACTGCCCTTCGGTAGCATCCGGGAAGTCGTTGTTGGTAATGTCGTAGGAAAAGCCCGGCTGCAGCGGATACCAGAACAGAATGGCACCCTCGCCGGCCGACTTGCTCCACAGGCCGTTCTTGTAGTCCTTGAAGAACGGTGGGGGCGGCTGCGGATCGTTGGCTGCCTGGCCGACGGCCAGGGTCTCCTGGCAGCCCGGCAGAGTGGAGAGCGGATAAGGCGGTGCGACCGCCGTTCCGGCCTCACCGCCGTACTGAAAACCGTCGAAGCCGGCGCCGGTGGCCGTCACGTAGTAGATCCTGAAAGCCCAGCGCCCGAGATCCTCGCTCCAGTACTTGATCAGCACGTAGGGATCCGTGGGGGCGGTGAAGTCATCACGCAGATTGATCCCGAAATCCGCACGCAGGGCAAACAGCGAAAGAATGCCCGTACCGGTATTGGAGGGCGCGAAGAAGGCGTGCGTGGCGTTCGGGTTGTAGCCGGGCCTGGAGGCCAGCGGCTGCTGATAGATACGCAGATCGGGATACTGCTGCGGGCCCAGCGGTTCCTGGCCAAGCACTTCACCACCCTGCTCGCTGGCAATGATGATGCGATCGGGATCCAGCGGCCAGTCAGGGGCATAGTGCATGGCCCGCTGCGGCCAGTAGATTCCCATGGCGTTGCGCCGGTACCAGGCGATGACCATGTCCTTGTCGGCGTCCTGAAGGCGATTGGGTCGTACCTTGTTGACCGGAATGATGTGACCGGTGCGCGCCTGACGATCAAGGGCGGCATCGGTACCCACGCCGTCATAAAAAGCGTTTTCGTTGAGCACGTAACCCGTGCGACCGACCTGGTTGTGATAGGGCTCGACGATGGGTTCACCGATATTCCAGCGAATGTTGTCGGCATAGGCAGGCGCCTGTTGCGGACGGAAGGTTCGCACCACCTCGACGGAGGCCGGGTGCTGGAAGGGGTCGGTGGTCGCTCCTTCCACATAGAGCAGAACAGTAAAGCCTGGCTGCGAGGCGTTCATCACGCCGGCGTTGACGCTGGCATCACTGGACTGGGTACTGGGCACGAACTGGTTGACGAAACGGAAACCGCTGCCGGGTTCATCGAGCTCCACCGGCGCGCCGGCGATGTGGATCTGATAACACTCGCTGCCGTTTGCCGGCGTGCAAGGCTCGCCCGGCCAGCTCGTGCGTCCGACCGAGACGATTCGGTTACTGCTGGCGAGCGGCTCATCATCCACACGCCAGTGAATTTCCAAGCCGTCGATGGCGTCAAGCACGGTGAGGGCCGCCTTGTCGGCATCGGCCGGTTTCGCCCAGAAAAAGCGCGTGCCGATGGCGTCGGTAACCAGTTCGCCGTTGATGTAGATCTCGGGCGCCGCCGCCTGGTCGTCGGTCTCGGCGTTGACCGGCGGCGTTACCGCTTCGCCAACCAGCCAGGTCTTGACCTCGAACCAGGCGCCGACCAGGTCCAGATTGGCGATGAAGCCGTTTTCCCCGTGCGCGGCTACCAGTTCAGCCTCCTTGCCGAAAACGAGCGAGTCGCTGAAGGCGCCGGTCACGTACAGATTGGCCAGCCCGTCGGTGGCGAGGCTGCTCATGATCGAATCGCCGCTGCCGCCGGCCTGGCCCGGCACGGCCGTTTGCGTGTTGTAGCGATTGCCACCGGTCACCCACTGCGTGTTTCCGGCGCTGTCGATCATGCTCACGAACAGGTCGCGCGCGCCGGCCGACTGCAGCGCGCCATCGGGGCCATCCATGAAAACCGCCGTACCGGAGAAATGGCCCGACATGAACACGTCTGACCCAACGCTGGCCAGCGCAGTGGCCTGGCCGCCGTCGGCCACCTCGATCCAGCTCGTACCACCCGAGTTTGCGTCGAGTTTCGCTACCGCGGCGCCCACGGTGGCGACCGGCTGGCTGTAGCCCCAGGGTGTGAACTCACCGGTCACGCGACCGGCGACGAAAGGCTCACCCTGGTCGTTGATGTGAATCGTGGTCATCTGGAACTCGGGACTGACCGGACGCGCCCACGACCAGGTCGGATTGCTGCTGGTCGGGTTGCTCAGCCGCGCGACGAACTGAAGGTCGTTAACTTCCAGATTATTGCCGTAAAAGGTCTCGGCGCCATCGGTAAGCTCGAAATCATCGATCCACCAGCCGTCACGACCAATCAGGTGGCCCTCGCCAAGCCGCCAGCGAAAGCGGACATTGGTCTGGTTGCCAATGCCGTCCAGCGAGATTCTCACCGTGTTGTACTCGGGCCAGTTCGGGCTCAAACCGAACCAGCCTGGACCACCGATGGGATTGTCTTCCCAGCCATACCCGAAACCGTTGAATCCGCCGGACTCGAACCAGGCCTCCGGCACGCGCTGCCAATTGTTACCACCATTGAGCGAGTAAGCCACCACCGCAATATCGTAGCCGGCGTCCAGATTGTATCGATGCTTGAAGCTGAGCCTGGGTTGCTGAAGCGAGCTGAGGTCAAAACTTCGGGCCAGAACAAGATTACTTGCTCGAACACCAGGCTGATTGGGAATGAAGAAAGCATGCTCTGGGCTTGCCGGTGTATCGGTAGTTTCCTGCCACGGGTCGTCCAGAGTGAAGTCGCCCGGGTTTCCGGGGGGCGACGGAAGCATACTGCCATCCAGATTCAACGCTCCATTGCGGCGGCCGATTACCATCACCCGGCCCTGGTTGACGTGGAGTGACTCGATCGCTGACGAAACACCTCCGTTCACGCCCGAATTGCTGGCCCAACTCCACACGCCATCGGAATCGAGCGCGGCCAGGTAGTGCTGGTCGTGATACGGGCCGCTGGAACAACTGCCGCTGCCCAGCAGAATGTTTCGCGCGCCGCTGGCACCCACCTCCGGAGAGGTGAAGCGCGAACCGCACTGGTAGTGCCCGGCGATCACCAGGGTGTCCGGTGCCGGGGGAATGGCCAAAGGGTTGCCGGGAATCAGGCCGATATCGACCACGGCATCGGCGCCTTGGCCGGTGGCAGTGCGCACCCAGGTCCAGTCGCCCGCGCCGTTGAGCTTGGCCACGAAGATGTCGGGCTCGAGCGTTGCCGAGGCCATCTCGAAAGTCCCGAAATCGGCGCTGTTGACGAAGCTGCCGGTGATGTAGATATTGCCGGCGTCGTCGACGGTGATTCCGTTGGCGCTATCGGCGCGGTTGCCGCCGGCGCGCTGCACCCACAGCAGGTTGCCGGACTGACTGTAGCGCGCCACGAAAATGTCGCGCGTGCCCCGGGCGCTGACGTCGACGCTGCCACCAAAGGTGGCTGTCCCGGCAAACGTTCCGGTCACGAACACGTCGCCGCTGGGGCCGACGGCCGAGGCGCTCACCTGATTGTCGCCGTTGCCGTCAGCGCTCGTCGGCCACACGCCCCAGGCGGGGCCGGCCAGTCCGGCGGCCAGAATCAGGAGAAGCCCGATGCGGTTGATGCTGGTTTTGACTGCAGAGATTGTCATGGCATTACTGATTGAGCTGGTCGATGTTGAGCACGCGCCGGAAACGGAACGAGCCGCTGACGAAAATGGTCGATCGATGCAGGCCCGAGATGGCCTCGTTGAAAGTGCCCGCGACCTCGCCGTTGCCCCATTCCGGAGACTCAGCGCCCTCCGGATCCGAACTGGCGAACACGAACTCCATTTCCCGGGTCACCTCGAAGGCTTCGGGTTGATAGTTGATGAACTGCGCATCCAGGTTGTCGTGGTCGGGGTGATACCGATGCAGAAAGGGGTTGGTTGAATGCTGCGGATCGAGCACGATCGAACCGGTCAGGAGGCCGCCTGGGCCAAAGACCCCTTCGAGTTCGAGCTCGTCGCTATCGAAGTCGTAAGCAGCGGTGCTCATGCGTACCCCAACCGGTTCCCCATCTCTGAGCACTGCGCCCTCGAACTGGGGCAGCAGGGATTCGTCGGTGATCAGAACGTAACGCCCGGGCTCGTCGACGACGTTGTACTCGGGATTGTCCGGGTCGGGCTTGTAACTGCCCTCCTTCCACATCTGGATCACTTCCTTGAGCAATACGACGTTGCCCCCGGCATCGACGTGAACGATCATGCGCAGCGGAAAATCGCTGCCCGCAGGCACCGGCACGACGCCGCCGGTTTGCGCCATACTGACTTTTTCTATCGTTGCCACGCCCAGCCACAGCCCGGCGAAGCGAGGATCGCTGGCCTGGATCTTGTTGCCATCGCGAGAGGCCTGCGTACCCTGCACCGAGGAGGGTTGATAGACGGCCGCCGATACCTCGATAAGCTGGCGGCTGCCAAAACCATTAGAAATTTCAATTACCTGCGACGCATTATTGGCAAACAACTCAGAGCGGCGAATGCCAAATCGCAGGGTTCTGGCGGTGTCCACCGGGAGACTGAAGCTGGTTTCCTGAGGGATCACGGGCCACTCGGTTTCGCCGGTTTCTTCGTCGCGTGTTCCCAGCGCCAGGGGAACAGGAACGTCGGCTTCGAGCCGGCGGATGCGAATCCGGTTGCTCACGCCGCTGTGGTTGCGCACGACCAGGCTGTCTCTGGCAACGCTGGCGCCAAAATCGAGTCGCTCACCGAAATCGAGCTCGACTGCCATCGGCCCCTGAAACTGCGAGCGCCCCCTGGTATAGACCCAGTAAGCCTCGCCGCTGCGGATACGCTCGACCTGCGGCCGCGTGATCTCGACCCATTGACCGCTGTCGTCAAGACGGTAAATTGCCTGACCGGCGTGCGCCTCGGAACCAGCGAACCAGCTACCGAAGGTGGGCTCGTTGCCGGGCTCGACCGGAAAGCCGGTCAACTGGAACCCATCGCTGCGCCAGCGCATCGAACGCAGCGCCGGTTTGCCGGTGATCTCGAGCGTACGCGAGCTGCTGCCCTGCAGGCGCACCAGATAGGGCTGGTTGGCATTGATCGTATACAGGTTGGTCAGGATGCTCTCGGGCCGCTCGGGCGGGAAATAGCCGTACCAGCCGTCAATGGTCATCAGCTCCTCGTCGGGATCCTGGATGAAGCTGACCGGGCGGTCATCGGGAATCCAGCGCCACACGCTGGCGACCGGCAGCCCGGCAAAGACCTGTTCGATGGCATTTACCTCAGGCTCGACCTCGACATGAATGGCGTTCCAGCCGGGCTTGAGCTCAATGGTCTGGGTGACCGTAGCAGCTTGGGCAGCCGTCACTGCGGCGGCCAGCATGATCAGCGAAAGAACTGGCAGGAGTCTCATTGCGTTGACTGTCTTCATGGCATGTTCACTGCGGCCGGAGCGGCCGGATCATTCGGCAGAGCCGGCGGCGCCGGCCGCGAGCCCGGTTCGGCGGGAATACCGGGCGGCGGCTCGATGCTTTCAAGCACCGCCTCGTCAATTTCGGTCGAGTGGCGCGCGGCGATATCGGCGAACAGTTCCTGCTCGAGCACGCGCGCGCGCTCGCGCCGCAGGCGGTGGCGGATACCGTCGGCCACCTGCTCGAGCGGCTGCACCCGCCCGGGCTGCATATCAGCCAGGCGCAGCAGATAGAAGGCATCCGGGGTTTCGATCAACGCTGACATCTGGCCGACTTTTTCAAGCGAAAAGGCCGCTTCGAGCACCGGCCCGGGCCAGCGATAACGCTGCGCCTGTTCTTCGATCAGCCAGCCCACGACACCGCCCTGATAGCGGGATGAGCGATCGTCGGAAAACTCGACCGCCACGGCATCGAAGTGCGTGATGTCTGCCGGCAGTTCGACCGCCGCCTGTCGGGCAGCCTCGGCCTGATCGCGCCGCGCCCGGCGCTCTGAGTCGTCGGCGCTTGCCGGCACTTCGAGGCGAATCATGGCGATCTGTCGCCGGGTCGGGCGCGAAAACGCAGCGCGGCTATTTTCGTAATAGGCGGCAATCTCCGCATCCGTGGGCGGTTCGGTTTCGAGCTCGTCCTCCAGGCGTTTCTCACGCAGACGCTGTATCAGCATGCGCTCGACCAGAGCACGGAACTGCGGCTCCTGATCGATACCGGCGTCGCGAGCCTCCTGAACCAGCATGCGATGCCGGATCAGCTCTTCGAGCAAGGCGCGGCGGTTGCTTGCGCGCTGGAAGAACATCGGGCGACTTTCGCTGCGGCGAGCCATTTCCTGCTCGAACTGAGCTACGGTGATCGTCTCCTCACCCAGTCGCGCCAGCACCTGGTCGCCCGGATCGACCGACTGCTGGCAGGCCGCCAGCATCAGGGTCGAAAGAATCATCAGCCAGGTCAGAAATCGCTGCATCAGTCAAGCTCCCTGGTAATCGATGGGGTTTCGAATCGATCCTGGAACATCACGTCGAGATCCAGAACCGTCACGGCCGTGTCATCGTTGTTGCTTGGGTCCGGGTCGGTGCTCTCGCCGGTCAGCGAGACCGTGACCGCGTTGACCACGCGCTGATGCGGCCCGGTCGGAAGGCCCGGGTCGATCTGTGCGCTCACCACGAACTGCTGCTGTGCGCCGGCCGGCATGAAAGTGGTCATGTCGATATCACCAGCGCCGCTGGCCGTGGCACAAGTGCCGCCGCCTGTCGCCTGACAGGTCCACGACACTGACAGCAAGCCGGCGGGCATCAGGTCGAGTACGCGCACGGCGTCGGCCGGACCGGGGCCAGCGTTGGTGACCGTAATCAGGTATTCCAGGCTGTCACCCGGCAGCGCGGCACCGACATCGACCGTCTTGCTTACCTGCAGATCCGCCTGGGCGGCCACGATCTCGACTTCGGCCGTATCGCTGTCGTTGCTGCTGGCCGGATCGCTGCCGTCACCGCCCAGGGTGGCGCCGGCCTGGTTGACCAGTATTGCCGGCACCGCAAGGTGTTCATCGATGCGCGCAGTAATGCTGAAGACCACCTCACCCCCGGCATCGATGGCAACCATCTCGTCGATGGGGCCGCTGCCAGATCCCGCACAGGTGCCGTCGGTTGCGCTGCACTGCCAGCTCTCGAAGGTCATCCCGGGCGGCGGAGTGTCCACAACGTGCACCTGGGGTGCGTCGCTGGGGCCGTCGTTGCCGACTGCGACGTAAAACTCGATCAGCCCGCCCGGGTAGGACTGCGGCCCGGATACCGACTTGGAGACAAATATGTCGGATACGGCATTGACCGTGCCGCTGACGGTGGATTCGTTGTTGTCAGGATCCGGATCGGAGGCATCCAGCGGTGCTTCGACCAGTGCGGTGTTGCTGAGCTGTCCGCGGAACGACGGATCGATCATCCCCGTCACCTGGATGAGCATGCGCTCGCCTGCCAGCACGTCAACGTGCTCGTCGATATCACCGCTGCCCGAAACGCGACAGGACGTACCGGCCGAGTCCCCGGGAATCGGCTCGCAGGTCCAGACCGCGTCGCGGATCACACCCGGCAGCAGATCAGCCACCCGCGCGCCGAAGCCGTGGCTTGGCCCCGCATTGGCAACTTCGATGAGAAAACCGACGGGACCGCCGGCAACCAGCGCGCTCGTTTCACCGCTGATGGCCTTGACCACATCAAGCTCGTTCACAACGCTTATCTGCGCCTCATCGGTAGCGCTGTGCTCGCCTGGCGTAAGCGCGACGACATCGCCCGGCAGCACGGCCTCGGCGGTGTTGACCAGATCGCCACGCGCACCAGGATGCACCCGGGCGGTGACGCTGTAGCTGATAGTGGCGCCGGCCGCCAGGCTGATCGAGTCAACCAGATTGTCAGATGCACCCGCGGCCCCGCCGCCGCAGAATCCTGCCGGCCGGTGAGTCAGGGTGACAAGTTCCGCGCCGGCCACATCAATGGCGCCCACCAGGCCATGATCATCGCCGACGAGACGGCGCACGCTGATCAGGCTGGTCTCATCGACGCGGTCGATAGCCACCAGAGCGCCGCCCATCCACTCGCGTTCGAACACCAGTATGCCGCCATCGTTGCGGGATCCGGCGTAGAGATACTGGCCGTCCCCGGCCATGACCAGTGCGCTTGCGCCGTCGAGCCCGATGGCGACTTCCTGGCCGTTGCGGATCTGCTCGTCGAAAGCGAGCATGCCGGTCTCCGGATTGCGGCTGAAGCGGGTGATCGAGTCGTCGGACAAGCTTGCGGCGTAGACATGCCGGCCCTGCGGACTGATCACCAGCGACTGCACCAGGCCCAGTCCGACGACGCTGGAACCGCCCTGGACATCGCCGTTGGCCAGATGGTCCAGGTAGGCCAGGTCCCCTTCCCCATTCAACTCGAAGATGGCAATCGCGTCATGCCCCGCGGCGGCGGCGTAAAGGTGAGCTGCATCCGGGCTGATCATCAGGTCACTGATACCGTCGAGCACGTTGAGCGGCAGGCCGATTCCGCTGCGCATGCTCTGACGCCACTGCAGGCTGCCATCCACGGGGTTGCGGCCAAAGACCGTCACTGCGCTGGAGTCGCGCGCGCCGATGTAGACGCGATCATCCGCCGGGCCCAGGGCCAGGCGCACGGGACCATCCAGCCCGATGACGTCGCTTTCGCTGTTGCTCCGGCCTTCGCCAAAGGCCAGGCCACCAGCGTCGGTGTCGACCACGAAGCGAGTGACGCTGTCGCCGGTTTGCGAGACAACGTAGAGGTGGCGGCCGTCGCGGGAGAAGGCGAGATCGGCCGCACCGGCCAGGCCGGTCACGGTGCCCACGACGGCATCGTTTTCATCGAGTATGTCGTCGCCGTCGGCCAGGCTGTCGACCAGAGTCAGCGTGCCCGTGCCCGCCTGCCGGCCATAGAGCCACAACCGGGCAGAAACCGGGCTGGCCGCAGCCGCCCACAGCCCGTCTTCGGAGATTGCCACGGCGCGCAGATCAGCCGTATCCGCATCGCCGCTCACGCTGCTGACGGCCAGGGGGCTGACGCCGGTGCACTGCCACTGCCCCGAACCGGCGACAACGCCGGCACCGCCCGGATCAGGCACGCTGCCCGGCAGCGTCGGCAGAAAGTCGCTGACAACGATATCGTGAATGCTGCTCGGGCCGTGATTGGTGACGCTGATCTGCCAGGCGCCGTCCTCGCCGGCCACCAGCGGGCCGTCCTCGAGTGACTTGGCGAGCTGCAGCGCTGACTCGGCCCGGATGGGCACGGTGGCGGCCACAGTGTTGTTGTCCGGATCAGGATCAAGGCCACTCGCGCGGGGAACGACGTTGGCATTCAGCTCGAAAGCGCCGCGTGCGTTGGCCATGACGCCGGCCCGGATATCGTAGATCACTCGACCGCCCGGTATCAGATCAACGGTGTCGACAAGCTGCCGCCCACCCAGGCGCTCGCAGCTCGAGCCGGCCAGCACGTTGAAGCGATCGATCGTCGGGCCGCCGACCAGGTAAAGCTGGCGGCCTTCGCTGCCGAGCACAACGGACGCCGGCTCACCGGCTTCGCTACCGCCTTCGAAAGCCCCCAGAAACTGCATGTTGCCGGTCGAATCATCCTCGACGAAGGCGCTCAGGGTTCTTGCCCCCGCTACCGTGTCGCTGGCGGCAGCGTAGACAACGCCCCGGACCGGATCAACTACCACATCATCGGCCTCGGCCAGGCCGGAGACGATAGCCGGCGGCGTGCCGATCTGATCGCCATCGACGAGGCGGTGGCGCAGCCGCAGAACGTCGGCTGTCGGTCGGTCGAACAGGGTCAGCGCGTGAACCGCTCCGCTTCGTGCCAGCGTGACCACAGCTCCGTCGGATCGTACGGCCAGCGAACGAATGCCGGAAAGCCCGTCAAGGGTGCCGCCATCTCCGTCCGGCCCACCCTGGAAGAAAAATCCGTCGGGCGTCAGGGAGCCGTCCGCGCTGCGATCAAAGCGCACGATGGCATCGGCCGCTTGCGCTGCAACCCAGAGTGCGGCCTCGCCGTCGACCAGCAGCAGATCGACCGGCGCAGCGAGCCGCTCCACACCGTTCTGCAGGTTTCGGCGAACCTGCTGGAAAGTCAGTTGGCCGCTCGCGGCCTCGCGCGCCAGCACGGCGACCGCGTTGTCGAGCTGCCCGGCCACGTAGACGTTGTGTCCATCGCCGGTAATCGCCAGCGAAACGGCGCCCGCCAGGCCATCCACGGCGCCGATCCCGTCGCGAATCACGTCGATGAAAGCGAGTTTTCCGGTCGCAGCGTCACGCGCGAACATGGCCACCGCATCGTCACCGCGCCCGGCCACGTAGACGTGGGCATCGTCGGGGCTGACGATCACGTCGGCCCCGCCGGCCAGGCCGTCGACCACCGGCGCGGATGGCCCGCTGCCGTCGGGTTGGAGGTTGAACAACTGCTGCTTGAGGTTGATATTGCCGGTCAGGGGATCGCGATCGTATACCGCCAGCACGGCTTGTCCGGCGTCATCGCCGGCCACATAGACATGGCGGCCGTCGCGGCTGAGTCTGGCCGCCCGCGCCAAGGTCAGACCACTACCGGTCTGACCGGCAAGCTCGAGCAGACCGGGTTCGATGTCGGGCTGGCAGATCCAGTCTTCGAGCAGCAGCGCTTCGGGCAGTTCCAGTCCGACGCGGCTGCCGGCCAGTGCACCGGGGCCGTCGTTGTGGACCATCACTCGCATGTCAAAGCTTGCACCGGCCACCGCCTCGGTGGGCAGATTCTCGAATTCGATGCGCAGATCCGAGCGGCTGTTGATGGTGGTGTCATCGTCGATGGCGACATTGTCGCCGCCTCCGAGATCGATGATGCCGGCCGGTAGTTCGACCCGCGCCTCGTTGACGATGCCACCGCTGGCATCGGAGTGCAGCGTGCCGATCGCCTCGATAATGGCCGAGTCGCCTGCGGCCAGAGAGATCGTGGCGTCCACGTTGCCGGCAAACTGGCCGTTGGGACAGGCGCTTCCGGTCCCGGTCGGGCCCGTGATCTGGCAGCTCCAGATCACCGATTCGAACAGATCGGGGAAGAAGTCGGTCACGCGCGCGCCCTCGACCCGGCTGGGGCCCTGGTTGTAGACGGTGATCAGGTATTCCACCGAGCCGCCTGGAACGGCGCCACCGCCGCCCTGGCTGACGGCACCCTGAGGTACCAGGCTACCCGCTGCCAGCTCGAAGACGCTGACGGAATCGGCATCAGCCGCCGCCACATGCACCCGGCTGCCGTCCGGGCTGGTCCACAGGTCGCGCGCTCCGGCCAGGTCGGGGCGACCGCCCAGTGTTTCGGTAAACTGCAGAACGCCGCTGGCCGTGTCGCGCTCGAACAGGGCAAGGTTGCTGCCCATCCTGGAGGCGGTCACCAGCCACTGGGCAGAGCCGCCCATGAAACTCAGGCTGCCAACACCTGCAAGCCCGTCGATGCCGCCCTCACCATCGATCAGGGCTTCTTCGAAACTGAGGTGGCCGAAATCGCCAGCACCGGAGCTGGTGTTGCGGGCAAAGCGGACCACGGCATTGTTGCCGGTGCCGGCCGCGTAGACAAATGCGCCATCGGGGCTCACGAGCACGTGCGAGGCGTCGAGCAGCCCGCTGACGCTGCCCACCAGATTTCGGCGCGACTGCCGCCACTGGAGTCCCCCGTATTCGTCACTCATGGCGTCGGCGTTG
Source organism: uncultured Wenzhouxiangella sp. (assembly GCA_964446675.1). GTDB lineage: Bacteria > Pseudomonadota > Gammaproteobacteria > Xanthomonadales > Wenzhouxiangellaceae > Wenzhouxiangella. The sequence continues at coordinate 238,368 of CAYUPK010000001.1, forward strand.
CGCGAAAAGACCACGACGGCGTCGGACTGGCTAGCGGCCACGTAGAGATGGCTATCATCGGGCGAGAGCGTCAGATGCACCGGCCGCATCATGTCGATGACATCGTCGGTGCCGTTCTGGGCCAGACCGTGATAGCTGAGCGCCCCGTAGTCTGCCTCCTCTGCCAGGTGCTGGCGATCGAATACCACGACGGCGTTGCCGTTGGTGCCAGCGACATAGAGGTGGCGTCCCTGGCTGTCCATGGCCATAGAACGGGCACCGGCCAGGCCGATGATCCCGCTGGAATTGTTGCTGTAGGTCGCCAGCCAGCTCAGATGGCCGTTCGCCGGATCACGCTCGAAGGCCACGACGGCGCTGTCAAGCGATGATGCGGCATAGACGTGCCGACCATCGGGGCTGACCAGCAGATCGGATATCCCATTGAGCTCCGATACCGCGCCGTCTCCGTTGCGCACGAACTGCTCGAAACTCAGCGGCGCCGTACCTGTCGGTCCGGTATACGGCGACAGGCTGTAGACACCCAGCCCGGGTTCTCCCGGTGCAGCGACGTAGAGATGGCTGCCAAGTACCGTGCTGCCGGTCACCGCGCGGGCATCCGCCAGCCCGCGGAACTCGGCCAGATGGTCGGTCTTGTCGATCGTCAGTCGCGCGGCGGTGTCGAGAAAACTGGCGTCCTCGGCAGAAACGGTACGCAGGCCGGCGGCTTCGGTCCACTCGGCCTCGACGGCGTTGATCACGCACTGGCGATCGGGATCGAGAGGCGCTGGACAAGTCTCGCCTTCGGCGTCGGCAAAGACATCCACCGACAGGTCGATGACGATCTCGCCGCCGGCAGCGATGTCGGCCACAAGATCCAGATCACCGGCGCCCGAATCGACCGAGCAGCGCGAGAAGCCGGCACGATCGAATCGCGCGATCGCACCGGCAAGTACTGCGCCGCTGAAGAGCGTTTCGTCGTTGCCGCTGAATGCCAGGCTGGATACGCCCGAAAGACCGTGCTGATCATTGCCACCCACCTGCCTCGAGGCTGCCGAAAGCTGCCCCGTTTCGCGGTCGCGCCTGAAGACCAGAATGCTGTTGCTTCCGAAGGCGGCGACATACAGGCTGCCGCCGTCGGCGCTGAGGGCGAGCGCACGCGGTTCGAGCAGACCGGGCTGGCCTGAAACCTGCTGAATAGGGGAAGCCAGGCGGCCGAACTGCGGACTGATATCATCGTTATCGCGCGGGAAGACGACGATGGTATCGGCATCGCGGCCGGCGGCATACAGGTGGTCTCCGTTGGGCGAAAGCGCCAGGTCGGCTATCCCCGTCAGGCCAGCGATCGCCGGCGCCTGGCGGGTCTGAAGGTGGCTCAGACTGCCGTCGCCGGTACGCTCGAATACGACCAGGGCACCGGCCCCGGTACCGGCAACGTAGACGTGCTTGTCTTCCGGCCCGACCAGCACACGGCTGGCGCCACCAAGCTCCGGTAACGTGCTTGTATCCACGCTTTGTTCCAGCGTCAGCCCGCCAGTGCTGGTATCGCGGGAGAAAACGTAGATCCCGCCGCTGTTGGCCGCGGCCAGGTAAAGAGACGTTCCATCCTCGCTCAGCGCCATGCCCTGAGGCTGATCGAGCGACTCGAGGCCCGGATCGGCAGGCGTATGCGACTCGAGCAGGCGCAGCAGGCCATAGTCGGATGCCAGGGGATCGCTCAGCTCTGGTTCGAACACGAGCAGGCTGTCGTCCACCTGACTGGCGACGTAGATGTGTCGGCCGCCGCCGGCGACGATCACGTCGCGGGCTCCGCGCAATCCGGTTACCGGCGTGCCGTCGACGTCGACGCCCCCTTCGACGATCTGGGTATCGATCCGGAACTCGCCGGTGACCGCATCAACCGACAGTGCCGTCAGCGCGTTGCCCACAAGCCCGGTGGTGTAGACGCGTTCACCAAGCTCCCCGGCCCCGGCCGGGGCCGCGGTCCAGACCACGGCAGACAGGCCTTCGAGGCCGGCAGTCGCCGCCGTGCCCGCGCTCAGCACCGACTGGCGCCGCAATTGACCCGCACCGACCGCCCGGCATGACCAGGTCGCCGTGGACTCGTCGAACTGATCGTTGGCCGAAAGCAGATCGCGAACGGCCACTCCGCGCGCATGGCTGGGGCCCTCGTTGGCGATCACGATGCGATAGTCATCAACCTCACCGGCCACGACGCTCAGGCGCGCATTGTCCTTGCTGATGGCCAGCTCACTGGTTGGCGTCAGCGGCCGTGGATCGGACTGGTCAGCCGTTTCCGTGCCGGTGTTGGTCACATCATTGCCGACGCTGATGGTGGCTTCGTTGTTGAGTTCTCCGGTTGCCGCCGGATCAACGATGGCGCTGACCGTGAAGCGGATGGTGCCGTCGGCGGCAATGAACACCTCTTCAGAGAGGTTGCCGCCGCCCGAGGCCGCGCAGCTCGAGCCGGCACGGCGTACGAAAGCCGCCACGCTCTGGCTGCCAAGCGAGGCGGCGTAGATATTGCGCCGCGAGCCGGTCGAAACGGCCAGACCATAGGGCCGGTTCACGCCGATGATGCCGCGGGTGTTGTTCTGGCGCGTCTCCAGCGGATAGAGCTGGCCGAACTGACTGCCGCCGACGCTGGTGTTGCGATCGAGCACGATCAGGGCATTGCCGCCGTCTGCTGCGACATAGACACGATCGTTGGACGGATCGACGAGGACGTCGCGCGGACTGATCAGCGCCTCGAGGCCTTCAGCGCCGCCAATCAGGCTCTGCTGGAAGCGCACGCGGCCGTAAAGCGCCTCCTGTCCGGGGTCGGATTCGCGCCGAAGCACGGTCACGGCATCGCCGTCGAGCGAGGTGACGATCACGTGCTCGCCGCCGCCGGCATCGTAGGTCACGTCGATGCCGGTCGGAGAGGTGACGACCGCTCCTTCGCTGCCGTCGTAGAAGGTCTGCCGGTAGGTCAGCATGCCGGCGTCGTGCTCGAACACAACCACGCTGTCGGACTGGCGAGCCGCGACGTAGAGATGGGCAGCGTCGCGGGACATGGCCAGGGCGTTTGCCCCGAGCATGCCCGAAACACCGTCGATCCCGTCGCGCGCCTCGCCGACATGGGCGAGACTGCCGTCGACCGGATCGCGGGCGAAAACCGCAACCGCGTGATCGAACCGTCCGGCTGCGAACAGATACTGCCCGCCGGGGGAGGCAGCAATCGCAGCCGCGCCGGCAAGCCCGCTCACGCCGGCCTGGCCATTACGATATACACCGACGAACTGAGCCACGCCGGTGTCGAGCTGCTGGCGGAAGTGAACCACCGCGCTGTCGCGCTCGGATGCCACGTAGATATCTTCGGACTGACCGTCGCCAGAGGGCAGCGCGACCACATCCAGCGCTCCGTCCAGCCCCTCGACCCCGCCCTGCAGGTCATGGAAGGCCTTGCGGAAGCGAAGGTGGCGGCCCGGTTCGGCCGCACCCGAGTCGCGCTCGAGAATGGCCAGCGAGCCGCGATCGCCCGAACCCACCTGGCCGAAGCCGGCCACATAAAGCCAGTGTCCGTCGCTGCTCAGAGCCGCGCCGCGCGCGCCCAGCAGGCCGGTTGCCTGATTGCCGAAGCCGTCGTCTGCGCCGTCGAAAACGGCCTCGAGAAAGCCGTAAGTGGGATCGGGAGCGAGCCGCTCGAACACGCCAAGCTGCCCCGTTCCGGTCACGGTAAACACGTGTCGACCATCCGCGCTGAACACCGCATCACGCACATCGGCGACACCGCCCGGTGCCCGGCCGACCTCGGCCTGCCCTGGCTGCATCATCTGCATGGGCTGGAGGGTGCCGACGAAGGGCTGCCGTCGAAAGACCACAAGCCGATCGCCGCCGCGACCGCCGGCGACAAGGTGTTCACCATCGACACTCACGGCAATCGAACTCAGCCCGGCGAGAGCGCCCGCTTCGATACCGGCAGGCAGCTCACCGAGGGCGGAAAGCGCCGGCAGCGACAGGGTCTGCTCGCGGCTGAGGCCGCCCGAGGCGTCATCGCGGCCGTACACGACGATGGTGCCCTCCTTGCCACCGACGTAGAGGTTTTCCCCCTGCCCGTCCATGCCGGCCAGATCGGCGCGCGGCTGAATCGAGCCCTCCGGGCCCACGACAAGCGTCTGGACGGACGAAAGCTGGCCAAAGCCGACCGCCGCGTCATCGGACTGCCGGTGGAAGTGAACCACGCTGCCCTGCATCGAGCCCGATTCGACCTGATCATCCAGCAAAGTCGCTTCGACACCGCCTGTCACGGTGTAGAGACGGAGCTTGTCGACCCACCAGCCCGCACCGCCGTAGACCTGACCCTCGCCCAGCCCGAATCGCAGCAGCAGCTCGTCGCCGGGGCCAGCCAGTCCGCTCAGGTTCAGGCGCACCGCAGCGAAGCCCGAGGCAAAGTTGCTCGAGCGGCCACACCAGCCGGGTTGATCCTTGAGCGGGTTGCTTTCGTAGCCGTTCTGGACGCCGTTGTAGCCGCCCGATTCGAAAACGCTGCCAGCATCGGCAATGGCCTGCCAGTTCTGGCCGCCGTCGAGCGAATATTCAAGAACGCCTACGTCATAGCAACTGTAGGTGGCATCCAGATCGAAGCGATGCTCGAACTCGAAATACAGCTCTTCGAACGCCGGCAGCGATACCGCCTGCTCCTGGGTCAGCCACTTCTGGTCGATGCCTGCGGTGTTGTCGACGTAATAGGTCTGGTCGTAGCCGCTGCCGTAGTCGACCTGCATCCAGTCCGGGCCCGAAAAGCCGACCTCCTGGCCCTTTCCCGTGACGTAGACATCCCGGTCGTTGGGCGCGATATCGATACTGGTTGCGCCCCACAGCCCGCCGTCCCCCAGATCGGACGCGCCGAGATGGCCCTGAAACGCCAGCGTGCCGGTCGCCGTATTGCGCCGGAATATCGCCACCGCGTGATCTTCCGGGCCGGCCACATAGACATGCTGGCCATCATTGCTCACGGCCACGTCGGATGCGCCGCGCAGTCCGGTCACCGGGGTGACTGTGTCAGCCGGCTCCACGCTGCCGAGCGCGCGCGCCTCGACGAAGACGAGCCGGCCGTAGTCGTCGTTGCCGGCGACATGCTCGCGCCGGAAAACGGTCACGGCGTTCGCCTCGGCCGAAGCGATGTAGAGATGGCGCTGATCCGGGCTGAGCGCCATCGCCTGGCCGCCAGCGAGGCCCTCGACCGCCAGGCCGCTGTCATCGCCGTCGTCGACGCCGTCGATCTCGATTTCAAGCTGCGTCAGGGATCCGAAACCGGGCCCCGGCACGATATCGCGCTCGAATGCCACCAGGGTCGCGGGCAAAGCCTGTTCCCCGTCACCGGGCACGCCAGCGCCAAGAGCGTATACATGCCGCCCATCAGCGCTGCCAATCACGGCGCTGGCGTCAGCCAGGCTGTTGCCCAGGCCCAGGTCGAAATCGTAGGCAAGATCCCCGGGAATCGGCGTGGTCGCGTCACAGGTCCAGGCCACGTTCGTCAGCTCGGGACCGAACAGATCGCTGACGGTGACCGGAACGCCGTCGGGGCCGTCGTTGGTCAGGGTGATCTGGAACTGGACTTCTTCTCCGGGCACCACGCTCGATCCGGCCAGTATCTCCTTGCTGATCGCCAGATCGGCGGTAGCCAGCAGACGCGTCGAGACACTCTGGGTATTGTTGACCGGGTCGGTCTCGGTGATGTTGGCCGGCGTTGCTGCAGTCGCGGTATTCTCGACCTCGGCGGCCTGCTCATCGGTCACCGGCACGCGCACCAGCAGCTCGGCGCGAGCCTGTGGCGCCAGCGCCAGATTCTGGTCGATCGGGCCGGACTGACCTGCCAGGTCGATGCTCTGGCAGGCACCTGAGTCAAAGCCGCAACAGCTCTCGGCCAGAGCGGATTCACCGCCGTCGACGATGGAACACGACCAGCCCGCCCCGGCCGCATCAAGCGCCGGATCGTCGAGCAGATCCTGAAGGCGAACGCCACGAACCGCCGACGGGCCAAAGTTGCCTAGCGTCAGCCTGAAATCAGCGGCCAGACCATTGCCGTCCACGCTTGTGCCCAGGCTTTCCTTCTTGAGCCAGACGTCGGCCTCTGCCGCCAGGTCCACGCTGTGGTTGTCGCTCAGGTCGTCGGGCGAGAAAGCCTCGATACCGCCCGGCATGACCAGTTGCACCTGGTTGCTGACCGACCCGTCCGGGTCGGCGGCCGGATGAATTCGGCCGCGCAGGGTGAAGGTCACAGACGACTGTGCGTCCAGATCCACCTTGTGTTCGTTCAGACCGCCTGACTGAAAAGGCGTTGACTGCAGGACACCACACTGGCCGGCCGACGGGTTGCAGCAGGCATTTTCGCTGGCCGAACACTGCCATTCCGGGGTATCCGATACAAAGCCTGCCGGATCACCGGGAAAGATCGGCAGCAGGTCTGTCACCTGCAGACCGCTCACGCCCGATGGGCCGTTGTTGACGATTTCGACGGTGAAGGCGAAATCAGTGCCGGGCACGGGCCGCTGCCCCGGCGCATCGGTGGTGACCACGACCTCGGTAGCATTGCGGATATCGAGCGTCTTCGTGCTCGAAAGCTGCTGCCCGCTGGTTTCATCCCAGGCCGGCACGGCATTGAGCTGTGCGGTATTCGAAAGCGTGCCGGTCGGCGTGCCCGCCTTGACCGCGGCATGAATCGTGACGACCACAGCCTGACCGGCCGGCACGGTCACGGCAACGTCTTCGAGCGGATCGTTCGAGATTTCGCCGCTGCGCATGTCGTCGCAGGCACCCGCCGCCACCGTGCGATAGACGAGCACCGCGCCGGTATCGGGCGCGGTTGAGGCCGAGACATCGCTGGAGGTGGCGCTCACGTACAGGCGTTCGCCGGTCGCATCGAGCACTGCGCCATTCGCCTCGAGACCATCGGGCAAACCCACGGAGCGCACGAACCGCACGGCCCCGCCGCTGTCTCGTTCGAACAGCGAAATGGCGGCCCCGGCGGCGGCGGAGACAAACAGGCTGTTGCCGTCGCCACTCAAAACCAGGCCGCTGACGCCCTGGAGCCGCTTGTCTGGTACCGAGCTGGCCACGAAGGATGTCGCTGTGCCCAGCTCGCCGCCCGTGCCGGTGCGCTCGATGACGAACAGGCTGTCACCACCACCGGCAAAGACCTCGTCTACTCCGGCTTCGATCACCCGAACCGCAACCGGACCGGCGCCGTTGTCCATTACCCTGGATGCCGCCGGCAGGGGTGTGAGATGGCCGTCGGCCGCACCGACCGAGAAAGCGACAACGGCCTGATCGTCGGGCGCGGCGGCGTAGAGCCAGTCACCGTCGGGCGACAGGGCCAGGCCGGCCACGCCGCCGAGCAGAACGGGATTGCTGCTGCCGGCATCGCGAGCCACGTCGGCAACCAGAGAAAGCGTCTGCGTCTGGGCGTCGAAGGCCAACTGCCGGATACGATCGGCACCGCTTTCGGCCAGATACAGGAATCGCCCGTCGGGTGAAAACAGCAGGTCGGCCGGGGCGGCCACCGACTCGCTCAGCGTGAATACCGCGCTCAGCGCCCCAGTGGCCGGGTTGCGGGAAAACAGCTTCAGCTCGGCGCCGCTGCCGTGGCCGGCGGCAACCAGCCAATGGCCGCCGGGATGCACGGCCAGCGCGCGCGGTGCGGCCAGTTCATCGTTGAAACCGCCAAAGCTCAACTGGCCGAAACCGGCGCCGCGAACGTTGTCGCGATCGAGGACCGCGATGGCGTCGTCGAACCGGCCGCCGACGTAGACGTGGTTGCGGTCGGGGGCAAGAGCCAGCGACCAGGCGCCGACCAGACCCGTGGTTGCCCCAGCAGTGGTGTCGATGGCCTGATCCAGAATCGGCCGGGCATCCCAGCCGCAGCTCCAGCAAGGTTCGACGGCGCTCGTTGCGCACATCCCGATGACTCCACGCAAGCGCGGATCGAAGGCGTCGTCGAGCAGCGGGCGCAGGCCACCGACCAGATCACTGGGGCCGGCATTGGTGACCGTGATGTCGTAGGTAAACGCCTGCTCGGGCACGAGCAGCTCGGCTGCAGAGTCCTTGTTGATTGCCAGATCCCAAACTGCGGCGACCGTGATCGAATCGGAACCCGCCTGGTTGTTGCCCGGCACGGGGTCATGCGTCTGCGCGTCAACACTCGCTACCCCGAAAGGGCTTGGCGCGGTTGCCTGTCCCGGCGGTGAGGGGTTTCTGGGTGCAACCGCCGAAATCGTGAGCGTGCTCGTGCCCACGCCGAGCTCGTCGAGCTGGCACCGGTAGCTGCCCAGGCGCTGGTTTGCAGAACAACTCCAGCCGTCGGGAGAGGCAAAGCCGGTCACCATCACGCCATCGGGCAGATTCTCGACAAGCGTCAGATCGCGAGCAAGCGACGGCCCGCCGTTCTCTATCTCCATCGACCAGGAAAACCCGGACTCCGCGTCTATCGGCGTGGCTGAAACACCAGCGCGCGCAAGCGACAGGTCGGCTGACGGCACCAGATCCACTTCAACCACGGCGCTGGTGTTCTGCGGCGAAGCTGGCAGGCGCTGAACGGCCGTGATTTCCGCCTGGTTGCCAAGTACGACCGCGTCATCGACGGCGCTTGGGGTCACCGTCAGGCTCAGCAGCCGCGTGGAGCCATCGGGCGGCAGGGTCTGACCTGCGTCAAGCTGACATTCGATGGCTGTCGCGCCGATGGGAGCCGGGATTACCTCCTGGCAGCTCCAGTCGGATGGGGGCGAGGCGTTGAAAGACGCCACCGCGGCGCTGCGATCGAAAGTGTCAGTCACCGTCACGCCGGTGGCTTCATGCGGCCCGAGGTTGGAAATCGTGTAGCTGTAGGTCAGCGAGTCACCGGAATGAACCAGGCTGGCATCGGCGGACTTGTTGATGCGCAGATCAGACTCGAGGAAAACATTGACGGTCGCATCGGCGCTGGTGTGCGCCCAGGATGAGCTTGCGGCCGACTCCGCTTCGGCGGCGTTGGTCAAGGTGGTGTCCTGCTCGGGCGTGGTTGCCGTCAGAATCAGCGCCGAAGTGGTGGCGCCGGCCGCCAGGGTCGCCGGATCGTAATCACAGGTCACGGTATCCTGCGCGCCATCACTGACGATGCAGCTCCAGTTGGTGCCGAAGCCAGCCTGGGGATTGGCGTCCACATCCAGCCCGGCCGGCATGACGTCGCGAACGCGCAGGTTGCCAATCTCGGCCAAAGCCCGATTCTCGACCGTGATCTGGAAGGCCACATCGCTGCCGCCGACCGTCTCGATGGCACCTTCCAGCGATGTACCGTTGTCGATGAGCTTCGAGACCAGAAGGTCGGAGGCGTAGATCGTGGTGTCCAGAGAATCGCCAGCCTGCTGACTGCCGCCGACCTTGACGGCCGTCGTGCTGGTCACGGTGGTATCGGATGATTGCACCGCTGAATCGACCGACACCGTGATGACATGGTCGCCCGCTGCCAGGTCCGCGTCGGCGTCGCAGGTCACGACCTCCGGGGAGCCGCTGGATGAGCAACTGAAGCCGGATCCGATGGCGGCCGCGTTAACCAGGCCGACCGGCAGGCTGTGAATGACCGATACGCCAGCTACCGGCGCCTCGGCCGATGTTGCGGTGACGGTGATGATGTAGTCGAGCTGGCTGCCGCCGGAAGCACCCGACGGCCCGGCCAGTTCGACTTCAATGGATTGCGCTACCGCAGGCAGACAGACTACCAGGGCAACAGCCAGAAATTTCGCGATCAGTGTGGTGGTGCTAGCTCCCGGAACACCACACGATCCGGCGGCTGGTTGGTCCATGCATCCCTCTTTTTCGTTGGCGGACTATCTCGTCGAAACGAGATGCCCTCTCCCTCGCTGGTGGACACATGATCATGATCAGCATCATGAAAGTCAAGTTTTTTGTGAGATATATCATATTTTCACCGTTCTTCCGGCTACCTCATGGGGAGTCACTTGCCCAGCCTGTGACCAGATCCCGGGCCAGTTCATCAAAACTGCCGGCCTCGATGGCCTGCCGCATCCGTCGCATGAGTGACTGGTAATAATGCAGGTTATGAATGGTGGCCAGACGGTGCCCGAGGATCTCGTTGCATCTTTCCAGATGCCTGAGATAGGCACGCGAAAACCGCCGGCAGGTGTAGCACTCGCATTCCGGATCGACCGGGCCGGTGTCGTGCGCATGCCGGGCATTGCGGATTCTGACCACGCCCTGGCTGGTAAACAGATGGCCGTTGCGGGCATTGCGCGTGGGCAGCACGCAGTCGAACATGTCCACGCCGCGCGCTACAGCGGCGACAAGGTCTTCGGGCCGCCCCACGCCCATCAGGTAGCGCGGGCGATCGGCGGGCAGCAGCGGGCAGGTGGCTTCAAGGATACGGTCGCGCTCGGCTTCCGGCTCGCCGACGCTCAAACCCCCGATGGCGTAGCCGTCGAAACCGATCTCGAGCAGCCCGCGGGCGGAATCGCCGCGAAGCTCAGGATACATGCCGCCCTGGACGATACCGAACAGGGCCGCCGGGCTGTCGCCGTGGGCCCGCTTCGAGCGCTCGGCCCAGCGCAGCGAACGCTGCATGGATTCACGCGCCTCGTTTTCGCTCGCCGGATAGGGCGTGCATTCGTCGAAAATCATGACGATGTCCGAACCCAGCGCCCGCTGTACGGCCATCGACTCCTCGGGACCGAGAAATACTCTTGAGCCATCGACCGGCGAGGCAAAGGTCACGCCGTCTTCGCTCATCTTGCGCAACTCGGCCAGGCTGAACACCTGAAAACCGCCGGAGTCGGTCAGGATCGGGCCGCTCCAGCCCATGAAATCATGCAAATCGCCGTGGGCGGCGATGATGTCGGTGCCCGGGCGCAGCATCAGATGAAACGTGTTGCCCAGAATCATCTCCGCGCCGATGTCGGTGAGCTCCTCGGGCGTCATCGCCTTGACCGTCCCGTAGGTACCCACCGGCATGAAAGCCGGCGTCTCGACGCTGCCGCGTTCGAAAGTCAGCCGGCCCCGACGCGCCTGACCGTCGGTGTGTACAAGGTTGAATTGCATCTTTACAGCACCCTTTACTTGAAACCACGAAGCACACGAAGATCACGAAGATTATCCAATCCCGATCCTTTCATTGCTTCGTGCCCTTCGTGCGCTTCGTGGTTGATCGGATTTTTCAGCCGGCGCATCAGGAGATGAACATGGCATCGCCATAGCTGAAGAAGCGATATTCGGCTTCGACCGCGTGGCGGTAGGCCGCCAGCACGTTCTCGCGCCCGGCAAACGCGCTGACCAGCATCAGCAGGGTCGAGCCGGGCAGGTGAAAGTTGGTGATCATCGCATCGACCACGCGAAATCGGTAGCCGGGATGGATGAACAGCCTGCTGTCGCCTTCGAAGGGCTTAAGCTCACCGCCTGCCGCGGCGGTCTCGAGCGCACGAACGGCGGTCGTGCCGACGGCCACGACCCGCCCACCGCGCGAGCGGGCGGCGCGCACGGCCGCGACCAGCCCGGACGATATCGACAGCCATTCGGCGTGCATGCGGTGCTCGCTCACCTCTTCTACCCGAACCGGCTGAAAAGTGCCCGCGCCGACGTGCAGGGTGCATTCGGCCCGGGCAACATCTTTTTCATCGATCCGGGCGAGGATGTTTTCGTCGAAATGCAGCCCGGCGGTAGCCGCAGCCACGGCACCGGGTACCCGGGCGTAGACGGTCTGGTAGCGTTCGCTGTCGCTGGCTTCGTCCTCGCGCTCGATATAAGGGGGCAGCGGCATGTGGCCGACGGCATCCAGCAGGGCCGACCAGCCCGGACCGGCAACGACGCCCAAACGCCAGAACTCGTCCTCACGGCCCAGCACTTCCAGCTCGGCCTGACCGTCGATGAACAGGTGAGCACCTGTGGCCGGCTTGCGATTGGCGCGCAACTGGACCAGCGCTTCGCGCTCGGACACCACGCGCTCGACCATGATCTCGACCCGCCCGCCGCTTTCCTTGCGCGCCCAGGCCCGCGCAGGAATGACGCGCGTGTCATTGAAGACCAGCAGGTCGCCAGGATCGAGCAGATCCGGCAGGTCGACAAACTGCCGGTCGTGCCAGCGCCCGCCCTTGCGCTCGAGATGAAGCAGGCGACTGGCGGAACGCTGGCGAAGCGGATACTGCGCGATCAGTCTCTCGGGCAGGTCGAAACGAAAATCGGAAACCTTCATGGGGGTCGTCCATCGATCAGGGCGACATTGTAGCGGCATGACTATACCAATCTTTCGCGCCGACCCGAATCCAGCTATCCTGCCTTTTTCTCGAACCGCTCCGCGCAAAATGCACGACGCCCAGTCCGAATCCGTCTTTGCGCCCGGCCAGTTCCGCGACAGATTCCGCATTCCTGACGGTGGTCACGGCGAGGCCGGCATCTATCTGTGCGGCAACTCCCTGGGGGCCCAGCCGAAGAACGCGGCCGATGCCGTCGACAGCGAACTCGAGCGCTGGGCCACGCTGGGCGTCGCCGGCCACTTTGACGGCCCCACCGCCTGGACGGAATACCACGAACTGCTGACCGCCTCGCTTGCCCGCCTGTGCGGGGCGCGCGACATCGAGGTCGTGGCCACCGGCACCCTGACTGCCAACCTGCACCAGATGCTGATCAGCTTTTATCGCCCGCAGGGCAGGCGCCGGCGCATTCTGGTGGAGAAAGGCAGTTTTCCAAGCGACCGCTATGCGGTGGCGTCGCAGGTGCATCTGCACGGCCTGGATCCCGAACACGACGTCATCGAGCTGGCGCCGCGGCGCGACAGCCTGCTGCACGAGGATGACTTCGAAGACTACCTCGAGCGCCACGGCGAACAGGTCGCGCTCGTGCTCTGGCCGGGCGTGCAGTACGCCAGCGGCCAGGTGTTCGACATCGCTCGCATCTGCCGGGCGGCACGCAAGGCCGGGGCCGCGATCGGGCTGGATCTGGCTCACGCCGTGGGCAACGTGCCGCTGAACCTGCACGAAGACGGGCCGGACTTTGCGGTGTGGTGCAGCTACAAGTATCTCAACGCCGGCCCCGGCGCCATCGCCGGTCTGTTCGTTCACGAGCGCCACGCCCGTTTCGACGGCCCGCGCCTGGCCGGCTGGTGGGGCCAGGATGTTCACACGCGTTTTCAGATGCACCCGCACTTTCGCCCGCAGGCCGGGGCGGCGGGCTGGCAGTTGTCCACCCTGCCGATTCTGGCCACCGCGCCGCTGCTCGCATCCCTGCAGGTTTTCGAAGACGCCGGCGGCATCGACGCCCTGCGCCACGCCTCGCTGGAGCTGACCGGCTACCTGGCACATCTGATTCAGGAGGAGCTGGCCGACGACATCGACATCATCACCCCGCTGGAACCGCACCGCCGCGGCTGCCAGCTTTCGCTCAGACTGCATGCCGGCAAGGCGGCCGGCCGGCGGCTGTTCGAACGCCTCGAGGCCCACGGTGTCACATGTGACTGGCGCGCGCCCGATATCATCCGGGCCGCTCCCGCGCCGCTGTACAACAACCGCGAGGATATCGAACGCTTCGTCGAGCTGACCGGCCGAATGCTGGCCGCCGGGAAGCGCTGAAAGCTCATGCAGCACAAACCGATCAAACTGGCTGCCGCCGCGCTCGCGCTATCGATCGTGCTGGCCTTTGCCGTGGCGCTGACCGATGTCGGCCAGGCCGCCGTGCTCAGGCTTGTCGGCCAGCTCGAGAGCGTGGTGGCAGCGCACTTCTGGCCCGGTATTTTCATCTACGTTCTGGCCTTTGCCGTGCTGATCACCCTGACTTTGCCTGCCGCCACCGTGTTCACGGTCGCCGGCGGCTTTCTGTTCGGCGCCGGCGCTGGCGCGGCCGCGGCGCTGGCCGGCATGACTCTGGGTGCGGTGCTGACCTTCGTGCTGATGCGCCTGCTCGGGGTGCGCGAAGACAGCGCCTTTCTGCGCAAGGGCCGCGCCCGCAGCCTGTTTGACGTGATGGACAGAAATGCCGTTTTCTACGTGATGCTGCTGCGCATCGTTCCGGTCGCGCCCTGCTTTGCGGTCAATGCCGGCTCGGCTTTCACGCGCATCGACCTGACCCGCTTTCTGATTGCCTCGCTGGTCGGTCTGACGCCATCGGCAATCGTTTATGCCGGGGTCGGATCCGGGCTGGACGCTCTGCTCGACGCCCGGGGTCTGATGTCGCCTGCCCTGCTGCTCGAACCCGAAATCGGGCTACCCATGCTGGGCGTGCTGCTGCTGATCTGCATCTCCTGGCGTCTCAGGCGCCGTCTTCCGGGCCTGAGCCCGGAATCCTGAAGACCACGTAGTCTTCGCTCTGGTACCAGGGCGGACCGAAGCGTTCCGCAAATGCCTCGATGCAGGGCGCCAGGTCGGGCAGCTCCCGGGGCTCGTACTCGAAAGGATAGTCCAGCGGAAACACCACGAAGCGGTTGACATCGCCGGGGTTGCGCAGAATGTCGCTCAGAAAGACGAAGTGATCAAGGTCAATGTCGAGTCCGCTGTCGGGCCGCAGCTCGCCCCAGGTCCAGTCCGTGCACAGACCGCTGATCATGCCGATCCGGATCGGTATCCGATGATCGCGCTGGTACTGCGTGATTGGTGTGAAATGCGTTTCGAAGTGCCAGGCCGCCTCCACCAGTTGCCACTGTCCCGGTTCGGCGGCGATCTTGCGGTAGAAGTCCGGCGTCTCGATCGGGCTCATGATCGAGTCGAAAATGCTGCGCTCGAAGTTGTAATCGATCTGGTAGCGAGCCGAATTCGTGAACTGGTTGATGCCGCTGTAGGTCGCCGGCAGCGGGCCGGCGAAATACAGGCCGGCAACGGCCAGCAGGCTTGCCGGTGTCAGCCAGGGCGATGCGCTGCGCCACCGATCAACGGCCAGCCAGGCGATCCGGACCAGGCCGATGGCCAGCAGCGCCAGCACGATGGGCATGGAAATCACGGTGTAGCGCACCAGCACCAGAGCGTTGCGAATCCACTCCGGCCCCAGTACCTGGATAACGGCCACGGCCAGAAGGGTTGCCGACAGCCAGAAAATCAAGAACAGGCGATCGCGCTGCCACAGGATCCAGCCGCCGGTCAGAATCGGAATTGCCAGCAGCGCTGCCAGCCAGAAATGCCGCACGCCGAGCACCATCTCGAGGCTGCGGGCAAGCGTATACAGCCCGATTGAATGCTTGCCGGTCTTGACCGCGATCGAGGCCGTGTCAGCCAGCAGCGGCGGCAGAACCAGCGCACTGCAGGCCGCGGTCGTCAGCGCGCCGAGCGCAAGCAGCGACCAGAACGGCCGCGCCCCCTCGCCACGGCGCCACCTGACGATGCCGGCCACCGCGAACCAGCTCAGGGCAAAGCCCGTATAGATGGTGGTGAGGGGATGCAGCCAGGCTGCAGCCACCGCGCAGAGGAAAAAACCCGCCGGCCGGGCACGGCCGCCGTGGCGCCACCACTGCCACAGCAGAATGATTGCCATGAAACCGAGGATGACGACCAGCGCATACGGACGCACATAGCGCGAAAAGTGAATCAGAAGCGGCGAGATTGCGACCAGTGCTGCAAAACACAGGCGTTCGCCGGCCTCGAGCCAGGGCCGCAGCAGCGCGGGAAGCACGAGCAGGGCCGCCAGCCCGAAGGCCATCGGAAGCAGGCGCATCTGCCATTCGTGGAGGCCGACGGTATCGGCAAGAAGCCGAAACAGAAGCGTCAGCGGAATGCAGTAGTCAGCGTGGCCGAAGCTGAGGAGGATCTCGCTGTAGCCAGCCTGCATCAGGCGATGCAGGGCGTGCCATTCATCATCTAACAGTATCTGGGCATCGATCTGCCACAGCCGCAGCCAGATACCGGCCGCCAGCACCAGCGCCCAGAGCAGCCACCACAGCACGCGCAACGACTGGCGTGCAGTCGCACTCACGAATCGAAGTAGCGCGAGCGGTGCAGCCCCATCCGTCCGAGCAGGTGCTGAACGGATATTCCGATCACACCCAGCCCGTAGGTAACCGAACGTCGGAAATTGATCGAAGACGCATCACCGAAATAATGCGCCGGACAGGTCACCTCGCCAATGCGGCAACCCCGGGCCAGCACCTGGGCGAGCATCTGGTTGTCGAAGATGAAGTCGTCGGAATTGGCTTCCAGATCAAGCTGTTCGAGCAGCCGCGCGGAAAAGGCGCGATAACCGGTGTGGTACTCGGACAGTTTGGCCCCGGTGCACAGATTCTGGAATGCCGTGAGCACACGATTGGCGAAATACTTGTAGCGCGGCATGCCGCCGCTGACCGCGCCGCCGCCGAGAATGCGCGAGCCCAGAACCACCGGAAACAGGCCGCTGGCCACCAGCTCGGCCATCGCAGGTATCAACAGCGGGCTGTACTGGTAGTCGGGATGGAGCATGATCACGATATCCGCCCCCAGCTCCAGCGCTTTTCGATAGCAGGTCTTCTGATTGCCGCCGTAGCCGCGATTGCTGTCGTGCTCGATGACGTGCTCGATGCCCAGCGACCGGGCCAGGCCGACGGTATCGTCCTGGCTTGCATCGTCGACCAGAACGATCTCGTCGACGATGTCGCGCGGCACCTCGGCGAAAGTCTTCTCCAGCGTTCGGGCCGCATTGTAGGCGGGCATCACCACCACGACCCTTCGGTCTCTGATCATTTGTTGCGGCCCGGCGAAACTCGCTTTGAGGGGGTATTTGCTCCGGCCGGCGGCAGCGGCCGGCCGGAGGGTCTTTCGGCTTCTACTGGCATTCGCTTCGGGAGGTCAGCTTCTCGATCTCGACTTCCATCGAATGAGACTCACCCAGCGGCGGCAGCGACTCGAACTCGAGGTATTCGGTCGCGTGAGTTTCGCTCTCGAAAACGCGCCTGTAGCTGCCAACGGTTTCGATGGCAACCGGCCCCTGGCTGCAGTTCGGGCAGAAGCCGCGCAGCTCGAGCAGATCAAGCTCTTCGGCCAGCGGACCGTTGCCCTGGCGGTTGGTGCTGATCACCCATCGACCGATGCCGAGCTGATCGAAGTAGTAACGCACCTGCGCCTGCGTCGAGTCGGTAATGATCATGGTAGTGCCACCCTGGGCGACGCCCGGCGCGTTCCAGTGGCCGGTATAGCTGAGCACATCGCCGCCGTCTGACGGGCAGGTCGGCGGGCTGTCGGGCTTGAGCCGGTCCGAACCGTGTGCACCGTTCAATCGCCACGCCACGATCATGTCGTCTTCGGCCAGCGCCGTGATGCCGAGATGGCCCACCGTCGAGATATTGTTGCGCACGCCGATGCTGGTCGTTCGCAGCAGATCGCCCGACCAGGTCGAGCGCGCCGAATCGATCGGATTGAGCGCGTTGTAGAACACGGGCACGCCCTCGTCGTCATAGCTGTACCAGACGACGAACCCAACCCCACCGGAGGCCCACTCGAAGCCCTGGTAGATGGATCGGCCAAGCGGGCTCCACAGCCCGTAGCGGGGCAGCCGGGCCGACGCGGTCTCGGCGATCGAGGCGGTGACCCGCACGCGCCTTTCGTCGCCCTTGGTGTTGTCGAGCACCACATAGTAGCGGCCCGGCGACACGGTTCCTGCCGCAGAATGGGCGAGCGTGAACCCGCTGCCTGAGCCTGTGCCGGTCGCCAGCGCGCCGCTCGTGGGCGCCTTCGGCGTCGCCGGAGCATGACCGGCAATCTGGTCGTGATCAAGGCGGTAGAGTGCGCCGTCCACGCCCTGCTGGCCCCTAACCTCGATTTCGACGGCACCAGCCGACGGCGGCACGTCGATGAAGAGCAAATCGTGGGTCGTGTTGCCCGGAATCACCACGGCGCGCGTCTCGCCGTTGAACAGCGCCGTGGCCTGTGGCGCGTTGGGTCCCGTTCGGGTCACGACCACCGGCAGCACGCCGAGATCTTCGAGCGTATCCGGCGAAGAACTCAGGCCCACGGCCGCCAGGCGGCGCTGGTCGCGCAGCATGGCCGGTTCATCCCAGTGGAAATCCAGCTCGAGCTCGCCCCCCGGATGAAAGCCGGGGCCGCTGACCGTGAAGCTGTAGCCGTCGCTGGCCTCGAGCACGGCCAGGTCGAGCTCGACGTTGTCTCTGGCGCTGCTGGACGAGGCCTGCCAGTTCTGGATCATTACCCACCACTGGCCCGGCTGCGGTACGTTGATGCGGCACAGCTCGATCGCATCGGGGCTGCGCGAGCTGCACACGGTTTCGCTCTCGTCGGCGCGCCCGTTGCCGTTGCTGTCGCGGCCGATGAACAGGTCCAGATCCGTCGCCGGAGAAGAGACAATTTCGGCGACCAGCATCAGCGTATCCGGCGGCACGTCGAGCAGGAAGGTCTTGCGGCCGAAACTGCCGCTGAAGGGATCGGAAGGCGTAGGATCCTGGCGCAGGGTGAAGCTTTCCCGCGTGGGCGCCACCAGATCGCTGGTCCTGAAGACCGGTTCGGGCAGGGGGCCGGCGTTGACGCTTGTACTGTCACTGCCGCGGTTGCTATCGACCGTCAAATCGAGCGTATCGGGGAGCTCGATGGCCGTGACCTGCACACCCACCTGCAGGCGCTGGGGCACGAAATCGCTCTGGGTCGGCGTCAGTTCAATGAAGCCTTCGCTCACCTCACCGGCAAACTGCGCTCCGGTATCAACCTCGATGGCAAGCACCTGCGATTGCCCCGAAGACAGGCTGAAGCTCTGTGGCGATACCGTGATGTCGACATCACCGCCGGTGGAGACCTGCCAGCTACCGCCCTCGATGGCCTTGACGGTTCGGGTAAAGCTGCACTGCTGGGTGCAGGAGTGGTCCCAGATGCCGGCCAGGTTAAGCTGGCGGGGTTCGCCGCCGATCTCGGGGTTGGCCGTTGCAAAGTCATGGCGCGATACCGGCAGGTACAGGCCGGCCTGCGCAGCCCGATCGACACGAATGCGGCCGTTACCGCGATCGAACACGCTGGCGGGACCGTCATCCCACTTGAGCGCTTCCGTTTCGGTCGTCGTCTCCAGCGCCGACTGCAGCATGGCAGGCGTCCAGTTCGGATGCACCGACTTGAGCAGCGCCACCGCGCCGGCAACGTGGGGGCTGGCCATCGATGTTCCGCCCACCATCGCGTAGGAGTTGGCGCCGTTGTACCAGCCGGCAACGATGTTGGAACCTGGCGCGAGCACGTTGGGCTTCATCACTCCCGGGGGAGAAAGGGCCGGCCCGCGCGCGCTGAAATCTGAAACATAGTCCTGCCAGCTTTCACTGACCTTGGCGAAGCCGCCCGTCAGGAGCGTCGCCTGCGGATCGGTTGACTGCGCCATGGCGTCTCGGACCGCCAGGCCGTCCTGTCGGTCCATCATGGCCGCCGGAATGGTGGTGCCCTCCAGGCCGCCCATCCCGATGGGAATGCCCTCGATGTTGTTGTAGACCAGTACAGCCACGGCTCCGGCATCCGCGGCGTGGCTGACCTTGTCGGCAAACGTGCATTCACCACGCTGGATCAGCACGATGTCGCCGGCAAGCGAGCCCGACGGAAACGCGCTGCAGCCCAGATCGTTGTCGACAATTTCATCTGCCGCGACCAGAGGAGCCGTGAACGAAGAAGACAAGCCCGGACCGGTGCCGTAGACCAGCAGGCGATTGGCCAGCCCGGCGACCGTCGCGCGCGAGCCGGTCATGCGCCCGTGGGTGGAGCTGCCAACGGCAAATGTCCACGGCGCGTTGGCCGGCGCGCCCACTGTTCCAGGGTCGGGGCCATCGTTACCGGCAGAGGTAACGAAGGGAATGCCCGCCGACCACATGTTGAGCAGCGGCGCGGCGTAGGTCCAGGGATTGAGCACGTCGGTTCCGATCGAGTAGTTCACCACGTCCACCCCGTCGACCACGGCCTGGTCCCAGGCCTCCCGGATGGCGCTGCTCTCACACGCCCCGTCGAGCTCGTCGTTGTCGGGATGTTCTTTGTAGCAGACCTTGTAGGAGACGATATTGGCGTGCGGTGCCACTCCGGTCGTCTGGTAGACGTAGCTGCCCGAAAACCCGAGGCTGAAGTCCAAGGGCACGCCCGCCGCAATCGAGGCCACGTGCGTTCCGTGGCCCTGGGGATCCTTGCCCTTGGTGCCTTCTACCGTGAAGTCGTAGACGCCCACCAGCTTGTCGTTGCAGGGCACCTCCGGCTTGCTGCATTCGCCCAGTTGCTGACCGTAGGGATTGGAAAAGACATGTCCGGAAGCCAGGGGAGCATCGGAAAAATAGGCGTGGTCCCAGTTGATTCCGCTGTCGATGATGCCGATGACCACGCCCTCGCCGCCGTTGGCGACAACGCCCGGAAAACCGGCATGGACGGCGGTCGCGCCGATCAGCTTCGGCCCGGCATCCAGTTCCATCTTGTGGGCGAGAACGGGGCGCACGGCACGCACGCCGGGCAGGTCGGCAACCCGCTCGGCTTCGGCTTTCGAGAGCTTCGCTTCGAAGCCGTTGAATACGTGCTGGTAAACCCGCTCGGCCGCCACAGTTCGGCCCAGCGCGCGCCCGGCGAGCTCGAGCACCTGTGCGCGTTCTTGACCCAGGTAGGCCGTGTAGGCGGCCACCGCCGGCGTATGCGCATCGTAGCGATGCTCTCCATTGGCGGTCGGCGCCGTTGCCTGCAGACGCTTGGGCGGCAGTTTGCTGCCGTCGCTCATCAGCGCCGAGACCGGTTCACCCTCGTAGGCAACGGCCGGCGGCGCTTCGAGTTCAACGATCCATTTGCCCGGCACCACGACGGTGGACCTGGCCTGCACTGCGGGCACGAGTGCCAGGGCGACCAGGCACGGCATCAACAGGAGGCGGATAGCTGCTTTCATCGACACTGTCATTCCTTGCATCAGTTGGCGTCAGTCGCTTACCGGCTGACGGAGCGTGACCAATTCTTCGGCGCTGGTCGGATGAATCCCGATCGTGCGGTCAAAGTCGGCTTTGGTCAATCCTGCCCGAACCGCCACGGCAAAGCCCTGGACGATTTCGGGCGCGTCGGGACCCACCATGTGACATCCCAGCACGCGGTCGCTGGCGGCATCGACCACCAGCTTCATGACCGCTTTTTCCTCTCTTCCGGCGAGAGTATATTTCATCGGCGTAAAGGACGACCGGAAAACGCGAATCTCGCCGTATTGTTCTCTGGCGTCCGACTCGGTCAACCCCACGGTGCCGACCGGCGGCTGGCTGAACACGGCCGCCGGCGTATCGGCATGTTCCACCGGCCGATCCATGCCGCCAAACTGCGTGTCGGCGAAAGCATGCCCTTCCATCAGCGCCACCGGCGTGAGATTGAGGCGATCAGTCACGTCGCCTACGGCGAAGATATTGTCGACGCTGGTGCGGCTGTAGTCGTCGACTTCGATGCGGTTTTCCGCGCCGGTGTGCACGCCGGCCTCTTCCAGGCCCAGATCCCAGGTGTAGGGAGAGCGCCCGGTGGCGAACATGACGCAGTCGAAAACCTGCCTGCGGTCATCCGAAAAGGTCACTTCTATGCCATCATCACGGCGCTCCAGGCGGGCCGGTACCGTGTGATACTGAATGTCGATGCCGCGCTCGCGCATGCCCGCCTCGACCGCCCGGCGCGCGTCCTCGTCGAAGCCGCGCAGGATCAGATCGCGCCGATAGGCCAGCGTGACTTCGCTGCACATGCCATTGAAGATGCCCGCGAATTCCACGGCGATATAGCCGGCACCGACAACCAGAACGCGCTCCGGCATGGATTCCAGGTGGAAGGCCTCGTCGGAGGTGATCCCCAGCTCGGCGCCGGGAATATCCGGCACCCAGGGACGGCCACCGGTGGCGATCAGGATTTTTTCCGCGCTGAAGCGGCGCCCGTCCACCTCTACGGTATGCTGATCGACCAGGCGCCCCCGACCCTTGTAGAGGGTGACCCCGGCATTGTCGAGCAGTCGGTGGTAGACATCGTTGAGCCGGTCGATCTCCCGATCCTTGGCGGCAATCAGGTCTGGCCAGGAAAAGGCCGACTCGCCAACGCGCCAGCCATAGCCGGCAGCGTCCTCGAACTGCTCGGAAAACTGCGATGAATAAACCAGAAGCTTTTTGGGCACGCAGCCGCGGATGACGCAGGTACCCCCCACCCGGGACTCTTCGCAGATAGCGACCCGGGCCCCGTGCCCGGCTGCGATGCGTGAAGCCCGAACACCGCCGGAACCGGCGCCGATTACAAAAAGGTCATGATCGAAGCGGGACATTGCTCTCCTGTTCTTTCGGATGTTTTGTGCATCTGCCTTGATTCAGGTCATAACGCGGATTGCCCGCAGGCTAAAATAGTACCTCACCAGCCCTCATTGCAGTTCACCGGTCACCGTTCACGAGTCGATGGATACAGACGCTGTCAGCAATTCGCCGGAGAAGCTTCTGCAGGCCTTTGCGGCCACGGACTATCGCGTCCGCGTCGACGGCCACGAGTACGTGGTGCGCATTGGGCGCTCGCTGCACGGCCTCGACACGGCAGTCGGCAATCGGCCCTGGGCGATCATCACGGCCTGCAATCCGCAGGCCCTGCCGCTTGGCAGCGCGGACAACCAGGCACGTCACCGCATGCTGCTCGAGGCGGCCAGGGAACTGGACCTGGCGTTCCACCCGGCCGTCAATCGCGATCCGGGCAAAGACTGGCCAGACGAAACGGCGGTGCTGATCGTCGAGCCCGACAAGCACGCTCTCGATGCCCTGGCCAAGAGATTCGGGCAGGCTGCTGTCGTCACGGGCGGAAACGGCCGCCCGGCAAGCCTTCGCCTGTATGGCGCAGGCTGGCCCGATGCATTGCCCGAATGGGCCGGGCGGGCCGGGCGATGAGAACTCTGATCAAGACCCGCCAGGCCACCTTTTCGCGCGCCGGCGAACCGGTCTTCGAACCGGTCGACCTGGCCGTGAGCGGTGGTCAGGCTCTGGTGGTGCGCGGTGCCAACGGCGCGGGAAAGACCACCTTGCTGCGATTGCTTGCCGGCATACTTCGCCCTTCGGCCGGCCAGGTTCAGCGTCACGCCCCGGTCGCCTTTCTCGGCCATCTGGCGGCATTCAAGGGCGAACTGTCGTGCCGCGAGAATCTGGACTTTCGGCGCCGCTTCACCGCGGCCGACAGCGGCCTGAGCAACAGCCGCGCCCTTGCCCGCGTCGGCCTGGCCGGCATGGGGCTGCGCCCCGCGCGAACGCTTTCGGCCGGGCAGAAACGCCGCCTCGGCCTGGCCGGCCTGCTGGTCGCCCCGGCGGCCGTCTGGCTGCTCGACGAGCCCTATGCCAGCCTCGACGACGACGGCTGCTGCCTGGTCGACGCCCTGCTTTCCGACCAGCTCGGCCGCGACGGATCGGTCATCCTGTCCACACATCAGCGCCAGCCCGATCTGGCCAAGCCGCCGGAGGTGCTGATCGTGCAGCGCCACGTGCAGGAGGCATGATGTATTCAGCGATGAACGCCCTGCTCAGGCGCGACCTGCGCCTGGCCGTTCGCCACGGCGGCGAATCACTGCTGCCGCTGATCTTTCTGTTCGCAGTCATCATTCTCGTGCCGCTGGGCGTCGGCCCCGGGCCCAACCTGCTGGCCAGCATCGCACCGGGCATGATCTGGGTCGCCGCCCTGCTGGCCAGCCTGCTCGCCCTGGAACAGCTATTTCGTCCCGATCTCGAGGACGGCACCCTGGAGCAATGGTGGGTCGGCTCGGCTTCGCCGGGTGCGCTGGTCGTCACCCGCCTGTTCAGCCACTGGCTGATCACCGGCGTGCCGGTGATCGTGTTCGCGCCGCTGGCCGCGCAGATGCTCTATCTTCCGAACCATGCCTTGCCGACCCTGATGCTGAGCCTGCTCATCGGCACACCCATTCTCAGCCTGGTTGGCGGCCTGGCCAGTGCGCTCACGCTGGGAACGAACCGCGGCAGCGTCCTGTTGTCCATTCTGGTGTTCCCGATGGTGGTTCCGGTGCTGATTTTCGCGACCGGCGGTGTGTCTGCAGCCGCACACGGCCTGTCGGCAAGCGCGCACATGGGCCTGCTGGCAGCGCTGCTGATTCTTGCACTGACCCTGGTTCCACTGGCCACGACCGCTGCACTGAGGTTGAATATCGAATGATCCTGCAACGCCTGAAGGTCGGCTTTCACCGCCTCGGCTCGCCGCCGACCTTTCACAAGCTCTGCCGCGTGCTCTCACCCTGGCTATGGGCCGGTTTTATGGTCTGTGCCGTCATCGGTATTTATCAGGCACTCTACGTCGTGCCGCCCGACTACCAGCAGGGCGACAGCTACCGCATCCTGTTCATTCACGTGCCGGCCGCCTGGCAGGCGCTGGCCAGCTACCTGATCATGGCGGTGCTGGCCGTCATTGCCCTGGTGTGGCGCATCCGCACGGTCGAAATCATGGCCATGGCGGCCGCTCCGGTGGGCGCGGCGCTGACCGCGCTTTGTCTGGCCACCGGCTCGCTGTGGGGCAAGCCCATGTGGGGCACCTGGTGGGCCTGGGACGCTCGCCTGACCTCGATGCTGGTGCTACTGTTCATCTATCTGGGCATCATGGGGCTCTATGCCGCCTTCGAGGATCGGCGAAAAGGCGCCCGCGTCGCCTGCATTCTCGTCCTGGTCGGGCTGGTCAACATTCCTCTTATTCACTTCTCGGTAGAATGGTGGACTACCCTGCACCAGGGCGCGACGATCCGCCTGCTGGGCGGATCGCGCATGGATCCGAGCATGCTGCCGCCGCTGATCTGGATGACCGTGGGCGTCAAGCTGATGTTCGGCGCCGCCCTGATCGATCGCGCCCGCAACGACCTGATTGACCAGGATCGGCGCAAGGGCTGGGTTCGCCGGATGATTTCGGAGCAGGCGATCACGAGGCAGGCAACTGGAGACAATGCATGATTCCCCAACTGGACTACGCCTTCTATGTCTGGACCAGCTACGGCCTGTTCGCCGTGATCATCGGCTGGCAGTTCGTCCAGCCGCGCGTGCGCGGGCGGCGCCTGATCGCCGAGCTGCGCGAGGAGCAGGCAATGCAGACCGGAGACTACGATGACACCGACGCGTAAGAAGAGACTGATCGTCGTCGCGCTGATCGTCCTTGGCGTGGGCGCCGCCACCGCCGTGGCCATTACCGCACTGAACGACAACATGCTCTATTTCGTCAGCCCGACCGACGTGCATGCCGCCGCCGCGCCGGCTGACAGGCAGATCCGCCTGGGCGGCCTGGTGGCGGCCGATTCGGTTCGGCGCGACCCCGACAGCCTGGTGGTCGAGTTCGTTGTCACCGACGGCCGTCACGACGTGCCGGTCAGCTTCGAGGGCATCCTGCCCGACCTGTTCCGCGAGGGCCAGGGTGTGATTGCGCACGGCCGGCTCGATGAGGCCGGGCACTTCCACGCCAACGAGGTTCTGGCCCGCCACGACGAAACCTACATGCCGCCGGAGGTGATGAAATCGCTCGAAGCAGCCGGTCATCCGGCGGAGGCATCCACTCGATGAGCGCCGAACTTGGACAGATCTCGCTGATTCTGGCCCTGGTGCTGGCCTCGCTGCTGGCGGTGCTGCCAATGGTCGGGGCACAGCGCGGCAACCAGGCGCTGATGAAGCTCGCCCCGTCGCTGGCAATCGGGCATTTCGTGTTCCTGGCCGGCGCCTTCGCGGCCCTGGCCGTGGCATTTCTCAAACACGATTTCACGGTTACCTACGTGGCCATGCACTCCAACCTGCTGCTGCCGTGGTTCTACCGCCTGACCGCGGTGTGGGGCAGCCACGAGGGCTCGCTGTTGCTGTGGATGCTGCTGCTGGGCGGCTGGATGCTGGCCGTGGCCGCCTTCTCGCGCTCGGTGCCACGGGTATTCACCGCGCGCGTGCTGGCGGTCATGGGCATGATTTCGGTCGGCTTTCTGCTGTTCATCCTGTTTACCTCCAACCCCTTCGAGCGCATCCTGCCCGGCCCCATCGACGGCCGCGACCTCAATCCGCTGCTGCAGGATCCGGGCATGATCTTTCACCCGCCGCTGCTCTACATGGGCTATGTGGGTTTCGCGGTGGCCTTCGCCTTTGCCATCGCCGGGCTGATCGGCGGTCGCGTCGAGCGCGACTGGGTGCGCTGGTCGCGCCCCTGGACCCTGGCGGCCTGGTCGTTTCTGACCTTCGGCATCGCGCTGGGCTCGTGGTGGGCCTATTACGAGCTGGGCTGGGGCGGCTGGTGGTTCTGGGATCCGGTCGAGAACGCCTCCTTCATCCCCTGGCTGATCGGTACCGCGCTGATCCATTCCCAGGCGGTGACTGAAAAACGGGGCGCCTTCCCCGCCTGGACCGTACTGCTATCCATTGCGGCCTTTTCAATGTCGCTGCTGGGCACCTTTCTGGTGCGCTCGGGCGTTTTGACCTCGGTTCACGCCTTCGCCAACGACCCCGAGCGCGGCCTGTTCATCCTCGCCTTCATGGCTCTGGTGGTCGGGGGGGCGCTCACGCTCTACGCCCTGCGCGCACCGCGCATCATGGTTGGCGAGGGCTTCGACTGGGTCAGCCGCGAATCGGCGCTGCTGCTAAACAACGTGTTCTTCACGGTCTCGGCAGCCATGGTGCTGCTGGGCACCCTCTATCCGCTGATCATCGACTTCATGGGCTGGGGCCAGATCTCGGTCGGTCCGCCGTATTTCGGCGCCATGTTCATTCTGCTGATGACGCCGGTGGTGCTGCTGCTGCCGCTGGGGCCGTTCACGCGCTGGAAGCGCGACAGATTCATGCGCGCCGCACGCCCGCTGGCGCTGACCGCCATCGGCTCGGTCGTGGCGGCACTGGCGGTGTGCGCCTGGCTCGATACCTGGAGCCTGCGCGCGGTTTCCGGCTGGATTGGCGGCTTGTGGCTGATCGGCGGCGCGGCCGCCTACGGCTTTCGCACCGCCCGCGCCAGCCGCTCGGGGCTGCCGCGCCACCAGTGGGGCATGGTGCTGGCGCACGCCGGCGTCGGCGTCTTTCTGATCGGCGCCGCCATGGTCGAGGCCCACACCTTCGAGCGCGACGTGCGCCTTGCCCCCGGCGAGACCATCGAGGCGGCGGGCTACAGTTTCACCCTGCACGAGGTGGTTCAGGTCAAGGGCCCCAACTGGCGCGCCGACGAGGCCCGCATCACCATCCATCGCGGCGATCGCCAGGTCGCACGCATGGCGCCCCAGAAACGCCTCTACCACCGCGGCGGCCAGACCATGACCCAGGTTGCGCTCAAGCCCGGTGTTTTCCGCGACCTGTATATCGCCATGGGCGAGGAGCTTGGCGACAGCGGCGCCTGGAGTCTGCGCCTGCACGTCAAACCCTTCGTGCGCTGGATCTGGGGTGGCGCGGTACTGATCGGCCTGGGCGGTCTGGTCTCGGCCTCCGATCGCCGCTACCGCAAACGGCTCAGGCAAAAGGCGAGCGATAGCGCTGCCACGGCTGCGGAGGTGCCGGCATGATCCGGATGCTCATCCCGCTCGGGGTCTTTCTCGCCCTGCTCGGGCTGTTGATCGCCGGGCTGCAGACCAGCGAGGAGCGCAAGCTGGTGCAGTCGCCGCTGATCGGCAAGCCAGTGCCGCAGTTCAGCCTGCCCGGCCTGTACGAGCCGCAATCGTTCACCAGCCGGGATGATCTGCTCGGGGCGCCCTATATCCTCAACGTCTGGGGTAGCTGGTGCTGGGCCTGCCGTGCCGAACATCCCTTCATCGAGCGCCTGGGCAAGGAAGCCCCCATCGACCTGGTCGGCTTCAACTGGAAGGACGAGCGCGAGGACGCGCTGGAATGGATCGACCGCTTCGGCAGCGCCTGGGATCGACACCTGGTCGACTACGAGGGCCAGGTCGCCATCGACCTGGGCGTCTACGGCGCGCCGGAGACCTTCCTGGTCGACCACAAGGGCATCATCCGTCACAAGCACATCGGGCCGGTCGACGCCAACGTGTTCCAGGACCTGATGCGGCGAGCCATGAAACTGAAGGCGGAGGCGGAATCATGAGCAGGTTTCAGGGTTCAGATTTCAGGGTCAAGGGGGGGCTTCGGATGGGGCTGGCGCTGGTTCTGGCGTTGTGGCTTGGCTCGGGGGCTTTTGCCTCGGCGATCGAGCCGCACGACTTCGACAGCGAGCTGCAGCGCCAGCGGTTCAGGTCGCTGGCCGAGGAGCTGCGCTGCACGGTCTGCCAGAACCAGTCGCTGGCCGATTCCGACGCGCCGCTGGCCCGGGATCTGCGCGGCGAACTCCTGCGCATGCTCAAGGACAACCGCAGCGACCAGGAGATCCGCAGCTTCATGGTCGAGCGCTACGGCAACTACGTGCTCTACCGTCCGCCGCTCGCCGGCCACACCCTGCTGTTGTGGGGCGGCCCTGTCGTTCTGCTGCTGATCGGCCTGGCGGCCGCTGTCATCGTCATTCGCAAACGGAGATCGGCGCTTTGAGCAACCCTGTCTTTCTTTTCAGCGCCGCAGCAGCGGTGCTGCTGGCGCTCGCTTTCGTCATCGTTCCCCTGCTGGGCAGCCGGCAACGGGGGATGCTGGTGGGGGCGGTGATTTTCGTGCCCGTCGCAGCCCTGGCGGTCTACATGGTCGTGGGCACCCCGGAAGCCATCGATTCCGATACCGGCCAGGCCGGCGAGATCCGTTCGGCGGTCACCGATCTGGCCGGGCAGGCCATGCGCGAACCCGACAACGCCGAGCACTGGGCGCGGCTGGGTCTGGCCTACAAGAGCCTGGAGGAATTCAGCTCGGCCGAGCACGCTTTTCGCCGCGCGCTCTACATCGACAGCGACGTTCCCTTCCTCAAGGCGGAGCTCGCCGAAACCCTGCTCTATGCCTCCGGCAAGCGCGAGCTGCCCGACGAGGCGCGCCGGCTGTTTGTCGAGTCAGCCAACAGCGGCAACCAGAAAGCCTTGTGGTTCCTGGGCCTGGACGCCTTCCAGCGTGAGGCGTATCCAACCGCCGCCGAGTACTTCGAGCGCCTGCTTGCCCTGCTGCCGGAGCAAAGCAGCGTCAGGGGCACGGTCGAGCGCTACCTGGCCACGGCCCGCGCCGGCGGACCCGATCGGCCTGCCAACGCTGCGCGGTCCCAGGACGCCGGCCCGTCGCTGTCGGTTTCGGTAAGCATTACCGACGAGCTGGCGCAGGAACTGACGGGCGATGAAACCCTCTTCGTGGCAGTTCGCGCCGCCGCTGGAGGACCGCCGCTGGCCGTTCGCCGCGCCCGGGCAGATCAGCTTCCGCTGACACTCACCATCGGTGACCAGGACGCCATGATGGCCGGCCGCGGTCTTTCATCGGCCGATTCGGTGGTTGTCGTCGCGCGCGTTTCCCATAGCGGCGATGCGGCGTCGCAGGCGGGTGACCTGGAAGGCCGGAGCAAAGCGCTCGCCGTCGCCAGTGGCGAAATGGACGTGGAGGTGACTATTGATCGGGTTCTGTAGGGCCGCATCCGGGGCACTGGCCGCAGCCTGCGTGCTGGTGGCGTGGAGTGCGGCCGGGGCCGACGAAGGAGCCGCCGAAAGACAGGACGACACCGACGCCGATCTTGCCTCACGCGCCATCTGGGTGATCGAATACGAAAACGACATCTTCGCCAGCGAAGACCGCTACTACACCAACGGCATCCGGCTCTCTCGCGTCGGCCAGGTTCGTACGCCGCCCTCCTGGCTGGCCCGCGTGGCGCGGCGGTTTCCCGGTATCGACGATGCCGACGCCCTGCCCTATCGACTGTCCATCAGCCACAACCTCTATACCCCGCGCGACATCGAGAACCCGCAGTTTCCGCCAGACGATCGGCCCTATGCGGCCTGGTTCAACGTGCAGTTCGCAACGGGGACCACGAGCGAAAACGGCGCCGATCGGGTTCATGTCGGCCTCGGGGTTGTCGGCCCGCTGGCCTTCGGCGAGGAAATCCAGAAGGCCATCCATTCGGCCATCGGCTCGCCCGAGCCGGTGGGCTGGGACCACCAGATCAGAAACGAGCCAACGCTGCAGATCGGCTACGGCCGCGTCCGCCATTTTCTGACCATCGGCTCTCCCGGCGGTGCGGCCATGGACGCCTCGTGGATGGGCGGCGCCGAGCTGGGCAATGCCCACAGCCACCTGACCGCCGGGGGCTACCTGCGCGCCGGCTACAACCTGCCGCGCGGATACGGGCCACCACGGATCACGCCGGCGCTTTCGGGCGAGAGCTACTTCATGCCCACCCGCGCTTCTTCCTGGTACCTCTACATCGGCATGGAAGGGCGCCGGGTCTTTCGCGACATGTTCATCGAGGGCAATACCTTCGGCGGCGTCGAGGGCGTCAGCCGGGAACGTCACGTCGGGGAGGTCTACGGCGGCCTCGTGTACACGCAAGGGCCGTTTCGCATGACCTACACCCAGGTGTGGCGTACGCGAGAGTTCATCGGCCAGAACGAGGGTCAGAGCTACGGCGCGCTTTCGTTTTCGCTTTGGTGGTAGTCAGCCAGTGGCCGCGGCCGGCCGAACAGGAAACCCTGCATGTAATCGATGCCGATCTCACGGCACAGATCGGCGGTGGTCAGATCCTCGACGCCCTCGATCAGGGTCTTGATACCCATGCCGGCAATCATGCGATTGAGCTCGGCGAGCAGGCGGTAGCGCGGTGAATCGCTACCGACCATGTCGCGGATAAGTCCCATGTCGAACTTCAGATAGTCCGGTGGCACCTCGACCAGTTCCAGCAGGCGGGCCTGCCCGGCGCCGAAGTCATCGTAGGCCAGGCCAATGTCCATCCGGGCCAGCTCCTGCTTGACCTCGGCCATGGCGCCCAGATCGGTCACGGCCGTTTCATGCATCTCGAAGACGAGATCGAGCTCCGGGTGCTGCCCCCTGAGTTCGTGCAACTCGTCGAGGAGCGCGACCATGTCCTCGCATTCGGTTGGGTGGTTGTTGAAAAACAACGGCAGCTTCAGACCGGCTTCACTGGCCTGCACGAATGCCTGGCGACGCAGCATTCGGCTGAGCCTGACCTCGGCGTCGAGGGTGGCCGCCAGCGCGAACAACTGGCCAGGTCCCTGGTCGAGATCGGGATGATCGCTTCGCCCCAGCAGCTCCAGTCCGTAAAGCTCTCCCGCGGCCGTGACGATCGGCTGCCCATAGCCGGTCACCTGCTGATTTTCCAGCAGCTCGAAGAATGCCGGCATGTGCAGGGGAAAATCCCGCGGCAGCGCGGCCATGCCGACGATGGTCTCCTCACCCAGGCCGGACGCCGTCGCCTCCACGGAGCCGTAATCGGTCATCAGGCGGAACTCGTGATCGGCCAGATGCAGCACATCACCAACCTGCAGCCGCGTCGGCGAAGTGACCCGGGCGTGATTCACGAAGGTGCCGTTGGTGCTGCCCAGGTCGCGCACGGTGAGGATGTCACCCTCGAGGTCGAAGCGGGCATGCATGCGCGAAAGGCGCTCGACTGAAAGCTGTATGAAGCAGTCAGGATGGCGGCCGACGATTACAGGAAACTCGTCCAGATGGATGTGACGCGGCAGGTTCGAGTCCTTGCCGGAACTTTCCAGATAAAAGCGCTGAGACATTCAACCCCCCGCGCGAGCTCTGCCGCTCAGTATCCGCGCATTGCCCAACCAGCGCAAGCGGGTCAGGGCCGGTATTGACAATGATTCGCATTCGTGAAAAGATCCGCGCATGTACATTTGCATCTGCAATGCGGTCACCGAACGTACCATTCGCGAGCTGGTCGCCGAAGGCTATCACAGCCTCAACGAGATTCAGGCCCTGACGGGCTGCTCCGGCACGTGCGGCCACTGCCGTGAACGTGCCGAGGCGGTTATCGAGTCTTCACTCGCCGGCCAGGCAACACCCACCCTGCCCGCACCCCCGGGCAAACTTCCGCTCCTGCCCATCGTCTGAACTGGCTACTTTTGCCCCGGGACGTTACCCTGTAGGCAGTCCAAATACTTTGAGCGGAGTCATGAAAGGCGACAAGAAGGTTCTCGAACTTCTCAACCAGGCCCTCAAGGCAGAGCTGACCGCCATCAACCAGTATTTTCTGCACTCACGCATGTTCCAGGACTGGGGCCTCAACAAACTGGCGGACATTGAATACCAGGAGTCGATCGACGAGATGAAGCACGCCGATCGCATCATCCAGCGCATTCTCCTGCTCAACGGCCTGCCGAATCTTCAGGATCTGGGCCATCTGCTGATCGGCGAAAACCCGATTGAATGCCTGCAAAGCGACCTCAAACTCGAGTACGAAGCGCTCGAACTGTACAAGGCTGCGGTCAGGGAATGCGAAGCCGTCGGCGACTACGCCTCGCGTGATCTCTTCTCCGATCTGATTCGGGACGAAGAAGGCCACGCCGATTTCCTCGAAACCCAGCTCGAGCTGATCGAACGCATCGGCGAGCAGCGTTACCTGCAGTCGCAGATGGGAGAGCAGGAAGTCGACTGATCGGCTTTGGCCTTCGACCAGATCTGCCGGCTCTCCAGACCATTTGGCTGGGAGGAGCGTTAGCTGGTTAGCTGGTTGGCTGGTTGGCTGGTTGGCTGGTTAGCTGGTTAGCTGGTTAGCTGGTTAGCTGGTTAGCTGGTTAGCTGGTTAGCAATGATGATGCGGCGAAGCTGCCACAATGCAAACGATAACGAGCCGACCGAGGCGCAACTGCCAACTGCCGTGCGCTGCCGCTAATTCCGTAACTTTCAGCCAATCGGGATAATAACGGCCTTCACGGCCGCTGTGGGACGCCTCAGTCGAGACCCTGCTTCAATCGACGCACGGCTTCGAAGGCGCGCTGCGCCAGCTCGTGACGACGCTTGATGTCCATGCCTTCGCAGGAAATCGGCTTGCCGAACGCCAGACGAATACGGCCCGGGCGGATTCTGAAGCTGCCCGGCGGCATGATCTGACCGCTGCCGTCGAGGGCCACCGGAACGACCGGCACGCCGGCGGCAATGGCGGCACGGAAAACGCCGCTCTTGAACTGGCCTACGCTGCCGTCGCGAC
This sequence comes from uncultured Wenzhouxiangella sp., assembly GCA_964446675.1. GTDB lineage: Bacteria > Pseudomonadota > Gammaproteobacteria > Xanthomonadales > Wenzhouxiangellaceae > Wenzhouxiangella. The sequence goes on from CAYUPK010000001.1 coordinate 271,256, forward strand.
TGCGCGTGCCCTCGGGAAACGCCGCCAGGCAGTGCCCGGCACGCAGCAGCTCGGCCGCCCGTGCGAGCTCGTCCCGCGCCGCGTGAGGTCTTCCACGGGGCAGCAGGATCATGCCCATCGCGCGGGTGTACCAGCCCAGAAACGGTACCCGGCCCAGTGACGCCTTGAGCATGAACCGCAGCGGCACGGGCACGGCAGCGAACAGGGCGCAGATGTCGATCATCGACTGATGATTGGCCACCAGTAATTGCGGCTTCGAGAAGTCCAGGTTTTCCAGACCCGCCACTTCCAGCCGAGCACCGGCACCGCGCAACAGACCCGGCGACCATGGCCAGGCCGCCATGCGCAGGGGAAGGCGCTCACTGCCGCCTGCCAGCCATATCAGCAGCGCCAGCATGATGCCGATCGCCGTCCAGCTCAGGGTGAAAATCAGTTGCAGCGCGTTGATCGGCCACCAAAGCCGCTGGGGAACCAGGCGCAGGCGATGCCAGCCACGCTCTACCGGGTCGGCTGCTTGTTCATGCTGTTGCTCGCTCATCAACCCCTCTTACGCAAAGACCGCGATAAACCCGTCAACTGAACCACTTGAGAAGGCGCATCTTCGCTCGGCTGTATGGCGGGAAACGAATCGGAATCTCCGGAAAGCGCCCCCGTTTCATCACCGCTTTCAGATGCGAGAGGCGATCGAAGCCGGCCTTGCCGTGATACTGGCCCATGCCGCTGTTGCCCACGCCGCCAAAAGGCAGATCCGGCACCGACATGAACATCAGGGTGTCGTTGATGCACAGGTTGCCGGTCGAGACGGCCTCGGTAAAGCGGCGCTCCGACTCCTCCGAACGGGTGAATAGATAGGCCGACAGCGGCTTGTCGCGACCGCGGATGAACTCGATGGCCGCATCCAGATCCGCGACCTCGAGAATCGGCAGGATCGGGCCGAAGATTTCCTCCTGCATCAGCGCTGAATCCGGGGAAACATCGGTCATTACCGTCGGTTCGATCCGGCAGCGCTCTTCGTCGACGCGCCCGCCGATGGCGATCTGCGCGCTGTCGAGCAGGGAGCGGAGGCGATCGAAATGCCGGCGATTGATGATCTTGCTGTAATCGTCGCTGCCCAGACGATCGGCACCATACATCTCGAACAGCTCGTGCTCGATCGCCCCGACCAGACGGTCACGATCGGCCGGGGTAACCAGCACGTAGTCGGGCGCAATACAGGTCTGCCCGGCATTCAGGCACTTGCCCCAGATCACCCGACGCGCGGCCGACTCGATGTCGGCGCCGGGATCGATCACGCAGGGGCTCTTGCCGCCCAGCTCCAGGGTGACCGGCGTGAGGTGCTCGGCGGCGGCGCGCATGATGATCTTGCCCACAGCCGAACCACCGGTGTAGAAGATATGGTCGAAGCGAAGCTTGAGCAGCTCGGTCGTTTCCTCGACCGCGCCCTCGACCACGCGCACGGCGCGCTCGTCGAGGTAGCGCGGAATCAGCTCGGCCATCAAGTGCGACGTCGCCGCCGCCACCTCGGAGGGCTTGAGCACCGCGCAGTTGCCCGCCGCGATCGCCGGAATCAGGGGGCCAAGCAGTAGCTGGACGGGATAGTTCCAGGCGCCGATGATCAGCACCACCCCGAGCGGTTCGGGCTGCACCCGGCTGCGACCGGGCTTGCCGACCATGGGGGTGGGTACACGCCGCGGCTTCGTCCAGCGCCCGAGACGCTTGCGCGCGTGCTCGATCTCGCTGAACAGCAGCGCCGTCTCGCCCAGAAGAACTTCCTGGGGTGGCTTGCCCAGATCCTGCATCAGAGCCTCGTTGAGGCGCTCCTCGTTTTCTTCGAGCATGCGCCCGATGGCGACCAGTTGCTCACGCCGCCAGTCCAGCGGCCGGGTCAGACCGCTATCGAAACTGGCGCGCAGCTGGGTCAGCATGTCGGGGAATGAGGCGGGATCGGTGGGCATTTCAGGTTGCAAGGGTTCAGGGTTCAGGGTTCAGGGTTCAGGGTTCAGGGACTCGGGACTCGGGACTCGGTAATCAGCATACCTGAAACCTGAACCCTGAAACCTGAACCCTATCTTTCGATCTTCTGGAAATCCGCGGTGAAGTGGCGCAGGAAACGGGGTTCGCGGGTAATCCGGTAGCCGGGCGCGGTATGGCGCTGTTGGTAGACACGCTCGAAAGCCTCGATCAGATAGTCGACGTGGCTCTGGGTGTAGACGCGGCGTGGAATGGCCAGGCGCACCAGTTCACGCGGGGCGGGAATCAGTTGGCCGTTGTCATCATACTTGCCAAACATCACCGAGCCGATCTCGACCGATCGGATGCCGGCTATCGTGTACAGCTCGCAGACCAGGGACTGACCTGGATACTGGTCGACCGGCAGGTGATCGTAGAGCTTGCCGGCGTTGACGTAAACGGCGTGCCCGCCAATCGGCTTGACCACGGGGACACCCAGACGATCGAGATGCTCGCCCAGGTAGGCGGTCGAACGCGTGCGATAGTGCAGGTAATCCTCGTTGAAGATTTCTTCCAGTCCGATGGCAATCGCCTCCATGTCACGGCCGGCCAGACCACCGTAAGTGGTATAGCCTTCGGTGATGATCAGCACACTGGTGCAGTGCTCGGCCAGCTCTCCATCCTTGAGTGCCAGAAAGCCGCCAATGTTCGCCAGCGCATCCTTCTTGGCGCTGAACACGCAGCCGTCGGCCAGCGCAAACATCTCGCTGGCAATTTCGCGACAGGATTTGTTCCCATAGCCATCCTCGTCCTGCTTGATGAACCAGGCATTCTCGGCAATTCGGCAGGCGTCGAGGATGAACAGGATGCCGTGGCTGCGGCACAGATCGCGCACTGCGCGCGCGTTGGCCATGCTTACCGCCTGGCCACCGCCGGAATTGTTGGTCACCGTCAGGATGATCGCCCCGATATTCTCCGCGCCGCGCGCTTCGATCAGTTTGGCCATGCGCTCGACATCGGCGTTGCCCTTGAAAGGAAAGTCGCTTTCAGCCTTGCTCGCCTCGGGCGTGACGCAGTCGATGGCCTCCGCCCCGCTGTATTCGACGTTGGCGCGAGTGGTGTCGAAGTGGGTATTGCTCAGAAAGGTTCTGCCTTCGCCGCCCAGGTGGCTGTAGAGAATGCGCTCGGCCGCACGCCCCTGGTGCGTGGGCAGAATATGGGAATAGCCGGTGAGATCCTTCACGATTCGTTCGAGCCGCTGCCAGCTTGTGGATCCGGCATACGACTCGTCGCCGCGCATCATGCCGGCCCACTGCTGGGCACTCATCGCCGAGGTGCCGCTGTCGGTCAGCAAATCGATGATGACCTGCTCGGACTTGAGCTTGAAAGGGTTGTAATGGGCCGCCTGCAGGAATCCCTCGCGCTCTTCCCGGGTGGTCATGGCAATCGGCTCGACGGCCTTGATTCGGAACGGCTCGATCACCGTGCGGAATTGCTCGGGCATGGCGGTGGCACTCGTCAGTTTGAAACCAGACGGGATGATAGCCGCTGAGGCAAGGGCCGTCACGTCCGTTCACACCCGACCCTGGCAGGATTGCTGGGTAAAACGTGATCAAAGTCCGGTTTATTGCGTGATATGCGTCACATTTTGAGGAATCCAGTTGCCATTTTGCTGGATTTTTGACCGCACAATCATGTATACCCCGAGGCGGGCTCCGAGAGGAGCGGAGCCTGTCAAGCGATCAAGGGGACTCACGAAAAGATCGAAAACGGGAGTAAACCCAATATGTCATCCAGACTATTCTCAGTCAGAACGGTTGGCCTGTTCATCCTGGCCGCCACCTTCATCTCCACCCTTCAAGCTGCCGAGCTCCACACAACAAAACGACCCATCGAGGGCCAGTACATCGTGGTTCTCAAGGACGGTGTGTCGGCGTTTGGGTCCACATCAGCGCAGGCCGTCTCGGTTGCATCCATGGCACGCTCCATGGCGCGACAGCATGGCGCCCGCGTCCAGGCGTCATTTTCGCATGCCCTGCCGGGCTTTGTGGTCAAGGCCAATCCCTCAGCCGTCGCAAGAATGCTGGAGGATGATCGAGTTGCCTACATCGAAGAAGACGGCTACGTCTCGATCAGCGCGACCCAGAACAACGCGACCTGGGGCCTGGATCGGGTCGATCAGCGCGATCGTCCGCTCGACGGCAGCTACACCTACAACACCACCGCCAGCAACGTGCACGCCTACATCATCGACACCGGCGTACTGGGCTCGCACAACGAGTTCAGCGGCCGCATGGGCAACGGCTATTCGGCCATCAGCGACGGCCGCGGCTGGACTGACTGCAACGGCCACGGCACGCACGTGGCCGGCACCGTTGCCGGCTCTACCTACGGCGTGGCCAAGGGCGCGACCGTTCACGCGGTGCGCGTGCTCGGCTGCAATGGCTCGGGCTCCAACTCCGGCGTGATCGCCGGCATGGACTGGGTGGCGCAGAACGCGCAGTTCCCCGCCGTGGCCAACATGAGCCTGGGCGGTGGTGCCTCGCAGTCAACCGATGACGCGGTATCGAACATGCGCAGCGCCGGTGTCACCGTCGTGGTCGCGGCAGGCAACGACAACCAGAATGCCTGCTACAGCTCGCCGGCCCGCTCGTCAGATGCCATCACGGTCGGCTCGACCACCAGCTCGGACTCACGCTCGAGCTTCTCCAACTACGGTAGCTGCGTGGATGTGTTCGCCCCGGGCTCGAGCATTACCTCGGCCTGGTACACGAGCAACTCGGCCACCAACACGATCAACGGCACCTCGATGGCCTCGCCGCACGTCGCCGGCATTGCCGCGCTCTACCTTTCCGACAACCCGGGCGCCTCGCCAAGCCAGGTCGAGAACGCCATCTACTCGAGCGCTTCGAGCAACAAGCTCAGCGGCATCGGTTCGGGATCGCCCAACCTGCTCGCCTATTCGCTGTTCGACGGCGGCGGTGGCGGCGGCGGTGGTGGCGGCGGCGCCACCGAGCTGTCCAACGGCGTCCCTGAGACCGGCCTGTCCGGCGCACAGAATTCGGAAGCCGACTTCACCTTCGACGTTCCGGCCGGCGCCAGCAATCTCGAAATCGCCATGAGCGGGGGCTCGGGTGATGCCGATCTGTACGTGCGCTTTGGCGCCGAACCGACCACGTCGACTTACGACTGCCGACCCTACCGCGCCGGCAACAACGAATCCTGCGATTCAGCCAGCCCGCAGGAGGGCACCTATCACATCATGATCCGCGGCTACCGCAGCTACTCGGGCGTGAGCCTGGTCGCCAGCTTCGATGAAGGCGGCGGTGGCGGTGGTGGCGGCGGTGCCCCGTGCAGCAACTGCGTCGAATACACCGGCTCACTGTCGAGCGGCAGCTCGGCTGTCCAGCCCAACGGCAACTACTACTACGCCGGCTCGGGCACCCACAACGGCTGGCTGTCGGGCCCGCCGAGTGCTGACTTCGACCTGTCACTTTATCGCTGGAGCGGCTGGAGCTGGAGTCGGGTGGCCCGCTCGGCCGGCGCTTCCAGCGAAGAGCAGATCAGCTACAACGGCTCGGCCGGTTACTACTACTGGCGCGTGGAGTCCTACTCGGGCAGCGGCAGCTACAGCCTGTGGCTCGATACCCCGTAAGCTGAACGGTCAATCGACCTGAGACAAAAACGCCCCGGCCTCCGGGGCGTTTTCATTTATAGTATCGACCGGACCGCAATATGGATCCCTGCGCGAACATGCCCCGTCGTATCAGCCTGGTTCGGATTTTCCTGTTGTTGATCGCGCTTGCCCTGCCTCTGACCGGTACAGCAGCGCCAGACGGCATCATTGTTGTCCGCCATGCCGAAAAAGCCGATGACGGCACAAGCGACCCGGAGTTGAGCGCAGCCGGACGCGAGCGCGCCCGGTCGCTGTCTGAATCCCTGCGCCATGCCGAAATCGCCGGCCTGATCGCCACGCAGTATCGGCGTACGCAGCAAACGCTCTCCGGCCTGGCAGAGCGTACCGGCCTGGAAATCACCACGGTGCCAGCCGAGTCGGAGCAAATGGACGCACACATCGCGCAGATCGTCTCGCGAGTGGAGGACAGCCAGGCTGGTGGCCTGCTGGTCGTCGCCGGGCATTCCAACACCGTGCCATTGATCGTGGAGGCCTTGAGCGGTCGCTCGATCGCAACCCTGGACGAGTCCGTTTACGACCGAATGTTCACCTTGCTGCCGACTGAATCGGGCATGGCGGTTGTGGCCACGAAATACGGGGCACCATCGCAGCCCGCCAAGCCCTGAGCTTCAGTCGTTGATGTGGCAGATCCGCGAAATTCTGCCGCCGCGAACATAGACCTGAATGGTCTTGTGACGCAGATAGAAGTCGTAGCGCAGGCCGGCTGCACCGCCGCGACGGTTTTCGAGCTGGATGACCCGATCGGGCTCATGACGCAGCACCTTGCGTTCGGAATCACCGATCTTGAGCAGCTCGTTGCCCAGACGGGCCGATGAGAGCTCGCAACTGGCCTGAACAACAGGTGCCAGAAGCAGAGCGATCACAAACAGCACAACACGCATGATTTCCACCCTTTTGCTACATCCTGAATCCATCTTGCCCAGCCTTCCTGAGCGGCGGCTGAACGGAGTCCGACTCTTGAAGATACCCGATCAGGCCCGCTGCGGGGCGCCCGCAGATCAACAGGCCGTTTCAGAGCCTCGTCAGGACAATGCTACCTGCCGCCCTCGCGGTAGCGTAACTGCACGCCCCGCACCCAGGTTCGCAGCCTCGTGTTCCAGCCTGCCTTGTGATACCGGCCCTTGGCCTGATGGCGGATCCGGTAAACCCCGGTGACCGGAACCGGCACGCCCTCGCTTCCCAGCAGCCAGCGAAACGCGCGGTCCTCGCGCGCCTTGGCGAAACGGTCGGTTGGCTGCTGGTAGACGCCAATATCGCGGCAATAGCCGCAGGCACGGGCGACATCGCCGTGCGTGATCTGCATGGCGCCCACCGCACGCGTATAGTCGCGGCGCGCGAAGGCGGCCGGATCGATATCCACCAGCCGCGGCCTGCGCGCCGCCTCGAGCACCGGATCGCCGGGCTCGTACACCGGCGAGACGAATTCATGCGTGGGATAGACAAGCACGTCGCGCCGCCCCTGAAGCGCGCAGCCGATGGCATCCAGGCAGCCGTTGCGAAACATCACGTCGCAATCGTTGAACCAGACCCAGTCGGCCTTGCTTTGAAGCGCCGCCTGGTTGCGGCCGATGGCACGGCGAAACAGCCGCGTTGGCTCCAGCGTCTGCCAGTTCCAGGTCACGTTGGGCAGGTCCATGCCACCAAACAGGTCCAGCAAAGCCACGGTGTCGGCATCTTCAGCGGCGTGGAACACCGTCATGGTCACGTCCACCTCCTGCGGCGGATCGTTGACCAGCGAGCTGAGCTGGTAGGCAAGAAGATGGGCGTAGCGCCAGCAATGGCTGACGACTTCGATATGCAGCCGGCCGGTAGGCGCGGCCCGCCGCGACTCCGGCGGCGGCGGTTTCTGAAACCAGCGCGCCGGCAGCTTCAGGCTCACCGCCAGCCAGATGGCGCCCAGTCGCAGTCGATACCCCAGCCCCCCTGCCGAGGCAACACGATCAGACATGAACAGGCCCGGACAAATCGCCGGGACGGTGTGGTGAAAGGCAGTGCATTGCGCGGTTGACAACAAACATGATGCGCCTGGCGATCAGAACGGCCATAGACTAATCGTGGAGCGTCGATATGGCAAATCCCGGCGGCGACATAAAAGCATTCCGGCCTGCCCGGATCGACTGAGCAATCCTGGCGGCTACCGCTACAATGTCGTGACCGGAAAGGCTCGAACGCGACAATGGTCTGGAAGGCCAGGCAAGTGGTTCGCGACTGGCCAGGTGGCGGCGCGGGCGGCATTGCCTCCGGCAATCCATACGCCAGACCCGAACCCGGAACCCACAAACAGGGACTGACGCCATGATCCAGCACTGGGGCGAACTGACCAGCGAAGAGCTGTCGAAAACACAAGCGCGACGCCCGGTGGCCGCGCTGGTGCTGGGTGCCATCGAGCAGCACGGGCCGCATTTGCCGCTGGCCACAGATTGCGTGATTGGCGACGGCCTGCTTGCCGCTGCAGCGGCAGCGCTGCCCGAAGACTTCCCGCTCATCGCCCTGCCCACCCTCAGCCTGGGCGCCAGCGACGAGCACGCCACCTTCGCCGGCACCCTGAGCCTGTCAGCCGAACAGATGACGCGCCAGGTCGTGGCCGTGGGCGAGGGCCTGGCGCGCGCCGGGCTGCGGCGCCTGGTGCTGATCAACGCCCACGGCGGCAATATCGGATGGATGCAAGGCGCCGCGCTCGAGCTCAGGCGTCGGCGGGGGCTGCTGGTCGTCAAGGCCAGCTACATGGGGTTCCGGGCGCCGGCCGAGCTGGCCGGCAGTGACGAGCTTCGCGACGGCCTTCACGGCGGGCTGGCCGAAACCGCCATGATGCTGCACCTGGCGCCCGGACTGGTCAGAATGGACCGGGCCCGGAATTTTGTCGCCTGGCATCCGCACGGCGATCCGCTGCCGCCACAAGGCGAAGCCCCCTGGGCCTGGCTGGCCGAAGATCTCAACCGCGCCGGCGTGGTCGGCAATGCTTCGGCCGCCAGTGCCGGACTGGGAGAAAAACTGGTCGCGCACTATGCGGACAGGCTGGCAGATGTCATTGCCGCCTGCCGCGACAAGGGCTGGCCGCCAGCCGACGAACCATGATTTACTCGCCCAGCACCTCGTCGAGCAAATGCCCCGAGCGGCTCGCCTTGACCTTGAGATAGCGACGGTTTTGCGGCGTCACCCGCCCGTAGAGCCCCTCACGAGCAGCCACATCGATTCCGCCCTCGCTGAGCGCACGCACTTTGGCCGGGTTGTTGGTCAGCAGGCGCACGCGGCTGATCGACAGATCCGCAAGAATATCCACGGCCACGCGATAACGACGATTGTCGTCGCCAAAACCGAGCACCCGGTCGGCCTCGACGGTATCGAGCCCGGCGTCCTGCAGCTCATAGGCGCGCAACTTGTTGGCCAGTCCAATGCCCCGCCCTTCCTGGGCCAGATACAGCAAGACCCCGCCACCGAGTTTGTCGATGGCGCGCACGGCATTCTGCAGTTGCTCGCCGCAGTCGCAGCGCAGGCTGCCAAACAGGTCGCCGGTCAGGCAGGCCGAGTGCATTCGCACGGGCACCTCGTCGCGCCATTCAGCGGCCTTGCCGATCAAAACGGCAACGTGCTCGCGAAGCCCGTCGGGCTCGCGGAAGAGCACGAAACGCGAGTCAACCGATTCGCTCAGCGGCACATCAGCTTCGCTGACCCGGCGCAGCATGCCGGCCCCCGATTCGAAGCAGTGCTTGGCCAGGCGCGCGGGCACGCGCAGCAGGCTGCCGTCGGCCACTGCCTGATCTACCGCGACCTGCCGGCTGCCATCGACCCGAGCGGTCAGCACGGCCGGCACCAGCAGGGCCCGCCGCATCAGCGCCAGAGCGGCGCGTTCCGCTCGCTCGGCCGGCCGAGGCTCGCCGAACAGCTCGCTGCCGGCGCCTTCGGCGGCGGCCGCGGCGCAGTACAGACTTTGCGCGCTCAGCCCGTCGCCCCTCTTCAAGGGCAGGGACGCCGGTTCGGCCTGCAAGGCAAAGCCCAGGGCCTGCATGCGCTCAGCGGTGAGCGTCAGTGCCGGCGAACTGCCGGCGGTCTCGAAGATGGCTGCCAGCTTCGCGTCTCCGATCGATTCGATCGGGTAGACCAGCACCGCTGAACCTGACCGGTCGTCGTCCTGGTCGACCACAACCGGCAAACCGCGGCGAAGATCGAAAATGGCTCGTTCTACCTGATGCATGGGCTTCTCGCTGCCTGTGCCATGATGTCGTTCCATGAACGACACACCTGATTCAAATGGGGCTCGATTGCGTGATTTGCCAGTTTATCCGACCGGCGAGAGCCGTGCCGACGGCCATTCGGACAGGATCTGGCGGCTGCTGATCGAAGCACGCCACCACGACTGGGCAGGACATCCGACGCTGCGCGCGGCGCTGCCCGGTGGCGAATTGGCGCTTCAACGCTCGGGTGACTGGCATGCCGACATTCATCTTGATGAAAGTGCGGGCGCGCTGCTCGATGCACTGGCGCCACTTGCCTGCGCTGACCGCATCGTCGTCGGACAGCTCGGCCAGAGCCTGGACGGGCGCATCGCCACGCGAACGGGGCACTCCCGGTACATCAACGGGCCCGCGGGCCTCTCTCATCTGCACCGCCTTCGGGCTCTGGTCGATGCAGTCGTCGTCGGCGCCGAGACCGCCTGCGCCGACCACCCGCGTTTGACGGTACGCCACGTGGCCGGCCCCGACCCGACGCCCGTCATCGTCGACCCGCGAGGCCGGGTGCCTGCCGAGGGTCCGCTGTTCGAAAACGGCGCCCAATCGCGCCGGGTTCTGCACCTGATCGCTGATGAGGCTGAAGTGGAGCCTGCGCCCGGTTCAGTCGAGCGCGTGCCGATACCGCTGCGCCAGGGCGGCTTTGCGCCGGCGGATATCCTGACCGCCCTCCAGGAGCACGGGCTGCGGCGGATCCTCATCGAAGGTGGCGCCGATACCCTATCGCGCTTCATGGATGCCGATGCGCTCGACCAGCTGCACCTGCTGATCGCGCCACTGATCATCGGTTCGGGACGCAACGGAATCGACCTGCCCGCCATCGACCGCCTCGACCAGGCACGCCGGCCGTCCGTTCGCAGCTTTGCGCTCGGCGATGAGCTTCTGGTCGATGTTCAACTCGGCGCCCGACAGGGCTGAGCGGGCCGAGGTGGCCCGCGCTGCAGCAAAATGACACGATGCGGCTCAGTCATGGTCTATCGGCAGCGCCAGCACGTCGACGTGACCGACGCCGAGGCCGATGCCACCATCTTTCAGCGCAGCCAGGCGTTCGCGCCGCCAGCGCCTGATCCAGCCGGTTTCCACGCCAGCCGAGATCGCCAGCGCGGCGCCAGTCCAGCCCTCGATCAGTGCGCAGCCGAGCTCGATGCTTCGGCTGCAGCCCGCCGTTAACAGCCAATCCGAGCGCTCGATCCGGACCTGCAGTCCGGCCCGCTCCAGAACCCGCGGGAGAAAATCAGCGGCATCCGGGCCCAAGGCCCTGCCCAGGCTCTTGTCTTGCCGCTGATGACGATTGAACAGCTCGACCATGCTGCGGTCATCGCTGCTCTCGATTGCTCGGCCTGACCCATCGACAAACCCGCGGCGGCCATCGACCGTCAGCGCGAACAGGCCCGCCGCGCCGCTGTGCGCCAACAGGGCCGCCAGCGCCTGGGTCCAGTCGTGCGACACCAGGTCGAAAAGGGCCGAAGCCGTCACCAGATCGGCGCAGTCAAGATATTCAGGCGCAAGCTCGGCCAGGTCGAGACAGCGCGTTTCGACGGACACCGCTGACCCATCCCGAGCTTCAACAGCAGATTCTGGTCGGGCGGTTTCCAGCAAGGCCGAATCGCGATCGATCAGCAGCCATTCCTGGGGTCGCGGCAGGCGCGGCGCCAGCCAGCGCAGGTTGCTGCCCGCTCCTGCCCCCAGATCGACGATCTTCAACGCGGCCTGCTGGGTCGATTGTGACGCCAATCGTTGTGGCAATGGTCGCGCCAATCGTTCCCGAAGCGCGTCGGCCAGCTCCGGCAAGCGGGCAGCGTGGTCGGCGGGTTCGCGCAGCGCCAGCCAGTCGGCGTCGAAATTTGCAGCGCCAGTCGCCATCAGTCCGACGGTGCCTTGAGCGCGGAGGAAAATGCCCGCCCCGCCTCGGACCAGTCGCGCAAGAGCTCCCGCCGGGCCGCGGCGCGCCGCGTCAGGTCTTGCCTGAGATCGGCGTCGTCCAGCCATCGGCGCAGCGCTTCTCGCATGCCGTCGATATCGCCCGGCGCCACCTTCAGGCAGCAGTCATCCGGCGCGGTATCGGCGAGCGCGCCGCCGGTCGTGGTGATCATCGGCAGTCCACGGGCGAGCGATTCGCTCACCACCATGCCGTAGCCCTCGTAGTGCGATGGAAGAACGCAAACGGAAGCGCGGCGATACTCGGCGTCCAGGGCCTCGGCATCGCACTCGCCCAGGCACTCGACCCGGCCGCTCAAACCTGCCCCGTCGATGGCAACAGCAAGCCTTTCAGCCCAGACCACATTGCGGCGCGTGGATCCGGCCAGCACGCAGTGCCAGTCGCGCTCGACCAGCCCGGCCAGCGCGCGAACGAGAATATCGTGGCCCTTGCGGGGCGTCAGGGCCGCCACGCAGAGCAGGCGCTCTGGATCAACGGGCTCAAGACCATTCAGGCGCCATGCGGCCGCTTCGGCCAGGGGCGCGCGATTTACGCCGGGCTCGACAACACCCGCCACCCGGTCATCCAGGCCCAGAGCCAGCAGCCGCCGGGCCGTGAACGGGCTGGTGACGATCACCCGGCGACAGGCAGCCAGCGCACGCCGCTCCAGATCCAGAAAGCGCGCGCGTCCTGCCGAATCCAGGCCAGTCTCGTCGGCCAGCGGATGATGGACCAGCGCGCTGATATCCAGGCGATCCGCCTGCCCGGCCACCGCTTCGGGCACGCCGCCGAGCGCCAGGCCATCGACTATCACGCGCGCGCCGTCGGGAAGGCGCGCCAGTGCCGCATGCATCGATTCGGCGGCCAGCGCGTCGGCGTCGGGAAAGCGACCGGCCAGACCGACAACCTCGACCGACCAGCCCAGGAGGCCGAGCTCGCCCACGATTCGTGCATCGTATAGATAGCCGCCGGTGCGCTGGTCGGGATCGCCCGGCACGATCCAGGTCAGCGCTTCGCTCAAATTGCGGCCTCCCAGGCGGCTCGGGCCAGGTGCGATTCGCTGAGCTCGACCTTCAGCCGCGTCAGCCCGGAGGCGGTCGGGCCCAGCAGCCCCTTCTCGATGGCATCGGCCATGCGCCGGAAGATCACGCGGGCCATGAATTCGGTGGTGGTATTGCGCCCGGCAAACTCGTCTATTTCGTCGAGATTGCGGTAGTTGAACTCCGCCAGGATCTCGCCGAGCACCTCTCCGGCCAGGCCGATATCGACAACGAGGTCGTTCTCGTCCAGTTCCGGGCGCATGAAGCTGACCTCGACCACATAAGTGGCGCCATGCAGGCGCCGGGCCGGCCCGAAAACCTCGCCGACAAAGCTGTGGGCAATCATGAAGTGATCGCGAACGGTCAGGGTGTACATCGAAAGCTCCTCGGAGTGTGATTGGGTTCGGTCTGAGATGGGGTCAGGAAGAAGGCTCGCCGTAATCGACCCGGTGACACAGCACATCGCTCCGACCCTGCAGCAGCGCAGGCAGATCTTCGGGCAGGGCGTCGAAAGGGCTGGCGCCCGAAATCAGCTCGTCGAGAGCTGGAGCGGCCAGCAGCTCGAGGGCCAAACCCAGCCGCCGCCGGTGGCTCCAGCGCGGCTGGCGCTCGGGCGGAAGCTGCCCGACCTGGCTGCCAATCAGGCTCAGGCGGCGTGAGTGAAACGCCGCGCCCAGCGGCACGGCCGGCCGTCGGTCGCCGTACCAGCTCATCTCCACCACCCGGGCCTGATTGCCGGCCAGGCCCAGCGCGGTGGCCAGCCCGGCCTCGCTGCCGCTGGCGTGAATCACCACATCACGCTCGCCGGCAGCCTGCTCCGGCAGCGAAAACGCCACGCCGAGCGACGCGGCCAGGCGATCGCGCTGCGGCAAGATATCGACCAGCGTGACTTCCGCGCCGGGAATGCGCCCGGCCAGCCAGGCTACCAGCGCGCCAATCGCGCCCGCGCCAACCACGGCAACGCGATCACCGGGCCCGATGCGGGCATCCCATATCCCGTTGATGGCGGTCTCGAGATTGGCCGCCAGCACCGCGCGCCCGGCCGGCACGCCGTCGGGCAGCGGCACAACGGCCGCAGCCGGAACAACAAAGCGATCCTGATGGGGGTGCAGGCAGAAGACCTCCTTGCCCAGCAACCCCTCCGATCCGGCCTCGACGACGCCCACCGCGCAGTAGCCGTACTTGACCGGCGCCGGAAAGTCACCCTGCTGAAAAGGCGCGCGCATGCGCTCGTATTCCGGCCTCGGCACCTGACCGTGAAATACCAGCGCTTCGCTGCCGCGACTGATGCCCGAGTGCAGGCTGCGCACGAGCACGTCGTCAGCCCCGGGCGCCGGCAACGGCTCGGGGCGGATCTCGCCGCAGCCGGGCGCGACGGTCCAGAAAGCTCGGGCGATATGGTTCATTTAACGCAACTCTCCACCTTTCATTCTGCAATCATCACGATAACCCAGTGACACCGGCGTTGACGCGGGCATTGAGCGGGATGTGAGAACATGTCACTGTCATGCACACCACGGTGCGGAGGTTCGACGATGCGAAAATCGGCGATTCCGACTGACCTGGCTATCGGCGCGCTGCTTTCCGCAGCGCTGGCGCTGTTGCTTGCCACTCCGGGCAGCGTGGCACCGCTACTCGCCGCTCTGGGCGCCTATCTGGCAGGCTCAGTCGTGTTGATCATTGCCCTGTCCGGGCAGGCTACGCTTGGCTGGGCCAACCGCATCACGCTGCTGCGCGGCGCGATCGTGTGCGTGCTGGCCGGCGCGCTTGTCGAACCAATGCTCTATGTCGAGCGTTCCGGGATGATCATCGCGCTCTCCTTGCTCGTGCTCGCGCTCGACGGGGTTGACGGCTGGCTGGCGCGGCGGCTCGACGAGGCCAGCGCCTTCGGCGCGCGCTTCGACATGGAGACCGATGCCGCGCTGATACTGGTTCTGTGCGCCGGGCTCTGGCTGTCGGGTCTGGCGCCGGTCTGGGTGCTGGCCATCGGCCTGATGCGTCCCGCCTTTCTGGCCGCCGGCCTGGTCGTTCCCTCGCTGGCGAAACCGCTGCCCGAAAGTTTCCGCCGCAAGCTGGTCTGTGTCGTGCAGGTCGGCGCCCTGCCGTTCGCCCTGCTGCCCGGCCTGCCAGAGCCCCTGCGCCTGACGGTGCTGGCCGGCGCCCTGCTGGCCCTGATCGGCTCGTTCACCATCGACACCGCCTGGCTGCTGCGCCGGCACCGACTTTCCAACAACCCCCAATGGAGGACACCATGAAGACCACCCCGATCATCCGCTGCGGACTGGCCGCCGTGACGCTCGGCCTGGCCAGCGTCGCAGCCGCCGAACCCGCCACCTACAAAGTCGACGATGAGCATCTGGCAGTTGGCTTCATGATCAGCCACGTCGGCTACGCCGATACCCTTGGCCAGTTTCTCGAGGCCGAAGGCAGCTTTGTCTACGACGACTCCGCCAACGAGCTTGAAAGCGGTAAATTCGTCGTCCAGGCCGACAGCGTATTCACCGGCCATGAGCGCCGCGACAAACATGTTCGGGGCGACGATTTTCTCGCTGCCAGTGATCATCCGACCATCCGCTTCGAAGCTGCAAACTGGCGGCCCACCGATGACGATCCCCGGCGCGGCACGCTCGAAGGCGAGCTGACTCTGCTCGGCAAAACGCGCCCGGTTTCGCTGGAGGTGACCATCAACAAGGCCGCCGACTATCCCTTTGGCCACCGCAAGTACACTTTGGGCATCTCCGCACGCACAACCATCAAGCGCAGCGAGTGGGGCATGAGCTACGGCGTGGACGAGAACATGGTCGGTGACGAAGTGAGACTGATCTTCGAATTCGAAGCCAACCGGCAGTAGAACCGGCAGCCAGACTGGAAAAGGAGCCCGACACCGGCCGCCAGCGGATCACACCGGGAATGACTGTCCGGACGAGCGTTTCACTACCGCAAAAAGATCGGGCGCCCCGCTGCACACGGGGCGTCCAGTCCGGTCAGAGTGACGAGCGAACGCACGTCACAGGGTCTTCAGATACTCCACCAGATTTGATTTCTCGTCTTCGGTGAGCTGGAGTGCGAAGTGGTTGTCGTAATGGTCGACGACGGCGTCAAGATCATGTGCGCTGCCGTCGTGGAAGAAAGGACGATCCAGCCACAGGCCTCTCAGCGGTGTCGCCCGGTACATGCCGGTGACCGTTCGCTCCGCGTAGGCCGGGCTCTGGCCTACTTCCTCGGGCGCGTACAAGCGACCGTCTCCACCCAGAGCCGGGCCTGAATGACACTGGACGCAATTTGCCTTGCCTTCGAAAACCGCGCGCCCCTGCGCCGCCGCGTGCGAATCGAAGGCATCGAGTGGCGCTGCGGGCGCTGGAATCGCCAACTGGTACGCTTCCAGTGGCCGCAGCTTGGGGGTCACCAGATCGGGATCATTGATGATCTCGATACCCAGCGGCGGCTCGATGAAGGTTCCCTGCCCACCCATCTGGCTGACCGCGACATAGGCGTTCCAGTAGGAGACATCACCATCGCCGGTATAAGTCGCCTGGATGGCGTCCATCAGACCGTAAGCCGGCGGGATGACGACGGGATCGGAGATACCGTCGATATTGAACCGCGGGTCGTACATGCCCGGGCCCCATGACCGGTATTGCTGCCTGAGTTCATCGGGAAGCTGCTCCGACAGCGCGATGATCGCGCCAGGATCCAGATCGAGGTTGGCCCAGCCGTCAAGCCGTTTGCCCACGCCGTCAAGCACCGAGTTGTCAACTGTGGAATGGCAAAGCGCGCAGGTGATGGCGACCTGATCGATGTGCTGACCATCACCGGATTCGGAAATCTGCGCTCGCACGCCGACAACGGCGTCGTGCTGCAGGAGCACCTTGGTGACCGCGGGATCCTCCAGATCGACCTGCCCTGCGACAACCGCCTCGGCCACTGGTGCTGGCAGCGCTTCGGCATCGACCTTCAGCCCCAGTTGCAGGGCAGCCAGCGGGCTGACGCCATCGAGCACTTCATGCATCTTCAGCTCACCCGTCCAGAATGCCTCGCTGCCGAAGGTCTCGTAGCGAAAGATCTCCTTGCCGGATACAACATCCAGGCCGCATTGATCGGACAGGCCAGCGGTGTCGTGAATACGCGAGAGCGGCAGTGTGATCATGCCGTCCTGGCCATCCATTTCGGCCGTGGCCCGGGTGCAGGAATGAAAGGTGATCCTGAGCTCTCCCCATTGCTCGAACTCAGAGGGATCGGCCGGCATGCTGAAGGAGCCCTGCTCGCCCTCCAGCAGCGTGAAGACAGCCTCTTCTTCGAGCCTGATGTCGGATCGAACCTCTTCGGTGACCAGCCACAGCGGTGCCTGTGCGCTGGAGTTGCCGAAGTAGTATCCAAACAGACCATCCGGCGCCGACATGAACACCCAGCCTGCACCGCTGCGATCGGGGTCGTGCCATCCGCCGGTCAGACTCGACCAGGGTATCTCCTGCAAGGATGCGGATTCGGCGGCCAGGACCGCTCGGTCTTCGGCGTGCGATTCGGTACCGGAATCCGCGGCAGTTGCCGCGATTGCGTGAAGGGTCAGAATCAGGCTCATGCCTGCAATCGATCCAGCCAGAACAATAAGTATATTCCTCATGTTTCTTCTCCTCTGATATGCGCGCGTGATGTCTGCCCAAGCACCACGCCATCACGCAGGATTCGGTGGGGATCGGGAAAACTCTGCCTTGCTGCGGCAGGTATCTGGTGCCATGACGTTTCGGGGTTTTCCGCCTCGAAGTGTCCGAACCCCTCGGCGCCGGGACCGCTGACTTCTCCCACGACCAGGCGCCCGACCATGCCGGCGCCCTCGTGCGGAATACAGTAATAGTCATAGACGCCGGGCATCTCGAAGCGGCGCTCGAAAGCGTCTCCGGGATTGATCAGGTAACCCGAGTCCCAGGGCTCGGCCAGCTCGGGTATGCGCAAGGGGCGCGAGCCATTGACGGGATGATAGGCGGTGACGGTATGAACACCCGACTCGTTGAGCCAGCGCACCGTTTCGCCCGGCTCGACGAAAAGGCCGATCGGCGAGTAACCGACTGTAGTTCCCATACGATCGCTGATCATCCGGATGGTGGCGCGGGTGTCATCGCGGGTGTCACCGCGATTGCCAGCACGCACCACGCCTGCCACTCCCGATACCGCCAGCAGTGAGAGGCCGGAGAACGCAAGAAATTGCCGCCGCCTCATCGTCCTCAGTCCAGCTCGGCCGTATCGGAATCGACGTGCCAGAGAACAATGTGGTAGTGCGGTTGCGCCACTCCAGGATGACCGGCGTTGTACTGAATATCGGTTTCGATCACCGCCCGTCCAGGCGTACCCAAAGAGTCGAACGCCGCATGCTCATTGAGAGCGTCCAGGGGAATCATGTAGATGGTGGATACCAGCCTGTCGTCACGGTCATAGGCCAGGAAGGGACCCGCCGGCAGGGTCGAAGGCTGAACATAAAGCGCGCCCATGCCGGGAATGAATTCCGGCAGCGGCACCAGATCGCTCACATGCTCATAATCGGCACGAAGCTCTGTGTCCGAAACGGAGTTGCCGTGTGCTCCGGCCTGGGCAGCAAAACCCAGAAGCGCGGCGGCAAATGTGGAAATGATCAAGTACCTGTTCATCACGATCTCCTTGCAATTGTGGTTGGTTGCTGTGATTGGTTCATATGGTTTCTTCAGATGATGTTCAGCCTTTCGAACACCACTCGAACCATTCGGTCGCAATCGTGTCCGGCAAAGCTGAAAGTCGACCTCAGGGCGTCCTCGAGGTCATGGGAAACGTTCTTTTTCAGAAGCTGTCGCGCCCGGTAAACCCGCGTCTTGACGGTGGCTGGCACGATGCCGAGCACTTCGGCGGTTTCCGCCACCGAAAGCTGCTCGATCTCGCGCAACACGAATGCGGCACGAAAGTTATCCGGCAATGCATCCACGGCCTTTTCCAGCAGGCGCCGAAGCTCTCGTTCGTGGGCACTGTCTTCAGGCGTCCTTCTGTCGACGCCATGCTCGTTGGCCGCATGACCTGAATGCGTTCGTTCTTCATCGAACTGAACGACCTTGTTTCCATTCTTCCTGATCGTCATC
Organism: uncultured Wenzhouxiangella sp.; assembly: GCA_964446675.1. GTDB lineage: Bacteria > Pseudomonadota > Gammaproteobacteria > Xanthomonadales > Wenzhouxiangellaceae > Wenzhouxiangella. Next base: position 290,185 of record CAYUPK010000001.1, read on the forward strand.
AGTGCCTCGTTTGCCACGATTCTCGAAAGCCAGGCGCCGAACCCATGGGGGCCCCGGAACTGAGCGAGAGATTGAAAGGCCCGGACATAGCCGTTCTGAACCGCATCCTCGGCCTCCGGAGAGTTTCTGAGAATGCCGCGCGCCACGCGGAAAAGCCGCTGGTTGTAGCGCCGCATGACCAGCTCGAACAAGGCATGCTCGCCGGCACGGATTCGCGCCACCACTTCAGCGTCGGACAGGCAGTCCAGGCTGGGCCGGGGTTTGAAGACACTTGCAGTTGTCTGGGGCATCACTACGCTTCCACTCTCTTGTTTGACACCCCAACGATGCTGCTGCAGGCAAAAGGGTTCCCGAAAACGGGTTCTCAATTGAATGGATGCTTGCCGATTCGGCGCCAGCAGGCGCTCGAACGGGTTGTGCGGGGGAAAGGACTACCTGATCATGTACGTGAATCAGCCACGCTCGGCCTGGCAGTTCAAGAGACCGCAGATTGAATCCGGGCCATGACGAGCATCACCAGCCGATCACAATCAGCGCCGGCGAAGGTCAATGTCGCTGATGATGCATGCGTAACATCAGATCCAAGGCGGGCCCGGAGCAGACTGCGCGCTCGGGAAGCCCGACTCTTGACGGTTCCAGGTCGTATGTCCAGAAACGCGGCCGTTTCAGAGAGGCTCAGCCCCTCGACCTCGCGCAGAACAAAGACGATCCGGTAACCGGGAGGCAGCGCATCGATTGCCGCACGAAGCTGGTGGTGCATCAAGTCACCTTCGGGCGAGTCGCCAGGACTGGCCAGGCCCGGGTCGGCCGCGATGGCCTCCGAAAGCGCCCGCCTTCGCGCCAGCTTGCGGCCAACGGCACGCGCTTCATTGAGCGCAATCCGGCAAAGCCAGGGTCCGATGCTGTATGAGCCGCGAAACTGCTCGAGCTTGCTGAATGCCTTGACCCAGGCATCCTGCACCGCCTCCTCGGCCAGTGCATGGTTGCCCAAAACGCCCCGGCAAACGCGATACATCCGCTGGTTGTACCTGCGCATCAAGAGTTCGAAGGCTGCCGTGTTACCCGCAGCAATCCGCGCGACGATCCCCTGGTCGGGGTGCCGAGGCTTCGAATGCTCTTGCCCTGTCATGCCTGGCCACACTCCTGGCGCGCCAACACCAGGGCATGATGTCCTGGCAAGGCCGGAAAACAAGTCTATCAGGACGGCAGGCGACCCGCCGAACGCTGCGGCGGACCGGCCCACCGAGCCGGCAGCATGCCGGGAACCGAAACCGTGCCGGATGCATCAGTTGGGCAGGCCAATCAATTCGGATGACTATCAATGAACCTTCCCGTTGTTTCCACCAGACTGCCCGATACCCAATCCGAAGCCGACAACCGTGGCATTCCTCTCGGGCAGGCCGGCATCGCGCGTTATTCGCTCCCATTCAGCATTCACGACGTCGATGACAGAGCATGCGCCACCGTTGCCGAGATTCAGGCTTCAGTCAGCCTGTTCGACAGCGACCGTGGTGCCCATATGTCGCGCTTTATCGTGTTTCTCAATGAACTTGGCGGTAGACTGAATCTGGACGCCCTGCCGTTTTACGCCGAGTGCATTGCCAAACGGCTCGACGCTGTCAGGGGCAGCCTGAAAATCGACTTTCCCTGGTACCTGAAGAAAGCCGCGCCCCACTCGGGAATCGAAGGGCTGCTCGAGATCCGGGCGTCGTACAAGGCCACCTCGGTCCTGGATGGGCCAACATCGCTGCATCAGGAAGTACAAGTCCCGGCAACAAGTCTTTGCCCATGCTCCCGGGCAATCTCGAAATATGGCGCGCACAATCAGCGCTGCATCGTGACCGTTCGCGCAAGCGCCACTCGCCCGTTTTCCATCCAGACCCTGGTGGACGCCGTTGAAAGAAACGCCTCATGCGAACTCTATCCCGTGCTCAAGCGCAGTGATGAAAAGGTGATCACCGAGCGAGCCTATGAAAACGCCAAATTCGTCGAAGACATCGTGCGCGATGTCGCCACCGACCTTCAGAAACTGCCCGGGCTTGCCGACTTCCAAGTGCGCTGCGAAAGCCTGGAGTCCATCCACAATCATTCAGCCTTCGCGGCAGTTTCCAGCGCGGATCTTGAGGCGCCCGTCAGCGCAGGCAGAATCGATCACACCGGCCACTCGACGCATTCCCGGCCCAATCTAACGCCGGCGAGGAACCAGCAGGCGTAAAAGCGCCCATTGCAGCCCCGGAACAGGGACGAGCCGTTCCCACCAGCACGATCTGAAAGCATTTAGCAAGACATGTCTTGGTATGTACTATCATCAGGTCAGTGAAATCATCAGTGGGAAGGTAATTGACCATGAGCGAACCAAAGCATGAAGACAAAGCCGCGCCGCCAGAGAACGATTCAGATCTTGACCAGAGCCACAGTTCGACTGAACCAGAAAGCTCTGAGCTGACAAGCGCGTATATCAGCCACGCGCGCAAGGTCGTCACGCAACCGGATGACTATTTTCATGAAGACACAGGCGCATCGCTCAGGCTGGGGCTGATCAATTTTGCCGTTTTCCTGAGCATCACCTTTCTCTATACCTTTTTCGTACAAGTCACGCGGTTCAGTAGCTGGACTTTCAAGTTCGGCCACTTCACCACCGGCATTCGATCCGTGCTGGCCATCGGCGTGCCGCTGGCGGTCGCGATCTACGTTCTGCGCTGGCTCGCCGGCAAGAAGGATGGAGCAACAGCAAGCACGAGCTACTTTGTCGAAAAAGTAGGTGCCATCCTGATCGTTCCCAGCCTTTTGGTGGCGGTGGCCCTGGTGCTCAGAATCCCGAATTTCGATCTTTACTCCTGGTTCCGTAGCGCAGGGCTGATCGCGGTCTACGCCGGTATATTCCTCCTTGGCTACCTCCATTGCTCAAAGAACAGGATTGCCACCGCGACCGCAGTCATGATCGGTTTTTACTTCGCCTACCGGCTGATGCTGGTATTGCTCTGAACACCAGTCAACAAATCTCACCCTGAAGCGCCCCGCCATGGGCGAGGCGCTTCGGCCTTCCAATCAACGTCTTTTCCGGCGGCTGCCGCCGGTCAACATGCCCGGCACTACGGCATTGAACGCGTACGACAATCCGGGAGTACAATCGCTCAGAATTGCAATTCCCGAATGAACGATCTGATATGAATTTGCGTGCGACTATCCTGTCCACACGCCGCTGGCTCTGGCCGCTTCTGATTTTTCTGCTGCTTGCCGCCGTGCTGCTGGCCGGCCCGTTCTGGGAGTTCGTGCGGGCACGACCGCCGGTCTGGAACGCGCTGCTGGGCGGCTCGGTGGCGGCTCTGGCCACCGCGCTGGGTACCGTGCCGGCGCTGTTTTCAAGAACTCTCTCGGAGCGACTGCAGGACACCCTGCTGGGCTTCGGCGCCGGGGTGATGCTGGCGGCCAGCTCATTTTCGCTGATTCTGCCCGGCCTGGAGGCAGCACAGCAGCAGGGATTGTGGGGCGGCGGACCGTGGGCGGCCGGATCGGTGATCGGTGCCTCCATCCTGCTGGGAGCGGCGGCGCTGATGCTGCTCGACCAGCTTTTGCCGCACGAACACTTCATCAAGGGGCGCGAGGGTCTGGACGTGCCCGGCGCGCGCAAGCTCAGGCGCACCTGGCTGTTCGTGATCGCGATTGTGCTGCACAACCTGCCCGAAGGCCTGGCCATCGGTGTGGCCTACGCTGCGCAGGATCTGGCCAGCGCCCATGCACTGACCACGGGCATTGCCATTCAGGACATTCCCGAAGGGCTGGTCGTATCCGTGGCGCTGCTGGCGGCCGGGTATCGTCGCAGCGTGGCCGTCACCATCGGCATGCTGTCGGGCCTGGCCGAACCGATCATGGCCGTGCTCGGCGCAGCCGTCATCAGTCTGTCAGCAGCGCTGCTGCCCTGGGGCCTGGGCCTGGCGGCCGGCGCCATGCTGTTTGTCATCAGCCACGAAATCATTCCCGAATCACACCGCAAGGGCCACGAGGCGGCCGCCACCACCGGCCTACTGATCGGATTCGTGATCATGATGCTGCTCGATACCGCGATGGGTTGACAAAGCCCCTCCCCGGCCAGCACTGAATGAAACTGGATCAGGGATAGTCGACGCCGCCGACTGCGCGACGGGGTTTGCCTATCTGTTCGGGAAGCGGGATGAATTCCTCTTCGTCTCCCGGCACGGTGTCGAACCGCCCCCTGGCCCATTCTTCTTTCGCGGCTTCGATCCGATCGGGGCGCGAGGAAACGAAGTTCCACCAGATATAGCGCGGCCCCTCCATCGGCGCGCCGCCGAAGAGCATGAAGCGTGCGCTTGAGCTGGCACGCACGGTGATGGTATCGCCGGGGCGCAGGACAAGAAGCTGACCTTTCCCGAAACGGTTTCCCGAGATCTCGATCTCGCCGGAAATCGTATACAGCGCCCGCTCTTCATAGTCGGCTTCGACCGGAATGGTGCAGCCGGCCTGCAGCTCGACATCGGCATAGAGCGTTTCCGAGGCGGTCTTGAGGGCGGACCTCTTGCCCAACGCTTCGCCGGCGATAATGCGCGCCTGGATTCCGTCGCTATCGATCATCGGCAGATCATCCGATCCGTAGTGAATGAACTCGGGCACGGATTCTTCTTCGCCTTCGGGCAGCGCAATCCAGGTTTGCAGGCCAAACAGCCGCTGACCGGTTTTTCTCTTCTGTTCCGACGTGCGTTCCGAATGGACGATGCCCCGGCCGGCCTTCATCCAGTTGACCGCACCGGGACGGATGGTCTGCCGGGTTCCCAACGAATCGCGGTGCAGTATTTCGCCGGCGAACAGATAGGTCAGCGTGGCCAGGTTGATGTGCGGGTGCGGCCGCACGTTGATGCCCTGATCGGTCAGGAATTCCGCCGGGCCCATTTGATCGAAGAAGATGAATGGCCCGACCATCTGGCGCTGTCTCGACGGCAGGGCACGGCGGACTTCCATCCCGCCCAGGTCAACGGCGCGCGGCACGATCAGGGTTTCGACGGCATTCACGCCGTCTCTGTCTCCGAGGACAGGATCAGGACATGGGGTCCAGCTCATTTTGCGCACTCCTTGGTCTCGTTCTTCGCCCGATGGTGACATGGTTTCCTGGTCAGGTCTGGAAAACCATCAGCTTTTTTAAAAGAGGCTGTTCAATTCGACAAAAGGCCATGTCACATCGTGACAATTGTAGCCCCGCCTGGCGCGTGGACCGGAGAGGGGGTTGGCCCTCCCCGGCCGCTGCCATCAGGCGGTCTGGGCCACCGCGCTTGGGCCAGAAGGCGCGCGCTGTCGCCGGCCAGGTGCGCGCAGCAGGCGCATGCCGTTGACGACAACCACCAGCACCGAGATCTGGTGAATGAACATGCCGCCGGCCATGTGTACCTCGCCGGCGAAGACGCCGGCCAGCAGGCCAACCACGGTCAGCAGGGCGATCACCACGTTCTGGCGAATGTTGTTCAGCGTCGCCCGGGCCATTCTCACCGCTTCGGCGATCTTGCCCAGGTCGTCGGCCATCAGCGCAATATCGGCGCTCTCGATGGCCACGTCGGTGCCGGCCGCGCCCATGGCGATACCGACATCCGCCGTGGCCAGGGCCGGGGCGTCGTTGATGCCGTCGCCGACCATGGCGGTCGTGCCGCTCTCGCGCTGGATCGCCTCGATCGCTTCGAGTTTCTGCTCGGGCAGCAGTCCGGCCTGCACCTCCTCGATGCCCAGCTCGCGGGCGACGCGCCAGGCGCTGGCAGCGTGGTCGCCGGTGAGCATCACCAGGCGCTTGACCCCGGTGTCGCGCAGCGCTTGCAGGGCAGCGGCCGCTTCAGGGCGAATGCGGTCGGCAAAGCCCAGCAGCCCGACAAGTACGCCGTCAACAGCAAGTGCTGCCACCGTCTCACCGCGCTCGCGGATTTCGTCGAGCGCCGCGGCTGCCTGTTCAGGCCATTCATCGACTCGCGCCTCGAGCCAGTCGGGGCGACCGATCTCGACTCGCCGCTCTTGCCATTCGGCGCTGATGCCGCCGCCCGCGGCGGTCTCGAAGTCGTCGGCAAGCGGGCCGCTGTAATCGGCCGGTAGCGCCCGCTCCACCGCGCGCCCCAGAGGATGCTCCGAACCACTTTCGGCCAGCGCTGCCCAGTGCAGCAGCCGCTGGCGAGGTGATGTTTCATCGGCCATCGTCGGCAGCGCTGGAATCCCGGGCAGCGGCGTGACCGTCATGACCTCGGGACGCCCTTCGGTGAGCGTGCCGGTCTTGTCGAAGGCTACCGCACGAATGCGACCGGCCGTTTCCAGGTACTCACCGCCCTTGATCAGTATTCCGTCGCGTGCCGAGCGACCGATACCGGCGATCACCGAAATCGGCGTGGAGATGACCAGGGCCCCGGGGCAGGCAATCACCAGCAGCGTCAGGGCCAGGGCGATATTTGCGGTCACCGCATAGGCGCCTATTGCCATGATGATGATGGCCGGCGTGTACCAGGCGGCGAAGCGCTCGATAAAGCGCTGGGTCGGCGCCTTGGCCTCCTGGGCCTGCTCGACGCGCTGGATGATGCGCCTCAGCGTGGTGTCGGCACCCACGCCCTCGGCGCGAATTTCGAGATAGCCGTCGTGGCTGACGGTGCCGGCAAAAACGCCGTCGTCTTCCTGTTTTTCAGCGGGGATTGGTTCGCCGGTGATGGCGCTCTCGTCAATCGCGGCGCGACCGCTGAGGATGCTGCCGTCGACGCCAATGCGCCCGCCCGGGCGCACGATCACCGTCTCTCCCGGCTGGACTTCATGCGGCGCTACCGTCACCTCGCTGCCGTCGCGGCGCACCACGACCTCGGCGGGCGCCAGTGCCAGCAGGTCCTTGAGCGCCGAGCGGGTTCTGGCCAGAGTCCGCGACTCCAGGTAGCCGCCCAGCACGAACAGGAAGGTGACCGCAGCCGACTCCCAGTACTCGCCGATAAACAGCGCGCCAACGGCGGCAATGGTGACCAGCAGCTCAATGCTGATCGTGCCGGCCCGCAGCGCTCCAAACGCCCGCAGAGCGATCTCCGTGCCCGCAACCGCGGCGGCAAAAAGCCACAGCACGTCGGTAAGCCAGGCCGGGCCGCCGAGAAAATGACTGGCCACCCCGCCCAGGCCGGCCAGACCGGAAACGAACGCCACCGTGCCACGTCGCTGGGCCGGCACGCGCAACCGCCGCAGCCAGTTTTGCAACAGGTTCGTATACTTCATGATCAATTGCCTCAATACTGAGCTGCCGGGCGGTTTGCGCCCGTCCGGCAGCGTGGAATCAGAATGCGCTGACGCGCGCCTCGTAACCGACCTCACGCACCGCCGCAAGCAGGCGTTCGGCCTCGACCCGCTCGGGGTCATGTTCGATCTCGATTCGCCCGGTGGCGAAATGCACTTCGGCATCGGTCACGCCATCGAGTCGGCTCAGCGCCTTTTCGATCTTCGGGATACAGGAAGGGCAGTTCAGTTCGTCGCTTCGAAGAATGGTTTTCATCGTTCATCTCCTGGATGGTGTGTTGATGCAGGGCTAGTGACCGCTAGATTGAACGATATGAACGGCCCACAACATGAGCCGGAACAAGTTGCTCCAGAATCAGCTATAAAAAGCTGTATATCGCTGTTTCAGGAGCGCTTTTCAGGCCGGAAGACGGCTGGAGCGTGGCAAGAAAAGGCCGTGCGTCAGGGGAAAGGGGCCGGGCGGTAAAGAAGATCAGGCGCCGGCGTCGATCTCTTCGGCCAGACCGCCCAGGCTGGCGCGATCGCGGATGCGAACCCACTGCCGCCCGGTCTCGATATGACCGCTGCGCCGCAGCCCGGACATGACCCGGCTGACGGTTTCTGCAGTGGTGCTGACCATGGCGGCCAGATCCTGCTGCGACAGCGGCGACTGAATCAAAAGCCCACCCTCATCGACCTCGCCGAAGCGATCGGCAAGATGCAGCAGCGCCCGGGCAATACGCGCCTCCACCGGCAGTGTGGCGATCGCCCGGATGGTGTCGTGGGCTGCTTCGAGGTCGCGGGCCACGCCATCGAGCGTAGCCAGCGCCACCTCGGGGTAGGTGCGAAGCAGGTGCCGGAAGTCGGCAGTAGTAATTGCCAGCACGCAGCAGGCCGTCTGCGCCTGGGCAGAGTGCGGATAATGCCGCCGGCCAAGCACGGCGAGCCCGCCGAAAAGCTGGCCCTGGCTGAGCAGGTCGAAAACCACCTTGGTGCCCGAGAAACTGTGCTGAAGCAGCTTGACCTTGCCGTGAGCGACCAGAAAAAGCGCCTCGGCCGGCTCGCCTTCGTGATGAATCACAGCGCCGCTGGGGTAATCAAAGGCCCGGAAATGCTGGTTGACGACCTCGAGAGCGTCGCGCGACAGATCGCGAAAATAAGGCACATCAGCCAGAATTCGGGCCCGCAGCTCGCTCGAGCAATGGCCCGGCTGGACCGAACTGTCGCGCAGTGGCGTCGCGCGCTTGCGTTTCATCGTCACTTTCCCAATCCCGGCGTTGCATGAATGAACTCGACGTGACCACCGTGGGTATCGGCGCAAGTCACTGGCCATTATGCCGAACACTGGTGGCCCTTCAACCTGAGATCTTTGCAAACGCCAGGGTATGTACACTATTGTCGCAAACCGTCCTTGATTCACGATCTGGAGACAAAGCCATGAAAACTCTTGCAATCACATTGATATCAGCCGCCATGGCAACCGGCGTTTTCATGGTGGCGGTTGCCGGCCAGACAACCACCACAAACATCGGCGCAGAGCTGCCGCCGAAGCTCCGCGGACTGTTGATCCAGGAAATGCAGGAAATCCAGGAAGCCAGCCAGCAAATTCAGGCCGCCATGGTCCAGGGCCAGCACGAAATCGTCGCGGAGCGAGCGCAAGCCATCCATGACAGCTTCATCATGGAGCAACAGATGACGGCCGAGGACGAGCAGATTCTGCTTGGCACCCTTCCCGCAGCATTCGTGGAGCGCGACCAGGCGCTTCATGAGCTAAGCGCCAGTCTTGCCGAAGCAGCGCGCAACGAAGATACAGAAGAGCAGACGCGGCTGTTCTCCAAACTGATCAACGGCTGCGTGGACTGCCACGTCAAATATGCCTCCGGCCGTTTCCCGGGCCTGGATGCGCCGGCTCGATAGCACCAGTCACGACCCGGTTGTCGTGACTGGCGCGTAGCTGCTTTCACGGTGCCACGCAGGCAAGGCCGGCACTCAGCTTGTGCATTCCTCGGCAATGAAGATGGGCGGGGCGTCGGGGTCGGGGATGCCGGTCAGGGTTTCAACATAAAAGCCCGGAAACACTTCCATGTTCAGGTCCAGCTCGATCAACGGCGCATGAAACTCCAGCGGCAGGACCGAGCCATCCGGTGTGGCCGTGATTTCCACATCGATGGTGGCCGGCGCGCCGGAAACGGGGCCGGTAGACAGGATGATCTTTCCGGCCACCGGATCAATGACCGCAGCCAGCGAAATGTGTCCATCCATGACAGCATCCACACTGATACTGCCCGGGTCGATGCCGGGCGGAATGCCGATAATGACCCGTGTGTCATCACGCGGGCCGAACAGCACGCCACCACCAAAGGTCGGCAGGGCGACAATTTCCCCGTGGGCGGTAAAGGTGACTGGCTGGTTGGGGCTGACTGGCGTGGACGTGACGGTGTAGTCAAGACGCAGCCCGGACGAACCGCTGGGCGAGGGAAAATCCGGTATTCCCAGATCCATGGAGTGGTCTACGGTCGTCACAAAGACTGCGCCGTCGCAGGCCGGGTTGGATTTGACTTCAATTTTCGCTGCGGCACTGCTGCGCGTCTGGTCTTCATCGGCGTTGAAGCCAGCGCGCCAGGTGCCCGACACCGTGGCTGTATTGGCTGCCGTAATAGCGCGTGGCAGGGAGTAGATGTTTTTCTGGCCGAGAGTGTCGGTAGATACCAGGAGCGTGTCGCCATTTTCATCAGTCAAACGGTGACGGTTGACCAGCGTGCCCCCGCCGTTCCAGGCCTTGTAACAGGCCGTCAGCGGCGTTCCCGTTACCGCAGTGACCTCCAGCCAGCCGCTGGAATAGGGTACGCCACCAGCGCCGCCGCCGGCCACGCCCTCCTGACAGCCGGTGTCATCGGGCAGCAGCAGCGTGCGAAGTTCAATGTAGGGATTGTAGGAGAACTGTTGAATGAACTCGGCGCTGGCCTCCAGCGGCCCGGCCTGCGCCACCCATTCCACAAAATGATATTCCCAACCATCCATCTGGAAAGGCGCGACATCGGCAACTACGGTTATCTGCGTGTCTGGTGGAATGGTGTCGTTGCCCTGATAGGTGACGCCCAATACATCATCGCTTATGAGATGCTGATCGAGGGTTCTGTTAGTAGACTTGTTGGAGAGCCCATAGCAGATCTTGACAACCGTATCCTGGCGAATGTTATTGCGGTTGTTGACGTGGCACGCCAGATTTTCCGGCACCAGGTAGGCATACAGCGAAATTTCGGGTGGTGAGCTGTCCAGCTCGAACCGGTCTTTGAAGACCGGGTCGGCGCTGGCAGTGCCGAGCAGTCCGCAGAGGAGAAAAAGACAGGCGGCCCTGATTGTGGCGAGATGCATGTTCGATCCCCGTTCATCGGTCCTGCATACAGAAGCGCACAATCACTGCAAAAACGATCAAAACGGTGGCGCCAGCCAAAAACCCGGACTGAATTGATGATTGACGCATTGCCGCAGAATGCGGCTGGGGATATGGAATCGTGGGCGCTTGCGACTGGAGATGTCAGTCAGCAAGCCTGTTGTCATTCGGCCCGGCGGTGATCGGGCGGCGAAGCGGCTCGCTAGCCCTGCTCGTTCGCACTTGCCGCTGATGAAACGCCTCGCTCATCCGCCCCCCTTCGAATCAATTCACGGCCGAGCAGATCCTGATCTTCCAGGCGCCCGTCTATGCGAGCGATGAGGTAGTGACCATAAAGGGTTTCTTCGTCGGAGGAATCAAGGTCGAGGTCATGCTGACCCGTGTTCATGAACAAAGTATCCGTCAAGTCGCGGTCCGTCACCAGACCCTCAGTCTTCAGGCAGCCGAAGAGTCCGGCGAAAGGATCACGATCACAACAGCATGCTCCGGGCAAATCGGGCTCGAGCCGGAACACAAAGCCGCCACGCCCGCCTGGAGTAAAATCCGGAACATGCCCTGTGCGCTCGCCTCACTCAGACTATCGCAGATTCTATGTTGAATAACCGACCGGCAAGATCGGGCCACATCCTCCTTCTGGTCGCCTCCGGCCTGATCGCCGCGCTGATCGGCTGGGACGTGCTGTCCGATTACGCCTCGGGCGTCGAGCCGCTGCACGTTGTCGTCGAGCTGGTTCTGCTGCTGCTGGCTGCGGCCATGTTCGGCTTTATCCTGGCCCAGATGCTGCGCGGGCGCCGTCAGCTCAGGCAGTTGCACAGCCGCCTCGATACGGCCCGGGCCGAGTCGCAGCGCTGGCGCTCGCGCTATCAATCCACCATACGGGGCTTGAGCGAGGCCATCGAGGAACAGTTCGGGCTGTGGCAACTGAGCGCGGCCGAGGCCCAGGTCGCCTTGCTGCTGCTCAAGGGCTTGAGCCTGAAGGAAATCGCTGCAATTCGCACCACCGCCGAGCGAACGGTCAGGGAACAGGCACGCGCAGTCTATCGCAAAGCTGGCGTGAGCAGCCGCTCGGAGCTGTCGGCGTTTTTCCTGGAAGACCTGCTGCTGCCTGAATTCGATGCCGATCGATGAAGTGGAAATCGCTGTTTTGTCAGGGTCTTGAGCACCCTCTATGTCATTTGCCCGATGGCTGACCATCGCCTGAGCCTCTAGGCTTTCTGGCAACTGCCGGCGGCCGAATGCGGCTGGCCGGGTGGGCTTTGGCTGCGATGGAGGCGGGTCAATGAAGAAAACAATCGGCGTGACGATACAAATGGCGCTCGCAGCGGTGCTTGCGATGGTTTCGGCTCAGCTTGCGGCCATGCCCGACTTCGCTCGCAAGTACGACATGACCTGCGCGGCCTGCCATGCCGCCTACCCGAAGCTCAACCAGTTCGGCGAGTTTTTTGCCGGCAACAACTTCAAGCTCGACAACTGGGATGCGGGCACGCTCGATACCGGCGACAAGCTGCTCAAGCTGCCCGAATATCCGCCCTTCGCAGTGCGTGCGCAAGGCTATTTCCAGGCCCGCGAGGCCGGCAATATCGACCCCATCAGCGGTGAGCAAACCCAGGCCTCTACCGACTTCCAGTCCCCCTACCTGATCAAGCTGATCTCCAGCGCGCCGTTGAGCGAGCACATCACCTATTACTTCTACGCCATCTTCGGCGAGAAGGGCGGCAATGGTGAGGTCCTGGTCGAGGACGCCTGGTTCCAGCACGACGACATCTTCGGTTCGGGCGCCAGCATGATGCTGGGCCAGTTTCAGGTCTCGGACCTGATGTTCCCGCGCGAGGTGCGCCTGCCCTTTCAGGACTATGTCGCCTATCGCATGGCCGGCATTACCTACGAGCGCGGCGTACTGTTCGAGCGCGCCGCCGGCCCGCTCGATATCGGCCTGGGGTTTGTCAACGGCAACGGCATCAAGTCGAGCTTCGATGTCAACACCCCCGGCTTCAGCCGCCCCGACAACCTGTTCGACAACGATAATTCCAAAACGCTATTCGGCCGCGTCGGCTTCGACGTCGGACCCGTGGCGGTCGGCCTGTTCGGGCTCGACGGTCGCCAGCGCGGCGCCGGCGGGCCGGCCGGTCTGGAGACCAGCGGGCGCAACACCGACAAGCGCGTCGCCGGCCTGGATTTGTCCGGCACCGTCGGCGGAAGCTGGTACTGGTATGCCCAGTATCTGTGGAACGAGTGGGACGGCTTTCTCGATTCCGCCCCGGACAGCAATTTCAAATGGGACGGTGGCTTTGCCGGGCTCGACTACATTCACTCGGAACGCTGGGCCTTCTCGGCGCTTTACAACTACGCCGACGCAGGCGACTTCAAGAATACCGACACCATTTACGAGGGCATCGACATCAACAGCCTGACGTTTACGGCCTCGTACTACTTCATGCGCAACCTCAAGGGGATCATGGAGTTCAACGTCGATCTGCTCGACGACAAGCGGAAAACCGGCAACTACCATACCGGTCACCTCGAGCAGGAGCACTACCTGCTGCTGGGCTTTGATGCCGCTTATTGATCCGCCGATGGGAGCGCGACGACCAATCCGCTTGCTCGCGGCGGCTGTTCTCGTACTGCTTGTCGTCTGTCCGGCGCAGACAATGGCCCTCGACGGCGCCGGTATCCGCAGCTTCGAAATCGAGTCGAAGCCGGCCGGCGCGGAGGTGATCACCATCACCGGCAATCACGGCGCCACACCGCTGACCCTGACCGAGCGCGATATCTATCCCAACAGCTATCGCCCGGAACGTCAGTCGCAGTACGGCGTGATCACCCTGCGCAAGGCCGGATGCCAGGATATGAACATCCGCCCCGGCGAGAGCGACATCGTCAACGGCCTGTCGCTGGTGCTTGATTGCGGCGCCGGAGCTTCGGCCGGCGACACGGCGCCGGCGCTGCCGGCGGGCCGGCCGGCGGGGGCGAATGATGACGAACCCGCATCGAAGAAACTCGCCCAGCTGCGCTTTCTCCAGGACCTGCTCGATGAAGGTCTGATCACGGCCGACGAGGAGGCCACCATTCGCAAGCGCATTCTCCAACAGCCCTGATAGACACCCATGCCCGTCAGGGTCGGCCGGCACAAGAAGCCCGCACTTGCCCCGGGGCCAATCCGGGCCTTGCGGCAACAACCCGACGTAGACGATCCAATTGACCAGGCCAAGCGATGAACGTATCAATCCTCATCCCCGCCCGCGACGAGGCTGGCAACCTGCCCGGTCTGCTCGACGAAATCACCGCGGCCATGCGCTCGCACCATGGCGACTACGAAGTGCTGGTCATCGACGATGGCTCCAGTGACAGGAGCTGGGCGATGCTGCTCGAGCGCGCCCAAAGAGACCAGACCCTGCGGCCGATCCATCACCGCGAAAGTGCCGGACAGAGCACCGCCATCTGGCAGGCCGCACGCCTGGCGCGCGGTCGCTGGCTGGCCACGCTCGACGGCGATGGTCAGAACGATCCGGCCGACCTGCCGCGGCTGCTCGATCATGCGGCCGAGCACGGCCTGGCGCTGGTCACAGGCTACCGGACCCGGCGCCGCGACACCTGGATCAAGCGCCTGTCGTCACGCATTGCCAACGGCGTGCGCACCCGCTTTCTTCATGATCACACCCCGGATACCGGCTGCGGCCTGAAGGTCATCGAACGGACGGCCTTTCTCGACCTACCCTATTTCGATCACATGCATCGGTTCCTGCCGGCGCTGGTGCAGTCCCAGGGCGGGCGCTGCGCCTCCGTGCCAGTCAATCATCGAGCGCGCGCTCGCGGCCGCTCTCACTACGGGCTTCACGATCGGCTCTGGCCGGGCATCGTCGATCTGTTCGGCGTGATGTGGCTCATCCACCGCTCGCGCCTGCCGGCAGCGATCGAGGAGGCCGATCGCGGCGTGAGCGGGCGGAGGCCGGCATGATGCCGTCGTGGCCGTGGCTGGCGGTGGGCTTTGTTGGCCAGGCCCTGTTCTCGGCCCGCTTTCTGGTCCAGTGGATCGCCAGCGAGCGCGCGCGCCGCAGCGTGGTGCCCCTGGCGTTCTGGCTGCTGAGTCTCGGCGGCGGGCTGACCCTGCTCATCTACGCCATTCACCGCCACGATCCGGTCTTCATAGTCGGCCAGGCCGGTGGCCTGCTCATCTACACACGCAACCTGATGCTGATCTACGGCGAGCGCCGCCAGGTGCGCAGGAGCGTGGGCCGCGACGACTGATGCAGGCCCCATCGCGGACCATCCGCCGCCTGTCGGAGCAGCGCCCAGCCTGGCTGTTTCTTGCCGCCGTGGTTCTGTTTGGCGCCGGCATCGGCCTGCGCGATCCCTGGCCGGCCGACGAGCCGCGCTTCGTGCTCAACGCGCTGGAGATGATCGAGACCGGCAACTGGCTCGTTCCCCATCGCGCCGGCGAGCCCTACCCCGACAAGCCGCCGGTGTTCATGTGGGCGCAGGCGTCGGCCCTCCTGGCCACCGGCTCGGTAAGAGCCGCCTTTTTGCTGCCGTCGGTTCTCTGCGCGCTGGGCATTCTGTGGCTGGTCGTCGATCTTGTTGTCCGCCTTCACGGCCGGCGAATCGCCATGCTTGCCGGCCTGGCGCTGCTGGCGACGGTGCAGTTCATGCTCCAGGCCAAGTCGGCGCAGATCGATATCATGCTGTGTTTCTGGACCACGCTGGGCGCCTATGGCCTGATGCGCCACGCCCTGCTCGGGCCGGACCGGCGCTGGTGGCTGATCGCCTGTGCCGCCATGGGCCTGGGCGTGATCACCAAAGGCGTGGGCTTTCTGCCGCTGCTGATGATTCCGCCCTGGATTGTTGTGGCGCGCCGCGGCGCGGCCCACCGGCCCAGCGCCGGCGACCTGCTCGCCGGCCTGGGCGTGATGCTTGCTGCCATCGCCGCCTGGGTGGTGCCAATGATGCTCTACACGACGGCCAGCGGCGATCCAGCCCTGCTGGCCTGGCGCGACGACATCTTGCTGCGCCAGACCGCCGAGCGCTACGCCAATCCCTGGGGTCATCTCCAGCCCTGGTTCTATTTTCTCGTCGAAGTCATTCCCTGGGCCTGGCTGCCGCTGTGGCTGGCGCTGCCCTGGGCCGTGCCCAACTGGTGGCGACGGCTCAAGCGCGGCGATGGTCGCACTCTCCTCCCACTGTCGGGCGTGGTGTTGATCCTGGCCTTTTTCAGCCTCTCGCCGGGCAAGCGCGGCGTTTATCTGCTGCCGACCGTGCCGCTGCTGGTGATCGCCCTGGCGCCGCTGCTGCCTGGACTGCTGGGCAAGCGCTGGTTGCAATGGCTTGCCACCGCCGTTCTTGCGTTTCTCGGCACCGTTCTTGCCGCTGG
Organism: uncultured Wenzhouxiangella sp.; assembly: GCA_964446675.1. Taxonomy (GTDB): domain Bacteria; phylum Pseudomonadota; class Gammaproteobacteria; order Xanthomonadales; family Wenzhouxiangellaceae; genus Wenzhouxiangella. The sequence continues at coordinate 306,168 of CAYUPK010000001.1, forward strand.
CGCCATTGCCGGCGCGGCCGGTTTCGAGCCGCTGGCGGCGCTGGCGGAAAAACACCAGGCCTGGCCGTGGCCCTGGTGGGGCGCTCTGGGCGCGGCGATGGTCGCTTTGCTGGTCTGGCTCGGGCCGCGCCGCGGCGCGTTTGCCCTGGCCCTGTGGCTCGGGCTGTTGTGGCTCGGCCTGTCGCTGTTCGCCTGGCCGGACATGAACACCAGCCGGTCCCCGCGCGAGATGATGGAAAGGATCGCAGCAATCACCGGGCCGGAGGCCTGGCTGGCGCTGCCAGATTTCGGTGAGGAATTCGTTCTTCAGGCGCACCAGCCAATCGTCCATTTTGGTTATTCGACGCCCATCGAGCGCCAGCTCCTGCGCGCCTTCGACTGGCTCGATGAATCGCCACAGCAACGCTGGCTGCTGATCGCCCGTGAACACCGGCACCTGATCGACTGTGCCAATTTCAACCAGGCGCGGGATATGGGCTTCCAGAACAGCCAGTACTGGTGGCTGCTGCCCGGGACCGCGGCGCGCGACTGTCGCGGCGATGGCACGGCCGCGCCGCTGTATGTGGCCCCGACTTCGCTGTCTGCCAGCCCCTGAACTGCCGGCGGCGGCGCAATCATGATGAATCTGCGGAAAAATTGCGCCGCACGCTGGCCCTTGCAAAACTCGTTTTGCGTGATAAGATAGTAAGTAATTACTATCATGAGAAAAATGTCGATGGACAAACGCCGCAAGAATCTTTCGGCCGATCAGCGCCGGGCCGTAACCGTCGAATCCGTCGTCGAGCTGGCCGGCTCGCAGAACCCCAGCGAAATCACCACCGCGGCGATTGCCGAACACATGCACGTCACCCAGGGCGCGCTGTTCCGGCACTTTCCCAACAAGGCGGCGATCTGGCAGTCGGTGATGGAATGGGTAGCCGAGCGTTTGCTGACGCGAATCGATCAATCCATACAGGGCATCGACTCGTCTCTGGATGCCATGGAGGCGATGTTCTTGAGCCATATCGAATTTGTGGCCGAGCATCCCGGCGTGCCCCGGATGATGTTCGGCGAGCTCCAGCGCGCCAAGTCCACGCCGGCCAAGCGCATGGTGCAGACCCTCATTAGCCGCTACGGCGAGCGCCTGCAGCAGCTTGTCGACACCGGCAAGGCCCGGGGCGAGGTGGCCGAATCGGTCGATGGTGAGGCGGCGGCAACGCTGTTTATCGGCATGATCCAGGGCCTGGTCATGCAGTCGCTGCTGCTCGGTGACGTCGGCCATCTGCGCCAGGCCGCGCCCGGCGTTTTTGCCACCTACCGGCGCGGTATCGAGAAGACCTGATGCCACACCCGCGCTTTGATACCGGTTCCTTCAAACCCCTGCCCAAGGAGACTAACCATGTCCAGCACCGGCTTTCATGAACGCTTCGAAGATCTTTCAGCCGACACCCGCGATATGCACCGCGCCATCGTCTCCCTGATGGAAGAGCTCGAGGCCATCGACTGGTACAACCAGCGCTGTGACGCCTGCGACGACGACGAGCTCGAGGCCATTCTGGCCCATAACCGGGACGAGGAAAAGGAGCATGCCGCCATGGTGCTCGAATGGATCCGGCGCCGCGATCCGACCTTTTCCGGGTATCTCGAAGAGTTCCTGTTCACCGACAAGCCCATCGCTCATGACTGAGCCGGCAGCGCAGCACACCGCGCGCGAAGGCGCGCGCCGGGGGAGGGACTGGATCCTGCGAACCCTTGCCGTGGTCGCGATCGCCTTTGGCCTGCTCACCCTGAAGGAAGGCGGTGCCGTTCTGTTTGTCGATGGCCAGGCGCGCGCGGCGGCCGGCGACTACGTACCGTTCGTGCTGTGGTTCAACTTTCTGGCCGGTTTTGCCTATGTGCTTGCGGGCTTTGGCCTGTGGCCAGGGCGGCGCTGGGCGTTGTGGCTGGCCCTCGTCATTGCGGCGGCCACTGCGCTGACCTTCGCTGTCTTCGGCGTGCACGTCTATGGTGGGGGCGCCTTCGAGCAGCGCACCGTCATGGCCATGAGCCTGCGCACTGTGGTGTGGGCTGCCATCGCGGCGATTGCCTGGTGGCGACTCCCAACTGAGGCATCCGGCGGAGAAGAACAATGAACATCACCTTTCTTGGCGCCGCCCGCGAAGTCACCGGCTCGTGCTTTCTTGTCGAGACCAGGGGCGTTCGCTTTCTGGTCGACTGCGGCATGATCCAGGGCGGGCACGAAGCGACGGCACGCAACCACCAACCCTTTGCCTTCGACCCGAAAGCGATCGACTTCGTCTTGCTCACCCACGCCCATATCGACCACAGCGGCCTGCTTCCGAAGCTGGTCAAGGCCGGCTTTGCCGGCCCGATCCACACGACCGCCGCCACCGCCGAACTGCTCGAAGTCATGCTGCCCGACAGCGGCTATATCCAGGAAAAGGACGCCGAGCGCGCGCGCCGCTACCGCAAGTCTGCGCGCGCGAACAAACAGGCGCTGACGCCGCTCTACACCCAACGCGACGCCCACGACAGCCTCGCGCAGGTTCAGCCGCTCGACTACGATCAGGAGCTGAGCCCGGGCCCCGGCGTGCGCTGCCGCTTCCGTGACGCCGGCCATATTCTTGGTTCGGCCATCATCGAGGTCTGGGTCAGCGAAGGCGAGCAGACGAAAAAGCTGGTGTTCAGCGGCGATCTCGGCCAGCCGGGGCGGCCGATCCTGCGCGACCCGGAGGTGATCAACGACGCCGATTATCTGATCATCGAATCGACCTACGGCGACCGCAATCACAAGGATCGGACGGCGACCGAAGAGGAACTGGTCGCGATCGTTGAACGCACCCTGGAGACGGGCAACGTCATTGTTCCCGCCTTTGCCGTTGGCCGCACCCAGGAGGTGATCTACCACCTCCATCGCTTGAGCCGCGAGGGCCGCCTGAGCGACCTGAGGATATTCGTCGACTCGCCGATGGTGACCAAAGTCACGCGAATTACCGGTCAGCACATGGAACTGTTCGACGACAACGCCCGCGAGCTGGCCGGCTGGCAGGCGCTGGGCCGGGAAGTACCGATGGTGCACTTTACCGCCAGCGTTGAAGAGTCGATGGCGCTCAACAAGATCCGCTCGGGCGCCATCATCATCTCGGCCAGCGGCATGTGCACGGCCGGACGCATCAAGCACCACCTGCGCCACAACCTGCCGCGGCGCGAGTGCAGCGTGGTCATCACCGGCTTTCAGGCCCGGGGCACGCTGGGCCGAAAGCTGGTCGACGGCGCCGAGCGAGTGCGCATCTTTGGCCACGACGTTCCGGTGCGCGCGTCGATCCACACCGTTGGCGGGCTGTCGGCCCATGCCGACCAGGCGGCGCTGTTGGCCTGGAGCGCCGGTTTTGACAACCCCCCAAACCACACCTTCGTGGTGCACGGCGAGGAGACAGCCGCACTCACCTTTGCCGAGCGACTGCAAACCGACCACGGCTGGGCCGTGACTGTGCCCAGGCCCGGCCAGCGCTTCGATCTGGTCGGGGCCGGGCACAAGGCGGAGCCTGAGCAATGAAAAGCCCGATTCTTTCTGCTGGCAAGGCGCACGTGATACTGATGATCGTTGCCGCTGTCATTGTGGCCGCCGGCGTGCTGCTGTGGTGGCTGCTGCCCGAGCGCGACGATGACGGCGTGCTGCGGCTATACGGCAACGTCGATATCCGTGAGCTGGAGCTGTCCTTTCGCCAGCCCGGCCGGCTGCTGAGCATGGCGTTCGACGAAGGCGATGCCGTGGCCGCCGGCGAGGTGATGGCGCAGCTCGACGCCGAGCCATATCGTGAGCAGCTGGCCGCGGCACAGGCCGAGCTGGCCGCGGCCAGGGCCGGGCTGCACAAGCTCGAGCGCGGCAATCGCCCCCAGGAAATCGAACAGGCCAGGGAATCGGTGAACCAGGCGCAGGCGGGCTATTCCGAGGCCAATCGCAACTTCGAGCGACAGGCGGCCCTGCTCGAATCGGGCGCCAGCAGCGAGCGCACCGTCGATGCCGCGCGCGCGGCGCGCGACCAGGCAGCGGCCCGCCTGGCAGCGGCCCGGTCGGCGCTGGCACTGGCCGAGGAAGGCTTTCGCAGCGAGGATATCGCTGCCGGCCAGGCGCGAGTGGCGGCCGCCGAAGCAGCCCTGGCCCAGGCGCGCACCGCGCTGGCCGATACCGAGCTCGTCGCACCATCTGATGCAACCGTCATCGCGCGCATTCGCGAGCCGGGCAGCATGGTGGCCAGCGCCACGCCGGTCTACAGCCTGAGCCTGCGCGACCCGGTTTACGTGCGCGCCTACATCAGCGAGCCCGATCTTGGCCGCATTGCACCGGGCGCGCCGGTGCGCGTCTATACGGATTCTTCCGACAAGGCCTATCCGGGTCAGATCGGCTTCATCTCGCCGCGGGCGGAGTTCACCCCCAAGACCGTGGAAACGACCGATCTGCGAACCGATCTGGTCTATCGGCTGCGCGTGGTAGTTGCCGACGCCGACCAGGGTCTGCGCCAGGGCATGCCGGTCACGATCGATGTCGACACGCGCAACTCGGGCAAAGACATCACCCGCGAACAGGAACGATGACTGCGCGGGCGGCCAGCGACGCTGTCGACCGGCCCGGCCGGGATGCCGCGGCCGTCGTGATTGACAACGTCGCCAAACGCTTCGGCGAGGTCGAGGCCCTGCGCGGGCTCACAGCCAACATCCATTACGGCCGCCTGACCGGCCTGGTCGGTCCCGACGGGGCCGGCAAGACCACCCTGATGCGGATCATGACCGGACTGCTGGTACCCAACGACGGCCGCGTCACCCTGGCCGGTTTCGATGTGGTCGACGACAACGCCGCCATCCATATCGCCAGCGGCTACATGCCGCAGCGCTTCGGGCTCTACGAAGATCTGTCGGTGATGGAGAACATGCGCCTGTACGCCCAGCTTCGCGGCATGGCGGTCGATCAGCACGACGATCTGTTCGAAAGCCTGCTCGACTTCACCCGCTTGGGCCCCTTTACCAAACGCCTGGCCGGCAGGCTGTCGGGCGGCATGAAGCAGAAGCTGGGCCTGGCCTGCGCGCTGATGGCAAGACCTGAGGTGCTGCTGCTCGACGAGCCCAGCGTCGGCGTCGACCCGGTCAGCCGCCAGGATCTGTGGCGCATGGTCCAGGAGCTGACCAACGACGGCATGGCCGTGGTCTGGTCGACGGCCTATCTCGACGAGGCCGAGCGCTGCGAGACTGTCCTGCTGCTAAATGAAGGCAAGCTCGAGTTCGACGGCCCGCCGCAGGAGCTCACCGACCACATCAAGGATCGCAGTTTCCGCCTGGAGCAGGTTGGCGACGAGCGCCGCGCCGTGCTCGCGCGCGCGCTGGATCTGGCCAGCGTCCGCGACGGTGTTATCCAGGGCGAAGCCGTGCGCCTGGTGCTGCGCGAAGGCGCCCAAAAAGACGAGATCGAAACGCTGGTCGAGGAGGCCGGCGCCCGGCTCGAACCGGTCCAGCCGCGCTTCGAAGACGCCTTTGTCGACCTGCTCGGCGGCGGCCCGGGCGGCACCTCGGCGCTGGCCGAGCGTTTCGAGTCGGTTGAACTTGATTCCGACATCGCGGTGTCGTGCAAGAATCTGACCAAGCGCTTCGGCGAGTTCACCGCCACCGACAGCGTCAGCTTCGAGGTCGAAAAGGGCGAGATTTTCGGCCTGCTCGGCCCCAACGGCGCCGGCAAGTCGACCACCTTCAAGATGCTCTGCGGGCTGCTCAAACCCACCGAAGGCCAGGCCCAGGTAGTGGGCAACGACCTGCGTCACGCCACCGGCAAGGCCAAGGGCCGGCTGGGCTACATGGCACAGAAATTCTCCCTCTACGGGCTCTTGTCGGTGCGTCAGAACCTGGAGCTGTTCGCCGGCGTCTACGGGCTGGAAGGCCGGGCCCGGCGCGAGCGCATCGACGAGATGGTGCAGACCTTCGACCTCGAACGCTACCTCGGCACCTCGCCCGATTCGCTGCCGCTGGGCTACAAGCAGCGCCTGGCTTTGGCCTGTTCGCTGATGCACCGCCCGCCGGTGCTGTTTCTCGACGAGCCGACCTCCGGCGTCGACCCGATCACCCGGCGCGAGTTCTGGACCCATATCAACGGCCTGGCGCGCAAGGGGGTGACGGTCATGGTCACCACTCATTTCATGGACGAGGCCGAGTACTGCGACCGGGTGGCCATGATGCACCGGGCCAGACTGATCGCGCTCGACACCCCTGACGCGCTCAAGCGCGAGGCCAGAAGCGATGAGCGCCCCGATCCGACCATGGAGGACGCCTTCATTCACCTGGTCGAATCAGCCGAGCTCGACGACGAGGCAGTGGCATGAGCAGCGAAACCGCGGCACTGCAGCCCGACTCGGCCTCGCGCGAACGCGCCCGCCACGGCTTCGTCCCGGCGCGCCTGATCGCCCTGGTGCGCAAGGAAAGCCTGCAGGCGATCCGCGATCCATCGACCATCCTGATCGCCTTCGTGCTGCCGGTGGTGCTGCTGTTTCTGTTCGCCTACGCGGTGTCGCTGGACGTGCGCGAGGTGCGCATCGGCGTGGTGCTGGAATCCGACGCTGCCGCGGCCCAGTCGCTGGCCGCCGCCTTCGCCGGCACCCGATATCTGGCCGTCACGCCGGCGCGCGATCGCCGCGAAGTTATCGACCCGATCGTCTCCGGCAAGCTGCGCGGCTTTGTCGTCATTCCGCAGGACTTCGAGCGCCGCCTGGCCGCGGGCCGGGGGCAGCCGCTGGTGCAGGTCGTCACCGACGGCTCGCAGCCCAACACGGCCAATTTCGTCGCCAACTATGCCCAGGGCGTGGTCCAGACCTGGGCGACCGGGCGCAGCAACCAGGCACCAGCACCGGCCATCGAACTGGCGCCGCGCTACTGGTTCAACGCCGAGCTCGAAAGCCGCCGCTCGCTGGTGCCCGGCGCGATTGCCATCGTCATGACCATCATCGGCACCATGCTGACCGCGCTGGTGGTCGCCCGCGAGTGGGAACGCGGCACCATGGAGGCGGTGCTGTCGACGCCGGCCTCGGTGGTCGAGATCCTGATCGGCAAGCTGCTGCCCTATTTCGTGCTGGGCATGATCGCCACGCTGGGCTCGGCGGCACTGGCCGTGTTCGTCTTCGATGTGCCGCTGCGCGGCTCGCTGCTGGCCCTGATGACGCTCTCGGCGGTATTTTTGATTCCCGCCCTCGGCCAGGGCCTGCTGATCTCGTCGGTAACCAAGAACCAGTTTCTGGCATCGCAGATCGCGCTGTTTTCGGGCTTTCTGCCGTCGTTCCTGCTTTCGGGCTTTTTGTTCGAGATCGACGCCATGCCGCTGTGGATCCAGGCGATTACCTACGCGATCCCGGCGCGCTACTTCGTCTCCTCGCTGCAGACGGTTTTTCTGGCCGGCGACGTCTGGGCCGTGTTCGTCCCGGACCTGGCGGCGATGGCCGCTATCGGCATGCTGTTCTTCGCGATTGCCAAGAGCAAGACCCGCAAGAACCTGGAGGCCTGAGCCATGCGCCGGTGGACAAGTATGCTCTTCAACGCCCGGCTGCGGGCGCAGATCGTCAAGGAACTGCTCAGCATCCTGCGCGACCCGCGCAGCCGGCTGGTGGTGTTCGCGCCGCCCCTTTTGCAGCTTCTGGTCTTCAGCTTTGCCGCAACGCTGGAAGTGCGCAACGCCGAGATCGCCATCCACGACCGCGATGCCGGACGCTGGTCGCACGAGCTGGTGGCCCGCGTCGGCGCTGCCGATTTCGTCAAGCGACTGCGCACGGTGCACAGCCGCGACGAGCTGCGCGAGCTCATTGATGAGCGCAAGGTGATAGCGGCCGTCGATATGGCGCCGGATTTTTCGCGCGACATCGCCGCCGGCGACACCGCCACCGCCCAGGTCATCGTCGACGGCCGGCGAAGCAACGCCGGCCAGATCACTGTCGGCTACCTCAACGCCATCGCCGCCGAGGTGAGCGCCGCCGCCCGGCCCGACAGGCCGCTCAGCTCGCCGGTCAGCGTCCGCCACTGGTTCAATCCCAACCTGACCTATCGCTGGTTCATCGTCCCGGGCCTGGCGGGCATCCTGATGTTTTTCAGCGCGCTGATGATCACCGCGCTGTCGATTGCGCGCGAGCGCGAACTGGGCACCTTCGATCAGTTGCTGGTCTCGCCGACCACCACGCTGGAAATCATTATCGCCAAGACCGTGCCGGCGCTCGCCATTGGCGCCGCACTGGGGCTGCTGATGATCGCCGCGGCGGCATTCATCTTCCAGGTTCCCTTCACCGGTTCGTTCCTGCTGCTGTTGCCCAGCCTGCTTTTGTTCATCCTGTCGGTGGTCGGCATCGGCCTGATGATTTCCTCGGTCTCTGCCACCCAGCAGCAGGCCATTCTCGGCAGCTTCGCCATCGGCGTGCCGGCGGTGCTGATGTCGGGCTTTGCCACGCCGGTGGAAAACATGCCGATGCTGCTGCAGTGGCTGGCCGAGGCGATTCCGCTCAAGCATTTCCTGATCATTGTCGTCGGCACATTTCTGAAGGCCATGTCGCCGGCCGACATCATCGCCAACACCTGGCCGCTGGCGGTCATCGCACTGGTAACGCTGACGATGGCAACGCTGTTTGTCCGCGGCCGCCTGCAGTGATGTCGGGTTGATGGATGCAAAACATGAAGAAACTGCCATGACAAATTTACCCAGAAGTCGAAACCACTCCGCCTATGCACCGGCCGCCGCGCTGGGTGCGCTGCTGCTGGGCGCCTGCGCGGTTGGCCCTGATTACCGCGAGCCGCCGCCGGTCGACACCGGCAGCGGCTGGACACAGCCGGTCGAGGCCGACACGACGGCGGTCGATTTATCGGTCTGGTGGACATCGTTGGGCGATCCTGCCCTGAACCGGCTGGTGACCAACGCGCTGTCCGACAACCTTGATCTGCGCCAGGCGCGCTGGCGAATCGCCGAGGCGCGCGCGCTGCGCGACTACACCGCCGGCGGTTATGCGCCGGTCCTCGATGCTGACGCAAGCGTGACCCGGCGTCGGCAAAGCATCAACGGCCCGCTGCCGATCGGCGCCATTCCCGGACTCGATCGCAACCAGACGATCTACGAGGCCGGCTTCGACGCGGCCTGGGAAATCGATCTGTTTGGCTCAACCCGACGTGCGGTGGAAGGTGCCGAGGCCAGGCTGCAGGCCGAGCAGGCCAACGCCAGTGATGCGCGCATCAGCATTGCCGCCGAAGTCGCGCGCAGCTATCTGACTTTCAGAGGCGCGCAGCGCGAGCTGGCCGCGCGCCAGGCCTCGGTGGCGACTTTGCAGCAGACGGTTGCGCTGGTGCAGAAACGATACGAGCTCGGCGATGCCGCTCAGGCCGATGTCGATACCGCTCAGGCGCGCCTGGCTACGGCATCGGCCGGCCTGCCCGACATTCATGCGCGGCTGCGCGCCGCCGCCCTGGGCCTGGGCGTGCTGCTCGGTTCCCCACCGGAGCACGAACTGGCACTGCTCGACACCGCCGCACCACAGCTAGTTCTGGTTCCCCTGCCGGTAGGCGAGCGCGCCGATGTGCTGCGTCGCCGGCCCGACGTGCGCGCTGCCGAGCGCCGCCTGGCCGCCAGCAGCGCCGATATCGGCGTGGCCACCGCCGAACTCTTCCCGAAACTGTCCATCGGCGCCGGCGGCGGCTTCCAGTCGCTGGATTCGGGCAGCCTGTTCGAATCCGACAGCCAGACTTTTTCGATCATGCCGCTGATCTCCTGGCGGGTGTTCGACGGCGGTCGCGTGCGCGCACAGATTCGCGCCAGCGAAGCCCGCCAGCAGCAGGCGGCGCTGGCCTACGAGCAAGCCGTGCTCGCGGCACTGGGCGATGCGGAGCGTGCCCTGAGCGACTACCAGCTTGGTCTCGATGCCGTGGCGCGCCAGCGCGCGGCGGTGGAAGCCGCACGCCGCAGCTACGGCCATACGCAAACGCGCTTCGAGGTCGGCGACATTGCCTTAACCGATCTGCTGGCCGAAGAGCGGGTCCTGCGCGACGCCGAGGATGCCCGGGTGCGCGCCCATACCCGCGCCGCCATCGACCTGGTGGCCCTGTTCAAGGCGCTGGGCGGCGGCTGGGACATGCCGGAGGTGCCCACTCCCGTCGCCGACACTGAACAAGGCGCAGTTACGGACGACCGGCAGGGCAATGGTTGAGAGTCTACGGCAACCATCCCTGGTCCGGCCGGCCGTGCTGGAGCTGGGTCTCAGGGGCCGCCATATGGCGCGGCACGCGCCGACGGATGCGGGTGCCCCGACCGGCGTCGGCGCGCTGCGCCGTATGGCGACCCGTGAGACCCGGCCCCGACAGATCAGCGCCTGCGCATCTGCCAGGAAAACCGCAGCGCGCAAGCTCCAAGGAGGCATTTGATGATCGAAGCTGAAGAAAGAAAACGCCTGCTCGAGGCGATCTACAGCGGGCCGGCCTGGCGCCTGGCGCAGGAAGATGTCGAGTTTCTGGCCGGGCCAGACCTGCGGCCGCTGCGCATGCAGCTCGAGCTGCTCAAACCCGAGCACGCCTTGCGCGAGCACAAGATCGCATCGACGGTCGTCGTCTTTGGCAGCGCGAGGATCGTCTCGCTTGAACAGGCACGGACGCAGCGTGGCGATGACCAGACCGGCCCCGGCCCGGCAGCGGAAACGGCCGCCGCCGGGCGCGAGCTGACCCATGCCCGCTACTATGAAGAAGCGCGCCGCTTCTCGGCGCTGATTTCACAGCGCTTCCAGCGCGAGCAGCGCCGCGACTTCGTCGTCGTGACCGGCGGCGGGCCGGGCATCATGGAAGCCGCCAACCGTGGCGCATACGAGGCAGGCGCGCGCTCGATCGGGCTCAATATCACCTTGCCGCACGAACAGATGCCCAACCCGTACATCACGCCGGAGCTGGCGTTCCAGTTCCACTATTTCACCCTGCGCAAGATGCATTTTCTCCTGCGCGCCAGAGCGCTGGTTGCCTTTCCCGGCGGTTATGGCACGCTAGATGAATTGTTCGAAGTCTTGACTCTGGTGCAAACGGGCAAGATGCCGCGCGTGCCAATCGTACTGGTCGGCACGAAGTTCTGGGACCGGCTGATCGATTTCGACTACCTGGTGGAAGAAGGCTTTGTCAGCGCGCCCGATATAGGGCTTTTCACGCGCGTGGACAGCGCCGAGCAGATCGTGGCCGTCCTCGAGTCCTTCTATGCCGGCCGGCCGCCAGATCTTGAGGCGGAGGCGGAGCGGGAGTGAGCGCGTGTCTTTTGATGCTTTCTATTCCGAGCCTCTGTTCCGATACGGCCTGAGACGAACGATGCGGGCGCTGGCGGTCGCTTTGCTCGTGCTTTTGTCGCCAGCAGGCCATGCACTCGATGCCGGCCCGGACAACGCGAACGACTGCACGGAGCAAGACAGGCTACGGCTGCGCGGTGTCACCGCCAGGCTTGAGAATGATCTGATTGCCGATACCGACCAGAACTACACCAACGGCGTGGCCTTGACGCTGGTGTCGCATGATATTTCCGGCCCGCCGCGCTCCGAATGCCTGCCGACACCAATCCGGCTGCATGCCCAGTTCCTCAAGGCCATGAACCCGAAGTTCTGGGTCGATACCGACCATGCGGACAACAACTCCTGGAACGTGGTGGCCCGATTTGGTCAGGCCATGTATACGCCGGAAGACCACACCCGCAGCGATCTGATCGCCGATGACCGGCCTTATGCCGGCCTGCTCTATACGGGTCTGTCATGGAATCGCCGCAGCCATCGACCCGACGCAGGCTACGAGGTGCTCGACACCCGCGAGCTGACTTTTGGGATCATCGGCCCCTGGTCGCTGGCCGAACAGTCTCAGAATCTGGTCCATGACGTGCGCGGAATGGACCGTTTTCTCGGCTGGGATCACCAGTTGCACAATGAGCCGGCCTTCAAACTTACCCTCGAGCGCAAATTCAGATCCTGGGCCGGCAGCGGCGCGATCCGGCCGGGCTGGAGCAGCGATGTGATCGGCAGCTACGCCCTGCGCCTGGGCAATATCGAGACCGCCGCCGTCACCGGGCTGGTGCTGCGCGCCGGCTGGAATGTTCCCAACGACTTCGGCAGCTATCCGATCAGCCCCGGCGCGGAAAGCCGGCCGCCGTCGGCGAGTGTTGACTTGCGCGGTGACCAGCCGCAGTCCGCGCGCGCACCGCGGCCCGGGGTGCACGCTTTCGTCAATTTCGAGGCCAAGGCGATAGCCTGGGATTTTTCACTCGACGGCAATCTGTTTCGCAGCAGCCACAACGTCAAGCGCCGGCCCTGGGTGGCGCAGGTGGCCACCGGCATCAGCAGCCAGTGGCTGGTGCGCGGCCGCGGCGTGCGCCTGGCCTTGATGAGAGTCTGGCGAACGCGCGAGTTCGACGGCCAGGACGACGACCATGTCTTCGGCTCGATGGCCTTGAGCATCGAGTTCTGAGCCGATCCTGAAAGCGATATGAAACCATGAGCGCCAGAACCTCGTTCGTGCGCGCCTCGCGCGGGCAGTGGAGCTCGGAGCCGGCGTTCATTTTCTCCATGGCCGCCGCGGCCGTGGGCCTGGGCAATCTCTGGCGCTTTCCCTACATCCTCGGCGCCAACGGCGGCGGGGCGTTCCTGATCGCCTATTTCGCTGCCATCATCATTATTGTTCTGCCGCTGATGATCCTGGAGGTGGCCGCCGGCCGCCTGGCCCAGGGCAGCGTGGTCGCCACCTTTCGCCAGGTCAATCGTTTCGGCACCGTCTATGGCTGGTTCGTGGTGCTGGTGACCACCATCATCACCAGCTATTACCTGGTCATCACCGGCTGGACGCTGGGCTACGCGGTCGATGCGCTGCGCGGCGAGCTGCGCCCGTTCGATGCCTTCAGCACGGGCTACAACTCGCTGTGGTTCTTCCTGATCGTGACGGTACTCGTCGGCGCCGTGCTGATCCGCGGGGTGGCGCTGATCGAGCGGCTCTCGTGGGTGCTCATGCCAGTGCTGTTACTGGCGATGATCGGCCTGGTGGTGGCGGCCAGCCGCACGCCGGGCTGGGCACAGGCAAAGGACTTCTTCTTTCAGGTGGACTTCTCGCGCCTGGCCGACGGTCGGCTGTGGGTATTCGCCTTCGGCCAGGCCTTCTACTCCCTGGCCATCGGCCAGGGCTATCTGGTGACCTACGGCAGCTTTATCCCGCAAAAGACCCACGTGCCGCGCACAAGCGTGATCGTGGCCGCTACCGAGACCTCGGTGGCGCTGCTCGCCGGCTGGATGATCTTTCCGTTTCTGTTCAGCCACGGACTGGCCCCTGACGAAGGCAGCCAGCTGGCCTTCGTGACCCTGCCGCGGGTATTCGAGAACATGGCCGGCGGATCCTGGATCGCGATTCTGTTCTTCGCGCTGTTCTTCGTCGCCGCCTTCAGCTCCAGCGTGGCCGGCACCAAGGTGCTGGTTGCCGCCGTCGCCGAGGAGCTGCGCCTGACCAATACCACCGCTGTGATCACGGTGACTGCCCTGCTGCTGGTGCTCGGCAGCGCCTCGGCGCTGAGCTTCACGCCTCTGAACTGGCAAATCGCCGGCGAGCCGGTACTCGACGTGCTCGACCGCGTAGCCGGCGGCAACCTGGTCATTTTCTCCGGCGTGGTCGGCGCCGCCCTGCTGTGCTGGTTCGTGCCGGCGAACAGAATCGTGGGCGTACTCGGCGCCCGCGGCTGGTGGTGGGAATGGCGGATCTATCTGATCGGGCGCCTGCTGCCCCTCGCCCTCCTGCTGTGGGTGATGATCAGCCATGCGCTGACGCTCATCGATGCCGCCTGATGGCCCACTCACTGGCTATGACTCGCCCGCCGGCGGCGCCCGATTGAGCCGGCACAGACTGGAATCGCTCCGCCAGGTCGACATCTGCCGATCGACCGTATCGACCGCCGTGGCCAGATCGCGGGCGATGGCGGCCTGCGGCGCGTCGGGCGGCGCGTAGAATACCGCCGTATAGCGGCTGCCCATGGTCGGGCCGTGCAGCTGATAGCGCTGCCGCCGCGGCAGTAGCTGTCGAGCTCGGCCTCATAGAGAAAATCCGATCGCGCGCCCCAATGAAGGTGCATGGGGCGGCGCGCGGTGTTGTGGCGAATGAAACCGGCCAGCGGCGCGATGCCGGCCCCGGCGCCTGTGAATGTCGTGCCGATCCTCGAGACTCTTGTCGACGACTATCGCCGTGCCGGCAAGCGCGTTGAGCTGGCGCTGCCATCGTCGGGTACGGTGGAGTCCATCATCGATCCGGATGCACTGGCAATCCTCGTGCGCAACCTCATCGACAACGCCCTCAAACACGGCGCAGCCGATCAGCCCGTTGAAGTCAGGCTTGGCGACGACGGCCAATTGAGCGTGATCAATGCCGGGCCGGTCGTGCCCGCCGCCCAGCTCGCGCATCTGACCGAGCGTTTTACGCGGGCCCACGGTACGACCGATGGCGCCGGCCTTGGCCTGGCGATTGCCGGCGCTATCGCGACCGGCGTCGGCACGACCCTGACGCTCGCCTCACCGGCGCCCGCCAGAAGCGACGGATTCAAGGTCGCGATCGCCCTGCCCTGATACCGGCCCGCCGACTACGGCGGGCACTGGCATCAGAAAACGTACTTGGCGCTGAGGCTGAAGGTACGGCCCGGCTCGGTGAAGGCGCTCCAGTCTCGCGTGTCGCTGTCGGGAATGCCAGCGACTCGCGCGTAGCGGATGTACTCCTCGTCGAACAGGTTCACGATGCCCGCGCTGAGCTTGAAATGATTGTTGAAGTCATAGCGGGCGAACAGGTCCACGGACACATGGCTGTCGGTCGTGTAGGCGTCTTCCGGATGCTTGCTCATGCCATCGGCCCACTTGAGCATGGCGTCCATGGAGAACGCGCCGCGGAAATAGTCGAATCCGAGGGTGCCGTTGAACGGCTGGATGCTGGGGAGCTGTTCGCCTGTGGTCTTGTCCTCGCTGTCCATCCACTCGCCGTTGAGGAACATGGAGACGTTGCCGCCCAGGTAGTACTGGAACTTGAACTCGACCCCGGAGATCTGCGCAGAGTCGATGTTCTGGTACTGGGAAACGTCAGTGATGAGTTCCTGCTCCCCGATCCAGCCTTCGATGGACTCGATGTGGGTAATCTGGATGAAGTTGTCATAGTCGCTGCGATAGGCCGCAAGCTGGTATGAAGCCCGCCCCACTTGGCCGCGCAAGCCGATCTCCCAGGATTCGCTCTCCTCGGGAACCAGATCGTCGGCCGGAATGATCCGATCGCGGAAGCAGGCCGACATGCCGTCACAGAACGCCGTGTGCTCGAAGTAGAAGTAGGCCAGATCGTAGGGCGGCACCTTGAAGCCTTGAGCATACTGGAAGTAGCCGCTGAGACTGTCGGTGAACTTGTAGTTCGTGCCCAGGCGCCACGAGAAGTTGCTGTCGGAAATCTTTGTCGGCGCGTTGTCATCGCCCGGATTGACGCTATCGTAGCCCTCGTCTGCCTTCGGATCCATGCTGTAGTAGTCGTAGCGGATGCCGGGCACGAGCGACCAGTTGTCGGTAAGCGAAAACGTGTCCTGGAGATAGAGCCCGATGCGCTCGGTCGTGTTCTTGGGGAATGGCGCGGTCAGGTCATCCTTGGTGACGGCGCCATCGCTTGTGGTACGGACCTCTTTGCGCGGACGGAAGGTATCCGTGCTGTCCCAGTCGAAGCCGTAGCTGAGCTGATGTGATCCGTTCTTTCCGATCACCTTGGCGGCAGACACGCTCGCTCCCCAGGTTTCCTGTTCGAACAGGTCGGTCTTGAGGGTCTGGCGCGAACCGCCCGGCCCCATCGGCGGGGGCGTATCATGGTCGAGCAGGAACTCGTCGGTCTGCTCGGACTTGTTCAGGTACAGGTTGACATCGATGCTGTCGGTAAATGCCCAGTCCGAATTCCAGTCCTGGTAGCGAACCTTGTAGGCGTTGCTCCTCTTCTCGTTATAGCTCGAGTCTTCGTTGATCTGCCAGCCCGGAAGGCCCAGGTAGTTGCCCAGGCCCTCGCTTTCACCGGGACGGCCGACATCCTGCTGGAAGGTGTCGATCGAGAACGTAAGCTTCTTGTGACTGTCGATGATGTAGTCGGTCTTTGCGAGCACGCTGTCGGAATCGACGTCAGCCCGGTCGCGGGTATCGAAATAATTCTGGGTTTCGTGGCCTCTGCGGCCCTTGTAGCTGACCAGGGTCTCCCACCGCCCCAGTCTGAAGGCGGTCAACAGGCCCGCACTGTGCTCTTCGGAGCGGCCATCGTAGCCGCCGTTGATCGAGGCGAAGAAATCCAGGTGGGTGCCGGTACCCAGAAGATCGGCTGCATCCTTGGTCTGGAAGGCGACGATGCCGCCCATCGCATCGGCACCGTACAGTGACGATGCCGCGCCCTTGGCGACCTCGACCTGCTTGACGGTGTCCATGTCGATGAAACCGCGGCCGACGACATCGTTGAGCCCGTCGGCGCCATACCCCTCGTTCATGCGCATGCCGTCCTTGATCATCATGACCCGGTCGCCGCCCATGCCGCGAACCACGAAGTTCTGGGCGGTACCGCTCGAGCCGGTAACGTCAACGCCGGGCTCGTAACGGAACAACTGGGACATGTTGGTGACCATTTCATCTTCGATATCCTCGCTGGTCATTACCGACACTGCACCCGCAACATCTTCGATGCTCTGCTCCACCCGGCTGCCAACTACCACGACCGTGCCAAGCTCGGGCTCCTCTTCGCCGTGCGCCTCGTCGACCTCGTCGGATTCCTGAGCGATGGTTGCCGAAGATGCCAGCGCAAACGCCGCAGCAACCAGGCTGGCCAACAGATTGCGTTTCATCGTTTCCCTCTTCATCTGCATGGATGTCATGATCATTCCTCTAGCTGGTGCGTCTGCTCGCCATACTCGCACTTATTGCCCATGCGCTTTCTGACGACCTTACGCTGGTATTCGAGCTTGCGCTCGTCGCTTACGAACATCTCCGGAACCTTCTGGACGACAATCAGATAATCACCGGTAGCCAGCTCTTCGTCCGACACCACCGGCGTGGCGCCACCCTCGACCGTGACCGGAGTGACTACGGCAAGCTTCAGTTCGGGCATCCGGGCTTTCAGGCGCTCGACCGTTCCCAGGTGAGAAGCGGAGTGAAAATTGCCGTTGAGATGAAGCACCTTGCGCCCCGGATTTTCCCGCAGGTGAATGGCAATGGACTCGGCCATGGTGTCGTCACGGGTGACCTGCGCGGAAAAGCTGTTTTTGACCATGCGCTCCATTTCCGGGCTCATGCCGCGGTCCGCTTCGGCGTCAGAGCCATCATCATCCGCCTGATTGCGGTGGGTGGCGCTACGGGTCATGAACCCGCGGTACTTGTCCATATACGCCCCTTCATCCAGGTGCAGCTCCTCGGCAACCCAGCCGCGATCGGGCTCGGGAATTTCATCAAGGATTTCGGCACCTTGCCTGCCCACGCAGATAACGATGGGCTTGGGCGCATTGGCCGCGATTACCGGCAGATCCTGGTGCTTTGCGTACTCGACCAGCGGACGGTAGCTTTGTTCGTAGTTGTCCCAGGCGCGGGCGTCTTCCTGCATTGCCTTCTCTCCGATCTCCCCGGCCAGGTATGAATCGACAACTTTCTGGGTGTCGCGTTCGAACTGCTCGAGACTGAGCGTCAGGGCATCGCTGCGCTCATGCAGCGCGCGAAACAGCTGCATCTGCGCCAGGTGAATACCGGAATGCCCGTGGAATTCGCCGAAAAAGACCACGTCGTAGCCACTGAGATCATCCGCGACTTCAGCGAAACTCTTGGCCTCGCCGCTTTCGCCTTCGATCCAGACGCGGTCGTAAAAATCGCTCACGGGTGCAAGGCTGCCTCCGGCTTCGGGCGAGTCGGCATACAGCGGCGCGCTGCCGGTGACAAAGGCGATGGCGAGGCCCGCCAGCGCAGAAGAAAACGGTTTTTTCATGTAGGACGATCCCTGAGGCAGCGTTGAAAATGGCAGGCACGCATGGCTTGTCCGCGCCCGATTAGATCTTTTCATGCGTCCAGATATTAGCAAGAGGATCGAAAGCCGGAGCTCGGCTCGTCCCCTGTTGACAACAGGTCATCCCAGAACCCCGAAATGCCCGCATCTACAGGAGCCTGGATATGGCTTCCCGGTAGGTTCTGCTCACTTTCACCCGCTTGCCATCGCCCAGCGTCAAAAGATACTCGCCGTTGATATGCGGCCGGATCGCCCGGATCTGCCGGGTGTTGATGATGGTGCTGCGATGGATGCGCACGAATATCGACTCGTCGAGGTCTGCCATCAGACTCTTCAAGGTTTGCCTGATAACGTGAACTTCGTCTTCGTAATAGATGCAGATATAGTTTCCCGCCGCCTCGACATACTCGATCAGATCGACGTCGAGCACCAGATGCTGGTCACCATCGTGCACCACGATCGTCGAATTGTCGCGGTGCTCGGGCAGGCTTTCCAGGGATGCCAACAGCTTGCGCCGGTAACCGTCAGCGCGGCTCACGAAAGCGCCGCCCTCGTAGCGGCTCAAGGCCTCCTCGAGCCGGCCGGGAGTGACCGGCTTGACCAGGTAGTCCAGCGCGTTGATATCAAACGCCCGGAATGCGTAGCGATCGAATGCGGTGACGAAAATCACCCGTTCCGCATACTCGGGCGGCAGCTGCCGGATCAAGTCGAAACCCGTCATGCCGGGCATCTGCACGTCAAGCAGCAGCACGTCGGGATGACTGGTTCGAACCGCCTCGATCGCCTCCCGGCCATTGCTGCACTCGGCACATATCTCGACGTTGTCGATCACCTCGAGGCTTTGCACGAGATGCCGCCGCGCCAGAGGCTCATCGTCGGCGATCAGCAGCTTGAGGGGGCGCTTGCTTTCCACGACATCTTTCACGCAGGCGCGTAGGCCGGCAGGTCCATTTCGATCGTGACGCCGCCCGTATCACCGTCGATGACCTCGAACCGGTGATCGTCCTTGTAGATATTGCGCAGGCGCCGGCGCACGTTCTTCAGCCCCAGCTTGGTTCCGTCCGCGCCCTTCTGGTTTGAAGACCGCCCGCCGGCAGCTCCCGAATCCGTCAGCGTCACACGCAAACGCTCGTCGCGAACGCGAACGGACAATGCAACCGAACCTCCGTTTGGCGAGCAGGCGATTGCGTGCTTGATCGAGTTTTCCACCAGAGGCTGAAGAATCAGGCTCGGAACCAGCACCGGCAGGCTGTCGTCATCGGCCAGGCAGCGATATTGCAGGCGCTCCTCGAAGCGTGCTTTTTCGATTTCTATGTACATATCCAGCATGCCGAGCTCGTCGCGTACCGTCACCATGTCGATCGGACTGCTCTTGAGGGTGAGCCGGAGCAGCTCGCTCATCCGGCCCAGCATCTGGTCGGCAACATCGTTGCGGCCATCGCGGATCAGGGCTGAAATCGAGGCCAGGGTATTGAAGAGAAAATGCGGGTTGAGCTGATACCTGAGCATCTGCAGCTTGGCCTGCTGGGCCTGTATCTTGAGGTCGGACATCTCCTGGCGCTGGTCCTGCGATTGCTTGTAGTACTTGAACGAAAAATAGCCCGCGCTCCAGCTCAGAAGAATGAACCCCGAGTTGAGAATACCCACCAGATAAAAACTGAAATGCGCATCCTGCCAGCGCACCGGATCGAGCAGTGAGTAGATCAGATTGTTGCTGAATGTCCAGATGAACGCGGAAGCAACGCTGGCCAGCAAGACAACCACCAGGATGCGAGCGGCCTGACCCAGGCTCAGCTTCTGGTACAGATAGCCCAGCCCCGAGCTGATGACAAAGCCCAGAGTCGCGCTCAGCACGATGATGGACGTGTCGGGTCCGTCATATTCGTGATGGGTGTAGGTCAACCGCCCAAGGCTGCTGGCGATTGCATAAAAGGTCCAGATGATGACCTGACTGACCCAGAAACGATCCCGCCCCCTGGGCCTGAGCGGATTGTCGGACTTGTTCACGTGACCCGGAATTCCTGAATTGCGAGATGGCTGACAGCTGCCTTTGCGGAGGCTGCGCCCGGCAGCCCTCACCAGGTGCCCGAGCGCGCGTGGCTCGGCATGTTACGTGCAAATCGCCATGATGTCGACCGGGGTGCCGCCAACCGCTCTTCACCGCCCCGGGCGGCGTCGCTTTGGCCAACCAACAGGCTCTGTGACCGACTTCCCCCTTCAGGCGCTCGCTTCGTAACACGCAATCCACATGCTGTCCCAAACTACCGTGAACCCATGCCGATTGATGCTAGATTTCGATCCATTGATCGAATGATCTCTTGTGCGCCCTTCACGAAACGGACAACAGGTACCCCCGATGAAAAGACTTCTCGCGAGCCTGGCTCTGATCGCTTTTTTCAGCCTGGCCCATGGCCAGGATGCCATCTATCACCACGACCTCAAGGTCAGTATCGATCCTGAAACCTCTCGGCTCGAGGTCGAGGATACGATCAGCATCCCGCAGGCGGTTGACCCGCAGGACCTGATTTTCAGCCTGCACGAAGCCCTCACGCCGCAGAGCCTGACCGAAGGCGTGCAGTTCGAGCAAACCAGCAGCCGGTCCGACGCCTCCAATCAGGGCATGGATCGGGAGGATTATGCCGGCGTTCTGCGCAGCAACCATTATCGCATCGTGACCGACGGTCGGTCAGTGCCTGACACCGTGGCCCTCTCGTATGCCGGAGAGATCAACCACCCGGTCAAGCAGGCCAATCAGGAATACGCCCGCGGCTTCAGCCAGTCGCCCGGCCTGATCGACCCCGAGGGCGTTTACCTGGCCGGCTCGACCAACTGGATTCCGACCTTCGAGAACGCATACGTGACCTATGAGCTGACCGTCCGGTCGCCGGCCGGCTGGCGTAGCGTCAGCCAGGGCGAGCGTATCGCCTCCGACCAGGCATCGGGTTCACGAACCGATACCTGGAAGGTCGACACCCCGACCGAGGAGATCTTCGTCATCGCCGCGCAGTTCACCGAATACGAGCATTCGATGGGCAGCGTCAAGGCAATGGCCTTCCTGCGCGAAGAAGACGACGCTCTGGCCAACAAGTACCTGGAAACCACCGCCCAGTACATGGAAATGTACCGCCGCCTGGTCGGCCCCTACCCCTACTCCAAGTTCGCGCTGGTCGAAAATTTCTGGGAAACGGGTTACGGCATGCCGTCTTTCACGCTGCTGGGCCCGCAGATCATCCGCTTTCCATTCATACTTCACTCCTCCTACCCGCACGAGCTGCTCCACAACTGGTGGGGTAACGGCGTGTTCGTGGACTTCCAGACGGGTAACTGGTGCGAAGGCCTGACCGCCTACATGGCCGATCACCTGATCGCCGAACAGCGCGGCTCGGGTGCCGACTACCGCCGCGATATCCTGCAGAGCTACACCGACTACGTCACCGCCGAAAACGAATTCCCCCTGGAGGCGTTTCGCTCGCGAACCAACGCATCTTCTTCGGCGATCGGCTACGGCAAGACGGCGATGATGTGGGACATGCTCCGCGAAAGAACCGGCGACGAGGACTTCATTCGCGCCTTTCAGAAGTTCTACCGTGAAAACAAGTTCCAGCGCGCCAGCTTCGGCGACATCCGCCTGGCCTTCGAAGACGTCACCGGCGAGAACCTTGAGCCCTTTTTCGAACAATGGGTGACGCAGCCCGGCGCTCCGGAACTGACCATCAGCGGCACGAGCGTCAAAACGATTGAAGACCAGACCGTCCTCAAGCTGGAGCTGAGTCAGATTCAGGACGCAGCAGCCTACGATCTGTCCGTTCCGGTGGTTATCTACGGTGCCGACAGAATCGAGCGCCAGGTGGTGGCGATGAACTCGCACCGGCAAAGCTACTCCTTTGCGCTCGACTTCACGCCGCTGCGCATCGAGGTCGACCCCCACTTCAATCTGATGCGGCGGCTCGACTACCGCGAGGTGCCGCCGGCGCTGTCGAAGATGTTCGGCGCGGACAAGACCCTGATGCTGCTGCCGGCAAGCGCCAGCGCAGAAGAGTTGCAGAAATACCGCGATCTGTCGGCCATCTGGAAGGCCGACCGGGGCGACGAGTTCCAGGTCATGCTCGACTCCGATATCGACGCGCTCCCCGCCGACCGGGCCATCTGGGTGATGGGCTGGAACAACCGCTGGAAGGAGGCAATCGAAACGGGTCTGGCGACCTACGATGCCGAGATCGGCGACTCGTCGGTTCGTTTCGGCGCGGCTTCCCATGATGGCTCTGAAAACAGCTTCATCGTCGCCCTGCGCCACCCGGGCAATACCGATCTGGCGCTGAGCTGGCTGACCGTACACGACGCAGACGCGGTGGCCGATCTGGCCCGCAAGCTGCCGCATTACGGCAAGTACTCCTATCTGGGCTTCAGCGGCGCTGATGCCACCAATTCGGAAAAGGGCCAGTGGCCCGCTGTCGACTCGCCCCTGGCGACCGATCTGGCAGGATACGCAGACCCTCTTCCAGAGCTTGAAAAGCGTCCGGCGCTTGCCACCCTCTCGCCCATCTTCGATGCCGCACGGATGGAAAAGGACGTCAAGGTGCTGGCCGATGAATCCATGCAGGGGCGCGGGATCGGCACGGACGGACTCAATGCGGCGGCCGAGTATATTGCCGACCAGCTCCGCGAGGCCGGCCTCGAGCCCGCCGGCGAAGACGGAAGCTATTTCCAGCCATTCGAGGTCACCGACGAAAATGGCGAAAAGGTGACGGTGCGCAACGTGCTTGCCGTCCTGCCGGGTAGCAACGAGGACTGGAAGGAGCAGTCGGTGGTGGTCAGCGCACACTACGACCATCTGGGGCTGGGCTGGCCCGATGTCAGGGCCGGCAACAAGGGGAAGATTCACTACGGCGCGGATGACAATGCCAGCGGTGTTGCCGTCATGCTGGAGCTGGCGCGCACCCTGGGCAAGTCGCTCAAACCGTCCAGATCGATCGTCTTCGCGTCGTTCACCGCGGAAGAAGCCGGCCTGCTGGGCGCCAGACACTATGTCGAATCGATGCAGCGCTTTCCGGTCAGCCAGGTCATCGGCAACCTGAATCTCGACACGGTCGGCCGCCTGGGCGACAACGAAGTCCTGGTGCTCGGCAGCAGCTCCGCACGCGAATGGAAGTTCATCTTCATGGGGGCCACCGCCGTCACCGGCGTGCCTACCAGGATGCCGACCCAGTCGATCGATTCCAGCGACCATGTCGCGTTCGTCGAGGCCGGCGTGCCTGGCGTTCAATTCTTCTCGGGATTCAGCCCCGACTATCACCAGCCCAGCGACACGGCGGACAAGGTGGACATCAACGGCATGATGAAGGTCGCGGCCATCGTGCGCGAGGGAGTCGAATATCTGGCCGAAAGGCCCGAGCCCATGCAGTTCACCGGAAGCACCGAAAAACCCGCCCGGGCCAGTGCCCAGGCCGGCGAGCGGCGCGTCAGCACGGGCCTGATGCCGGACTTCGCGTACAGCGGAACGGGCGTATCCATTGCCGGCGTCGCCGATGATACCCCGGCAAAGTCAGCCGGGCTGCGCGAGGGCGACGTGATCACGGCCATCAACGGCAAGCCGGTCGAAGACCTGCGCGCCTACTCGAACATGCTCAAGGAGTTTTCACCGGGAGACGTCATCGATCTCACCTACAGCCGCGAAGGCGAACAGCATCGCAGCCAGCTCAACCTGGAAGCGCGCTGATCATCCACGCCGGGCGCGGCATGACGCGCCCTCTTCCGGCTTCATGACAATCGCGGAGACGCTCCCTTGCCCCTGACTCGACTTGGCCTGAGCAATCCCGTGGCCGTGGCCGTGGGCTGCATCCTGCTGGTGATCTTCGGGCTGTTGAGCCTGTCGCGCCTGCCGGTGCAGATGACGCCCAATATCGATCGGCCGACGATTTCGATCTCGACCGGCTGGCGCGCGGCCGCGCCCTCGGAGGTTGAATCCGAGATCATCGAGCCGCAGGAAAACCAGCTGCGCGACGTGCCCGGCCTCAAGCGCATGACGGCCACGGCCAGCCAGGGAAGAGGCTCGATCAACCTGGAGTTCGACGTCGGCGCCGACCTCAACCGCGCGCTCATCGAGGTCATCAACCGCTTGAACCAGGTGCCGCGCTACCCGGCCGATGTCACCGAGCCGACCGTGCGCGTGGGTAGCGACAGTTTCGGCGACACCGTCGCCTGGTTCGCCATCACGCCGATGCCGGGCAACAGCCGGCCGATCATCGAGTACCAGGACTTCGTCGACGAGATCGTCAAGGAGCGCCTCGAGCGCATTCCCGGCGTATCCTCGGCCAACCCGCGCGGCGGGCGGCCCTTCGAGGTGCGCATCACCTTCGACCCCTATCAGGCAGCCAGTATCGGCATCGATCTGACCCGCATCGGCCAGCGTCTGGGGCAGAACGCCGACGTCTCCGGCGGCTTCCAGGAGGTCGGTCGGCGCCAGTACACCCTGCGTTTTGCCGGCCAGTACGAGATCGCCGATCTGGAAGATCTGGTGCTCGACTGGCGTCAGGGTCGGCCGGTGTATCTGCGCGACATCGCCCGGGTCGAGCGCATCATGCGCGACTCTTCGGGCGTGATGACCCAGAACGGCGGGCCGTCGATCGCGATGAACGTGATTGCCGAGCCGGGCGTCAACGTGCTCGATGTGATGGCCGATATTCAGGCAACCGTCGACGAATTGCGCGACAGCCATCTTGGTCCGGCCGGCCTGGAAATCGAACAGGTCAGCGACGATACCGTCTACATTCGTCAGTCGGTGGGCATGGTCGTGACCAACCTGCTCGCCGGCATGAGCCTGGCGGTGCTGGTGCTGTGGTGGTTCTTCCGCAAGCTGCGCGCCACGCTGATGGTGGCGCTGGCCATTCCGCTGTGCCTGTGTTTCGCTTTCCTCGTGCTCGACGGCGTAGGCCGCACCCTCAACGTCATTTCCCTGGCCGGCCTGGCCTTTGCTACCGGCATGGTGCTCGATGCCGCCATCGTGGTGCTCGAGAACATCGTGCGCCAGCGCGAGCACGGCCGCGATCCGCTCGAGGCCGCTGACCGCGGCACCGGCCAGGTCTGGGGCGCGCTGCTGGCCTCGACCGCCACCACAGTGGCCATCTTCCTGCCGGTGATGTTCCTGCAAGACGAGGCCGGCCAGCTGTTCGCCGACCTGGCGGTGGTGATTTCGGCGGCCATCGTCTGCTCCTTGCTGGTGGCCATTGTTGTCCTGCCCACGGCGAGCTATCGCCTGCTCGGCGATGCCCGGCTCGAGGATCGCCATGGTCACTGGTGGCGCCGGGCCAGCGACTTCGTGATGACGCTGACCGACACGCCCCGTCGCCGCTGGGGCTGGATCGCAGGCCTGACGCTCGTGCCCGTCCTGATCGGTGCGCTCCTGCTGCCGCCGGCCGACTATCTACCCGAGGGCAAGCGCAATTTCATCTTCGGCTTCTTGCAAACGCCTTCCGGCATGGGCCCGGATACTGCCGAAGACGAACTGGTCGACCCGATCAACGCGCGCCTTCTGCCCTACATCCTCGGCGATAAGGAGCCGGCGATTGCCAATACCTTCATGGGTTTCTTCGGCACCGGCGCTTTTCTGGGCATGCGGGCCGCCGACGAGGCTCGGGTCGACGGGCTTCTGGCCGTCGTCAACAACGAGATTCTCACCGGCTTTCCCGACACTTTCGGGCGCGCCAGCCGCTCGCCCATTTTCGGCGGCAGCGGCAGCCGCCAGATCGACATCGATCTGCAGGCGGCCGATGTCGAAGAACTGCTCGAGGCGGGACGAACCGCTTTCGGCCTGATTCAGCAGAAAATGCCCGAAGCGAACCTCCGCCCGCAGCCCGGCCTGGAGCTGGCCGAACCAGAGCTGCGGCTCATGCCCGACGATCGCCGCATCGCCGAGCTGGGCTGGACCCGCGGCGATGTCGCCACTCTGGTTCGGGCTTTCGGCAACGGCACC
Organism: uncultured Wenzhouxiangella sp.; assembly: GCA_964446675.1. Classification (GTDB taxonomy): domain Bacteria; phylum Pseudomonadota; class Gammaproteobacteria; order Xanthomonadales; family Wenzhouxiangellaceae; genus Wenzhouxiangella. Next base: position 332,140 of record CAYUPK010000001.1, read on the forward strand.
TTTCTGGGCGACTACTTCGACGGCGACCGCCGCCTCGACGTGATCCTGCGCGGCCCCGAGTGGCTGACCCCGGAAGAACTCATGAGCATGCCGCTGGGCACCCCGTCGGGTGACATCGCAACGCTCGGCGAGCTCGCCGACCTCGAGCGCACCGCCGGGCCCAACCAGATTCGTCGCGTCGACCGCCGCCGCACCCTGACGCTGCAGGTCACGCCGCCATCGGATATGCCCATGGAGACGGCGCTGAGCTTTTTGCAGCGCGAAGTCGAGCCTGCCATCCGTGAAGTCTTGCCGGCTGACGGAACCATCACCTACCGCGGAACCGCCGAGGCCCTCGACGAGGCGTTGTCGAACCTGGCCGGCAGCTTTCTGCTCGCGATCGTGATTCTCTACCTGCTGATCTCGGCGCTGTTTCGCTCCTTCAAGGACTCGCTGCTCGTACTCATGACGCTGCCCATGGCCACCGTCGGCGGCATCATCGCCCTGCGCATCACCGGCTGGCTGACCGGCCAGGCAATGGACATGCTGACCATGATCGGCTTCGTCATCCTGCTTGGCCTGGTGGTCAACAACGCCATCCTGCTGGTCTATCGCGCCCGCGACGGCGAGCGCGAGGAAGGCATGGGCCGGCGCGAGGCGGTGGAAACCGCCGTGCGCCTGCGCCTGCGCCCGATTCTGATGAGCACGATTACCAGCGTGTTCGGGATGCTGCCGCTGCTTTTGCTGCCCGGCGCGGGCACCGAGCTCTACCGCGGCCTGGCGGCCGTGATCGTCGGCGGGATGGCGGTCAGCACCCTGTTCACCCTGGTGCTGCTGCCCTCTCTGCTGCGGGCCAACGAAGAACACCACGGCGCGGCCGAAGGCACGGTCGCGCCGGCATGACCCAGGAAGATGCAATGAAAGCACCCTCGATTCCGATGTCACGATCGATCATGGCCGCGCTCGCCGGCCTGCTGCTGGCCGCCCCCGCACTGGCCCAGTTCGGCCGCACTCCCAGCGTAGAGATTGCGGCCGCCGAGCTGCGCGAGATGGCGCCAACCATGCAGATCGCCGGCACCGTCCTGTCGCGCTCGGATGCCGTCCTGTCAGCCGAAATCGAGGGGCGCCTGGTCGAGGTTGCCGATGTCGGCGCCCGCGTTGATCACGGAGAAGTGATCGCGCGCGTCGAGGATACCGTGCTGAAGCTGCGCGTATCCGAGCTGGAAGCCGAGCTGACCAGCAGCGAGGCGCGCCTGAGCTATCTCGAAGCCTCGCTCGAGCGCCAGCAGCGCCTGGCCGAAACCAACCTGGCATCAGCCAGCCAGATCGACGAGACCCGCTCCGAACGCGACATCGCTCAGGCGCAGCTCAGCGTGATCCGCTCGCGCCTCGATCAGCTCAATGACCAGATCGAGCGCACCCGCGTGCGCGCGCCCTTCCCCGGCGTGGTCGTCGAGCGCATCGCGCGCGCCGGCGAGCGGGTAGGCGTAGGCACGCAGATCGTGCGCCTGGTCAACCCCGACCATCTGGAAGCCGTGGCCCGCGCGCCGCTGCGCTACTTCCGTTTCGTTGCCCCGGGCGACGAGCTGAAAGTCGATACCGAGGCCGAGGTCTTCGACGCTCCACTGCGCACGGTCGTCAGCGTCGGCAACGAAGACCTGCACGTCTTCGAGCTTCGCCTCGACATCGAGCGCACCCTGCCGGTCGGCCAGACCGTGCGCGTGACCATCCCCACCGCCGGGCTGCGCGAAGTGCTGGCCGTGCCGCGCGACGCCCTGGTGCTGCGCGGTTCGGGCACCGCCGTATTCGTCATCGACGATACCGGCACCGCCCGCCGCGCCAGTGTGAGCACCGGCATCGGCCAGGGCGAGTGGATCGAAGTCGCCGGCCCCGTCCAGCCCGGCGACCGGATCGTCATCCGCGGCAACGAGCGCCTGCGCGATGGCCAGAGCGTGGATATAGCCGAATTCGGTTCATGACCGTGGCAGGTCCGTTGCTTCGCTCACGCCCATCTTCCCGTCTCCCGATTACCCCGGACCATTCATGACCCGGCCGTCATGAATAGCCCGGGATTACTCGATGAATTTCTCAATCTCGCTATCCGCCCCGATCAGCGGGATAATACGGACCAGAACCTGATCCATTACAGACTGTGCAGTCTCAGCCGCCGGCCCGCGCCTTCCCGATGAATTTGCCGGGTCAAGGATCGCTTTGAGGCTCGTCATCGCGCACCCGAAGATAGCTGGCGAAGCGCGGCAAGCCGGATGCCGTATAGCCCCGGTAGCGGAACGTGATCAGGCTGCCAATGGCCGGCGGATTGAGCCGATCGGCATCCGTAAAACCGGTGCCGATGCGAAACCGGCGGCCATTGTCCAGTTCAACCTCCAGAGAGCCCATCATGCCCCGGTATTTTCCCTTGCCGGGCAAATGGCGAACTACGGTGGCCTCTGCATCCTGGTGGGTCTTGACCTTGAGCAGATCATCGGAGCGGCCAGCCCGATAGAGGCTCGCCTTGCGCTTGAGCATCAGCCCTTCGGCACCGTTGGCCACAGCTTCGGCAAGCCGGGCCATCAACGCCGCGTGGCTTGCAACCGGGTGCTGTTCGACCAGGGCCAGATAGCGAGCGCCCGACGTCTTCACCAGTTCTTCGAGCTGACCATAACGCTGTTCAAATGGCGTGTCCCGGCCCGGCTGATCAAACACATGGAAACGCACCTGGCGCCACTCGCTGTCGACCGGTTGATGCTTGCGCACCACGCCCGATAGTTCGGCAAAGCGCTGCCGGCCGCTCCACAGCTCGCCGTCGAGCGGCTGGTCCGGAAAACCCTCGGTAAACCAGTCCGGCGCGGCGTACACATTCCCGCCGCGGGACCAGAGCTTCTCACCGTCCCAGTATGCCCGGACGCCATCCAGTTTTTCGCTGACCCAGTAGGCCTGAAGGTCCACTCCGGGGCGATAAACATTGGCCAGCGGCAGGGCCGGCGCCTGTGCGTTATCGGGTTCGGAAGCGGAAGCGGATGACAGCAGAAAAACCAGGCTCAGCGCCAGAAGCGCAAACCTGAACTGATCGATTTTCCGGTGTGGCACGTTAACTGGCTCCGCTTGCCTTGAGCGTATGTATTCTGGATCAGGCGGGGAGCCCTGTGCAATGGCGGATGAACCTGAAGGCCGGTCCAACTGCAGAAAGGTTCAACTCGTCCCGACTAGTGATTGGTCGGCGGTTGGAATGGGACTTTCGGACACGAAATTGGCTCGTAAAGCCAGGAGCCTTTTACTGAATATGGTGCCGGTGGAGAGATTCGAACTCCCGACCTACGCATTACGAATGCGGTGCTCTACCAACTGAGCTACACCGGCGCCGGGGAGGCGTGGATTATACCGATTTGGCTGGAATTTGCACAAGCCGAAGCCGCCGCCTCAGGTTTTCCAGCAGCACGAACAGGGTTGGCACGACCACCATGGTCAGTACCGTTGCCGTGATGATGCCGCCGATGATCACGGTGGCAATCGGCGAGAAGCGTTCGGCGCCCACGGCCATTTCCATGGCCAGCGGCAGCATGCCGGCGATGGTCGACAGCGCGGTCATGAGAATGGGCCGCAGGCGCGTGACCACGGCCACACCCACGGCGCGCGCCGGACTCGCCCCCGTCTGGACGCGCTGGCGCGCCAGGTCGAGCAGGATGATGGAGTTGTTGACCACGATGCCGACGAGCAGAATGATGCCCAGCAGCGCCGACATCGACACGTACTTGTCGGCCAGCAGCAGCGCCGAGGCCACGCCGATGAACTGCAGCGGGATGGCCACCATGATGGTGATCGGGTGGGCGAAGCTGGAAAACTGGATGACCAGCAATAGATAGACGGCCAGGGCCGAGAGCATCAGCGCCTGCAGCATGCGCTGCCGGGCTTCGCTGAAGTCCTGCTGCTCGCCGACGAGCATTGGCGCCGGCCCCGCGGTGGCTTCGAAGCTGGCCAGGCGTTCGGAAACATCGGCGACGACGGCAGACAGGGGCCGCCCGGAATGGTAGCCGAGGATTTCGAGGGCGCGCATGCCGTCCTCGCGGGTGAGGATGCGCGGCCCGACCGCCTGTTTGAACGCGGCCACTTCGCGCAGCGGCACGCTGCCGGCCGGTGTGCGCAGCACGATGCGCTCCAGGTCGTCGAGTTGACTTCGCTGGTCGCTGCGGTAACGAACCACTACATCCAGGTCGCGTCTGGGCGGCTGACGATAGCTGGTGGCAACGTGGCCATCGACGGCCCGATGCACGCTGGCCGCCGTTCGCCGGGCGCTCAGGCCAAGCTCGCTGATGCGTTCATCGTCGAGCTGCACGCGGATTTCCGGGGTATCGAGCGACCAGTCCTTGTAAAGGTCGGTGATGCCGGGGATGCCCTGCAGATGCTCCAGCAGCTGGGTGGCAGCGGCGTCGAGTTCCTGCGGGTCATGGCCGGACAGGCGCACGACCACCGGCGCGGCCGTGCTGCTGCGTGCCGTACCGCCCATTTCACTGGGTACGCCGAGCATGACGCCGGGCGTGCGCTCGAGCGCATGCCGGACTTCATCCATGATGTCCCACTGGCTGAGCTTGCGGACGGTGCGCGGCACCAGGGTCACGGTCACCTCGGCCTGGTTGGAGCTCATGGCCCCGCGCTGGCCCAACGAACGTGCGCCGGGCTCATGGCCGACACGAATGCCGACATCGAGCACTTCCGCGCGCCCCAGCAGCAGATCGTCGACCACGTCCAGGGTCGCCATGGTTTGCTCGACCGGCGTGCCCGGCACGGTATCGACGATCACCTGAAAACTGCCCGAATCGAAGCGCGGCAGCATCTCGCTGCCGATCAGGCGCAGCATCCCCATGCTGGCGACCAGCAGCAAGGCGGCCGTACCGAGAGTCAGCACCGGGTGGCGCAAGGCGATCCACAGCGCGGCCAGATAGCCACGGCGGGTGGCCTTGAGCGCGCGCTCCAGCGCAGCCGAAATTGCGCCGGCCGGCTTGTCCGGGTCGGCCGGCTTGAGCCACCACACCGCCAGCAGGGGAATCAGCGTGACCGCGACCAGAAACGACGAACCCAGGGCAAAGGCCAGCGTCAGGGCCAGCGGACCGAACAGCTCGCCGATGAATCCGCCCATGAAGATCAGGGGCACGAGCACGCCCAGCGTGGTCAGCGAGCCGCCCAGTTTGGCGCCCAGGATTTCGCCGGTGCCCTCGATCGCCGCCCGGCGGGGTTCAAGACCCAGCTCGTCGAGATGCCGGTGGATATTTTCCAGAATCACGATGCCGTCGTCGACCAGCAGGCCGATGGCCAGGATCAGCGCCGACATGGTCACCATGTTCAGATCCAGGCCGGCCATCTGCATGAGCATGAACGCGCTCAGAAAAGCGGCGGGGATGGACAGCGCGATGATGAGCGCCTGCCGCCACTCGGCAAGGAAAAGCAGCACGATCACCATGGTCAGGCCAACGGCGACCATCACCGTGGAGGTCATGTCGGAGATGACCGCTTCGGTAAACTCCGAATCGTCGTCGGCAATGACCAGATCCAGCTCGGGCAGATCGGCGGCCAGCTCGTCGACGGCCTGGCGCACCCGCCCTGTCACCTCCACCGTGTTGGCATCGTCGCGCCTGAGCACCTGCACGGCGATCGCATCGCGCCCGTTGTAGCGATAGGCCGAGCGCGTCTCCCCGGGCAGCAGGTCGACATCGGCCACGTCGCGAAGCCGGACGAAACGACTGCCGTCGGCCTTGAGCACGATCCGTTCGGCATCCCCGGCGGAGGCCAGCGGCGCATCAAAACGCACCACGGCCTCGCGCTCGCCGCTGTCGATGCGGCCGCCGGGCGCGCTCAGGTTCCAGTCGTCGAGCGCGGCCATCACTTCGTCGGTGGACAGGCCCGCCGCATCCAGCCGGTCACGATCAACGGCGACGTGCAGTTCCAGCTTGTGCCCGCCGAAGATATCCACCACGGCGACGCCGGTTACCCGCTCGAGCCGTTCGCGCACCGCGTTGTCGGCCAGCTCGCGGACCTGCTCGATCGGCAGGCTGTCCGAGGACGCGGCCAGGGTGACGATGGGCTTGTCGGCGGTGGAAAACTCGAGCACCTGCGGCTCTTCTATGGCGGCGGGCAGATCTTGCCGTATTCGCCCGATCGCGTTCTGCACGTCGACGGCCGCTAGCGCCGAGGTCGTCTCGAAATTGAATTCGGCGCGCACGACCGACAGCCCCGCCTGGCTGGTCGAACTGAGCCGGGTCATGCCATCGAGGCTGGCGAATTCCTCCTCGAGCAGGCGCGTGAGGTCGTTGTCGACGTCGGCCGCGGCCATGCCCGGATAGGCGGTGATCACCGTAACCGTGGGCGGATCGGTGTCGGGAAACAGGCGCACGGGCAGCTCGTAGCGCGCCTGCAGGCCAAGCACCAGCACGGCCACGATCAGGGAAATGACCACGTGGCGGTGGTCGAGCACCCATTTCGGCCAGCGGTTCATGTCGAAGGCCCGTCCTCGACCACGTGAATGGCCGCGCCGTCGCGCAGGCGCGGATCGGCCGTGACGATCACCTGCTGGCCGACCTCCAGGCCCGAGCGGACGTGGACGCGACCCTGACTGGTCTCACCGGTATCTATTGCCCGGCGGCGAGCATGACCGTCTTCGGCCACAAACACCCAGTCGGCGCCGTGTTCGCTGTGGGCGGCCTGGATGGGCAGCGTGAGCACCTGATCGTAGACTCCGATTCGGGCGTGCACTACCGCGGCCATGCCTGCCTGGATGTCCTCGGCCGCCGGCAGCAGAACCGCAATGGTGGCGTTGCGGGTGGCGTCATCCAGCGCCGGGTAAATGCGGTCGATCCGCCCTTCCCGTTCCCAACCCAGCGCCGGCACCTGCACGACCACGGGCAGCCCTTCCTGAAGGGCGGGAACGTCACTCTGGGCGACCTGAACCTCTGCCTTGAGGGTATCGTCGGCCACCAGCTCCAGAACCGGGCTTCCCGCCCGGGCCAGCTCACCGCGCTGGACGTACAGGCGCTGAATGGTGCCGGCAAAAGGCGCCCTGCCAACGGTGTAGGACAGCCGCGTTGCAACCAGCGAGCGGTTCGCCTCGGCCTCGCGCCGCTGGGCCCGCAGCGAATCCACCCGCTGGCTCGCCTCATCCAGCAGTTTCTCGGGGGTGAGCTTGCGCTCGTACAGCTCGCGCTGGCGGACAAGCTCCCGCCGGGCGGTCGTCAGCTCACCATCCAGGCGCGCGAGTACCGCATCCAGCCTTTCTCTCTCCGAGCGCAATTCGCTGTCGTCGAGCCGGTAGACGATTTCGCCGGCGGCCACGTACTGCCCTTCCCGAAACGGCAGCGCTTCAACCGCGGCTGTCCACTGGGCAGAAAGGGTCGCCCGGTCATCAACCGCGATCTGTCCGCGCCAGTTTCGCTCGACAGCAAAGGGGCCCGCCGCGACGGTTTCAACCCGCACGGCAATGGGTGGCGCCGGCTTCGGCGGTTCCGGGGCGACGGTTTCACGGTATTTGTCCAGCGCGGCCCAGGCGATCAGGGCAAGCAGTGCCAAAGCCAGCGCCAGCCCGCCGGCGCGCGCCGGCGTGATCATGCTCAAGCGGCTCACCAGTACACCTCGAAGGAACAGTTCATCTTGTTGCAACTCATAAGCAAGCACTCACTTGCATTGGGTTCAAAAAAAATCATTCGGCACGCAGCGCCGGCTCGAGCAGGCGCCACATTGCGGGCACCTGCCCGGCAAGGTCAAACTCGAAGTCACGCACGGACCAGCGAATGATGGTGCCCTGAACAAGCGCCAGGATCATCCGGGCCGTCTCGTCAGGATCCAGATCGGAACGAAAAATGCCCGACTCGATACCGTCGCGAATCACCTCGGCCACCGTGGCCGCGTAGGCCTGCATGATGCGCCTGACCGACTGCTTCAGCCGAGTATTTTCCTGGTGTAGGCGCTCTGAAAAAAGCAGCCTGGGCAATCCCTTGTGGCCCGCAACAAAACCGAGCTGCTTTTCCAGCAACGCGCGCAGACGCTCGTCGGCCGGGCCACTGCTCGTCGCCACGCCGCTGACCACGCCCAGCAACTTCCGGGCAATCCACTCGAATACCGCCTCCAGGATTCGTTCGCGGTTCTTGAAATGTCGGAACACCGTTGGCTGGGCAATGCCCACCCGGTCGGCGATGGCCTGGGCGGTAATCTGCCGGCCGCCGGGTTCGGCCGCCAGCTCGACTACTGCCTCGACGATTTCCTGCCGCCTTTCTTCACCACTTTTTCGCATCGCGAAGCATCATAAGCTAGTACTTGCTTGCATTATGCACACCGACCTGCCCGTTGGCAAGGCCCGCTGGGCGTGCAGCGACGTCGACGCTAAAGAAAACGCCGGGGGGCAGCCCCCCCGGCGCTCTCGTCAGCTTCGATCCGTAATCAGGCCAGGCGCAGCCTGACCAGGGCGATGGCGATTACTGCCAGCATGAGGATCAGCAGTGTCCACAGGCTGGTGGCGGGCACGGAATGCGCAACCGGTGGCTGCGTGGTGCCCAACACGCAGATCTCGACCGAACCCTCGCCCGTGTTGGCACCGGCCTGGATGCTGCCGCTGGTCACGCCGCCGATGTAGGACACACCGCCGCCGCCACCGCCGCCGCTCCAGCTTCCGCCGCCGCCGCTGGCGCCGGCCGCACCGCCGCCTCCGCCGCGAAGACCGCCACCGCCACCGCCGCCGCCGGTGCCTGTGTAGCCGGTGCAACTGGCAAACTCCATCCCGTTGCCGCCTGCGCCACCGATGCCCAGCGCACCCGCATCACCGGCATCTGCCAACGTGGAGCAATTGGTATGGGGCGTGCCGCCGGCACCGGCCGTGGCCGACGTTGCGGTCTCGCCGCCGGAATTCGGCTGCGGGCCGCAACCGCCTCCATCGGTACCCGGCGCGCCGGAATCGGCAGAGGCACCGTTGCCGGACGGGTCGTCTGCGCATGTGCCAAGCGGCGGCGCCGAACCCCCGCCGCCGCCTGCACCGATAATGACCCGATCAGCCAGGGAATTGCCACCAACGCGAACATCGCTTGCGCCCCCGCCGGCACCGGAAGCGCCCGGAAGAGTGCCCGAGCCGCTTGCGGTTCCGGCAGCACCGCCGCCGTTGAAGCCGCTGCGATTACCAACGTAGATGTACATGGTCGAACCCGGCGTCACGGCGAGCGTGCCCGTGGCAATCGAGCCGGCACCACCCGTGCCCGGCGCGGAGGTCGAGCCGCCGCCGGCGGTGGCATCGCCACCCTGCGCCCCGGCAACCGAAATTTCCACTTCGTTGACGTTTGCCGGAACAGTCCAGCTCTGCTCGCTGCCGGTAGGCTGGAACTGCTGACAGTCTGTCGGTTGCGCCACAATGGCGCCGCTGCTCAGCAAGGCAGCTACAAAAACAGTGAGGCCAGGCAAATGGCGCTCGTATCTATGGCTGTTTCTCATCTTGATGTCCCTCTCGCAATACCGCCGGGGTGACGGCGCGACGTGAAGCGTATCACATCAAGAGGCCTGAATCGATGACCCCGTTGGGGAGCTTGCTCAAGGTGTGCCGGTCACTCAGCCCGTGTTTCTCAGCCCCTGGGCGATGCCGTGCACGCTGTCAATCAAGGCCAGTTCGAGGGCCTCGTCCTTGCAGCCGCCGGCGCGCCAGCGCTTGAGCAGTTCCACCTGGGTAAAGCTCATCGGGTCGACGTAAGGGTTGCGCAGCAAGATCGAGCGCTTGAGCGTGGGGTCGTTGTCGAGCAGCTCGTCCTGGCCGAGGATGCGGCAGATCATCTCGCGGGTGCGGGCAAACTCGGCTTCGATGCTCGGGAAATAGCGCTCGCCCAGCTCTCCGGCCAGGCCGGCGTAGTGCCGGCCGATGCCGATATCGGCCTTGGCCATGGCCATTTCGGCGTCAGACAGCAGGTTGGAGAAGAACAGCCATTCGCGCGCCATTTCCTCGACCTGATCGAACCCGACCTCGCCGACCAGGCGCGCAAGCCCGGTACCCAGGCCGTACCAGCCCGGCAGGCCCTGGCGCGACTGGCCCCAGGCGAACACCCAGGGAATGGCGCGCAGGCCGGAGATGCCGACCTTTTTCGCCCGCGAGGCCGGCCGCGAGCCGATGCGCATGCGCTCGATCACGTCGATAGGCGTGGCCAGGCGGAAGTAGTCGCTGAAATCGTCGCTGCCGTAGACCAAATCACGGTACGCGCTGCGCGAATAATCGGCCAGCTTCGTCATGGCCCGGCGCCAGGGGCCCTGTTCGGTGTCAGGGTCGTGCTCGAGAAAGCCGGCCTGGATGACCGCGCCTGTGGTCTGCTCGAGGTTACGCACCGCAATCGTGCGAAAGCCATACTTGCGATGAATGACCTCGCCCTGCTCGGTCATGCGCAGGCGCCCGCCGACCGAGCCGACCGGGGCGGCCAGCACGGCGCGCGGGGTCTTGCCGCCGCCGCGGCCCACGGTGCCGCCGCGGCCGTGGAAGAAAGTGACATTCACGTCGTGCGCGTTGAACAGCGCCAGCAGCTTGCGCTGCGCCTCCTGCAGCGACCAGCGCGAGGCGACCATGCCGCCGTCCTTGTTGGAGTCCGAATAACCGATCATGATGGTCTGGCGGTTGCCGCGCTGGGAGAGCAGCTCGCGCCACACCTCGAGGCCCAGCAGGCCATCCATCACGCCTTCGGCCGCCACCAGATCATCGACGGTCTCGAACAGCGGCACGATATCGAGGCCGTGGCGCTCGACGCCCGCAGCCCGGGCCACGAACCACGCCGCGAGAATGTCGTCGGCGTTGCGGCTCATCGAAATGATCACAGTGGTGATCGCACGGGCGCCGAATCTTTCATGCGCCCGGGCGGCGGCGGCCAGAAGATTGAAAACCGGGTGGTCGGCGCGCGATTGCCGCCCGTCGGGTATATCGCCCCTGGCCACGGCGTCGGTCAGGTAACGCGTTCGCTCTTCCGGCTCGCGCTCGGGCCACTGGCTATCGCCGATCAGCTCGGCCACCGCCTCGTGCAGATCACCCGAGTCGATGCGCAGATCGAGCGCTGCCAGGTGAAAGCCGAAGATATCGACGCGACGCAGCAAGCGCTCGACCGGAAACAAGCCGGCGCGCCGGCCCCGGTTGGCCTCGAGGCTGGCAACGATCAGCTCGAGATCGTCGGCAAACTCGTCGACGTGGCCGTAAGCATCTTCACCATCATCCAGAGTGACCGCAAGCCGGGCCTCGATCAGATACAGCAGCACCCGATAGGGCATATCGGCATGGCGCGCGGGAATCGCCTCGGCCGCCTGGGCCAGGCGCCTGCGGTAGTCGGCCACGCGCTCGCGCACCGCGGCGCTGACGGCCACGCGCCCGTCGGTCTGGCTGAGCAGCCGGTTGAGCCGGCGCACTTCTTCAAGATAGTTGCCGATCACCTGGCGGCGCTGCTCGGTAAGCGTTTCCATCACCGTCTCGCCGGTGACGTTGGGGTTGCCGTCCATATCACCGCCCACCCAGGACCCGAAGCGCAGCACGGAAGGCAGATCGCCCGGCCACAGATCCTTGCCCCAGGCACGGGTGGCGGCCTCGGCCAGGTTTTCATGCAGCACCGGCGCGACCCGATAGAGCACGTTGGCCAGATAGTAATGCGCGTGCTCGGCCTCGTCGGCCACCGTGGGGCGCGTGCGCGACTGCTCGGCCGTCTGCCAGGCAATGGTCTGCTCCATGCGCACGCGGTCGATCAGCCGCTTGGCAACGTTGCGCGGCAGGCTCGGATCCAGCCGCTCGATCAGATACCCGGCCATGCGCTGCTCCTTCTCGAGCACGGAACGGCGCGTCGCCTCGGTGGGATGAGCGGTAAAGACCGGTTCGATCAGAAGACCGTCGAGGCGCGACCGGATCGCTTCCCAGCCGTGGCCTTCCCCGGCCAGCTTTTCGAACACGTCGGCCAGCGAATCGGGCTGCACCCCCTCCCCGGCCGCCAGATACTCGCGCCGGCGGCGAATCCGGTGCACCTGCTCGGCCAGGTTGACCATGCGAAACCAGGCGGCAAAGGCGCGCACGAAGGCGCTGGCCTCGCCGGCATCGTCAATGCGGCACTGCGCAAGCAAGGCCGACCCATCATCGTCGCCTACCCGCCGATCAATCGCCGCCGAACGCGCCGTCTCCACACGTTCGAACAACGCCTGCCCGCACTGCTCGCGCAAAAGCTCGCCAATCATGCCCCCCAGCACGCTGACATCGTCGCGCAGAGGCTGGTGCTCGGGCGGAAAATCGATTTCCTCGCGTTTCATGGGAAAGGGCCGCGTCTGGAGAAGGGGTCATGATAGCGGATGAGTATCGAGTGCGTCGCTCGGGGCGGGCACTCAATGACAATCAGTTAGTGGCGCACGGCCAGAGTCTGACCGTGCACTGTCTGAGCTCACCTGCTGCCACTGAGCGTAGGGGAATATCGATCAGGCGCAGCAACTTGTTATGTCTTACCACCAATGCCTGTGGTTGAAACAAAGCAATCCCGAAACTCATTGGACCAAGGGGCTGAATCATTAAACCCCCCTTATTCTTCAATGCGGGCTAGAAAGAGGTATGGCGTGTCAATTTCT
>CAYUPK010000002.1:0-328813 GCA_964446675.1 uncultured Wenzhouxiangella sp.
CGCTGTCGCGCGCGGTGTTGCCCAGGTTGTGCTTGCGCCCGCCGAGCGTGTGGGCCAGCGAGTTGATGAAGAAGGTGCAGTGCTGCGAAAACGCCACGCGGAAGGCACCGGCCAGCAGCACCATGCCGACGATATCGCCAACCAGCCAGCCGATTGCCAGCGGCAGGCCGAGGTTCATGATCAGGGTCAGCGGCCAGTAGATCCGATGCTGCCACATCACGATCGGGTCACGCTGAAGATCGCGCACCTGGTCGAAGTCGATTTCGCTCGTCGGCCAGTGGCGCAGCATCCAGCCCATGTGCGCGTGCCAGAAACCGGCGTTGATCGAATAGGGGTCGCGCTCGACGTCGTCGACGTAGCGGTGGTGCACGCGGTGGCGCGCCGCCCAGACCAGAATCGAGTTCTGCAGCGACTGGGCGCCAAAGATGGCAAAGAAAAGGCGTAGCGGCCAGGCGGCCTTGTAGGTGCGGTGCGACCACAGGCGGTGGTAGCCGGCGGTGATCGACAGGCCGCTGAACACCCAGAAAATGCCGGCAAACAGCCAGGTCCAGCCGCTGAAGCCATACATCAGGCCCCAGATCGGTGCGGCAACGAAGCCGAGCAGGGCGATGGCAATGAAGAAGACCAGGTTTTCGTATACAAGGTCGGGCTTTTCTTGAGTCATATCCGTGTTTGTTTCCCCGGCGCCGGCCGGGCCCTCGCATGCGGAGCCCGGCCGGCGCCGATTGATTACTTGAAGAACTTGATGGACAGGGGATAGGGCCAGACTTCGCCCTCGGAGGCCTTGATGCCGCCGATGATCGGAAAGATCAGGCTGACCAGCGCCAGCGCGGCGATAAGCAGAAAACCGATGCCGACGATCATCAGAATCATGCTGATGATGGCGTAGATGACGGCACTGATCATCCAGTTGAAGACGACGTAGCCGTGGGGCTTGATGCCGGGCATGTCGTCCTTCTTGAGCATGTAGATGACGATGGGCACAATCAGGCCTGCCAGCGGAACGACCAGGCCCGAAAGCATCGAAAGATGCAGAATCATGGCCCAGGTTCGGGTTTCCTTGTCGTCGGCTCCGACTTCCGCCTCGGAAGAGTACTCGTCGCTCATCAAATGCCTCCTTTCAAGATTGAGCTACTGGCTTTCGGTGGCTACCGAAATATTGGTTATACCCACCACATTGGCCGAGTCGAGCACCTTGACCAGGGCCTTGGTATTGGCGTCTGGGTGCGCCGCCACAATCAGCGGCGACTGCGGGCTCTGGGCGTATTCACGCTCCAGGTTGGCACGCAGGGCATCCGGCTCGACGCGACGCTTGTTGACCGTGATCATGCTGGTCTGGTCGATGCGCACGACGATAGGCAGGTCCTGGTCTTCCTGCACCGTCTTCTGCTCGCTTTGCGACGGGCGGGAGATATCCAGGCCCTGCTCGCGCACAAACGAGGTGGTCACGATGAAGAAGATCAACATGATGAACACGATGTCGAGCATCGGTGTGATATTGATCTCGGCTTCTTCTTCTTCTCGATGGCGTCTACGCATTTTTCAAACGAAGTCTCTGAACGAAAACTGGAAGGCTACGAGAATACCGCAGGCGCGCCCTCCGCGCCAACTCCGCAGACTAGTTCTTGTCCTTCGGCGCGGGCCGTTTCCAGTCGGGAATACTGCGCTGGCGGGCTCTGGACAGGGTCAACTGCCCCGCTGGAGCATTTGAAGAGATCACGCTGCCGGCCCCGATAGTCGCCTCGTCGCCCACTTCAACCGGCGCGACCAGCGAAGAGTTCGATCCGATGAAGGCGCCCTGGCCGATCATTGTGCGGTGCTTGTTCACCCCGTCGTAGTTGCAGGTAATGGTGCCGGCACCGATATTGGCGCCCTCGCCCACCACCGCGTCGCCGATATAGCTCAGGTGCGAGGCCTTGGCGCCGGCCGACAGCCGCGCTTTCTTTATTTCGACGAAATTGCCCACTTTCACCCCGGCAGCCAGCTGGGTACCGGCCCGCAGGCGGGCGAACGGCCCGATTGTGCACGCTCCGGTGGTGCGCACGCCCTCGAGCACGCTCATCGGCTCCACGCGGGTGCCGGCCGCCAGCTCGCAGTCGCGAACCACGCAGCCGGGTCCGATCACTACGCCATCGCCGAAGCGATTGGCGCCTTCGAGCACCACGTTGGTGTCGATGCACACATCGCGACCGGCTTCGACCGGGCCGCGTATCTGCACGCTGGCCGGGTCGAGCAGCGTAACGCCAGCGTCCAGCAGGCGCGTGCGTTCGCGGCGCTGAAATACGCCTTCGAGTCCGGCGAGCTGGGCGCGATCGTTGGCGCCGAGAAGTTCGCTCGGGTTCGCGGCGACGATCGCTTCCACTTTCGCGCCCGCCTCGGCCGCGATGCCGATGCAGTCGGTCAGGTAATACTCGCCTTGTGCGTTGTCGTCGCCAACCTGCTCGAGCCAGGCCGCAAGATCACCGGCCCGGGCGCAGAGCACGCCGCTGTTGACCTCGGCAATGGCGCGCTCCTCTTCGCTGGCGTCCTTTTCCTCGCGAATGGCTACCACGCGACCGTCACGCCGCACGATCCGCCCGTAGCCGGCAGGATCGTCGGCGATGGAGCTGAGCACGGCCAGATCGGCCGGCGACTCGAGCAGGCTGGCCAGCGTTTCGGTGCGAATCAGCGGCATGTCGCCGGGCAGCACCAGCACGCGGGCCTCGCGGTCCACTGCGGGCAGCGCCTGAGCGGCAGCATGACCGGTGCCCCGGCGCTCGGCCTGGAGCACCCACTCCAGGCCCTGGTCGTCGAGTGCGGACCGGACCTGCTCCGCGCCAGCGCCCACCACCACCCGGATCGTTTCGGGCCCGAGCGCGCGGGCGGCGTTTACCAGATGCTGCAGCATCGGCCGCCCCCCGACCGGCTGCAGCACCTTGGGTCGGGCGGAGTTCATGCGCTTGCCCTCGCCGGCGGCAAGAATGATCACTTCGAGCATGGGAAAGCCTCTATTGCGGTGCTGGGCGCCAGTATATCGCTGTGACTCGGGACTCGGGACTCGGAAAGAGCGTAGCGAGGGCGTGCCGAGTCCGGGTTTCGGAAAAATCGCCGGAGAGCGTGGCGAGAGGCCCGCTCTCCGGCGATTTCGGAATAAAGAAGGCCCCGGGTGAGGGAGGACCCGGGGCCTGTAGTCGGATCCGGTTTGGGGACTGTAACCGAATCCTTCTGGTTCGCCTAGGGAGGGAAGCGAACCAGACACCATGCGCATGGTACATAGTCAGACCGGAAGCCCTACGCAAAAGTTCCAGAATTTACGTCAAATTTTCAAAAATATTTTTTCCTTGCAAATCAATATCTTAGTGGGCCGTTTCCCAATCCGCCCCACTATCCGTTTCGACCAGAAGCTCGACTTTCAGTTCCGCTGCCTGCTGCATGCGCTCGATCACGCCCGTGCGCACCGATTCCAGAGCGCCCTTGTCGACCTCCAGGATCAGCTCGTCATGAACCTGCATGACCAGCTTTGCCGGCAGGCTTTCGGCCTGAATCCAGGCGTCCACGTCGATCATGGCGCGCTTGATGATGTCAGCCGCGGTGCCCTGCATGGGTGCGTTGATGGCCGCGCGCTCGGCGGCCTGGCGGCGCTGGCTGTTGCGCGAACGGATTTCGTCGGCCCACAGGCGTCGCCCGAACACGGTCTCGACATAGCCCTGCTCTCGCGCGCGCTCTCGAATGTCGTCCATGAACTTGCCAACGCCCGGATAGCGCTCGAAATAGCGGTCGATGTAGTCCTGCGCTTCAGCACGTGAGAGCTCGAGCTGGCGCGACAGGCCCCAGGCGCTCATCCCGTACATCAGGCCGAAGTTGATCGCCTTGGCCGCCCGGCGCTGATTGGCGTCAACCTGGTCGATGGCCAGGCCAAAGACCTCCGCGGCGGTCGCCCGATGGATGTCCTCGCCGCGGGCAAAAGCGGTGAGCAGGCGCTCGTCACCCGACAGATGGGCCATGATGCGAAGCTCGATCTGGGAATAGTCGGCCGCGAGCAGAATGCTGCCCTCAGGCGCCACGAAGGCCTTGCGGATGCGCCGGCCCTCAGGCGTGCGGATGGGAATGTTCTGAAGATTGGGATCGGACGACGACAGCCGGCCGGTGGCCGCGACCGCCTGATGGTAATGGGTGTGCACGCGCCCGGTGCGCGGGTGAATACGCTCGGGCAGCCGGTCGGTATAAGTGTTCTTGAGCTTGGCCAGGCTGCGGTGTTCCAGAATCAGTCTGGGCAGTTCGTGACCCAGGGCGGCCAGCTCCTGCAAAACGTCTTCGGCGGTCGAGGGCTGGCCCTTGGGCGTCTTGCGCTGCACCGGCAGGCCGAGCTTGTCGAACAGGATTTCCTGAAGCTGTCTGGGCGAACCGAGGTTGAATTCCTGCCCCGCCGCCTTGTAAGCAGTCTCGACCAGCTCGTCCAGGCGTTTCCCGATCTCGCGGCTCTGCTCGGCCAGCACGTCGGCATCCAGGGCCACGCCAATGCGTTCCATGCGCGCCAGCACCGGGATAAGCGGAATTTCGAGCTCGCGATAGACACGCGCCGGCCCTTCGAGCGACTCGAGCTTTGGCAACAGGTGTTCGTGCAGCGCCAGGGTCACCTCCGCGTCCTCGCCGGCGTAGTCGGCTGCGATGGCCACCGGTACCTGATCGAAGGTCACCTGCTTCTTGCCCTTGCCGGCAACCGCCTCGTAGGGCGTCGTCTGGCGGCCGAGATAGCGGGCAGCCAGGGAATCCATATCATGGCGCGTGGCCGAGGAATGCCAGGTATAGGACTCGAGCATGGTGTCGTGGGCAATGCCGCCGAGCCGGATTCCGGCGCGCTCGAGCACGTTCAGGTCGTATTTGAAGTTCTGGCCGACCTTGGGCCGATCGTCGTCTTCGATGATGCCGCGCAGAGCCTCGATAGCCTCTTCTGTGGTGAACTCGTTGTCCTGATCGGCGTGCGCCAGCGGCACGTACCAGGCCTTGCCGACCTCGATGGCAAACGAGAAACCGACCAGCTTGGCGTCGAGCGCCTCGAGGCTGGTCGTTTCGGTATCGAAGGCGATCAGATCGGCCGATTGCAGGGCGCTGACCAGGGCCTGGAGCTGCTTTTTCGTGCTCACCGTCTCGACCGTAAGAGATCCAGCCGAGGCAGCGCTGTCTTCACCGGCATACTGCTTCAGCCAGGTCGAAAAACCGAACCGGCTGAGCAGCTCGACCATGCGATCGCGGTCGGGTTGCGAGCGCGCGAGCGCGTCGAGACCACCTTCGAGCTCGACCGCATCGTCAAGCTCGACCAGCTCGCGCGAGAGCCTGAGCTGCTCGAGCCCGGCTCTGAGGTTGTCGCCAACCTTTCCGCCAATGTCGTCGGCGTGCTCGATCACGCCGTCGAGGTTTCCGAACTGCTTGAGCCACTTCGCCGCTGTCTTCGGCCCGACCTTGTCCACCCCGGGAATGTTGTCGGAGCTGTCGCCGGTCAGGGCCAGCAGATCGGCGACGAGTTCCGGCCCGACGCCGAACCTGGCCTCGACCGCCGGCGGGTCGTAGCGCTTGTCCTGCATGGTGTCCTCGAGCACCACGCCGGTGGTGACCAGTTGCGCCAGATCCTTGTCGCCGGAAGAAATCAGCACCTCCCGGCCCGCCGCGCGCGCCTGGCGCACCAGCGTGGCGATCACGTCATCGGCTTCCACGCCCTCGACCACCAGCCGTGGCAGGCCCATGGCGTCGATCAGCTCGTGCAGCGGCTCGATCTGGCTCTTGAGTTCGTCGGGCATGGGCGGGCGGTTGGCCTTGTAGTCGGCATAGGCCTCGTGCCTGAAAGTCTTGCCGGGCGCATCGAAGATCACGGCCACGTGCTCGGGCTCGTATTGCTCGAGCATGCGCCGCACCATGTTGGCCACGCCGAAGATCGCGCCGGTGGGCTGGCCGTCGCCGCTGGTCAGGCTGGGCAGGGCGTGAAACGCCCGGTAGAGATAGGACGAGCCGTCGACGAGGCAGAGTGGGGATTTTCGGGTCATGGTGAGGCAGGTTGCAGCCGGTTTGATTCAGACTTCATGGTACTATCAGCTTGCCCTCTGGTAGACTTCTACCAACCGTTCGAGAAAAGCCTGCCGTGATGCAATACTCCCTGCTGATTCTCCTTTTTCTGCTGATCCAGCCGACGCTGGCTCAGGACGAGCCGCCGCCGGCGGATGCGCCGCCCCCGCCGCCGATTCGCGAGCCGCTGCCACCCAAGGTGCAGGATCCCGACGAGCAGATCCAGCCGCAGGTGGTCATCCGCCGCGAAGACGACCGCATTGTCGAGGAATATTCCTCCGGCGGCGCGGTGTACATGATTCGCGTCACCCCCATGGACGGCGGCCCCTCGTACTACCTGATCGATACCGACGGCGACGGCACGCTCGAGTCGCGCCAGGACGGCATGGATCCGGTCAAGCCGGTGTACTGGAAGATCATCGAATGGTAGCTCAGGGCGGCTGAGAGCTACTGCGCACTTGGCCTACCCACCAACCTGACTCGCCAGTTCGAGAAACCCCTGAAGAGATACCGTCTCGGCCCGGGCTTTTGGGTCGATTCCCGCGGCTTCGATCGCTTTCTCGTCCATCATTCCCTTCAAGGCATTGCGCAGGGTTTTTCGGCGCTGGCCGAAGGCTTGGCGCACGACTTCCTCGAGCTGCGGCCGGCGCGCGAGGGTTGCCTCGTCGAGGGCTTTCGGCAGCATGCGGATGATGGCTGAATCGACCTTCGGCGGCGGCCGGAAGGCACCGGGCGGCACACTGAACAGGCGCCCCATCCGGCAATGAAACGCGGCCATCACCGACAGGCGGCCGTATTGCTTCGACCCGGGCCCGGCGACCAGGCGGTCGACCACCTCCTTTTGCAGCATGAAGTGCATGTCGGCGATCGCCTCGCGCCACCTGAACAGGTGAAACATGATCGGCGTGGAGATGTTGTAGGGCAGGTTGCCCACGACCCGCACGCCCGCTTCTCCGGCGAAGGCAGCCAGGTCGAGTTTCAGCACGTCGGCCTGGACGACTTTCAGCGCCTCGGGAAACCCCAGTCGTTCAGGCAGCGCCGCGGCCAGGTCGCGGTCGATCTCGATGGCCGTTACCCGCGCACCGGCGGCCAGCAGCGGCCCGGTCAGCACGCCCTCCCCGGGCCC
Source organism: uncultured Wenzhouxiangella sp. (assembly GCA_964446675.1). GTDB lineage: Bacteria > Pseudomonadota > Gammaproteobacteria > Xanthomonadales > Wenzhouxiangellaceae > Wenzhouxiangella. Next base: position 7,163 of record CAYUPK010000002.1, read on the forward strand.
GATCTCGATGATGGTGTCAGTCTCGAGCGGCCGGATCACGGCCACCAGCCGGGCGATAACGCCGGCGTCGTGAAGAAAATGCTGTCCGAAGCGCTTGCGCGGCCGGTGCGGCTTCATCCGGTCGGCCGGCTCAAGTCGCGCGCCAGATTGATGGCGGCATTCAGGCTGCCGGATTCCGCCCGGCCGGTGCCGGCCAGATCCAGCGCCGTGCCGTGATCGACCGAGGTGCGGATGAACGGCAGGCCCAGGGTCACGTTGACCGCATGACCGAAACCGACGTGCTTGAGTACCGGCAGGCCCTGGTCGTGATACATCGCCAGCACGGCGTCGAATTCGCGCAACCTGTCGGGCACGAAGGCCGTGTCGGCCGGCAGCGGCCCGGTCAGAGACATGAGCCGCGACAGCTTTTCAAGCACCGGCTCGATGATTTCGATCTCCTCTCGCCCCAGGTGGCCGCCCTCGCCGGCGTGCGGGTTGAGCCCCAAAACGCCGATATGCGGCTGCGCCAGCGCGAACTGACGCCGCAGGCCCTGGTGGAGAATCTCGAGCGTGCGGGCCAGGCTGTCGGCCGTGATCGCGTCGGGGACCTCGCGCAGGGGCAGGTGGGTGGTGGCCAGTGCCACGCGTACCCGTCCGGCAACGAGCAGCATCACGACGCGGTTCACGTCCGATTCGGCGGCGAGAAACTCGGTATGCCCGCTGAAGGGCACGCCCGCTTCGTTGATCACGCCCTTGTGCACCGGGCCGGTGACCAGGCCGTGCACGCGCCCGGCCAGGCAGTGACCGGCGGCCACTCGGAGGCACTCGAGCACGTATTCGGCATTGGCCGGATCGACGCGCCCGGGCACGGCCGGCAGGGCCAGCTCGACTGGCAGGCAGCGAATGCCGCCGGTAGCGCCGGCCTCGATCGAGCCTAGCTCCTGGATCGAAGTTCGCAAACCAAGGCGCTTGACGGTCTCGCGCAACAGGCCCGGGTCGGCGACCAGAATCAGGGACGGATCGAGCACTGCCGCCCGGCAGGCCAGCTCGGGCCCGATGCCAGCCGGCTCACCCGGCGTAACGATGAGCTGCCTGAGCGCCACTGTCGCCAAATATCCGCTAAAGCCGGATTTCGACGAAGGACTCGTTGCGCAACTGGCGCATGAAGCGATCCAGCTCTTCGCGCGATTTCTGCTGAGACAGCATCTCGCGCGCTTCCGAGCGCCGGATCTCCTCGGTTCGGTCGGCCTGGCGTACGTCCACCAGTTTCACCAGATGCCAGCCGGCAGGGCTGCGGAATGGCTCGCTGAGTTCGCCCGGCTCGAGAGAGTCAACGGCTTCCTGAAGGCCGGGGCCGTAGGCGCCGGCCGGAAACCACTCGAGCATGCCGCCAAGGTTTGCCGTGGACTGATCGCTGGAATACTTGCGCGCCAGCTCGGCGAAATCCTCGCCCTGCTCTATTCGCTCCCTGAGATTATGAATCTGCTCTCGCGCCTGCTCGGGCGTAATCAGCTCGGAGGGACTGATCAGCAGGTGGCGGGCGCGGTACTCCTCGACCATCACTTCGCTGCGCTCGCGCACGTCGCGCACTTTCAGGATGACGAAGCCCGCGGGCGTGCGCAGCGGCTCGGTCACGTCGCCGGGCTCGAGATCCTGGATCGCGTCGGCGAAGGTTCTGGGCAGGGCACTGGCGTTGCGCCAGCCCACGTCACCGCCCTCGAGCGCATCCGGCCCCTGAGAATAGCTGATGGCTGCAGCCGAAAAGGCCATGCCCTCGTCGAGCTGTCGATACACCTCTTCGACCCGTGACCGGGCTTCGCGCACCTGCTCGGGCGCGGCCGAGTCGGGCACCGCGATGACGATCTGGGACAGCAGGTACTCCTGGCTGCTGAAACGATCGGAAGCCAGCAGGATGTCGATTTCGGTGCTGCTGATCGGATCCATGGAATTGACGACGCGCTGCTGCAGTCGCGAGACCAGGATTTCATTGCGGATTTCGCGCCGGAACTCCTCGAAGTCGATACCGTCGGCCTCGAGCACCTGGCGGAGCTGTGACAGCGGCAGGTTGTTCTGCTGCGCCACCTGATTGAGTGCATTGTCGACATCGACGTCAGATACACGAATACCCGTCTGTTCGGCGCGCAGCACCTGCAGGCGCTGCATGATCAGGCGTTCGAGCACCTGTTCTTCCATTACGCTGCGCGGCGGCAGGCTCTCGCCGCGCGCCCTGACCTGCTGCTCGATGGCGTCGATGGATTCATCGAGCTCACTTTGCAGAATCACGTCTTCCTCGACCAGCGCGGCGATGCTGTCGATAGACTCGCCTTCGGTCTGCGCAAAGGCCACGAGGGGCAGCAGCATCACGGCTGCAAGGGTTCCAGTCATTGCCTGTTTCATCGCAAGTCAGTGTCCTTGAGAATTCTTGCCTGTCATTGCCAGTAGGTATCGGAGAACAGGCTGTAGGGTGGACGGCCAATGCTGCCCAGGCCCTTCAGCTCCAGTTCGACGAAGAACGCCGTGCGCTTTTCCGATTCGCGGTCATTGATCCATTCCCGCGCGGTGAAGCGCAGCGACCAGCAGCAACTGTCGTACTCGATGCCGCCAAGCACTTCCAGTGTCTCACTTTCCTCGAAAGAATAGGTTACGCGTCCGACAAGATTGAGTTGTTGGTTGACCGGGTAGCGAAAGCGCAGGTCAGCCTGATCGACCCGATCCCGTCGGAATCGGTAGCCGAGCGCGATCTGACGAGCGTCGCGACCCTTCCAGTTGAGACCGAATCGCGCCACCTCGGTTTCATTCTTTTCGTCATCCCACTGCAGGCCGGCGCTCAGGGCAAGCTGGCGCGCCGGTCGCCAGGTCATCTCGGCCACGGTTGCCGATCGCTCGTGCCTGTCCGGCACCTGTTCATCGAGCTGCACGCGCTGGTTCTGCAGGTAGAAGATCTGTCCGATGCTGCCCTCCAGGCGGCTGAAGCCGTCTTCGGCCTCGAGCAGCCGCGAAGTCAGCGCCAGCGTGATCTGGTTGGCGTCCCCTTGGCGATCGGGGCCGCTGAAACGGTTGTAGTGGAACAACTGGCTGAAACCGAAAGTGAGCTCGCGCGTGTCGAACTCCGGGAAGTGCGCCTGCTCGCGATAGGGTACATACAGATAGTAGAACCTGGGCTCCAGAGTCTGGGTGCGGCCGCTTTCGAGATGCCTCTCGAAGGCCAGCCCGGCATCGACGGTGACAATCGGCGTGGTTCGGGTCAGGCTCGATTGCGGCGCGTCGTCGAGTTCATAGGCGGTCGATCTGAGGCCCACAGCCGGCCGGATATGCCAGCCCGGCGCGACCAGATCGTAGTGCAGCCGCGGAAACAGATCGACGCGCGCGCCGGTCACGCCCACGTCGCGCTCGAAGTAGACCGTTTCGCCGTCGAGCGAGAAGCGGAAACGGCCGGCCAGCGGTCGGTCGTAATCGAGCACGGCCCGGGGCAGGCGTCGGTAGGGCTCGCGCTTGGGGCCCACGCTCTCGTCGAGCACCTGAAAGGTATCGGCAAGAACCTCCAGCGACCAGTGCCGCCCCGAACCACGCAGGCTGGCCGATGAGCGCAGGAACTGGATGGCTGACTGGCGCAGATCGCTGCCCAGATCGATGAAATACGACTCGTCGCTGGCGCGCTTGAGGTTGAGCGATGCCATCCAGTCGGTCGCCGGCTTGAAGTGGTAGTCGAATTCGCCGTAGTAGCGGCTCTCGCCGGTACGCTGGTCGTCGGGCAGCCAGTCAATGCGAAACTCCCCGGCCTGGCGCTGCGTCAGGAAGCGATGCTCCAGCCCCAGCATCGGCCCGCGCTTCTCGATCCAGCGCGCGGTGATGGTGGCGTCCTGGTTGGGCGCGATGTTCCAGTACCAGGGCACCGAAATGTCAAAACCATCGTCGGCCGAGTAGCCAAAGCCTGGATAGAGCAGACCGCTCTTGCGCCGATCATCGAGCGGAAAACTCAGCCAGGGAGAATACAGCAGGGGCACGCCCTTGAAAGTCAGACGGGCATTGCGCGCCTGGCCCACCCCCTCTTCCAGATCCATTTCGACGCTGGAGGCCTGCAGTTGCCAGTCGGTCTGCTGCGGCGGGCAGGTGGTGAAATCGAAAGTCTCGAGCCGGGCATGATCCGGGTCGCGCAGGGTCACGCTGCTTGCCGAGCCGCGGCCGGTGGTGCCGGGGATGGTGTAGCTGACAGACTCGAATTCGCCGCTTCGCCGGCGCGTGTCATAGCGGGCATTCTCGGCGTCAACGTTGAGCCGCGGGCCACTGTAGCGCAGCCAGTCGGGTATGCGCACCCGGCCGGTCTGCGGCTCGTAGATCAACTCGTCGGTCTCGAGCTGCTGCTGGCCCTGGGTCAGGCGCACGCTGTCGCGAAAGCGCACTTCGTCCTGGCGGCGGGCATCGAATTGCCCGGCGTGAATGTCGGTGGTTCCCGGAGCCGCCTGGGCCGGTTCCTCGGGAATGCGCAGCGGCGCCGGCGGCGGACACGTCAGCGGCTCGTCCGCGTCCTTCCTTGCGGGCGTGGCGACCTGGGCTAGCGCCAGGGCAATCGCTACGGATAGCAGGTGATGCGGCGACAAATCGGGTTCCGGAATACGGGACAGCCGGTTAAGTTTGCACATCCCCCGCAATTGTTCAATGGGCGCCGCCAAGAAATTTTGCCCGTTCTTCCGGCCTGCTCTCGGCCAGTGCGCGGGCACGCTCGTAGATACAGCCAAGTTCGCCAGCGCATTCAGCATGATAGAGCGACTCGAAAGCGGCCACGCCCGCTTCGTAGGTCGCCACCAGCGCCAGGTGAGCGTTGTTGAGCTCACTCGACGCCCAGCCCTGAATACGCTGGCCACCGTCTGTCCCGGCAAGCTGCTGCAGTTCGGATTTCAGCCGCTTGAACTCCCGCTGCTTTACCACCGCCAGTTGCTCGGACCCCGAAGCCTGCTCGTATCCGCGCGCCAGTCGTTGTCTGGCTGCCATCAGCAACGCGGTCAGGCGCTGATCGAGCGCCTGACCGTCGCGCCAGCGCCGCAGAGCAGCCTCGTCGCCCTGGCGGGACAGCCAGCGCTCGGCGCCGAGGCGGCCGACAAAGGTCGCAAAGGCCTCATTGAAGGCGGTAGCGCCGCGCACATAGAGCATTTCGTGGGTCAGCTCGTGGAAGATCAGCTCGGCCAGCGCCGGATCGGGCAGGTCGAGCATGCTGTCGAGCACCGGGTCGGCAAACCAGCCCAGGGTGGAGTAGGCGGTGGCCGGAAACAGCGCCACATCGAAGCCCTGGGCCGCCATCTCCGTGGCCAGGGCCCGTGCCCGCTCGCGCTTGAAAAAGCCGCGGTAGGCAAGGCAGCCGACCAGTGGGTAGCACCAGGTCTCGGGCATCACAGAGTAGGCGGGGGTTACCACCACGTTCCACAGCGGCGCTTCGCGACCGAGATCGGCATAGAGGGTGTAGCTGGCGCTGTCGGGCAGGCCCAGTTCGCCAGAGGCAAAGTCGCGGATTTCGAGGACGGTGCGCAGCCGTTCGCGCAGTTCGGGTACGGTGGCCGGATCGGCCATGACTTCTGCGATATGCTCGCGTTTGGACAGAATCTCTATCTGGCCCCGGGCGGCCTGCCCGTACCAGGCCAGGGTGGCGCAGCCGGCCAGCCCCGAAAGCAATGCACAAAGGAACAAGGCCTTGAGCGACGACTGGTATCTGGACGACGAATTCTGGCGCAATTTCGGTTCGCTGATGTTCAATTCCGACACTTTCGCGCGCGGCTGGCAGGAAGTCCAGCAAATGCTCGAGCTTGTCGGCGGCCGCCCGAAAAGCGTGCTCGACCTTGGCTGCGGCCCCGGCCGGCACGCCCTGCCCCTGGCCGACGCCGGCCTGACGGTCACCGCCGTCGATACCAGCAGCTCGCTGCTGCACCAGCTCGAGGCCAGCCGCGGCGGGCGCGACATCGAGATCGTCGAGTGCGACATGCGCGCGTTTGTCCGGCCGCAGGCTTTCGACCTGGTCGTGGTGATGTGGACGAGCTTCGGCTACTTCACCGACGAGGCCGATCACGCCCGGGTACTGGGCAACATTCGCGAAAGCCTCAAGCCCGGCGGCCGCCTCGTGCTCGACCTGGTCGGGCTCGAATACCTGTGTCGAAACCTCGAACCGGTTCACCTGACAGAGCACGACGACGGCCGGATCCTCATCGAACGCCCGACATTGGTCGAGCAGATGACGCGGCTGGAAAACGAATGGCTGCTGATCGACGGCGAACGGGTGTGGCGCCACGAGTTTTCCCACCGCGTCTGGTCAGCCGGCGAAATCAGCGGCCTGCTGGCGCAATCGCGCCTGACGATCGCGGGCCTGTTCGGCAGCCTCGAAGGCGCCGACTACGACCTCGAGGCCGAGCGCCTCGTGGCCATCGCGCGAAAGGCTTGAAGCCGCTCGCGATCAGGAGTATAAATTCAAGGAATCGTCTTGACCAAAGGGGCGCAAGACAGGGGCCACGACCGGCGCAGCCGGCCGAGTCCGCACGCGCCCGGGAGACGAGACGATGCCAAGCCCTGCCTGTCGGTTCCGAACCCTGCTGTGTGCACTGGCGCTACCAGCCCTGTCCTGCCAGGCCATCGACGACTATCGCCTTGACGACGGCGTCAAGGACAGCGCCTGGGGCGCAGCCGGCGGCAGCGGCGATATTTCCTTTGCCTGGCTCAACGAGTTCACCGTAGAGTCCGGACTGGAGACGATCACCGCCCTGCGCGTGGCCTTCGGCGGCGACTCGAGCAACAACAACGTCGCCAACGGCACACCGGTGACCTTCTATCTGTGGGCCGACCCCAACCAGGACGGCAACCCGTCGGATGCGATCGTGATCACTTCGTTTTCCGACGTGGTAGCCAATACCGGCAGCAATGTGCTCAACACCTATCCGCTGCCTGCACCGCAAACGCTCAACGTCGGCGATATCTTCTTCGCCGGAGCCATCATCAACGGTCTGGCCAACATCCCCTATCCCAACGACGTGCGCGCTGGCGCCCTCGACGAGGATGGCAACGACTCCATTCCCAACTATCCGCCGGCCCACCATAGCTGGGTGGCCTCGAGCAACCAGAACATTCCGGTCGACCCCGGCGACCTCGACAGCGCCGCCGCCCCGGTCGACCGGGTCGAAAACGTCTTTCCCCTGCCCACCTGCACCGGCTGCAGCGGCGACGGAAGCTGGCTGATCCGCCTCAACGCCCACAACCCGTCGGGCACGCCCGGGCTCGACATCACCCCGGCGAGCCTGAACTTCGGAGCACGCCGCGTCGGTCAGATCCACGGCCCGCTCGCCGCTACATTGACCAGCACCGGCAGTGCCAGCGTCGATATCACCGCGATCGACCCGATCGCCTCGCCGTGGTTTCTGAATACCTTTACCGCCAGCGCCTGCCCTTCGCCGCCGTTTTCGCTCGTGCCCGGCGACACCTGCACGCTTGACTACACCTTCGCGCCAACCGCGGCAGGGCTGCAGTTCGCTTCGGTGATGGTCAGCTCCACCAGCGCCGCCCCGCAGCCGCCGCCGATTCTGCTCCAGGGCAACGGCGTGGACGTCATCCTCGAGGTGATTCCGCTCAATCTCGACTTTGGCGCGGTGCCCATCGGCCAGACAGCCACCGCCACCCTTCAGGTCAACAACGCCTACAACGGCACGCCCAGCGGCTTCGATCTGGAAGTTTCGGGCCTGAACCCGTCGCTGCCGCCCGAATTCATGGTTCTGCCGGGGAGCTGCGGGCCGTTTCCGTTCACGCTCACCTACCAGAGCGGCTGCCAGCTCGAGTTCGAATTCAGTCCCGGCGCGCCGGGCGGATACATCTTCACCACCGAGCTGATCAGCGACGCCTCGCTGGTACCCGGGCCGTTCGATCTGACCGGCCAGGGGGTACTCGCCGACGACATCTTCGCCGATCGCTTCGAGCTCTCGCCATAGTGCAAGGCGGGCGCGACGGCCGGCGCAGGCCTTACCCGACGAGAATACCGGCCCAGCTTGCGTTCAGCAGCGAGACGAGAGTGCCACCGAGCACGGCCTTGAGGCCCAGTTGCGCCAGGTCGGCCCGGCGCGAGGGGGAGATGCCGCCGATGCCGCCGATCTGGATGGCGATGGAAGAGAAATTGGCAAACCCGCACAGCGCGTAAGTCGCAATCAGGGTCGAACGCGTCGACAGCTCGCCCTGCACTTCGGTCAGGGCAACGTAGGCGACGAACTCGTTGGCCACGATTTTCTGACCAATCAGCCCACCGACGGCAACGGCCTCGTCGAGCGGCACGCCGGCGAGCATGGCCAGCGGCGCGCAGACCCAGCCCAGCAGCAGCGCCAGGTCGATCGGCTGGCCCACCAGGGCCTGCAGCCCGCTGAGCTCGCCAAGCCAGCCCAGCGGGCCGTTGATGAGCGCAATCAGGGCCAGAAAAGCCAGCAACATCGCGCCGACGTTGAGCGCCAGCTTCAGACCTTCGCCTGCGCCGCCGGCCGCCGCCTCGATCAGGTTGGTGTGCGGCCGGTCGATGGCCGTGCGCACCGTACCTGCGGTCTCGGACTCCCGGGTTTCGGGCAGCAGCAGCTTGGCGACCACGAGTGCAGCCGGGGCAGCCATGATTGACGCCGAAATCAGGTGCTTGGCGTAAAAAGTCTGCAGGGCCGGGTCGGAACCGCCAAGCAGCATCACGTACGCTGCCAGCACGCCGCCGGCAATGGTCGACATGCCCCCGGTCATCAGCGCGAACAGCTCCGAACGGGTCATGCCAGTGATGAACGGCCGCACCACCAGCGGTGCTTCGGTCTGGCCGACAAACACGTTGGCGGCGGTGGCCAACGACTCGCTGCCGGAAACCCGCATGAAACGCGTCATCACCCATGCCATGAGCTCGACGATTTTCTGCATGACACCGATGTGATACAGGCAGGCCATCAGCGAGGCGAAAAAGATTATGGTCGGCAGCACCTGGAAGGCAAAGATGAAACCGAACTGATCGGAGTCGGCCAGCGGCCCGAAAATGAACCGCGAGCCGGCACTGGTGTAGCCGATCAGAGTCACGAACAACCGGCCAAGCTGATCGAACAGCATCTTGCCCAGCGGCACCCACAGCACCAGGATGGCCAGCAGCACCTGCAGCAACAGGCCGATGACGACGGTTCGCCAGGAAATGGCGCCGCGCGCCGTCGACAGGGCCCAGGCAATGCCCAGAAGAACGGCAATACCGGCAAGCCCGACAAGCGTCTGAATCAAACCGTTTGTCTCCCTCGATGATGCGCTGCTGACAATGCGAAAACATTAGTAACACATCTTCCATCGACCCGGCACGAATGCAGATCGCTTTCGTACCGGGTCGATGACTCTCGCGCCGGCTGGCGCGGCGTGATCGGGCAGTCTAGAATCAACGGCCTGATCGTGAAAATCCCGCCGGCTGGCCGGATTCAGGCAGAAATTCCGTTTATGAAGTACACGACAACCAGGCAGCCTGCCGCTCCCTCGAGGAGCTGCCAACGCCGCTACCACTCGAAATCATTCCGGGAGGAAAAACGATGAAACTGAAATTGATTGCCGGCCTGTGCGCCATGGGCATGCTGACCGGCTGCCCGGCCGCGGGCACCACCACGCAGGTGCGCGACAGCGGCTCCGGCCCGAGCATCGAAGAGGCCCGCTCGGCGCACTACAACGGCCCGCAGGCCCGCATTGCCGTGGCCCGCTTCGAAAACAAGGCCAGGAATTCCGGCCGCTGGTGGAACCAGTCCATCGGCGACGGCATGGCCGACATGCTGACCACCGCGCTGTTCAACTCCGGACGCTTCATCGTGCTCGAGCGCCAGGCCGTCGATGACATTCTGGCCGAGCAGGACTTCGGCGCCAGCGGCCGCGTGCGCCAGGACACCGCCGCGGCCATCGGCGAAATCGAAGGCGCGGAACTGCTGGTCGTCGCCGCCGTCACCGAGTTTTCGGAAAACGCCAGCGGCTCTCGCGGTTCCATCGGCGGCGGCCGCCTCGGCAAGGTCATCGGTGGCATTGCCGGCGGCTCGAGCAGCGCCCACATGGCCATCGACCTGCGCATCATCGATACCACCACCAGCCGCGTGTTGGCGGCCACCAGCGTCGAGGGCCAAGCCAAGGATTTCGACATCGGCGGCGCTCTGGCCGGCTACACCGGCCGTCACGCCTTGGGCGGCGCGCTGTCGACCTGGGAAAACACGCCGCGCGAGAAGGCGCTGCGCCAGGTCATCGGCAAGGCCGTAGAGGAGATCATCAGGCGCACGCCGCAGCGCTACTACCGTGAAGGCGGCAGTCAGGCGGCGGGCTACCAGGCGAGCAGCTCCGGCAGCAGTGCCGGCGGCACCGGCGAGCGCGTGGTCATCACGGCCAATTCGCTTAACGTGCGCTCCGGCCCCAACGGCGACAGCTCGGTCCAGTTCAGCCTCAGCTCCGGCGCCATGGCCGACGTGCTCGTACGGGCCGGCGACTGGATCCAGATCCGCGACAGCCAGGGCCGCACCGGCTGGGTGGCCTCCGAGTACACGCTGGACGTGCAGTAAACGAAATCGGCTCGACCCGAGCCCTTTCGGAGAAGGCCTCGCTCGTTATCGGGCGGGGCCTTTTTGTATGTTCGCTTCGCTGCCCTGCGGTTTGGGGGCGTGGGCAAGGCCGGCACTACGACCGGTGGCGCCAGCCCCATCCATGCCCCGGGAGCGCAAAGCGCCAAAACGAATGAACGAGATCAGTCAAACTGATCTCGAATGCCCGCCAGCCACGGCCGTACGGAATCCACCGCACGTCGGGTGGCGTTGAGCGATGTGAACTCGATCTGCTCGACCGGCGAGGCGCCCATCTGGCGCATGGCGTGCAGGTCGTAGGTCACGGCCTCCAGCTGGGCGATGTAGGCGGTTTCGATGCGGTTGTAGTACTGCAGCTCGCGCTCGCCGGCCGGCAATGCGCGGGCAACCACAAGGTAACGGGCGCCGGCGTCCAGGGCCGGCCCGGCCAGCCCGGCCAGGTTGATCTCCTCGCCCTGGACATGGTCGCGAAAGCCCTTCACGAAGCTGCGCTGAATCACGGGATGACTGCCGCCGCGCAAGGCTGATTCGATCTCGCGCACCATGGGGTCGGCGACCACCGGATCGCCGACGCCGATCACGACGATGCCGCGCGGCGGTGGCGCAACCCGGGGCTCGGCCCGGGTCGGTGCCCGGTCGATCGGAGAGGCGTCCGGTCTGGCCTCGACCATTGCCATCTCGCGGCCCGATTCAGGCGCGACATCGGCTTCGCCGGATTCTTCCACAGGCGTTGTTTGCGCAGTGGCTGTTGTTTCCTCCCCGGTCGCGTCGACGAGCGGTTCGCTGCCGCTGACCGACGAATTCGCTTCACCGGAGTGCGCGGTCGCCTGCGTATCGGCTGCCGGGTTTTCGGCAGCCCGATCACCTGCTGGCGATGAATCACTGCCACTACCGCTGCCGCCACCGCCGGCGATTGCCTGGCCGGCACGAAGCCCCGCGCCTGCATCGGCGGCGGTGCCGCCCTCGCGCGCGGCCGCCGGCTGCGCGGCAGAGTCCCTTTCGGCATCGCTTGCGGCGCTGGAGGCCACGGCGGCTTCATCGCTTGCCGGCAGCCAGGCCGTGATGCGGCTCCAGGTCGCCGGGTCCAGGCGCGCCAGGCCAAAGCCGGCGCCAGCGAGGGCGACTACAAGCACCAGCAGCGCCACAACCCATCGCCCACGTCGATTCGGCGCTTCACGGTGCACCGGCACCGGATGGGAACGCTGTGGTGGTGTCTGCAAGACGGCGGTGGTTTCCGGCGCGGTTGCGGTACTTGTCGCGGCCGTCTGCCGTGATTTACTTGCCGTGGCCAGCGCCTCGGTCACCTCCCGCTCGGCGGTCGATGGGGCGGTGTCGGAGCGCTCTACCGGCCCGGTCCGGCCGGTCTTGAGCGGCTGCATGTCGGCCAGCAGTTCAGACCAGTCGGCATACCGATTCTCGGGCTGGACTGCCAGCAGCCTGCCCATGATGTCGATGACCCGATCATCGACCTTGCCTTCCAGCGCGCACAGGTCGGGAAAGTTGCCTCTCGCCAGTTGCGAGAAGGTGTCCTTGAGCTCGCGACCGGGCATCAGGCGCTCGCCGGCGAGCATTTCGAACCAGACCGCACCGAGGGCGAACATGTCGCTGCGCGAGTCCACCGGGCCGCCGCTGAGCGCCTCGGGAGCCAGATAGCCGGGCGTGCCCATGATCTGGTCGCTGGCACCTGACTGCTCGGCGGCGATGCAGGCAATGCCAAAATCGGTCAGCACCGCGCGGCCGCGCCGGTCGATCATGATGTTGCCGGGCTTGACGTCGCGGTGGACGATGCCTTCTTCGGCAGCGGCCGCCAGCGCCTTGGCCGCCTGCTCGGTCACGCGGCGCGCCATTTCGGGCGAGCACTGACCCTCGCGGTCGATGAAGTCGGCCAGGGACTCACCGTCGACGTACTCCATGACGAAATACGGCTTGCCGTCGTGTTCGTCGGCGACAAAGATCTGGGCAATGTTGGGATGGTTGAGCGCGGCCACGTTGCGCGCCTCGCGCAGGAAGCGGGCGACGACAATTTCATCGGCGCTGAGCTCTTCGTTCAGGCACTTGATGGCGATGAATCGCTCGAGCTTGGGATCAAGCGCCTTGTAGACCACGCCCATGCCGCCACGGCCAAGCTCGCTGATGATGTGATAGCGTCCGAGAATCTCGCCCATGTCCGTCTCCTCCGACTGGATGGGTCACCGCGGCCGGCGCGTCTGCCGCACTTTTGGCCGAATATACTGAATCAAACGAAAAACCCGTCCTGAACCGGCCATCGGCCGGCGGTATCATCAACCAGGCAGGTTACCAAGACATACATACTAAAGGTCTCATTATTGAGCAGGCACTCAGAGCTTTGGACGCGCCCGCTCGCTGCGTTCCGCCGGCTCGACGTAGCGCAACCATGCCTTCGCCGACACGCCTTGCGAGCGAACGCGTCCAAAACTCCGAATGAGGCAATACTCATGCATGTCTTGGTAATGACCGCCGGATCAAGAATGTCCCCAGAACAACCCGCTGCGTTTTCCCGCCGCACACCTCAACGAGCCCTCCGGCTCGTCACCGTAGCGCTGCTGATTGTCCTGTTGTCCCTGCCCCAAGCGCACGCCGCCACCTGGTACGTTGCCACCGACGGCAGCGACTCGACCGGCGATGGTTCACAAGGTGCCCCCTGGGCGAGCATCACGCACGCCGTGGACAACTCGAGCGACGGCGATCTGGTGCTGGTCAAGCCAGGCACATACCACGGCCGCCAGCAACTCAGGCAGCAATTCGATACCGCCATAACGGTCCGCTCCAGCGTGCCTATGCCGCGAAACTGCGCCACGACAGCGGCGCGGCGCTGATTGCCTTCTACGGCCGCAACATCATCATCGAGGGCTTCGATATCGCGCACGCCCCGAACAACACCGGCGCGCTGGTTATCCAGGTGCAGGATCTGCTCGGCGCGTTTAACGGCTCAGACAACGGCAACGACCCGGTCGTCTCCGGCATCGTGTTCCGCAACAACATCATCCACTCGAGCACCAACAACGATTTACTCAAGATCAACAACGGCGCCGAGGATGTATTGGTCGAGGGCAACCTGTTCTTCAACCAGTCCGGCTCGGACGAGCACATCGACATCAACAGCGTCGTCGGCGTGACCGTTCAGGACAATATTTTCCTGAACACCTCCGCGCGCCCGAACACCAGCTCGTTCGTTGTCGTCAAGGACAGCAACGGCAGCGACGACACGGTGCTGGGCGCGCGCGACACCATTGTTCGCCGCAACATCTTCCTGAACTGGTACGGCAGCGCGGGACAAAGCTTCCTGCGCCTGGGCGAGGACGGTACGGCAAACTACGAGACAATCGACACGCTAGTCGAGAACAACCTGATGATCGGCAACAGCGACCACCTGATGCGCAGCCCCTTCACGGTGCAGGGATCGGATGCCGTGACCTTTCGCAACAATACGCTCGTCGGCGACATGCCCTCGCGCAGCTTCGCGGGGCGACTGATCGCCGTCGGCAACAATCAACCCAACCGCAACCTGGTCTTCGTCAACAACGTCTACTCGGATCCCACCGGCTCGATGGGAAGCGAGGCCTATGCCGGCGTGGACCTGTTCGATGCACCGGCGGGCCATACGAACTCGGCCCTGCTCGACAACAATGGCTACTTCAATGGTGGCAACGCCATTCCCGAAGACAGCGGACAGGATCTGGTCTTCAGCAACGACGCCAACGCCGTCGTGGCGGACCCGTTGCTGCCCGGCCAGGCCGGCCTGGTTGCACCCGTGTGGGACGGCAGCGGCTTTGCCGACGGTTCCGGCAGTATTCGCGAGGCCTTTGAGCGACTCGTGAACAACTACGGGATGCCGGCGCCCGGCAGCCCCCTGGTCGACCAGGCCGACCCGGCCAGCGCCGCATCGGAAGACATCCTGAGACGGCCCCGAGGGGCCTCACCCGACCTGGGCGCGGTGGAGTGGATCGACGAGCACAACCGGCTGTTCGCCGATCGCTTCGAAGCGGACTAATCGACGTCGACGTAAACGCTGACCTCGCGCGTGGCCCGGAAGGTAATTTCCGGGTGGCGCTCCTCGGCGAGCTGCAGGTTGATGCGGGTCGGCGCCAGATAGACAAGGCGCCCGCCGCCGTCTTCGGCCAGTTGCTGTTCGTTCTTGTCGCGAAACTTGTCGAGTTCACGCTCGGACTCGGCGCTGACCCAGCGGCAAGTCGACACGTTGACCGCCTCGAACACCGCCTCGACGCTGTACTCTTCCTTGAGGCGGTAGGCGACCACATCGAACTGCAGAATCCCGACGGCGCCGACGACCAGATCATTACCGATCAGGGGCTTGAAGAACTGCGTGGCGCCTTCCTCGGAGAGCTGAGTCAAACCCTTGGTCAGAGCCTTGAGCTTTAGCGGATCCTTCAGTTGCACGCGCCGGAACAGCTCGGGCGCAAAGTTCGGAATGCCGGCAAACTGCAACTTTTCGCCCTCGGTAAAGGTGTCGCCGATGCCGATCGTGCCGTGGTTGTGCAAACCGACAATATCGCCGGGATAAGCATACTCGGCCGCCGCGCGCTCGCCGGCCATGAAGGTCAGCGCGCCGTGGGTGCGCTGCTCCTTGCCGATGCGCACATGGTGCAGCTTCATGCCCTTCTCGAAGCGGCCCGAGCAGATGCGCATGAAGGCCATGCGGTCGCGGTGGGCCGGGTCCATATTGGCCTGCACCTTGAAAACGAAGCCGGTGCACTTGTCCTCGGCCGGCTCGACGTCACGCCCCAGGGTGGCGCGCGCCTGCGGCGGCGGGGCGCGGTCGACGAACTCGTCGAGCAGCGGAATCACGCCGAAGTTGTTCAGCGCCGAGCCGAAGAAGACCGGTGTCTGCTCGCCTTCCAGGTAGCGCGCAGGATCGAATTCGTGGCTGGCGCCGGCAACCAGCTCGATCTCGTCGCGCAGCTCGGCGGCCATCTCGCCCAGAGCCTCGTCGGCTTCGGCCGAGTGCAGGCCGGCAATGATGCGCGGCTCCTGACGCATGTAGTTCTTTCCCGACTCGTAGAGATGAATCTCGTCGCGGACCAGGTGATAGATCCCCTTGAGCCGGCGCCCCATGCCGATCGGCCAGGTCACCGGCGCGCACTCGATGCCCAGCACGTCTTCGACTTCATCGAGCAGCTCGATGGGCTCGCGGCCCTCGCGGTCGAGCTTGTTGATGAAGGTGAAGATCGGGGTGTCGCGCATGCGACAGACTTCCATCAGCTTGATGGTGCGCTCCTCCACGCCCTTGGCGCAGTCGATGACCATCAGCGCCGAGTCCACGGCGGTGAGCACGCGGTAGGTGTCTTCGGAAAAATCTGCATGTCCTGGCGTGTCGAGCAGGTTGACGATGCGCTCCTTGTAGGGGAACTGCATCACTGAGGAGGTGATCGAGATGCCGCGCTGCTTCTCCATCTCCATCCAGTCGGAGGTGGCGTGGCGCGCGGCCTTGCGCGACTTGACCGAACCGGCCAGCTTGATCGCGCCGCCGAAGAGCAGAAACTTCTCGGTCAGCGTGGTCTTGCCGGCGTCGGGGTGCGAGATGATCGCGAACGTGCGCCGGCGCTCGATTTCGTCGGACAACTGGGGCATGGTGGAGCAACACAGAGAAAACGCGCCATTATACCGGCGCGGGCCGCCGCCACGCACGGGCCGTAAGCGCGCAAGTTGATCCGGGCGGGCTGCTGTCGTAGCCTCTACACTAAGGGGTAAAGTCAAAAGGACGGCGCTTGCATGAAAACCAACATCCGATCCATTTCTGCCAGCCGTGCAGCGCTGGCCGGCATCATGCTGGCACTGAGCCCGGTCCTGCCGGCCCTCTCGCCGCCGCCGCCGATGCCCGTCGAAGCACTCACGGACTTCTACGAGGCCATGAACGGTGACGACTGGCACCGCAACGATGGCTGGCTTGACCCCGAGGTCGATGTCTGCGACTGGTACGGCATTACCTGCGTGACCGAGCAGCCCGAGTCGGGCGGGTTCGAATGGATCGGGCGCATTGAACTGCCGAACAACAACCTGCACGGCGAATTGAGCGCCGGGCTGCTCGAGCGCATGTGGACGTACGGCCCGGCTTCCACGCCAAGCGTCGAACTCGATCTGAGCGGCAACGCAATCGGCGGCGAGCTGGCGTATTTTCCCTGGCGCACCGAGGACGTGGACCTGACCGGCAACCTGCTTTCCGGCCGCTTGCCAGAGGTGCCCGCAGAACTTTCCGACATCCGGCTCAAGCGACTGCACCTGGCCCGCAACGACTTCGAGGGCGCCGTCCCGGAGAGCTGGAAGCGCCTGCAGTTCCGCTGGCTAGATCTTTCCGACAACCGCCTTGACGCCGGCGCCGACAACGCCTTTGCCGCCATGCACAGCGTCGACCAGAGCTTTCTCTACCTCAACGGCAACCGCTTCGCCGCCGAGATCGGCGAAGAGATCATGAACGCGCGAGGGCTGGCCGAACGCGGCAGCACCAACGTCGGCGCCGGTCTCGACCTGTGCTACAACGATTTCCTCGTCGAAGACCCGGCCGTGCGCGACTGGATCGCCGCGCGTCACGTCGGCTCACCGGACTTCGAACTGTGCCTGGGGCGTCAGCGGACCGCAATCGACGCCACCGCAAGCGGCAGTTGGTACCACCCCAAGCGCTCCGGCGAAGGCGTGTCGGTCATGCTGCTCGACAACGGCGCGCCGCTGCTCTACAGCTTCAGCTTCGACACTGCTGGCCGCCAGCAGTGGCTGTTCGAGCTGGGCACCGCAGGCAACGTGTGGCTGCGCTGGGATCCCGTGCGCGAAACCCGCGGCTACTTCGGCGAGGGCATCGCGGTCGAGGGAGACTTCACCTTCGTTCGCGGTACCGGCCGATTCCGCGCCGACCGCATTGGCACAGACCGGCTGAGCATCCACCGTCATTACCTCGATCTTTTGACCTGCGACCCCTGGATACCCGGGATGGAAGTCGGACCCGGCCTGTGCCCGCCGCCGCTTTTCGACGACCGCCGCGACTACCAGCGCCTCTCGCGCCTGGCCGGCACCACTTGCGACAACGCCAGCAACTTCCAGAACTTTTCCGGCGCCTGGTACAACCCCGAGCAGTCCGGCGAAGGCTTTCTCGTCGAGGTGATGCCCGATGACCGGGCCATCGTCTACTGGTTCACCTACACGACCGACGGCTCGGGCGAACAGGCGTGGGTGGTTGGCCAGGGCACGATCGAGACCGGCGAGGTCACGCTGCCTCCGGGTCCTCCGCCGTCCACAGCCGTCATCGAAGCCGAGCTGATCCAGCCGATCGGCGGCGTCTACGGCAGCGACTTTGACCCCGCCGCAATCGAGCATGTCGACTGGGGCAGCCTGACCCTGACCCTGAGCGACGATCATGGCCTGGCCGGCTGGAACAGTAATCTCGACGACTACGGCAGCGGTGAATACGAACTCCAGCGCCTGGCCCGACCCATGCTGGCCGAATGCAAGTAGTGAGCAGGCAAATGAACAGATGGAATGCGCGATTCCCGTTGGCCCTGCCCGGCCTGACGCTGCTCGGTCTGATAATCGCCCTGCCGGCCCTGGCCAACATCCCGCAGGCCGAGCGCGACATCCTCGAAGCCTTCTTCGAGGCCGCCAACGGCGAGAGCTGGCACCGCCGCGACGGCTGGCTCGAGCCGGGCAGCGATCCCTGCGGCTGGTACGGCGTCGAATGCACCTACCGCTGGGACAGCGATCGCGATGTCATCTCTGTGGTGGCGCTGCCAGCCAACAACCTGAGCGGCACGCTCGATACCCGGATTTTCGAAGTCGTCCACACCCGCCTGGCGCTCCAGGGCAACCGGCTCTCGGGCGCGCTCGATGCACTGCCCGCCTCACCCGGCCGCGTGGATCTTTCAGGCAATCAGCTCGGCGGCGAACTGCCCGCACAAAAGCGCGAGCGCGCGGGCGAGGCCACGGGCAGCGGTTATCTGAGCAGCAACTGGTATCTCGACCTGTCCGACAACCAGTTCTCCGGCGAAGTCCCCGAAGCCTGGGATCCGCCCTACTGGCTCGACTTGTCCAACAACCAGCTCGAAGGCCTGCCGGCCTCCCTGTTGACTCATCCCGGTTATCGGCTGGGCGGCAAGTATCTCGACCTGGCCGACAACCAGTTCTCCGGCACGATTCCGGCTGAAGCCATGGCAGCAGGTTACGTTGCCCACAACGGATCCACGCGCTGGGGCGGCGGCCTGAACCTGTGCTGGAACGATTTCAAGATCGATGGCCCGGTGATGGCCGAATGGCTCGAACAAGTCCACGTTGCCGGCAATTACGGGCTGTGCCTGTCGGCCGAGCGCGAAGGCCTGGATCCCACCGTCAGTGGCAGCTGGTACGACCCGGAGCGCAGCGGCGAAGGCGTGGTCGTCCACCTGCTCGATACCGGCGAACCGCTGCTGTACTGGTTTACCTACGACGCAGAAGGCCGCCAGCGCTGGCTGTTCCAGACCGGCCGCCGGCATGTGCACGCCATGAGCTGGCCCGAGCTGCTGGAAACCCGCGGCCGTTTCGGCTCGGGCCTGGCCGAGGCCACCGAAGAGATGCCGGCCGTCGAAACCCGCGGCAGCTTCCGGCTCGATCGCATCGGCGATGATCGCATGGTCGCCGAGCGGATCATGATCGAGACCGACAGCAGCGTCTGTCTGGCAGTCTACCCGCCGCCGCTGAGCTGCTTTGGCGAGAGCCACTCCGATCGAAGCGAATACCGGCGCCTGTCGCAACTGATCGGCAGCGCCTGCGAGGTGGGCAGCGACTTCCGCCACTATTCCGGCGCCTGGTACAACCGCGAACGCAGCGGCGAAGGCTTCATCGTCGAAGTCCTGTCCAACAGCCTTGCGCTGGTCTACTGGTTCACCTACGAGCCCGACGACAGCGGCCGGCAAGCCTGGATGATCGCCGAGGGCCGCATCGAGGCGGCCGATCGCACCGGAGCGATCACCATCGACGCCGATCACGTCATCCAGCCCGTCGGCGGCCACTACGGCGCCGGCTTCGACCCCGAAAAAATCGAGTACATCGACTGGGGCAGCCTGGAGCTCGTCTTCGACGACTCGAACACGGGCCACCTGAGCTACGACAGCCAGCTCGAGGGCTTCGGCTCCGGCGGCTACGCCCTCAGCCGCCTGGCGCGGCCGCTGCTGCCCGACTGCAGATAGTCATTTCACCGCAAGCCACTGTCCCGGCCTCGGGGCGGTGGCTTTCGAATCCCGGTCTTCGAACTCGAACGGCACCGACCTCAGCGTCATGTCGCGGTTGACCTGCACGGCAAAATGCAGGTGCGGGCCGGTGCTGTAGCCAGTGTTGCCCGAGCGCCCGATGCGCTCGCCGCGGCTGACCCGCTGGCCGGGCCTGGCCAGCACACCGTCGTAATCGAGATGGGCGTACACGGCCATTGAACCGTCGTCGTGGAGAATACGCACGAAGTTGGCCCGCGGGCCGTCGCGTTCGAGATCATCCCCGGCGCCGTGGAAATAGCGCGCGGCGTCCATCACCACGCCGGCGCGGGCGGCATGAACCGGCGTACCCGTCGGCATCTGGATATCGACGGCATGGCGGCCCGGCGGAGTGCTGTGGCTGTGTTCACCGCCGAAGGCCTGGCCGATGCGAAAGCGCGTGCCGGCGGGAATGGGCGGTCGATAGGGGCGCGCAGGAGAATGCCGGGCATTGATATCTCCGGGCACGGCGGAGGTCTCGAAGCGATACGACCACGCGCGCCGCTCGTCCAGCGGCCCGATGGTCACCAGCTCGCGCTCCGCGAGCCCGGCGAGCACGAAACTGGCCGGCAGCCGCGGCTGGGTCACCACGTTGCTGGCCTCGACCAGGCCCACCCGCACGGTCACCGGCCCGTGGATGCGGTTACGGAACAGCCAGAACGGATCGTCCTTCGGACCGGTCTTGACCACGTCGATGAGCTTCTGCGGCTCGGCGACGGCCCGCTGAACCGTCACCTCGCGCTCGGTGACCGGCCTGCGGTCGCTGAAGTGCTGGATGCCGTCGTCGTCTTCCCAGATATAGATCGTCTGTGCCCATGCCCCCGCAGACAGCGCCATGGCGAAAAAAAGGGCTGCGAACCACCTGCCAGGCAGATCCGGAACGACCGCACGCACGGGCCGGATACCGTTTCTGAACATATCGAAAACACTGGCGATCATGGCGTGGAGTGTAGCGTTTCTGCCGCCAGACGACATCGGAACGCGCTGGATCGAGAGCGGCTAGAATGCAACACTCTGCAATCGTGACATTTGCCCGATAACCGAATGAAGATCAAGTTCTACACGCGCCCGGACTGCAGCCTGTGCAACAAGGCCAAAGCCCTGCTCGCCGAGGGCGGCTTCGCCAATGCCTACGACGAGGTCAACATCGAATCCGACCTGGAGCTGCTCGACCGCTACGGCGACAAGATTCCGGTGCTGCACAACACCACGACCGGCGAGAAGCTGTCCTGGCCGTTCACCGCCTCGCAGGTGCGTGATCTGGTCGCCGACTGACGTGACCAAGACCATTGCCCACGTCGATGCCGCCCGGCTCGAGCAGGCGCTGCTGGCCGGTATCGCCAACGTCTTCCGCCGCCGCGATCACATCAACGCCATCAATGTCTTTCCGGTGGCCGACAGCGACACCGGAACCAACCTCGCCTTCACCCTGGCGAGCGTGCAAAACGCCATCGAAGACCGCCCCGGCCGCAAGCTGCCCGAACTGCTGCGCGGCATCGCCGACGCCGCGCTCGACGGCGCCCGCGGCAACTCCGGCGCGATCATGGCGCAGTACTTTCACGGCCTGAGCGAATCGGGCCGCGACTTCCAGGTGCTCGACGGCAGGCGCCTGGCTGAAGTTTCGGCCGCCGGCGCCCGCTCGGCCTGGTCGGCCATGGCCAATCCGGTGCCCGGCACGCTGCCGACGGTGCTGGAGGATTTTGCCGACGAGCTGCTGCGCGTGACCCGCGAAGGCGTTGAAGACGTTCGCGAACTGTTCCAGCGCGGGCTCGATCGCGCCCGCCGCTCGCTGGCCGGCACGCCCGAGCAGCTCAGCGTTCTGGCCGAGGCCGGGGTGGTCGACGCCGGCGCCCAGGGCTTTGTCGATCTGCTCGAGGGCATCTGGCGCTACATGCGCAGCGGCCGCATGCCGCGCCTGGCCGCCACATCGGCGCCACCGACGACCGCCGGCGCCAGCAATCATGCCGCCCCCGACAAACACCGCTTCTGCACCGAGTGCCTGATCGAGGGCGATGCCCTCGACGTGATCCGGCTCAGGGAACGCCTTGGCGAGCTCGACGCCAGCTCCCTGGTGGTGGCCGGCGGCGAGCGGCGCGCGCGGGTGCACATCCACACCGACAGCCCCGGCCAGGTGTTCAGCCTGTGCACCGAGTTCGGCGAGCTCAAGCAGCAGAAGGCCGACGACATGACGCGTCAGCACGGCCTGATGAATCACAGCGGCAGCGTCGCCATCGTGACCGACTCGGCCGCCGACCTGCCGGCCGAAGAGATCGAGCGGCTCGGCATCCACGTGGTGCCCGTGCGCCTGAACTTCGGCGACGAGGAGTTTCTCGACAAGCTGACCATGACCCCGGCGCAGTTCTATGCCCGCCTGGCCGACGCACCGGTTCATCCGCAGACTTCGCAGCCGCCGCCGGCCGACTTTCGCCGCCAGTACGAACTGTTGACCTCGCACGGCCTGGAGGTACTGGGCATCCAGATTTCCGGCCGGCTCAGCGGCACCCTGCAGGCCGCGCGCCGCAGTGCCGAGCGCGTCGACCCTGACCGTATCGAGGTGATGGACACACACAATGCCGCCAGCGGCCAGGGCCTGATGGTGCTGTGGGCCGCCGAGGCCGCGGCACGAGGCTGGGAGCGGGTCGCCATCCGGGCCCGCCTGACGGAAATGCGCGATTCCTTCAAGACCTGGGCGCTGGCGCGCAATTTGAGCTGGGCCGTGCGCGGCGGCCGCGCCAGACCCTGGATGGAGTCTTTGGCGCGCAAACTGCGGCTGAATCCGGTGCTGACCGTCTCGCCCGAAGGCGAACTGATATCACGCGGCGTGATCGCCGGCCGCAGCCGCACGGTCGAAAAGTTTGCCCGCTACCTGCTGCGCCGGATGAAGGCCGGCATAAGCTACCGCATCATCATCAGCCACACCGACGCCGAAGCCGACGCAAAAGAACTGCGCAAGCGCATCCTCGCCGCCCATCCGCAGGTCGACGCCTGCTGGGTGGTGGAAGCCAGCCCGGCAATAGGGGCACACGCCGGGCCGGGTACCCTGATTGCCGGCATGCACGAATGGGAACCACCGGAGGCACGTCATGACTGAACTGCTGCTGGTGCTCATCGGCGGCTACCTGCTGGGCTCGATCTCCGGCTCGCTGCTGCTTGGCAGTCTGCGCGGTCTGGATATCCGCACCATGGGCTCGGGCAATGCCGGCGGCACCAATGCGCTGCGCACGGTCGGCTGGCAGTTTGCCTTGAGCGTGGTCGTCATCGACGTTGGCAAGGGCGCGCTGGCCGCCGGCCTGCTGCCGCTGGCCGCACCGCTGGTAGCCACCGATCCGCTGGATTTCACCGCGCTGGCCGCCGCCGGGGGATTCATGGCCGTGGTTGGCCACATCTGGCCGGTTTTCTTCGGTTTTCGCGGCGGCAAGGGCGCCGGCACGGCCGTGGGCGCAATTGCCGTGGTCGCGCCCTGGTGCCTGGCGCCGCTGCTGCTGGTCTGGCTGGTCACCCTGGTGGGTACCGGATACGTCGGCCTGGCCACCATCCTGGCCGGCCTGAGCCTGGTGCCCTCGATGTGGACGCTTGGCCCCAAGCCGCTGCCCGCCGCCCTGGCGGCGCTGGCCATCGCCCTGGCCGTGCTGCTGGTATTCACCCACCGCGCCAATCTGGCCCGCATGCGCGCCGGCGACGAAAGCCGTTTCGAAAAGGCGCGCCTGCTGCGGCGGCGCTGAAAAAGCCTGCAGCTCGCCGCATGAATCCCGGTCTTTTTCACCTCTACGCCCGCCTGGCCGACGGCCGTGTGCACAGCGGCGCGGTACTGGCCGACGAGCTTGGCATCAGCCGCGCGGCCGTGTGGAAGCGCGTGCAGGCATTGCGCGCCATCGGTCTGGAGATTCCGGCGATGGCCGGGGGCGGCTACCGCCTTGAAAGGCCGATCGAGTTACTCGATGCCGATGACATCCGATCGCACACGAGCGCCGCCGAGCTTGTCGTCAACACCGCCGGTGCGGTCGACTCGACCAACGCCCGGCTGGCTGCAGCCGGCGGCCGGCACGGCCACGCCCTGCTGGCCGAGGCGCAGACCGCCGGCCGGGGGCGGCGCGGACGGCGCTGGCAATCGCCGCCGGGCAGCGGGCTGTATCTGTCGCTGGCCTGGCATTTCGAGTCGGGCCTGGCAGGGCTGGCACCGCTCAGCCCGGTGGTCGGGCTGACCGCCGCCGAAACCCTGCGCGAAGTCAGCGGCGCGCCGGTTGCAGTCAAGTGGCCCAACGATCTTCTTGTCGACAACGACAAGCTCGGCGGCTGCCTGGTTGAAATGAGCGGGGCCGCGGAAGGGCCCTGCCGGGCCGTCATCGGTATCGGCATCAATCTTTTTCCCACACCGGCCATGGACGGCCTGGATCAGGCCTGGACGACGCTGGCCGACCATGGCGAGCCGGTCGGTCGCAACCGCCTGGCCGCCCGCCTGCTCGACGCGCTGGCCATCGCCCTGGCAGGTTTCGACCGCCACGGCTTCGATGATTTCCTCGCCCGCTGGCCCGCCTTCGATGCCCTCTCGGGCCGGCCGGTGCGCATCATTCATGCCAACGGCTCGGAAACGGCGGGAACCGCTCGCGGCATCGACGCCCAGGGACGACTCGTGCTCGAAACCGCTGACCGGCGCCGGGCAATCGCCAGCGGAGAGGTGAGCGTCCGTGCCCGTTGACGTGCTCATCGATATCGGCCACTCCCGCCTGAAATGGGGCCGTCTGGTCGCTGGCACGCTCGATCCCGCCAGCATCGGACGAGCCTCCACCGACGAGCCGGGCGTGCTGCTGAGCGCGCTCGAACAGGGCGGCTGCTCTGGCGCCATTGTTTCCGGCCAGTCCCGGGTCGAATCGGTAAGGCAGATCAGCGAAGGTCTTAGGCAGATGGGCGCACGAGTCGATATCATGGCCACCGGCGATCGAGAGCTGCCGGTGGCGCCGGCCTACAAATCGCTCGGCTGCGATCGCTGGCTGGCGCTGCAGAAGCCCTGGTGTGAGCTGCACGCGCCGTTCGTGGTGGTCGACTGCGGCACGGCCATCACCGTCGATCTGGTCGACGGCAAGGGCCATCATCGCGGCGGCTGGATCATGCCGGGCGTGCATGCCGCGCGCGGCGGGCTGTTCGCTCGCACGCCGGGCCTCAACCGCCCGCTGCCCGAGCCCGGTATCATCGACCGTCCGGCGCGCGGCACCGGCTCGGCGCTGGTACGCGGCGGGCTGCTACAGGCCATCGGGGGCATCGATCGCGCGGTCCGGGCGGCCGAACAAGCCGCTGAGGATCACGTCAGCCTGTGGCTGACCGGGGGAAACGCCGCCGAGCTGGCCGCTCATCTGGAGCGCCCGGCCCGGCAAGAGCAGCATCTGGTGCTTCACGGACTGGCAATGGCAACGCACGCGAAATGAACGAAACCCCCTGGCGCTGGGCCGCGGTCGCCCTGATCGCCCTCAACGCCGTCATCTTCGTACTCGGGCGATTCGGCAGCGAGCCGGCGCCGACCCGAATCGGGCAGATTCCGCCGCTTGATCCCGCGCTGCCGCGCGCCGCGCTGGTCGAAGCCCCGGGCAGCGAGGAAGGCCGATCCGGCCCGGCCTGCTATACCATCGGGCCGCTGCCGACCCTGCTCGCCCGCCAGCGCGCAAGCGACCGGCTGGCGCCGTTTGCCAGCCAGCTCAGGGTGCGTCAGACCGAAGCCGACCGCGACCGCGGCTGGTGGGTCTACCTGCCCGCGGCCAGTCGCAACGCAGCGCTCGAGCTGACCCAGCGCCTGGCCGAGCGCGGCGTCGAGGACTACTACGTGGTCGCCGGCGGCTCGCTTGAAAACGCGGTATCGGTCGGGCTCTACGAGAACATCGACAACGCGCGCGATCGCCAGCGGCGCATCCGCGCCCTGGGCTTTGACGCCCAGCTCGAAGTGCGGCGCGAAACGGTCCCGCAGTTCTGGGTGGACTACCGGGTCGAAGCCGGCGACTCGCCGCCGTGGCGGTTCATCGTGCGCGCCTCGCCCGGTGCCCAGCGCATCCAGGTACCCTGCTCTGACTACAGCCTGACCGGCAACGACGATCGCTGAAGCAATGGAGTTTCGACTGCGCGCCAGAATCTTCTCCAGCCCGGCCGGCCCCTGGCTGCGGCTGATGCGTTTCGACCGCCCCATCGGCATTGCCCTGCTGATGTGGCCGACCTGGTGGGGGCTGTGGTTCGCCGCCGGCGGCGTCCCCGGCATCAAGAACCTGGTCATCTTCACCCTCGGCGTGCTGGTGATGCGCTCGGCCGGCTGCGTGATCAACGACTACGCCGACCGCGAACTCGACCCGCACGTCGGGCGCACGGTCGACCGGCCGATCGCCGCCGGCGAAATCAGCGCCCGCCACGCCCTGCTCTTGTTCTTCGTGCTGCTGGCCGTCGCCTTCGTGCTGGTACTTCTGACCAACCGGCTGACCATTCTCATGGCCTTCTTCGGCGCCCTGCTGGCGGCCACCTATCCCTTCTTCAAGCGCTTCACGCATTTTCCCCAGCTTGTGCTGGGCGCCTCGTTCAGCTGGTCCATTCCCATGGCCTTCGCCGCCGAGGCCGGCCAGGTGCCGGCGCTGGCCTGGTGGCTGTTTGCCGCCAACTTCATCTGGACGGTGATCTTCGACACCGAATACGCCATGGCCGACCGCGACGACGATCTGAAAGTGGGCGTCAAGTCCACCGCCATCGCCTTCGGCCGCGCCGATGTGCCCATCCTGGGCGCGTTGATGGGCGTGATGACCGCGCTGCTGCTGATGATCGGCCTGCGCTACCTGCCCGAACCGGCCTGGTTCACCGCCGTGGGCCTGGTCTTCATCCATTTCCAGATCCAGCTATGGCGCATCCGCGAGCGCGACCCGGCCGCGTGCTTCAGAACCTTCCTGAGCAACCACTGGGTCGGCCTGTTCATCTTCGCCGGCGCCGCCATCTCCCTGGCCCTGCGCGGATCCTGAACCCTGAAACCTGAACCCTTCCTTCAGGCCCTTGCGACAACCCAGACATCAACCCGCTCCACCCCGGCCTTGCGCAAGACTCGCGCGCAGGCGTCCAGCGTCGTCCCGGTGGTCATCACATCATCAACCAGGGCGACGTGGCGCAGGCGGCAGTCGGGCAGTCGAGCGGAAAAGGCGCCGCGCACGTTGGCTCCGCGGACGGCCGCCGGCAGGCCCGACTGCGCTCGCGTGGCCCGCGCACGGCGCAGCAGCGGCGCGACGGGAATGCCGCCAAGCTGGCGCGCCAGATCATCGGCCAGCAGGCGCGACTGGTTGAAGCCCCGCCACAGCTGACGGCGCCAGTGCAGCGGCACGGGCACCAGCGCCTGCGGACGGTGCGCGCCGCAGGCCACCAGCCGGCGCGCCGTCACAGCGGCCAGCACGCGGCCGCAAGCCAGGTCGTGGTGGAATTTGAAGCGGTGAACCAGCCGCTCGATCGGCCCCTCGTAGGCAAACCCCGGCCAGGTCCGCTCGAAGGCTGGTGGCCGGCGGCTGCAGCGCCCGCAGGCCCGGGTCGAGTTCGGCATCCCCAGGCCGCATTGCAGGCACTGGTCATGCACGGCCGGCAGATCCGCCTGGCAGCCGCTGCAGCAATCCAGACCGGGCCGCCCGTGGCCGCCACAGATCAGGCATACTGACGGCAGAAGCCGACCGACGACACTCGATAAGACGCCCTCAACGCGCATGACCGCCTGCCCCGAATCATTCCTCGAACACCTAGAAGACTATCATCCCTGAAAACGACCGATCCCCTGGAAAGCAAACGATCGATGAATACCCGTTCCGACGTCAGCAGCATTCGGCGCCGCTTCGACGCAGCGGCTGCGGGCTACGACGAACACGCCGCGCTTTTCGACGAGGTCGGCCGCCGCCTGCTCGAACGCCTCGACGGGCTGAAATTCGAGCCTGAGCGCATTGTCGACCTGGGCTGCGGCACCGCTGGCCGCACTCTGGATCTGCGCGCGCGCTATCCACAAGCTGATCTGTTCGCCTTCGACAGTGCCGGACAGATGCTGGAGCAGGCGCGCCGACGCCGGGGCCGCTGGCGCCGGCGCTTCGAACTGGCACTGGCCGATTTCGGCAGCCTGCCGCTGGCCGAAGCCAGCGTCGACCTGATCTACGCCAACCTGTCGCTGCAGTGGAGTACCGACCTGGCCGCCACCCTGGCGGGCCTGCGCCGGATCATGCGCCCGCGCGGGCTGCTGCTGCTCACCCTGCCCGGCCCCGACACGCTCATCGAGCTGCAGCGTGCCGGCGCGGTGATCCGCAGCGGCGTGAACACCCATGCCCAGGAAATGGGCGACTTGCTCACGCGCGCGGGTTTTCAGGAACCGGTGCTCGATACCGACTGGCTGACCACCACGCACACCAGCGTGGCCAGCCTGCTGGAAGACCTCGACCATCTGGGTCTGACCTGCTCGCTGCCGGGCGGGCGCGACGAAATCGAGGGCGCGCTCGGTCAAGGCGAGATCGCCTTGACCTGGGAGATGCTCTACGCCACCGCCTGGTCACCCGACGAAGGCCAGCCCATTCGTACCGAAGCAGGCGAGGAAGCCAGCGTCTCGGTCAGCAGCCTGGGCATCCGCAAGCGCCGCAGTTGAAGGCCCGGCGCGGGGTGATCATGGTATTCTTGCGGACTGGCCGACGGACCACGCCGTCGGAGGTCGAATCACAGGAATCTTCGAGTACCCATGTCCGAACAGCAGCAGAAAATCGACGCCCACAACCAGGCCACAAACGAGTTCATCGAACTGGCCAACAAGATGGTCAACGACCGCGGCTTCGATCGCAACGTCATCTCCGCGGCACTGATGGCAGCCTCCGGTGTCTATGCCACCTTCATCGCCGCCGGCAACCAGGGCTTCCTGGCCGACAACGGCGTGGAAAAGGTCGCGGCCATGTACAAGAACAACCTGGCCTACATTCAGAAGCGCAAGAAGGAAGACCTCGAAGCGCAGGGCCTCGAACCCCGGCCCCTGGCGGAAATCCAGGGCGACGCCGAAAACCCGACCAATACCGACGCCGACAAGAATTGATCGCACCGGGCCCTTAGCTCAGCTGGTTAGAGCAGCCGACTCATAATCGGTAGGTCGCTGGTTCAAGTCCAGCAGGGCCCACCACTTCCCCGGTTGACCTCCTCCCGTTGTAGGTCCGAAACCATAACTTGTCCGTTTCGGACAAGTTATGTTGAAAATATCGCATAACCTGTCCGGCTCGCCCAGGACGGCTCTGCTCAGGTCCGACCGCCGCGAACATCGGCTTGTAGGCCGCGATGGGAGTCGTATCCTCTACGGAGCACGGTCTCCGAGCGCTAATGCCCACAATCTAGGGCATTGGGATCACGCGGATCGCTTTATGGGCTCACCCTGCTAGCCGGCTACCCCAGCCCCTGTTGATCACAGCTAGCCAGACGCTGGACTGGGCCTATCGAAAGATCTCCAGAGGTCCTGTACGAAATTTCCTACATTTGGTGTAGGAATTAGACGACTCTAGACGGCAGCAGCGGAATCTCATCATCGTGCGCCAGGGAAAGGCCCGGCAATACTGATAAGGGCTGCACCGTCCCATCGACAGCGTAAAGTCAAACAGCACAAGCAGTTGGGCCGGCTTGCGGTCTTCAGCTATATTTGCCCCGGAAAGTGCGCCCATGGCATATTGCACTCTTGAACGAACTACGGGGATAGCAGAAAGTCGGCGCTGCCTAGAATGTGGGTTTTGGCAACTATATCTGCAAATTGGCACATGACAGCGGCACCACGCGGAACAAGAGGCGGGAACTTTAGGGATTTGCACTCGCCGATCCTGAAACCCACAGGCTAAACGGCGCAATCCACCTCTTAGTCACTAGAAACTGATTTTCACACCTAGTTGCAACTTAGGTCTATTTGGAAAATGCCGATATTTAGAGGAAGGATTAGTGCTAGACGCAAGTCAATACGTCCCAAAGAACACGGGATCTGGGACATAGCAGCCAGTAAACTGGATGAGGCACGTGCTAGTGTTGAGGCCATGGATAATGCGGTGAGCCGTGACCACTATACGGAAGCTTGGGGCCGCTTCGTTGACTCAATACAAGAAGCTTGGATTTCATTCGACCACGAAGGGAAGGAAAGTGTACCCAAATACAGTTCCTGGATAGCTGCGGCATATCGCCAGAGAAAAGAAGATGATTTGCTGCAATACCTATATCAAGCTCGTCACCAATCTCAGCACGGTAAAGTGCCCCTAGCGTGGACAGGTCCCCATGTGAAGATCGCACCAAATTGGTCTGGGCACATTGCGCATCTTCACCTATTTAAGGATAAGAGTTACAGATTCGATGCGCACCCGCATGATGGAAAATCGCCGCCAACGCTAGAGTTTTCGCCAGGTGATCCCGTATTACCGACGATCCACAACAAAAAATACAGGCAGACGTTCAACCCTCCTGAACAACACCTTGGAAGGGCCCTAACTTCCAAAGATCCCGTCGCAGCCGCAAAGCTGGCCTTAAAGTACTATGAAGCATTACTTCAAAGGGCAAAAAATGAGTTATTGCAGGAAAAACCCTAACAAGCTGCTCAAGTACGTTCCGGCTCTGTCGGGCCTCCACCGGACTCGCTTACGCGCACCACTTAGCTAATCGTTAGTCGCTTGAAGGAATATGGAAATCGCCCCAGAAACAAGTGCCGCCATCCTAGGCGGCTTAGTCACAGGACTCTTTGCAGTCCTTACAATGCTGGTTTCCCTTCGGCGTAGTGACAGTAGACGGAAGGCTGAAGAGAAACAGAGCATCCACAATTTCATTCAATCAATTCACGATGAAATTGAATCAGTCCTTGAGCGATATCAGAATGCAGTTGGCGCCAAACTCCAGTCATTAGAGCAAAGCCACCCATTTTTGCTTTTCTATCCGGTGAATAGCGAGTACTTCACTGTCTATAAAAGCAATGCCAACCTGATCGGAAAAATTCAAGATCATGACCTAAGGAAACAGATCATTCAAACATATATTATCGGCCAGGGATTGATTGATTCTTTCCGAATGAACAATCAACTTCTTACGAAACACGAACTAGCACAACGGGCTGCCGACTTGACGCGCGAAGAAGAGCAGATTGATTGGGCTGCTGCCCATTATAATCAGCTCGTCAACTACGGCGCGGGCCTAAAAACGTTAGACTATGACCTTAGGGAGGCTGCCAATCAACTACTTCGTATGTTGCGAAAAGCGGGCGCACTAGGTAAAAGCCGCAACTAACAAAACGCTCAAATACGTCCTAGCCCTATCGGGTTTCCACCGGACGATCCAAGGCGCGCCGCTTGGACAAATCGTTACGTCTATCAATGCGAGGGTAAAATGAGAAAAGCCATCATCCACGATAGCAAACAGCACGTTGTCGGCACGATTGAGGAGGAGGAGGATGGCTATCGTGTCTGGTGGCGAAACCGAAATGGCACAATAGCTGGAAATGCACATACCGCTAGCCCAAGGCGGCATGCGACAATGGCCTTGGCCCATCAAGAGGTATTCTCAGAAGGTGAAAAAGAGGGTCTTAATTTTATGGTCTTGGAGAACGGAGTCGAGTAGCTAGGTCAAAACTCCGGTTTTTTAGACATGACAAGTCGCTCGAGTACGCTCCGCCCCTGTTGAACCTCCACCAAACGTGCTAGAGGGGCACTGCTTAGCTCAGAAGTTGGCAGCCATAGTCGAGAGGGTAATCGTGAGTGAGGGAACCACAATCAAATACGCAGAGGAATATCGTCGTCGAACATCCGATTACGAGAAACTGGTCGAAGAAATCCAGTTTGGGCTTTCCCAGGAGCTTCATGATGCAGGTGTCGCTTTAGCAGCGGTTGAGGGTCGCGTGAAATCGTTGAGCAGTTTTCTGGACAAGATTAGTCGGAAGGGATATGAAGATCCTTGGGCTGAAATTGATGATTTGGCTGGAGTTCGTTTGGTGTGCTTGTTCTCTGCAGAACTTGATTTGATCGAGGAGGCTGTTGCTTCGTTGTTTGAGGTCGTTTCAACAGAAGATAAGGTCGATACTCTTGGAGTAGAGATGATGGGGTATCAAGGTCGCCACTATGTGGTGAAGCTTGGGCCAACACATACTGGCCCTCGGTACGATAATCTCAAAGGCCTTAGAGCGGAAATACAAGTTCGCACAACGCTGCAGGATGCCTGGGCTCGGATCAGTCACAATCTTGTATACAAAAGCGAAGCGTCCATGCCGATTCAGCTCCGACGAGAGATTCAGAACGTTTCATCGTTACTAGAAATTGCACAGAACATATTTGATCGCTCCGAGTCCTCCAGAAAGCAGTACATTGCCGATGTTCGGGAGTCAACTGGTTGTGAGAATCAACTGCTGTCTCAACCTATAGATAGGGAAACACTGGAAGCTTACACAACATGGAAGTTTCCAAACCTTCCGGTGGATCAGCGGATTCAGGAGCTTCTGTTGAGGGATCTGAATCACCAAAGGTATATTAAAATTGGTGACATTGATCGTGTTGTTGAACTGGCCAAAAGCGCCGTCGCTTCGTATAAGGATGAAAATCCGGACTGGTTTAGCGCCGGAACGGATTTTATTACTAAAAGTCTGGGTTTTGTGGATACTGAGTTTCGTCGAGAACATCCCTTTGCCAAAAAAACGCTCGAAGCGTTCAAGAGGCATCAAGAAAAGGTTGGAGGGACCTATCCGTGACGGCTAGCCATTTGTTGCAGCGGACGCCCAAAATACTGCGCATTTTGGGTTCCCTCTGCGCTTCGCGCACCAGTGTCGCTGAGCTTGGGTGTTATGTCTCTCAGGGATAACTTATGTACAAGGTGCTAGCTGCAACTCGTTCTGACATGAACGAAGGTTGGGTATGGCTTAGTGGGCACAGCTTTGCCCAACGATCAATAATCAAGATTCACAATAAGTCGAATGGCACGGTCGTTTACTGTGAAGCTCTGCAGATCGATCGCAACTTCATCAATGAATACAACCAGTCTCCACGAGCCCACATAAACGACGGCGAGAACACAATCGTAGTGAACTGTTGGTACAGAAGTCGGCTTGGTGAAATCGGAACAAGAAAAAACCATGATCTCGAAATTTCAGAAGCAAACGGGTTCTGGGGGAAATTCCGTGCGAGTACAGGCCACCCGCAAGTCGTGGTTCGTCTTGCTACTTGGCTGGCGGTTATTAGCGTCGGACTGGGTCTTCTCGGTAGCTGTCTGGCGTTCAAATAAGCCCTAGGGAAGGTCTGAACAATGGCCAATTCTTTGAAAAATCAGCATGAGCTTTGAAAAGTCGGCATTTGGGTTCAGGTCTGCTTCCATATTTGATCATTCTCTGCCCAATTTCCGCGGCGTCCGCGGAAATCAGGCGCACCTATCCTAGGCATGCATGTATTTCTCTCCAATCATCAGGTTCGCAAAGGCTGTCAGTACGCAAAGGCGATTGCGATTCTTGGCAAGCCCACGGTAGCGAACTTTGTCGTAGCCGAAGACTCGTTTGACGTATCGAAACGGATGCTCGACCTTCGCCCGCATCGACGCCTTGAATGCTTCAATCCAGGCCTCGTCGCTGTCAGGATCCATGGTCTTGCGTTTTCCCGGGCGTTCAGCGATATACCAGTTCACATCCCGATCCTTGTGTTCTTCACGCTTCTCGATGCCGCGATAGCCGGCGTCGCCAAGTACACGCTCTTCCTTACCGTGAAGCAGCTTCGGAACAGCCTCGAGGTCGTGGACATTCGCCGGGGTCGTCTCGATGCTGTGGACCAGCCCCAGCACGTCATCGGCCCCAATGTGCATCTTCATCCCGAAGTGCCATTGCTTACCCTTGCGCGTCTGGTGCATCTCCGGATCGCGCTCGCCTTTCTGGTTCTTGGTCGAGCTGGGCGCAGCAATGATGCTGGCATCGACGATGCTGCCTTCGCGCAGCATCAGGCCATGATCCTGGAGGTGAGCATTGACCTCCTTGAAGATCTTCTCACCCAGCTTGTGCTGCTCCAGGAAGTGGCGGAAGTTGAGGATCGTGGTCTCGTCGGGCAGACGATCGGACAGCCGGAGACCGGCAAAGCGGCGCATCGACTCGATCTCGTAGAGTGCATCTTCCATGGCCGGATCGGAGAGGTTGTAGAACAGCTGCATGCAGTGAATCCGCAGCATCGTGCCCAACGGATAGGGCGGACGCCCCGTCTTGCCCTTCGGATAGGCTCGCTTGAGCTTCTTCTCGAGTCGCTGCCACGGAATGAGGCCTTCAATCCGATCCAGAAACTTCTCGCGCCGCGTCTTGCGCTTCTTGTTCTGGTACTCCATGTCGGCAAAGCTCATCTGATCCATGGTGAATGCTCAAGCTGGTGGACGATGGCTGTATTATCTCAAATTCGGGAGTTATTCAGAGCTTCCCTAGCAAGCTCATCAGCTCGGACAGTGAAAAGCGCCACGCCTTTCTCGCTATGCTTTTCTCTGCCGGATATGGCGGGCGTTAAGTTGACGGAATGCCATTTTGTCATGACTCCCAACTACTTCATGAACAGCGCGCAGATGATCAGATTAAAGCCACCTAATGCAACTAGATTCCCTCAACCTCAATCCCATGCCCAGCCAGCCACCACTTCCGACGTTCGTAATCCGGCATGGCGCGTTCCAGGCGGCGCCAGAATTCGGGTGTGTGGTGTGCTTCGTGCAGGTGGACCAGTTCGTGGACGACGACGTATTCGGCGATCGTTCTGGGCAGCAGCATCGTTTTCCAGTTGAAGTACAGCCAATTGCCCTTGCCGCAGGAGCCCCAACGGTAGCCGAGGTCCTGGACCTTGACGCCGGCTGGGTCGACTTCCATCCGTGAACAGTATTCGTTTACCTTCGCTGTCAGCCAATCCTTTCCCCTGCTGGAATACCAGCGAATAAAGTGATTGCGGCCCTGGTCCGCTAGGTCCCGCCTCAGGAGGAAACGGCCATTGGCCATCTTGAGCGGCTCTTTCTGATCATCCACCAGTTTCAGCCGATAGCTACGCCCCAGGTACAGGAAGCCCTCTCCGTCGACATATTCTTTCCGCGGAATTGGGCGCTGGAGTTGCTCTTTTTCGGCCAGTTTCTTGTAGATCCAATAGCGCTTGGAGCGTACAAAATCCCGCAATTTCGTGTCATCGACGCCAGTCGGGGCGGCCAGAACCAGTTCTCCGGCGCGGTCGACGGTCACCTGGAGGGTCTTGCGGCGGTCGCTCAGCCGGACCTCGAATTCCAGTTCGTCGACTTGCAGGTGGGTCATGCGTTCACCAGCTTGTGATGGTTGGCCTTGGCCAGCTCCATGATCTTGTCCACAGTCGCGTCGAGCTTGTCCATGGGTAACAGACGCCGATTGAACAATTCCTCGAAAATGCGGCCCTTGAGACGTTCCCGGTCGGGGATATGTGCCGGTTTCCAGAAGTCGCGTATCTGAATCTCCCCCTGGATAATTTCGACCACCTCCATGGTGGCGTCCACCAGCTGGGCGCTGGTGGAAACATCAGGTTGGGCTTCCTCTCCCAGCTTGGCCTGGGTAATCAAGCGCAGAAACGGTAGGCAGTGTGCTGGCAGATCGGGGAGCTCTTCGTCGCCGACCGCCTGGTCGTCGCGCAATTCCTTTACCAGCGCCTCAAGCGCGTCTATCTGCTCCTCCCACTGGCCGTCCAGCCTTTCCATGATGTCCTTGAGACGCTCGCTGAGCTTCTCGTATTTCACCGGATCTTCGTCCATGTGCTTGCGCACGTGGGACCGGACGGCGTGCTCCATTTCCGATGCCTTGGCCCGATCACCGACCTGGCGGCTGACATGGCGTTCGAACTCGGCGTCGGTGAGCTGGACCGGGGGAATCTTGGGGTCAATACCGAGCGAGATCACATAATCATCGATCAGCCGGCGTACTTTTGCACCCACGTCCTTGCCCAAAGTCGGGGTGTCCTTGTAGCGGTTGTGTGCCAGGGCATAGATATAGGCGAGTTTTTTCGCATCCGCCGTGAACTCCAGCCCTTCCGGGCGCGGCAAAACGCCATCTAGAGACTGGGTGAAATGCTTGAACTTGACGGTGAATTCCGCCCGCACACGTTCGTCGGCCAGGGCCATGACCGCTTCTTCCACGTGGTCGAGGCTTTCCACACCCTCCGCACGCAGGACATCCACTGCTCGCAAGTGACGGTCCCTCAACCGCGGAAGTTCGTCTTTGATGCTCTGCAATGCACCTTCCACGTCCTCCTCGCTGTAGGCCGCCAGGGCCTCCTTCAGGTGGTTGGCCACGCCGTAATAGTCCACCACGATGCCGTGCTGCTTGCCATGGCCGGTACGGTTGACGCGGGCGACGGCCTGGAGCAACTCGGCCTCCCGTATCGGCCGGTCCAGGTACATCACGCCTTCGATCGGCGCGTCGAAGCCAGTCAGGAGCATGGATTTCACGATCAGAAAGGCCAACGGATCGGCTTTGTCGGTATCCTGATGGGTCAGCGGCTTCTTGAACCGCTTGATGTGCTCGTCGACGGCAGCGCGATCGCTCCATCTGGCCCAGCCGGGATCGTCGTTGTTGCTGCTGCTGATCACCACGGCGAATTCGAGCCGCTGCAGGATCTCTCGCTGGCGCCAGGC
Organism: uncultured Wenzhouxiangella sp.; assembly: GCA_964446675.1. Lineage (GTDB taxonomy): Bacteria > Pseudomonadota > Gammaproteobacteria > Xanthomonadales > Wenzhouxiangellaceae > Wenzhouxiangella. The sequence continues at coordinate 43,560 of CAYUPK010000002.1, forward strand.
CTGAATCGCGGCCTGTACCCGCAATGGGCGCCGCATAATGGCCACGTCGTCCATATCCTTGTCTTCCGGGCTCAGGGCCAGGGCTTCGGCCAGAAGGTCCTTACGTGCCGTCTCAAGGGCTTCCTGATAGCGAATGGCCGCCCGGCGGCTGTAGGCCACCACCTGCGCTTTGTAGCCATTGGGCAGGATGTGGGTGACGTAATGGCGCAATATGTCCGCAGCCTTCTCCTCGATCAGCCGGGGCGCCTCAAGGATCTGGCCTTTGGTGGCGTACTTTTTTCGGATGGCCTCCAGCTCCTCGGGACTGCGCTCGCGGAAAAGGTCCTCGAACAGCGTGTCGAGGCTGCTGCCGTCCTTGACCGCACCTTGGGCAGTCCGCCCCTCATAAAGCACCGGAACGGTCGCACCGTCGCGCTCCGACTCCTTGATGGTGTAGCGGTCGATGAACTCGCCGAAAATGTCGTGGGTGCGCTTCTTGTCGCCCATGATGATGGGTGTGCCGGTGAAGCCAATTCGGGCGCAGTTGGGCAGAGCCTGGAGCAAATTGGCGTGCAGGTCGCCAGCCTGGGTCCGGTGGGCCTCGTCCACCATCACCAAGATGTCCGGATTTTCGTTGAGCGTGCCCAGCGGCTGAGTCAGTTTGGGCGGATTCGGCTGGTCGACTTCCGCAGCCTTTTGATCCCCGTCCATGGCCAGGCGCTCATGCTGCTTGGGATACTCGGCACCTGGCGCTGGCTCACGGTATTTCTGGATGGTGGCGAAGACCAGGCCCGGGCCGGGGCGCTGCGCCAATGTTTTCAGCTTGTCGGTGCTTTTTGCCACTTCCACGGTCTCACCAGTCAGGCTGGCCGTCGCCGACAGCTGGTCCTGCAGGTCCTTACGATCGGTGACGACGACGACCTTGAACCGGCGCAAGTCGGGATCGGTGCGCATCTTGCGGACCAGGAACACCATGGTCAGGCTCTTGCCGCTGCCCTGGGTATGCCAGATGATGCCGCCGCGGCGATCGAACTCACCATCTTCCAAGCGGGTCTTGCCGGTCTTCAGCCGCTCAATAGCGCGATTGACGGCGCGGAACTGCTGGTAGCGGCAGACGATCTTGATGCGCTGGCCGCCGATGGTGGTGAATAGGCTGTAATGACGAACGATGTCGAGCAGATTCCCGGGCGCGAGCATGCCGGCGATCAGCCGTTGCTGTGGCGACAGTGCGTCCACTCCCAAATTTTCGGCCACCTCGGCCTCGGAGCGCGGCTCGACGGTCTTCCAGCTCAGGAAATGCTCGAAGCCGGCAGTGATCGTGCCCACCCGGGCGTCATCAAAGTTGGTCGCCACCAGAAACTGGTTGGTGTGGAACAGAGCCGGCGCGCCCTCGTTCTCCTCAACCTCGAAGGCGGCCTTGCGTTGGTTGGTATAGCGGCGCAATTGATCCACGGCATCGCTCATGCCCTCTGGCACGTTGCGGCCTTTGCACTCGACCACGACCAATGGGATGCCATTTACCAGCAACACCAGGTCGGGGATGACATGGCCCTTGGCGCTGTCATGACCCGGTGGGCACTTGACCTTGTACTGGTTGATGACGGTGAAACGATTGTTTTCGGGGTTGCCCCAGTCGATAAAGTGAATCTGCTGGCCGCGTCCGCGGTCCCAGTCCGGCATGCCCTCAACGGAAATGCCGTTCAGCAATAACTCGGTGGCCTGCTGGCTGGCCTCCATCAGCTTGGCGGCGGGAATGCGGGTTAGGGCGCTAACAGCCTGAGAAAGGCGGTCCTCATCGAGCCAGGGCTGGCCGTCTCGGAGGTTGATCCGGTGGAGTTGCTCCCGCAACACATCCTCCTGGATCACCTGGGCGAAACTGTCGCGGTTTGTGACAGTTGGAACTTCGACCGAACCCTCGACGTAGTTCCAGCCCATTCCTTTCAATTGCTGGATGAAGGGGCGTTCTACGTCTATGTATTCGGATCCTGGCATGGCGCTCTCTTGTTGTGAGTCAGATTGTCGACTGTTCTTTCAATCCAAGTAGTGGGGTGACGCGGACACGACCTGTGAGGAGGTCATCCATCAAACCGGCCTTCTTCAGTTTCGTTTTAGCTAGCCCCCTATACTCATGACTTATTCTGCGATCGATTGATGTTGCTCTCTCAATAATACTGGCTTGCTCGTCAGGTCTAGGTAATGCCACACGAAGACTTTCAATGCGAAAGAGTGCTAACTTCGGAACGCCTCCACCAGTACCTTTCTCGACCTCAATTTGGGCTTGTACTGAGAACGCATTCATGGCTAATGCCAAGAACTCAGGAATATCGTCAGTTTGCACAATAATACGTGCAGCATTTTCAGTAAGTATTGTCCTAATACCAGCCGAGTCCTTGGGACGATGAACTCCCACATATCCAATCGAACCCGCAATGGAGATATAAAGATCGCCTGGTTGGATTTCATAGCGCTTGAGAGCAGAAAATGTAGCCTCGCTGAGGTTATTTAGTGAATGGAGAGAGTAGTCACGCTCAAAGAAATCTGTAACTCGCAAATACTTATAGGGTGTTTTCTCGCTCACGTAATCATGGCCCGCGGGCAGACGTTTTCCGCCCTTAACTTCGGCCATGTGGGACAGTTGTGTGATTTTCCATTCCTTCGGAATCCGTCCCAAGGACGAGTCTTTGTAAAGATGAGGAGCTTTGTCGGGCGCGGGGCGGAGTTGGCCGTTCTGGTCGATGCCTCGGGTGAGCAGGTCGGTGAGCAGGCCCTGCTTGATGCGCTCCAGCTTGACTATCAGCGCCTCGGTCTGGCGGATTTGGGTGTCCAGAGTGTCGAGAATTTGGGCGATTTTCTTCTGCTCGGAAAATGGAACTTCTAATACTTGATATTTATCGAAAAACTGTTTCTGAACCCTCTGCTGACCTGCGGAGCCAATCATATGTGCTTCGGCTGCTAGGCGCAGACGCCTACTTTGGGACAGATGAAAAATGAAACGCGGTGAAATATTTGGTCTTGCGCGCAGTACATGAAATTCTGTACTGCCGAACCCAATGCCGTTTATCAGATTCCTTGCATGCGTTCCTTTGCCATTCTCCATACAGGGAGTGATCTTCGCGAAAAGCACATCGCCTTCCAAAATAGGCGTGAATCCGGCGAACACCTCTTTGAGCGGCCGGGCTTGCCTCGAAAGCCATTCACCTTCTTCCGAGAGGTCTCCCATGGGAATAAAGGAGACCTGTTCGTCCATGGAAAGGCCCACCGGGAGCTGCCGCTTCGGATTGACTTCGGCAAGTTCGCTAATGCTAGGCATATCCGAGTTCCTTCAAAAACTCTCTCATCTGCTTCGCAGCTGCAAGCCGACTCGCTTCGATATCGGCCAGAGGCACTTGGTACTTATCCCACCAATTCTCGAAAGCAGAGATCACATCTTGCCGCTGGGCACGGATATAGCGGTTCAGTATGTCAGCCATATCATCATGCAGGATGGCGAGCAGCAAGTCGGCCGCGTCGGCTTCGCCCAGCGCTTCTACTGCCTCATTCAGTCGAGTCTTTAAATTGCCATTCTTGAGTTTGAGTTTCTTGTTTACCTGAGCTCGCTCCTTCTTCCACGTCTTGATTTGGTTGGCTCGACACATGTCAGAAAGGATATCGAGGGCGTGTTCTAGTTCATCGGGTTGATCTTCATCCTCGTCCTCTGCGAACTCAGCGGTCTTAATCTGGGCATCCAGCTCGGCCTTGCGAGCCTGGAGCTCTTCCAGCTGAGTGACGTATTCTCTGAGCAGGAAACCTACCAGCTTGTGGTCGAACGGGTTGGACTTGTCCTGCTTGTCCTCCAGGCTGGTGGTGATGCTGGTGCGCCAGGCCTCGATCACGCCCAGGGCGCCGCGAGCTTGCAGGGCGCGGAAGTCGTTTTTGCTTTGGTCCCAGAAGCCGGCAATGATGCCGCGCACGGCAAAGGGGGCCAGTACGCCCACCGGCTCCAGCGCCTTGCTGAAGCTGGCCAGCAACTCGTCGCGCAGCTGGCTTAAGCGGCTACCGTTGCTTTCCAGCGTGTTGGCGAGGCCCGTGATGCTCTTGCCGTGTTCTTGCCACCAGGTCTCGAACGCTTGCAGTAGCGAGCTTTCCTTGGCAGTGAGACCGTCGCTCTGTTCGATCGCCGGCTTTAGTTCTGCCTTGCTGGCAAGATCCGGCCTGAAATCCAGGTAGTCCGGCTCTCCATCGCGGGGCTCGAGCAGGTCCAGCGGGTCAAGCCCCTGAGCATCAAACAGGGCCTGTTTGGTTTCGATCTCCTTCAGCGGCACGCCACCCTTGAGGTGGGCGCGTACGTCCTGGGGCTCAGGCGGCGGGGCGTTGTCGGCGTAGCGGCGGATGTTGAGGTTGTAGTCGTTCTCCACAAGCTCCTCATTGCTTACAATGGCGGAGAAACCGGGCACCTCGGCGAAATTGTCGAAGGTGTGGACGATCTTCTCGATGTGTTCGGGCAACAGGAAGTTCTGGGCGCGACCCTCGTAATACTCACGGTCGGCGTTTATGAACAGCACTTGACCTTTACGCGCCTTTGGCTTAGCGCCCTTGGCTCGCAGAATCAAGATGGCCGCAGGGATGCCGGTGCCGTAGAAGAGGTTTGAGGCAAGCCCGATCACGGCCTCGAGCAAGTCATCCTCGATCACCCCGGCGCGGATGCGCTTTTCGTCGCCACCGCGGAACAGCACCCCATGGGGCATGACGCTGGCCATCATGCCTTTCGCGTTCAACGAGGCGACCATGTGCTGGAGGAACATCAGGTCCGCCTTCTTCGCCCCCAGCGGAACGCTGCCGTAGCGGAAGCGTTCGGGGAAGTTGGGCTGCCAATCCTTCTGGCTTTCCTTGTCCGGCGGGCCGTACGGTAGCGAGAAAGGCGGATTGGTGAGGATGCGGTCGAAACGCATGAGCTCACCGCCTTCAACGTGTTGGGGCTCGCCCAGGGTGTCCTCGTTGCGCAGGTCGGCACTGGGAATGCCGTGCAGCAGCGTGTTCATCTTGGCAATGGACCAGACCGAGCCGGCTGCCTCCTGGCCATATAGACCGAGCCGGTGCGGGTTGCCGCCCTGTTCCTCCACATACTCCTTGGAAAGGATCAGCATGCCGGCGGAGCCGCAGCAAGGGTCGTAGACGCTGTGATCCTCCTGTGGCTTGACCAGGCGCACCATCATGCGCACGACCGGGCGTGGCGTATAGAACTCGCCGCCCTTCTTGCCGGCAGAGTCGGCGAAATCGCGGATCAGGTATTCGTAGGCCGCGCCGAGCAGGTCCGGAAACTCGAAATCCTCGTTGCGCAGCCGGTAGGTACTGAAGTGGACAATGAGATCGCGGAGCTTCTTGTCAGACAGGCTGGTCGCGCCCACCTTGCGCGTGAAGTCGATATGCTCCAGCACGCCCTCGAGACTGGCGTTGTGCTCCTCCAGGCCTGCCAGAGCCTTGTTCAGCGCGCTCCCGACGTTCTGGTGCGCCTCGTTGAGCAGGTGCTCCCAGCGAGACTGCTCCGGGACGTAGAAATTCTCCTTGTACCAATTCGGGTTGCCGGCAATCTCGCGGGCCGCCTCCTCAGCCTCGCCCCGCTTGATCTGATCGGCGACCACCTTCTCATAGCGCTCCTGGAATACGTCTGAGCAGCGCTTCAGGAACAGCATTCCGAAGATGTACTCCTTGAACTCCGAGGCGTCCATCTTGCCGCGGAGAATGTCCGCTGCGCGGAAGAGGTGGCGTTCCAGTTGGGGTAGGGTCAGGGGCATTGAGTCAATCTCTCGTTTTGCAAAGCAGGTGACCGACGGCAGGGCGCGACGGATCGACCGACAGCAGATTCGGGTAGTCAGCTGAGAGATCCTGCAGAAACTTATCGTTGAAAGCGTTGTGGACGCGGGGTAACGGCACCATAGTCATTCAGCGTTCCTTCCTATTCGAGCGCAGGAAGTATTTCTCCAGCCACAAAGTCAAATCATTGAAGTCTTTTCCGTCTAGCCGGGTTTCACCTAAAAGCAACTTCCTCGCTCCCTGAGTGAACGTTGACGTAGTGACTAATACGCCAATGTTCGCAGCAGTATCAGCAGTATTGCAAACGCCAAGCAAAGACCTTAGTGGACCAGGCCCAATCTTGCGGCTTTCTGCATATCTCTTACATTCAAAATTCATTAGAATTGGTATACCGTTCAAATGCTGAACTGCAACTATGTCGCGACCGCCATCGCCGGACTGGCTTGTAAGTTCGATGTTATGGAACCCAAGACCACGCAGGATTTCAGCAACAAACTTCTCAAACTCTCTTGGCTCCAGCCCCCTCATTAGTTCCGGCGATTCATAGATGGCGTTGACCAATCTCTCTGGAATATACTCAACTTGAACAAGGCGATCATGGACTTCCTCAGGCAGGAGGATAGAATCATCTTCGGATTCTTCATCATCTACGTCTTCATCTATTTCAAATTCACCGATAAAAGCCGGTTGCTCTCCCAACATTTCAAGCATTCGACGGTAGTCGGCAAACAATGAACTCGGAGAAGACACTTCTCGTAGTTGATCTAGTAATGTTCTGCTAATTGCGGTGGGCCACTCAAACTTGGCAAGGTCGGAAACTGCGTCACGAATGTCACCGGCTACATTCATTGACCTAAGTGCCTCAGCTGATATTTGAGCTGAATAGAGATCGCCTATATGATCATGTACCGATGGAAATTTCGGCACTCCGAGATTTCGAGCCTCCTCCACCGAGTCCCAAATCGTTTGATCTATAGTGCTAGAGGAAGGCATTCTTAGTTCCCGACTGAGTTTTTCAGTTGCAGCAAGGATGCTGACTGTGGTCTTGCTCATGCCCATACTGCGCAGCATCTTCTCGTACTCATGTTTGCGTGTCATGACTCAACATTCACCTCAACGCTTCAGTACGCAATCCTGACGACACCACCGATCAACCGAAGCGGCTCAATCTCGAGCCTTGAGCAAAATCAGCCCCAGGACCGAGTGCTTGTAAGTGGCGGCATCCAGGTGGATGCGCAGGTTGTCGGCCGCTTCCCACAGCAGCTTTCGGATGTCGTCTTGGGTCATCAGGTACCCCTCTTGTGCCCGCGTTAGCTTAACTCAGGTGCCGGCCCAAATTCTCCCCCTGCCAACCGGCCTAGAACCCCGCCGAACGGTCTGCGAGGTGTTTCACGGCCGAAATCTCGACGCTCCAATGAGCATAGGGCGGGCCCCGGGAGCCACATTCCTGCTCCGCAGCAACCCCGTAGAGGGCCACGCGGTCAGGGGCAACCCCCGGTCCGAGACCAGGCAGGAGCCCATAAGGGACAAATTGACCTGATCCTCCGCTGAAACAAGGCGCTGCGCGCCCTTTCCGAGTTCTCCTCGGTTGTGGGGAATCCTGAACCAACCTAGGACTTCCCATCCAGCCCCTGGCGATGGTCCGGCCCGCCTGTTGCGACTATTGATCGGCCCCCGGCGAGGCAAAGTGGAAGACATCCTCAAAGCTTTGTCACAAGGAGTCGCGAAACTCCTTGATTTTCTCGCGTGAGACGTTTTTAGGAAAACCCCAGTCGGACATCAACTCACTAGAGATTTTCTTCACTCCCCGACTTAGCGATCCCTCACATTTCATTAGCGCCAGTACCACCTCTATCTGCATCTTCAACTTCGCCCGCTCGGAACGCCGGTGAAACTCATAAAATGACACTATTCGATTGTATAGCTCTGGATAGCGATGCTGAAATCCGGACGTACTGATGCCTATTTCCTCCGCATAAAACTTGGCGGGCTTCGGGTGATCAGCGTTGGCATGCATCAGATCCTTTAATTGGGAAATTACCGCGTCATGCCCCGGCGGTCTGATCTTAGCTCTTACCTCCATTCCTGGCGGGAACTCTTCGCACGCCGCATTCGGCTTCAGCAGAGGAAGCTGCATATCCTGAGAGGCTAATACGCGCCACAGATCTACCCCAAAAGACCAGCATACGCGCCGCAACTTAATGAAGGTTGGCTTTTTCTGATAGCTCGATAGGCGCTTCTGAGCCGTCCATCGATGCTCTTCTTCCACGTAATCAAGCATAAACTCGGGGAAGAGACCATTGGCCCCATTTGGTTTCAACCGCCATTCCGGGTTTAGCTGAATAAACTCCACAACCTCCAGAATGTCACAGTAACTGTGATTAATTGGCTCCCGCCAAAGAACATTCTTATCTTCCAATAGGCTAGCCCCGCACTTGGCGCAATCGCTGACTCGGGGTCGAATGCGGTGGGTCATCTTGGCTCCACACGCGGGACAACAGTCACTTAGGCGACACTTATGATTTTCACATGTGGTGTACCCGCTCAAGCTCCAGATGTAGCGAAAATATGGCTCCTGCCCCCTTAACAAATCCTGCTGCCAGCAGATTGGGCACCACCGGAAGCCCGCGATGAATAGCCGCTGGAAATGTCTAAATGCTGGATATAGGCGCAACAAACCTAGCGAGGTAAATACATCCGTTTCATAGATTGCGTTCAGGAGGGAAGCCAACCGTTTTGCCCAGCCGCCAGGCCATGTCAATCCAGTTCGCGATTCCAACGGCCGGCTAGTAATGTCCCCTATAGGAATCGTATCGTCCTCAACTGCAAGATCGGAAAAATGTGATACGAGGGTGACGGCAAAGTCAGGCGTCGCCATCCTGTGCGCTGCCGCACTCCGCATTAGGAATGATCCTAGTCCCTCTACCTCTCTAGTGCCAATACCTCTGGGATAAATTGGTAAAAGTTTCATTCGAAGACGCTGGACTTCCCAAAGTTCTTTGCACGGCGGGATTTTTTCTTCCGTGGCTTATTCTTTCCTTCAACGACACACCCGGCGGGCCGACGGACTGATTCACTCTTCCGATTTCCCGCCCTCCGACTCAGATATTCTTCTCCTTCCTCAATTTCCTCCCGAATCGAGTCCTTAACCGGCAACTTCTCAAGTATGGATGCGACGAATTGCTTGTCAGGCTTTTTGAGATTCCGCTCACCAATTTGCAACTTAATCTCAAGCATCAAGCCTTCGACCATGCCAAACACTCCGAGGGTCCCCAGATAGATTTCGGGCAGCAAGGGCTCTATATACGCGCGATAGTCGAGGCCGCGCACGTCCGCACACCACTTGACAATCTGAGAGAACTCTGCGAGATCACCACTGCGATCAGAATAATACCTGTGCATCACAATCGTATGCGTCCGACGGCTAAGCTGGGGCCCAAGATCAACGGTCCCAAGTAGAGGGTACGCTCCTGATAGCACAAGCACGACTTCGGCTGCAGAGGCAAAGCTCTTTAATGCGTCCAGGATTCTCCGGGCATTGCGGTCGCCGCCCCTTACCTCTCGCATGTGCTGAGCCTCATCAATGATGAGGTATCTTGTATTCATAGCAAGAAGAGATTCCTGAAATGCGAACGCGAGCTCGGAGGCCGGGATGTTTCTTTGCGTCCTGCCGCCATTCACAAGCACATGGTCGATTTTGTGTAGCGCGCCCCACCACATATCCTTGATTGAAAAGAAGCCACCGTCCTGGTAGGGATTTGCAGAAATACGAACGACCGGGCTGATGTCATGTATGTGCTTTCGATCATTGGTGACGTTGTGCTTATTCTCCAGAATCTCAGTGATCTCTGATTTTCCTACACCACTAGCGCCTGTCAACAAGAGCACATGGCCCTCTTGTAGTTCGAGGAAATAGAGCAGAGCTCGTTCATAGGCGCGGGTGAACTTGGCGTGCCAGAAGATGTCTTTAGATTTCATAGTCAATCGCCTAGTCCCACTCTACAACGGGCTGACTTGTCCGGTCGTTTTTGAGACGAGCAAATCTTTCCTCTAACTCATTGCGAGTGGAGTCGTCGCGGCCATCCTGTGGCGTAGCGGTTGCCATCTGGGTGGTCTTGGCATGCTCGATTGCATCATCAATGATCTTTGCGGCTTTTTGAGTCTGCCCTGCCTTCAATAGATCACGATCCCGCCGGCACATCATGATTCTGAGGCTTTCTCCCAGTTGCCTGGATATGTCGGCGCCTGTAAATGTGGTACGGCCCGTTCTACGCGTTGCCGTATACCACTGCCCTTGCTTTTGAATGTATATGACTTCGCAATGCCAAGGATCAAACCTTATGCAAAGATCCTTCTTCGTTGTTCTCGGTGTCAGGCATTCAGAGTAGTAATGGCGTCCGTCAATTAGGAGAGACCTCCGGGCCCTCGGCCCCCATTTGGATTCCACGGGAATACATGTCGCGAGATACACGTCATCGGTGAGAGTGGTGATAATTCCTGAACTTTCGATTTCACGAAGTGAGTTTCTGAGTAGATAGTTCGGCTGCGCCTCATGACAGCCGTGAATTCCATTGTTGTACGCTTCTGCATATGCAAATAGCAATCTGTAGAAAGTTATCGGGTCAAAGATTGCCTTGATCTTGGGATGGTGAGCGCGGTCTGTCTTGCGGTTTTTGTACTCAATGATATTGCCTGGAAGCTTCTTGAACAGACCTGCCTGTGTTTCGGAAAAGTGGCGCTCTGCTTGTGAGTTGTATTTTGGGGATGCTACTGGACTGTATTGACGCGTGACGCCGAGGCGGGCCATCACCTCCTGTGTGTGCCACGACGTGAAGTCGGACCCCCTGTCGGAGTGGATTTCTTCGGGGATCCGGCCATGGCGGAGTATGCACATCCTGAGGAGCATACAGATGGACTCGCGGCTGGGATTTCCGAATGAAAGCCACTGGGCCAGCGTTGCACCGGAGAACTCGTCGACTAGGCTTGTGAGCCAGGGTCGGCGTACGATCGCATATTCGTCGTTCAACGCGACTACAAGCAGAACCTTTACTAAAGTATGGTCCACCAATGCTCGCTCGAACGCACGTGTTGCGGCTGGCGTCGCATGCTCAGAATCAACCACTTTTGACACCGCGTTTCCAGCCTTCTTCCCATGTATTGCGCTCGTGATCGTCTGCCTGTCCAGTTGCTTTGCGAATCGGTAGTATGTGGCAACTGAAACTGGAGGAAATGCGTGATCAGCATCGGCGAGCTCGTTCTTGTAATTGTTGTATGCAGCACCTATTGATTCATGCTTGCCAGTGAGAACTGACTTTTCTTGGTGCTCGATAAGGAACTGTTCTTGGCTCTCAGCGAGACGTCGAGTTCGGTTGCCGCGGTTGGATATTCTTGGCAGGACACTCTCGAAAGGATTTAGGCCTACCAAAGCTCCTTCCTTGATTTTCTGACGCATCCGTCGTGCTTGGCGGCTATTCCCTTCCTTAGCTATCTTGAGGTTTTCGACAGCTTTCCTGGCCTCCATGAGCGATGGGGCTCTGTGTCCAGTCAAAGTCGGTGCACTCGGCAAGGTTTGCTGCTCGATGGCGCGCCTTAGTACTGTAGGGCACATGGATAGGATGGTCTCAGGGGCACTCAGCTTCTGAAACTTCAGCTCAGCAAATATTTGGCCCTGAGCAACCATGTGGAGAATGTCGTCAATTCTTGAGAGGGATAGTTCTTCTTGCAAGTCGCAGATACTCATCCAGGCGTGTTTTTCTAGGGTTGCTCGTACATCGGTCAGCAGGGTGTCTGAAGGGCTGGGGATCGTGTGGACAACGCGCAACAGGAGCTTGGTATTCATGACCAGAACTGCGGGAATCAGGGAGGAGTTAATTACCGAGTAGTCCAGACCCCAAGAGGTGAAGTGTTTTTCTGCGGGCATAAACCGTGCGTCCCCATCTGATTCAAACAGCCATTGGTGGGGCCGTTCTACTGCTAGTTTCGCAAGGTCCTTGCTTGTCTTGATTTCGGCGATCTCAGGCCTGTCGCTCCTTAGAATCAGAGCATCTGCGGTGTACCGCTGCACATAGTTCCGGCCTGCCTTGTTGGTGCTTGGGAACTCTACTCTTGGGAGTTGGGTGTGGTAAGACAGAACCGAGGAGTCGGCGTCGAGCATCAACAAGACTGCTGCCTCACTGGACCGGCTTTCGAATTGACGAGTCTCCCTGAGTTTGCTGCTGAAATGCGCGCCGACTACGGACCGAGTGCCACCGCTAAGTACTGATCGGGATGGGCCCTGGAGAACGCAGTCTCTGAGAAAGCCTTTGCCTTCCTCCGGGACGTCGTACGACTCGATAAGTTCTAGTTCACTGGATTTGTCCATTGTTTCCTCCCAAGCCCCTATTCGGGGCGTAGTTCACCGGTTGCGGAACCCGAAAGTTGGGATCCCGCTTGACACGAGGGCATAGGGAGAAGAAAATGGAACTAGCCGGAGCCCATTCGGCAGTTCCAGAAAGCCCGGACGATGGCCGTCGTCCGGGCTTTTTTCTTCTCGCGGGTCTTAAAAGCTACGTCATCTTGTCTCCCCTGGTTCTGTTGCCGCATCAATCAACGAGGCTACCTCACTTGCCGAGGCAAAAAGCGGACGGCGGCCAGGGAGCCTAAACAGCCTTACAGGAAGTTTGCCGGAGGCATGTGCTTGTCGCACAGCCGCCGCTGAGGAATATCGGAGGATGACCGCGACATCATCGCAGGTGAGCAACTCACCATAGCGGTCCATTATGCGATGCAATCGTTGAGATGGTGCAGCAGTGGCCATGCATGATCTCTTATTGCAGGTAGGGTCTTTTTACCGCATCGAGCGTCATGCTGCAAGGGGTGAAAAGGAAAAAATTCGTGTTAGGTCAATTACTTGGCCAACTTGAGAATGCGACAAGACTTTTCAGAATTCGGCTAACTATCTCTGTTTATTGAGAAACCCCCAATGCGGATTATTTCGAACTCTGGGTGTTTTGCAAATTCATTCAGTCAGTTGGAGCGTTTTTTCTGAAGATGGGATACGAATCTACAATCTTGGCGATTTCGACTTCCTTTCGGACGAAGGAACCACCCCATTTACAGTTCCCCGTCTGCGACTGTGATCGAACTTCGGTCTCAAGGGCTGAGCGTGGAGAAACGGTCTAGACCATGGCATTTCACCCGTTTAAAGGCGAAGGTAAGGCCCGACCTGATGGCTTCCCGACTAACAGGCGTCGGGCTGAAGATTCTTGACCTGCATCAGTCGTCCCTATCAGATTCTTCATCGCCCGTGTCTCGGCTAGCCTCCTTCTCCACCTTTGCCGAGTGCTGCTCCGAATCCAAACGCCGATGACGAGCCAAGGCGGCGTCGAGTTTCTCATTTAGCTCTTCAGCCGTCTTAACTTCCAGACCGTGTGCACGAAAGTACAACTCTTCCTCGCGCTTATCCATTCGCCACCTCTCACGGCAGTCTTGAGGTGCAATTTATCACGCCGCCCTAATATCAACAGCCACTGACGCTCTCTCGCTCCTCACACGGCGATTCAGGGCCGCCCACGAGAAGCGCCTAGCGCCTCTTCGTCCGGCCCTTCCAAATACCATATAAGATCCATGTCCTGGGACTAGGCGGGGCCGAACGGGCAGGGTCTAGGCCGCTACAGGGCTAGCGGGATGCCTCACAGGGGGCTAAAAGCGTTGTTAGCCCCCCTCAGAAGGTCTCAGAGGCGATTTCGCTGTCTCAGGAGGCCTCGGCAGGCCGTTGAGCCACTCCTGGCGCTCACGCCGCGCTCAGACTTCTTACAATCAGGCGGCTACGCCGTGGGCAATCCGCCCTAGCAGATCCTCGACTTCGCGGGCGCCGGTTTCCGTGATCGCGAATTCCGCCGGCGAGACTTCGCCGAGACCCCGGTGGGGCATACTCATCCATTCGCTACCGTCACGCTTGCTGCCTAGGACGTCCTGGGCCATAGCGTACAAACCTAGAAGCCGGACAAACCGGTCCGATTCGTTGGCAGTGAAACGGCCGCTTCGCTTTCGCCGCTGATAGGTGCTCGGGGAAATATGGAGCGTTCTCTGTAGCAGGGCCGCCGGAATCTCGTACTCCGAGGCCAACCGGATTACCTTGCCAGAAGGAAAGCCGCGGCCGATCATCTGGAGCATGTCGCTGACCGAGTGGTCGCCGCCAAGGCCAAGGGCTTGAAAAGCGTAGATCCGAAAGTCCCGGGCAGAAGTGGCGAGCTGTTCGTGTTCGGTTTGACCAGCCATCACACATCCCTCCATGTAGATAGGCGCTAGATCTGCTTCAAAGGCCAGATCCTAAAACAGCAGCCTCGTCGGTACAAACGCGCCCCTGCAAGCTCATGCTGAATTGGACAAGACTGGAGGACGAGCGGGCGAATTGCTGAACAACGCCCACGTGTTCAGCATCAAAGGTCGCAGCTCCCGGCTCGGGGACCGGGAGCGGACCCTCGGAGCCCGCCAGATCTGGGCAAGGAGAGCAGATCAAGTACAGAGATTCGCACTCCGGAGCTGCGTAAAAGTAGGTGTCGTCTTAGTGCTCAATGGTAGGTGTCGCTTGACAGCAGTCCGTCGCATGACGCGCCCGGCATTCATTGGATCTCTTTGCTACATGCAGTCGGACCCATGGCGGGGATTCTGCCACTGTGATACTGTCGCATACCCCGGTCGCCCGGCCGTCCCCCTACTGCCAACGCCAAAGCAAGCCCCCAGGCCGGGCGGCCGTACTTTTCACTGGCCGTGGTTGTCGCCTTTCATACGTCTGCCGGCACGATCGACTCTGCCGACTCCATACCACAAGCGGTGGCCCTGGCAGTCAGGCCCCCACGGCGGGAAGGCGTTGTTGTTGGGGCAACACGGCTGACTGGAGCCAATCCGGTTTCGTGTGCTAAAGTCGAAAGCGATCTGGCCAGACTTGGGAAGGGGTGACCAGATCGGCAAACTTACACAGGAGAGAAGTCGTGACCAAGCACGATTCTCCGTCACGTGTTGGCGTTGGCAAGGGAAGCTCGGGCAGTGATCTCGCCTACCGCGCACTAAGGGCTTCCATTGGCTTATCGCGCAGGCTCTCTCTGGCACTGATCGGTGCCGGGCTGGTCGGGTCGTGGTTGCTGTCGTATGCCACAGGCGGCTCCGACGTCCTTGCGCCGCACTGGTATTACCTGCCGATTCTCTTCGCAGCGACGCGCTTCGGCCCAATGGCCGCCCTCATCGTTGCTTGTGCCGCCGGATTGCTCGCTGGCCCACTAACGCCCGGTGATGTCGCCGCCAATCGACCTCAGGAACTGGCGCAGTGGCTTTCCAGGGCAGGCTTTTTTATCTTTATCGGACA
This sequence comes from uncultured Wenzhouxiangella sp., assembly GCA_964446675.1. Taxonomy (GTDB): domain Bacteria; phylum Pseudomonadota; class Gammaproteobacteria; order Xanthomonadales; family Wenzhouxiangellaceae; genus Wenzhouxiangella. Next base: position 58,672 of record CAYUPK010000002.1, read on the forward strand.
AGTCTCGGCCTGGCTGCTTGCCCCCACGGTGCGGCGCCCTCTTGCCGAAGAGATCCGACGCCTGACCATCGAGCACCGAATCCGCTCCGCTCTCAAGCAGGGCGAGTTCAAGCTGGTCTATCAGCCCATCCACTCGATTAGTCAGGGCCGTCATGTGGGCGTCGAGGCCCTCATTCGCTGGGAGCACCCTGATCGGGGCGTTATCCCGCCGAATGAGTTCATTGGCGTAGCCGAAGAGTCTGACCTGATCGGAGAGATCAGCGACTTTGTCCTTGAGGAAGCCTGTCGGCAGGCGGCTGAGTGGCGAAACCTGGCCGAGCTGCGGGGGTGCGAGCCCTGGCATGTCGCCGTGAACCTCTCGGCCCGGGACATGGAACGCCCGGAACTGGCCCGCGTGGTTGAAGACACATTGAACCGATACGGGCTGCCGCCGGAACTCCTGACGCTGGAAATGACCGAATCAGCGCTGGCCTGCGAAGGGACGGCGTTCCAGCTTCACCAACTCAGGCGGCTGGGGATCAAGGTCGCCATTGACGACTTCGGGACCGGGTATTCCTCGCTGTCGTACCTGGATCAGTTCCCAGTGGACATTCTCAAGATCGATCGGTCTTTAATCGACCATCTGGGGCCTGACGAGGCGAGCCAGCGGCTTGCCCGCGCGGTCATGGGTCTGGCCCGAACCATGGAGCTGACCACGATCGCTGAGGGTATAGAAACTGCCGAGCAGCTCGAGATCGGTCGCCAGCTCGATTTTGACCTCGTACAGGGCTACCACTTTGAACGGCCTCAGTCGGGAGCCGACATTCCAGCACTGCTGCTCCCCAAGGACAGCCGAACGAGTTATCCACTGCCCGGAGCCTGTGATGAAGGGGCGAGCTGAGAGCATTCACCGCGGCAGGCGATTCTGGCTGATAGCGAACGGCCCAAAAGCCAAGGAGAAACGTTGAAGAGACCAAGCTCACCAAGGCCGCCAAAGCCCGCAGACAGGCCACAAAACCCGAGAACTCCGCAGCCACCCGAAAAAACCGAGTGGGTTCGGGCGCACTGGCGATGGGACCAAAAGCATCGCCAATGGGAATGGGTTAGAGGTCACTGGCGCACGTAGAGCTCTCTGCGTCGCATAGCGCTTTGGGCCACAGGGTACGGCTAAACTCGAGAAGTGGACAGGCCCAGGATACCGGCTATCCGCTCTGAAGGAGGCTCTTGAGGTTCGAGAGAATCTGGGCGCGAACGCTTTCGGCCGGCAGTGCCCGAAGCCCTGCAATCATTCCGACAGCACGGCTAACATCGCCGGGCTTGATCGGATTGTCGCCACGCGCGACGAACGGCCCATCCGTTTCGGTCAGAATACGGTCGAACGGAATTTCTCGCACCACGCGCTGACCGCTCTCCGAAGCAAGCATTTGCTCATTCACCGAGAAATAGCAGCCCCTGTCAACGGCCCGACGGATATCTGCTTTGCTTCCGCCAAACCAATGCAGCACGGTGCCGGCGCGGTCGGGCGGTAGGTGCTCATCAAGCATGTCCAGAACGGGCTTTGTCGCCCTTACGCTGTGGAGACTCAAAGTCTTTCCGCCATGCTCGGCGCATGCCTGCAAGATCCGTTTGAGGACCGACTGCTGCAATTCGAACGAACGGTAGTGAGCGGGTCCGCGATCGAGCCCGATCTCGCCAACATAGCGCGTCCTCTCCAACAGTCTCTCGAATAGGCCGATCTCCGAATGACGGGCGGCAACGAGTTGTGGGTGAAGACCCAGACCGACCCTCACAAATTCGCTGCCTGAGGACAGCTCGACGTTGCCTTCATACGCTTTCGGCGTCGTGGTGACCGCCAAGGTAGCGACGCGCTTGCGGTCACATACCGCAATCGCCTCGGCGAGGTCGGGATAAAGGTCCAGATGCACGTGGAAGTCTACGAAGTCGGGCCGCATTGTCAGCCGCCGGGTCGAGTTCGGACGCCATCTAAGAGTTCGCCGACCTCAACTACGCCGCGCCTGAAAACCTCGGCGTAGTCTGGAGTCTCGCCAGGTTGGTCATTCAACGGCCCGGGCTTGTGGACCAATATCTTGGCGAGCCCCGGATTCGCTTGGAGTCGCTTGGCCATCAATTGGAAGGATCGGACATGCTCACCCTCGGGCTGGTCGGACGCTAATATCCGCTTCTTGAGATCCTCGACCAAGTACTGCGTCTCATCGTCGCCATTGAGACCCGCCGCGAGCGAGGCCCTGCGGATCAGGCAAGGCACACAGTAACCGCAATGGCGAGGCGAGAGTTTCTTGTAGCGCGCCTTCGCCGGCGAAGAACACGACATGGAGTTCGCGACGATCTTCTCGAGAAAGTCCCTGTCCGCACAGCTCGCGACCATCTCCCCCTTCGTCATGTGTCGATAGGGATTACAAAGCTCGACTTCGAGGCCGACAGCTTCGATCATTCTCTGCATGCTGGCAACGAAGTGCGGGTGGGCGGTCCGCGTGCTGAGTGCCCCGAAACGCAAAGGGTCTAGCGGAACATTGAGCGCGATTAGTCCGTTCTCCGGGATGTCGACGACCGTACGCCCCTCGATCGCCGAGGCGGCCAGCGTCGCGAGTGCATAGAAGAGGAAGGATCGCCCCCGCTGCGTATTCTCGGTCTCGCCGGTCGCGAGATGATTCTTGTCGAATCCGAGCCGTACCCGGACGCTCTTGAAGGCTTCCTTGCCGAACCGGTTCTCCAGCCTCTCCAGTATGTAGGACTGGGCCCTCGCGGTCTCGCTGTCCCAGTAATGGCTAACGAACAGGGGGCGCTCACCGCCTGCGAGGAGGTCGATCGCGCCGACGAGACTGTCCAGACCGCCGGAAAGCAGACAGACTTTGGTCAGCCCGTCGATGGCCAAACGCTTCGGGGCGAGAGTCAGCGCTTGAGTGCGCTTCGTCCGACCACGGAAGAATATGCGCCAGCGATCACCGGTGAGGAAGCGGAGCATCGTCGCAATATTCCTAGCGCTCGCGGTCCAGGCCTCGGGAGCCGACACGGGCACGTAGAGATCGATCTCGCGCGTCCAACCGTCCTGGGCGTTGAGCTGGCGCGAAACCCGCGTGTCACCCGCGTTGACGAGCGCCGCGAGCACGACGAGGTCGACACCTCGCTCCGACGGTTGCAACCCCAGAGAGGCGAGCTCGTCCAACGCGTAACCGATCCCGAACCCCATGCGCCTGTCGCCGTCCAGAAAATCGATCTCGAAGACGTCGGCATCGGTCTGGACCGTACTGACCTTGGTCGTATCGTCGGGGCCGAGCCTTCCGATCAGACTGAACCTTCTCATCCGTCGTCTCCCATGGCCTCGACCAGGTCGAGCGCGGCGGCGTAGAGGTCATCCACGAAGCGATCGACAGCGCCAGCATCGAGGCCGCCTAGGTCGGTTTCGCGCGCATCGAACTCATCGCGGACACAGCCCTCGACGAAGTCGTGCAGCATGGCCTGTGCGCGCTCGACTCCGGCGATGTCCGAAGGCGCCGCGATGGCGTTGGTCCCAACCTCGTTCAGGATCTTGCCCTCGATCGACCGGCTGACCACGCCGATGAAGAACTCGCGCAGATCGTCTGCGGAAAGCTCGTCGAAGTTGCCAACGCCCGAGGCGGCCAAGTCGACGACCGTCTCCAACATGGCGTCCCGTGCAATTGCCTCGTCGATCGTGCCGCCCGCGGGGCACAACATGTCCGTCATGGCGACGAACACGTCCTCCGCGGGAGCGCCCGCCATACCCTCCAGGTTGAACCGCCTGAGCGCTTCTGTCGGGCCTTGGTTCGCGAAGCTCCGCGCGAGGCCGGCAACACCGCCGGCGACGGCACGGGAGTTCGGCATTCGGCTCGCCGCCGCGCGTCCCCCTCCGCTGGCGCGCACATAGCGGCCGGCGCCTCGCCGCAACGCACGGGCGTCCGAAGTTCGAGCACCCCTGGTCATGTTGCCGCGCGCTCCGCCGAGACGAGAAGTCGCTGGAACCGAGGGTATCGGCGGATAGGGCTGCGCCGAATTCGGGTCAGACGGCGCCGTAGGCGTGTCGCCATCCTGATCCGGTCCGTCGTTACCACCGTCGTTGCCGTCGTCCGGCTCGCCGCCGTCGGGACCCGCCGCAGGCGGGGAGGCGGGCTCGTCAACCCAGCTCGGGACCAGGCCGTTCTTGGAGCCATCGAATTTTCCGGACGTCCCCATCAGCCGCGCTCCCGCCTACCGGCGAGTTTTATCGCCGCGCCCGCGGCCGCCTTCAGCTGCTTGTTTTCCTCCTGATCGGTCCATCCTTTTAGCGTCGTCTCGAAATCAGACACGACATCGGCCTCGCTGAAGACCGAAGCCCAGCCGCTGACCACCCACGGACCGAGCTTCGAGACCGGCAGGTCCTGTATTAAGGACAGCAGCGGGCGCTGTAGGAAGGGATGCTGACGCGCCACCTCCGCGAGCCCTTTCACGCCGGCGGGCTCCCGGCTGATACTCTCCGCATCCCTCACCTTTGCACGCAGCGCATCGAAGACTTGCTCGGCCTCGATCGATTGGAGCCGGGCGACCGCCGTCGTCGCTTGTTTCACCTGCAGGGGCGAGCCTTGCAGCTTCTCGACTAGTTCGTCGAGTTCGCCCAACGACGTCACCGCGCCGAAGACGCTCCGCCGGTCACGGGTAACGAAGACATAGGGCCTGAGATCATTCTCAGCGAGGGGCGGATCGATGGCGGCCCACTTCTTCGCCCATTCGAGGTTGGGCCAGTCGGGCAGCGACGGTTCTTCTGTAGGTGCGTTTTCCGTCCCGTCAGCCAGCTGCGTCTCGAGGTCAGGCGGCGGCGTCCCGACTGCTGCCTCGAGCGCCGCGAGCTCTTCCGATGCCCCGGTGCTCGCAGAGCCCCTAGCCATTGCGTCGTATAGCTCAGGTGCAAAACGCTCCGCAAGCATAATCTTGGCGAGCACCGATATGTTCATCTCGTCGCGGAACCCGCGCTCCTGCGCGATCGCCAGCCGCAGCATCATCGTGTTGATGAACCGCTTGATCTGCCGCGGATTGCCCCGCGCGCCGTCCGCCAGAATCGGCGCGATGCGCCCGGCCAGCTCCATCGCCCGTTCGATCTCCGTCGGAACGCTGCCCAAGACCTCCTCAACCGCCTTCCGGTCGAGGCCAGGACCTTTCCAAGGCCGGCGCAAGACCTCTCGAGCAAGCCCAGTCAACTTCTGGAACTCGTCCGACGTATCGCCGTAGTCGTTCAACACAAGGAGCAACGTCACGTAGATCCGCGTCTCGGCGTATCCGAGCGAGGGCAGACGGAACGGCACCTGGATCAGCTTTTCGAGATAGTTGCGCGCGTAGGTGGCCGGACCCGTCGCTACGGGCAGGTCGGGGAAGTGCTGTCGCACGGCGTATTCGATCATTCCCTCGTCCGCCGCGATGACGAAGGCAGCACGCGGTACGAACAGGAACAGCCTTATTGCTTCCAGCGTCTCGATCGCTGTGTCCGGCAAACACCGATCGAGGTCATCGACGAGAACAATCAGCCGGTCAATCTTGGCTTCCTCCAGAAGCTTCGCGAATTCCTCCCGGAATGCGTGCATCTGTTCGGGCGCATTATCCTCGGCGACCTCGCGCAAGAACGCGTTCGAACCCTCGACCAAGGCCGCGACAGTGTCGGGCGACATGTCCTCGGCGCCCTTGCCAACGAGACTACGCGCAGCCGTGCCAATATCCTTGACCGTCTCTGGATGAGGAACCCCGGTCGCCAGAGTCACGCCGTAAACGCCCGCTTTTCGCGCGAGCTTCATCCAATCGACCCGTCGTAGGACCTTTTTTGCCTGCTCCGCTACTTTCTGCGAGGTCGGTCGCTTGCGGCGCAGCTCCTCGACGATCATCTCAATCAGAACGGCTTTCGCGTCCTCGAAGCCTTGGAAGAGCCAGCCGTTAAACCGCACACAGAGGACACGGTCCTTACCCGTGAACGCCTCCTGCACCATCATCAGGGCACTGGATTTTCCGGCGCCCCAGTCACCGTGGATGCCAACGCTCAGGGGCTCGTCCGACTTCTCGCTCACCAGCCGCACAACCGTCCGAGCGATCGCCTCGTAATACAAAAGGTCGACGGCTGTTTCGTTGTCTGGGACGATCATCGGCCGAGTTTCACACGCTTAGACCTGGCACGATTCTTAAACCCCCGTCTCCATTTCCAAGTACATTGCAAGCCATTTGTCCGACCTTGGAAGCTCAAATCCCCCAGAAACGTAAATCATCATGGCATGCCCTGTCTAATCCCGAATATCTAGGCGTGTTTCTAGGCCGTCTTAATTTTGGACTCAAATGCCAACGTGGGCAAGTGCTCTTTGGCCGTACCCCAGTGTCCGCTTACCCAACTTTAAGACGAGGAACAACTGGAGGTTTCGGCATGATTGAGCCCCTTCCCGATTTGCAACCGACCGTACCCTGTGATTCGAGTATGGGGCCATCTGGGAGATTAAGCACATCAGGCCGCCTCTCCGGCGAATACCGCGGACGGCTTGTGGTCTAGGAAGTTTCTTTGCTGCCTCACCGAAGGTCCAACCCAGGCTGGATAGCGTGGAGAGCCGGCTAAGTCGTACAAATGGGCTTGCCGGGACCAAGGCCGATGGCCAGTTGGGCCCTCTCAGTCCGGCCATTCCGCTGCCCGTACGGCGCGTCTGAAACGAGTTGGCGGACAAGTTTTGCGATAACTGCCGGACAGGTTATGCTTTGGGACCTACGTTGGTTGGGGAACCATAAATTGGCCGCTTTGGCCACTTTATGGTCACCAGGGAAGCATAAAGTGGCCACCAGAAAGGCGAAATCTGCGGGTATTTGTCCGAGTTTCGGAGTATCCCCGAGTTCTTATGCAAAAAAGCTAATTTTCTTTCTTAGCAGGGTGATGACCTGACTCCACTCTGACACCTATCGGATAATGACGATAATGTGATACATTTCACATATATTGCGGATATTGCTTGAAACGGCAGCGCTTGGCGTCCAGTATTAACTTAGACAGAAATGTTCTTCCAGTCCATCCTGACTGGGCATATGAGAGTGAGGAGAATCTGATGAGCCGTGTAGCTAGCTTGAGGGAATCGCTCAAGAATTCAAATGCCAAGGTTACGAAGTACGGGGTCGTCTACAAAGACTCAAAGACCCAATTGGCTTCTCAGGTCGTCAGGCAGCAGAATCAAGCTTTGCGCAAGATTCAATTGGGTGAAACTGAGAGTTCGCAGGAATCCAAGGCCAGTCCGGCGCGGTAATCGCTTCGTTAATTCGCTTTGGAAATTCCAGCTGGCCCACTTTTTATCCTACCTCTGCTAGCTGGCTTCGCATTTTTGAGTGGCTGCGAGGCAACTCGCTATAAAATCGTTCGTGAATCTGGCAACCGTCTTTACTTCAAGGTGGCGTTCTTTGGATACGCCATTGCCCTTGGGCTATTTATTGCCATTTGGTCTCTCGGTGTCCTTCCTGCAGGTCTTTTCGAAACTTATTGCTCTTCAGATCTCGCTTGGAACACAGACCAAATCTCTCAGCACTCATTAACCATAACTTTGGTAGTGTCCCCAATTGTAGGATACTTGTTACCCCATCTACTCAATGTCTTTATAGACAAGTACAAGCATTTGGAGAGCGCGCTTCAACGCAACGAGCTCGACAACACACTCGCACGCGCTGTGATGGAAGATTCCCTTATTCTCGCCACCCTTTCAAACGGAAAGGTTTATTGTGGTTATGTCTCACGGAGTCCCGACCCAATCGATGGTGACAAGACCTACATTGAAGTGCTGCCAATGCTGTCCGGCTACAGAGATGACTACCATTCAGTAGTTTTCACCACGAGATACGATCACATAATCGCTCAAATTGACTCAGATCTTGAACATTTAGAAGAAGGCAACTTTAAAGTTGTGATTCCAGTGAGTGAGGTTATTTCAATTCGGCTTTTCGATGCTGATGCCTACAATAAGTTCAATCCCAAGACAGATATCCCAAATGCAAGCTCGTAGCGGCATCATAATTCTTCCATAAGAACCGAAGCACTCAATTTACCTCTGCGAGCTCAAAACTGCTACCTAGAAACAGATAAGTCGAACCCAATCGATCTCCATCTCTTCGCACATTCCTGGATGGAGAGGCAGTTCAATAGAGCTTTTGTTGAAACTTGACGAAGATATTGCGAATACTACCAACGCTACCCAATTCCTGCACTGCATCGTTGACACTGTGATATTTCAGGTCGATCAGGTGGGGGAGCTTTTCCGGATCGAGTTCGGTAATGCCGCGCTCGACGTAGTGGTCGAGCACGAATTCGAGAAATTCCTTCTGGGCGTAATCGATGCCCTCGAAGATCAGCGGCCTGTGTGATTCGACCCGCTCGGCGCGGGTGATCGGCGGGCGGGCCCAGGCGATGTAGGCGAGCACGTCGAACAGGTCGCTGTTATCGGCGTCGATCAGCCGGCCGATCTCGCGCAGCTGCTCGGTGCCGTAGCCCTTTTCTTCCAGGCCTTCGAGCAGGGCCTTGCGCGTTTCGGGCCGGCTCCAGAGCTCGCGCAGCTCGTCTTCATTCCGGAACAGCTCGGGCAGCTCGCCGAAGAGATTTTCGACGAACTCGGCGGCGGACATCGGCTTTCCGTCCGGGCTCCAGAAGCTGGTGGCGCTCATGTGCTGGATGCTGCGCACCTTGCCGTCGGCCAGCTTGATCTTGAGCTTCCGCGGCTTCGCATCCTCGGGCTCGCCGGGCGCCTCGGCAGGGTCGATCAGTTCCGTGTCATCGGGCTGCGGTCGCTCCGGCCTCGGCTCGACCGGTTCCGGCGCGATCGGCTCGCCGTCCCATTCGGGGTCGTTGAAGTGCTCGTAAGCCTTTACGAAGTCGTGGACCGTGAAGTAGTCCTTGCCGTCGTACAGCCGCGTGCCGCGGCCGATGATCTGCTTGAACTCGATCATGGAGTTGATCGGCCGCATCAAAACGATATTGCGCACGTTGCGCGCATCCACGCCGGTCGATAGCTTCTGCGAGGTCGTCAGGATGGTGGGAATGGTCTTTTCGTTGTCCTGGAACAGGCGCAGGAAACGCTCGCCCTCGGCGCCGTCGTTGGCGGTCACGCGAACGCAGTAGTTCGGGTCGCAACCGGGTTTGATCTGGTTGATGAGATCGCGCACCGCCAGGGCGTGTTCCTGCGTGGCGCAGAACACCAGAGTTTTCTCGTGCGGGTCGATCTGATTCATGAAAAGCCTGACGCGGTAGGCCTCGCGCTCGCGGATCTCGATGACGCGGTTGAAGTCATCCTCGCGGTAGCGCCGGCCCTGTTCGACCTCGCCTTCGATCACGTGGTCGTCGGCCGTGTAGACATACTCGTCCAGGGTTGTGGCGATCTGGCGCACCTTGAACGGCGTGAGATAGCCGTCGTTGATGCCTTCCTTGAGCGAATAGATGTAGACCGGCTCGCCGAAGTAGGCGTAGGTATCGGCGTTGTGCGTTCGCTTGGGTGTTGCGGTCAGCCCAAGCTGCACGGCTGGCGCGAAATACTCGAGGATGCCTCGCCAGTTGCTCTCGTCGTTGGCGCCGCCGCGGTGGCACTCGTCGATGACGATGAAATCGAAGAAATCCGGCGGGTAGTCGCCGAAGTTGGGCGCCGGATTGCCGTCCTCGTCGGTGCCGGTCATGAAGGTCTGGAAGATGGTGAAGAACAGGCTGCCGTTCTTGGGCACCCGCCCGTGCTTGCGGATCACCGCCGGGTCGATGCGCACCAGCGCGTCCTCGGGAAACGCCGAAAAGTCATTGAAGGCCTGGTTGGCCAGGATATTGCGATCGGCCAGGAACAGGATGCGCGGGCGTCGTCCGGGCTCGCCGCTCTCCCGGGCAGCCAGCGACCAGCGGGCGTGGAACAGCTTCCAGGCGATCTGGAAGGCGATGGCGGTCTTGCCGGTGCCGGTCGCCAGGGTCAGAAGAATCCGGTCGCGGCCATCGGCAATGGCCTCCAGCGCGCGGTTGATGGCGTTGTGCTGGTAGTAGCGCGGCTGCCAGAAGCCGCCCTTGTCCTCGAAAGGCACGGTGCCGAAACGCTCGCGCCAGGGCTGGGGGTGCTCGAAGGTCGCGTGCCACAGAGCATCGGGCGAAGGCCAGTCGTCCACCTCCCCTTCTTCGCCGGTGTGCATGTCCACCCGGTAGATGCCGGCACCGTTGGTGGAAAACGCGAATCGCGCCTGAAGGCGCTCGGCGTAACGCTTGGCCTGGGCCAGCCCCTCGGTGACCGGCAAGTCGCGCTTCTTGGCCTCGATCACGCCCAGCTTCTGGCCGCGGTAGAACAATACGTAGTCGGCAATGTCCTGCCTGCCTCGCCGCCCTGCGCCGATCAGGCGGCCCGGCGCAATCACCTCGCGCCCGACCCGGCTGCCGTCGACCACGCCCCAGCCGGCCGCCCGCAAGGCAGGGTCTATCAGCTCGGCTCGGGTTTCGGCTTCATTGAGCGCACGCAAAGTCATGTTTCCCCGGAAAGTTTCAGCAGCCGCTCGCTACGCCACACACGCACGATGCGCACGCGTCCGCTTTCCCGCTTGTAGACGATACGGAATGGTGGGTGAATCAGTTCGCGCAGCCAGTCAACGCCAAACTCGGGTACCACCCGGCCCATCTCCGGATGCCTGACCAGCGACTCGGCCTGATCGAGAATCTCTGTCACCAGGCGCTTGCCGACTTCCGGCACCTGCTCCTCTGCATACCAGTCCCGAATTCCCTCCAGGTCCTCGATGGCCGAATCGGCCAGCTCGACTGCGACTTTCGGCACGCAGCTCCTAACCCAGACGGGCTCGGGCTTCGCTCAGCGACAAGCTGCGGCCGGATTCCAGATCATTCAGCCCGGCGACAACGGCGCGCATGAATTGCTGCTCTTCCTGGGCCGCTTCAAAATCCTGGAGGCTCTGCATCACCGCCACGCCCCGCCCGCGACTGGTCAGCAGGGCCGGCCGGTGCGCCTGGCTGACCTGCTTGATGACCCGACCCGGGTTGATCTTGAGGTCGGACAGCGGAATGACGTCTTCGGAAAATTTCGTGTTCATTTAATGATCCGCTTCGAACGATCAGGTTCGAGTATAGCACCGGTTAATCGACCTCGGATCAGGCCCATAAAGCGGTATTCAGATCACTGGCTGCCGCCTCCACGTAGGGGCGGATGATCTTCTCGACCCGGCAGTGGCGAGCGTATTTCAGGATCAGATCGTAGGCCGGCTTCCGGCGCTTTCGATAGAGATCCAGCGCCTCGAGTACGACATCCATGCCCAGGCTGTTGCGAAAGGCGAAACAGTCGGCCAGGGTCTTTTCCGGGTCGTAGACCTTGAGTTCGACACCGTCGATATCGTGCCGCTCGACGCCGGTGGTGAATCGATCTCCGGAGAAGCGATAGCCGCGGACCGGCGGGTAATCCTGCTTCGGCAGACGGGCATTGTGCTCGACGGCCAGGTCAATGCGGCGGGGAATCTGCGTGGTCAGCTCATGCCACGCCAGCGCGGACACCAGGCAGAGCACGGCCCGGGGTAAGCGCGCGGCCACTGCCACCAGGTCCGGATCGCTGACCGGCGGCAGTTCGGCCAGGCGGTACAGGCCGCGGCTGACCGGCTCGATCACACCCTCATCGCGCAGTTTGTAGAACTGGTAACAATTGAGCCCGAGTGCCAGCGCTTCACTCAGGCGCAGTTGACCTCCGTGGGCTCGAAACAGCGCCACGGGATCGTCGAAGCCATCAGTGCGTGAACGTTGAGCGACCATCACGAAACAGACAAACCGTCATCATTTATAAACATCTGGTGACAGTTTGTCTGAAATATACTGGCCGGCCGAATCGCTCAGACGGCCGCCGACTCGACTTCGCGCCCGGCGCAATCGGCGGTCAGTTCGCCGGAGAAGGCTTTCTGGAGGAGGGATTGTTTGAGCTCGGCCAATGCGGCCAGCTTCTTGGACCAGATCGCATCCAATCGACCCTGCAGGTCATGCAGATCGGAAACCCTGTCCACGATCTCTTTTTGCACCTCTCTCGGTGGCAGGCGAATCTTGAAATTGGAAAGTGTCCGGTTCCCAAGGCTCTTCATCGTTGCGCCGGTAGCTTCCCGCTCAAGACTTGATCGACCAGTCGGTGACCTGAGCAAATTTGCCAGAAAATAAGGGTCAACCTTGTTGCCAGGCCTGATAAAGAAGCATCCGGTTCCACAGACCCATCCACTTTGTGCTTCCTGCACAACTGCGCATCTGCCAATCTCACCTCGGCGAGCAACAACCAAGTCACCCGCCTCCAGAATATAGGCGGAGAGTCTGGCAAGCGTGTTCTCGTCAACCTGTTTGCAACCGTCACCAACGATACGAGGGCCTTGAATGTTGACGGGATTGACCAACGGAACTCCGCGGGAGACGTAATCCGATTTATGTAGCAACGATCCGAAGGGGCCGGTTGATACCTTTTCTACACAGTCTGCCAGGCGCAACTCGACAGCTCCAGATCGACATTTCAACAGGTCATCGGTGTGGCTGTCGAACAATTCCTTCGCATTGGCAAGGTTCTTTTCGGTATTGGCGATGGCCGTTTCAATGCCCGCGAAGGCCTCGTCGAGAATGGCGACGATGCGGTTTTGTTCTGAGAGCTCTGGAAGTTGTAACTCGAACTCCAAAACAGCCTTCATGTTGGCCCTGGGCATCCGCGCACCCGTACAAGTGGCATTTATGGAATCAACCGTTTTCTGCCAAGTCAGCCAATAGAAAAGCCAACGTCGGTCGACGACAGCGCTACACTTTAAAGGGAAAATCTCAGTCGAGCAGTGCCCCTCAAAATCAGGCAGAAACACTTTATTAAGGTAGGGACGCAGACGTCCGTATAGGACATGCCTAGAATCAAACTTAAAGGTTGAGCTTTTGACTTTCGTCGGCTCGGCCGAGCCCAAGAACTTTTCTGTCCCGCTTTCAACGTGCTCCAAACCAACATATGGGAGGGAAAAGCCGTCATTCTTGGCCTTATCCAAGTCGCAGATGTCCTTCAATTTGACTATTCTCCGCCGGGGGTTCACAACATCCCCCTGATCCCTTCCAGAATCTCCCGGCTTTCGGCGTCCAGGGTCTCGATCTCGTTGATGATCACTTCCGGATCGCGCAGGGGGGCTTCTTCGGCCTTGTTGGGGTTCTTGACCGACAGGTCCCAGCTTTCCTTGTCGACCTCGTCGATATCGACCGTCCAGGACTGGTCGGAGTCGGCGAAGGTCTGCTGCAGTTCGACAAATTCGGCCAGGTCATCGTCGTTCAGCGGATTGGTCTTGCCCAGGCTTCTTCCGGGGTCGAGCTGGTAGTACCAGATCTTTCTCGTCGGCGCGCCTTTTTCGAAGAACAGCACCACGGTTTTCACCCCCGCGCCCAGGAAGGTGCCGCCGGGGCAGTCGAGTACCGTGTGCAGCTTGCAGTTTTCCAGCAGCTCCTGGCGCAGGGCGCGCGAGGCGTTGTCGGAGTTGGACAGGAAGGTGTTCTTGATGACGATGGCCGCCCGGCCGCCGGCTTTCAGGTACTTGATGAAGTGCTGCAGGAACAGGAAGGCCGTCTCGCCGGTCTTGATCGGGAAGTTCTGCTGGATTTCCTTGCGTTCCTTGCCACCGAAAGGCGGGTTGGCCAGGATGATGTCGTAGCGGTCCTTCTCCTGGATATCGGCCAGCGACTCGGTCAGGCTGTTGGTATGGACGATATTGGGCGCCTCGATGCCGTGCAGGATCATGTTCATTATGCCGATCACGTAGGGCAGGCTCTTCTTCTCCTTGCCGTAGAAGGTGCGTCGCTGCAGCGTGTCGAGGTCCTCGGTTGAAAGTTTCGGCGGGTTCTCGGGATCGGGACCGTAGCGCAGGTAGTCGTGGGCCTCGCACAAAAAGCCGGCCGAACCCACCGCCGCGTCGTAGATGCGCTCGCCGATCTTGGGCTTCGTGACCCGCACCATGGCGCGGATCAGCGGGCGCGGGGTGTAGTACTCGCCGCCGTTGCGCCCGGCGTTGCCCATGTTGCGGATCTTGGCCTCGTACAGGTGCGAGAGCTCGTGCTTTTCGGTCTGCGAGCCAAAGCTGAGCGTATCGACCAGCTCGAGCGCGTCGCGCAGGCTGTAGCCGCTGGTGAACTTGTTGCGGATTTCGCTGAAGATCTCGCCGATCTTGTACTCGATGGCGTCGGTCTCGGCGGCACGCTCGCGAAAGCCCTGCAGGTAGGGGAAGAGCTTGCCGTTGACGAAGTCGACCAGGTCGTCACCGGTCAGCGCATTGTCGTGATCAAATTCGCCGTGTTCGTCTTTCGGGGCGGCCCAGCTCGACCAACGGAATTTCTCGTCCAGCAGAAAATTGTAGGGCTTGCCGACCAGCTCGGCTTCCATCGCGCGCTCGCGCTCGAGGTCGTCCAGATACTTGAGAAACAGCATCCAGGAAGTCTGCTCGGTGTAGTCCAGCTCGGTGGCACAGCCGGCCTCTTTCCAGAGCACGTCGTCGATATTGCGAAAGGTCTGTTCGAACACGAAATCTCCTCGGGTGACGGCAACATTCAGTCCAGGCCGACCGGCTCGAACACGTCGAACACGGCAAAGTCGCGCCAGTTGGTGCTGGCAATGCGCACCACGCCCGCACAGTGATAGCTGGCAGCGAGCAAGGTATCCAGGACGCGTTTTCGGCCCAGATGGTACTGCCCCATCCAGTCGAGAAAGACGGCAACCGCCCGCTCGGACGAGGCGACCGGCACGCACTCGGCGGCGTTCCACCACTGCTGCGTAATGTCGAGGGCGTCCTCCATGGCCAGGGGCCGCTCGAATCGGCGCGGGTCGGTGACCACATGAATGAACTCGGCCAGCACCTGCGAGCACAGGGCCGCGCTGCCCTCGCGCCCGCGAATCTCGTTTTTGAACAGCCGCCAGCAGGCCGCGTGTGCGGGATGCTCGCGAATGCTCAGCCCAACCAGAAAGCTGGTATCCAGGCCGATCACGGATGATCTTCCAGCATTTCTTCGAGCAGATCGTCTTCCGACGCCAGATCGATCAGTACGCGGCCGGCGGAGCGCGGCTGGAAGCGTTCGAGACTGCGCCTGGGCCTGAGCCGCTCCTGTCGATACAGCTCCATGGCTTCGCGAATCAGCTCGGACGTGGGCCGGCCGAGGGATTTGGACGCCGTTCGGAACTCCGCATAGACGGGCTCGGATACATTGATGGTGATGGTCTTCATACATTTGATGATATGTATGTTGGCCGGTGGTTGCAAGACGGTTGACAGCAGCGCCCGAACCCGTCTAAATTCGCACCATGAGTTCCGAACCCGCCAAACACTTCAGCTGCCCGATGTGCATGTGCATGTGTCTGCAAGCCTTTGCTGCGGATGGGTGTACGGCTGTGTTCTGAAAGCTCGATAACAGGCGATTCACGCAAGAACCCGCAGCGGCCTGGCCGGTGCGGGTTTTTTCTTGTCCATTGCCTTCATCTGTCTTCCGCTGCGGACATCCGGCCGGTCCGAACGCTTCGGCGCCGGCTGAAACGACGACACGCAACGAGGAGACAGACCATGAGCAACGAAAAACCAAGACGATTCGAGACCCTGCAGGTGCACGCCGGCCAGGAGCCCGCGCCCGGCACCAACGCGCGGGCGGTGCCGATCTACCAGACCACCTCCTATACCTTCAACAACACCGAACACGGCGCGCGGCTGTTTGCGCTCGAGGAGTTCGGCAACATCTACGCGCGCATCACCAACCCGACCACGGAGGTATTCGAAAAGCGCGTCGCAGCGCTCGAAGGCGGCGTGGCCGCACTCGCCACGGCGTCGGGTCAGGCGGCGCAGTTGATCGCGATTGCCACGCTGGCGCAGGCCGGCGACAACATCGTGGCTGCCTCATCGCTCTACGGCGGCACCTTCAACCAGTTCAAGGTCGCCCTGCCGCGGCTGGGCATCGACGTGCGCCTGGTTGCCGACGAAGACCTGGCCGCTTTCGAGGCGCAGGTCGATGAGAGCACGCGCGCGATCTTCGTCGAGACGATAGGCAACCCCGGATTCCGGATTCCGGATTTCGAGGGCCTGTCGGCGCTCGCCAAGAAGCACGGCCTGCCGCTGATTGTCGACAACACTTTCGGTGCCGGCGGCTACCTGGCCCGGCCGATCGACCACGGCGCCGACATCGTGGTGGCCTCGGCCACCAAGTGGATCGGCGGGCACGGCACCTCGATGGGCGGCGTGATCGTGGATGCCGGCAGTTTCGACTGGGGCAACGGTCGTTTCCCGCTGTTTACCGAGCCGGCACCCGGCTACCACGGGCTGAACTTCTGGCAGGCCTTCGGGCCCGACAGCCCGTTCGGCAACATCGCCTTTGCCGTTCGCGCCCGCGTAGAGGGCCTGCGCGACCTCGGGCCGGCCCAGAGTCCGTTCAACAGCTTTCTGCTGCTGCAGGGGCTCGAGACCCTGTCGCTGCGCGTCGAGCGCCACGTCGACAACACCCAGGCGCTGGCAGAGTGGCTGCAGCAGCATCCGGCGGTCGAATGGGTCAACTATCCCGGCCTGCCCGATCACCCCTCGCACGAGCGCGCCAGGCGCTACCTCAGGCACGGCTTCGGCGCGGTGCTGACCTTCGGCATTCGTGGCGGCGAGGCGGCCGGACGGCGCTTTATCGACAGCGTCGAGCTGGCCAGCCACCTGGCCAACGTCGGTGATGCCAAGACCCTGGTGATTCACCCGGCCAGCACCACCCACCAGCAGCTCGGCAGGGAACAGCGCCTCGCCGCCGGGGTCTCCGACGAGCTGATCCGGGTGTCGGTGGGCATCGAGCATATCGACGACATCATCGACGACTTCGCCACGGCTTTCGAGCGCGCCGGGCTGGCGGTTGCGGCATGAACAGCAGCAATCGCGTCATCACCATCCAGAACCCGCCGCCGCTGGAGGGCGGCGGACGCCTGTCGCGCCTGAAGATCGCCTTTCGAACCTGGGGCCGGCTCGATGCCGGTGCCGGCAACGCGGTGCTGGTCTGCCCGGCGCTGACCGGGGATCGCCACGTCGATCGCTGGTGGCCCGGCCTGCTCGGCCCTGGGCGCAGCCTGGATCCGGACGCCGACTTCGTCATTGCCGCCGACGTGCTCGGCGGCTGCGGCGGGACGAGCGGCCCGCGCAGTCGCCCCCGGGGCGAAGGGTTTCCCGCGGTGTCGGTTCGCGACATGGTGACGGCACAGCGCCTGCTGATCGACGCGCTGGGGATTGCGCGCCTGAAAATGGTGATCGGCGGATCGCTGGGCGGCATGCAGGCGCTTGAATGGGCGGTCGGCCATCCCGAGCGGGTGGCCTCGGCCGTCGCGATTGCCGCGCCGGCACGCCAGAGTGCCTGGGCGGCGGCGCTCAACCACGCCCAGCGCCGGGCGCTGGAGATGCATGGCGACCTGGAGCTGGCGCGCATGATCGCCATGCTCAGCTACCGCCACTGGGACAACCTGGATGCGCGCTTCGGCACTGAGGCCGGCAGCGAGCGCACCGCGCAGGGCTGGCTCGACCATCACGGCCGCTCACTTCGCGAACGCTTTGACCCGATCTGCTATCGGCGGCTGATGGACGCCATGGACGGTCACGATATCGGCCGCGGGCGATGGGGCTGGCGCCAGGCGTTGCGCTCGATCCGGGCGCGCACGCTGATCGTGGGCATCACCTCCGACCTGCTCTACCCGCCGCGCGACCAGCAGGCCCTGGCCGATGCCCTGCCGCAGGCCGAACTGGCCTGGCTGGACGCGCCGCAGGGACACGACGCCTTCCTGATCGAGCACGAAAGGCTCGATCGCATCGTCTCCCGCTTCCGGCAAGGCAGCGCGCGCTGGCCAGGCGTTGTGGAACGACGTGCCTGACCGGGGCCCGGATTTCACCACAAAGGACTCGAAGCGCACGAGCAAGTGAGATCAGAGAGAAAAAGATAACGTCTGCTTGGCCTGTAGCCCCTGGTGTTTTTCCCAGGGTTTGAAGGAAGAGAGTGCCATCAAGCTGGCCAGTAGAGATTCCGTCCCTTCGAGGAGACGATGGGAAAGTCGACCCGGCGACGAGGCCGGCGAGTACAATTGCTGTTTCGACTATTGGTGTTGCAGCGCAGCGGATCTGAATCGACCGGGCCTCGCCGTTCGTCATTGACCGCTTCAACAACGCTTGATTGCTGCGCCCACCCCATGAGATGACCTTGATCAAGGCCACCGGCCAGGCGCCCGCGGCCTGAGGAGACATGACGCTCGATGAATTCCCTTTCCCGGTACGCCTATCAGTGGACGCACAACATCCGGGCGACCTTCTTTCTGGGCTGGTGGTGGCGCTTGCGCTGATCCCCGAGGCGATTGCCTTCTCCATCATTGCCGGCGTGGACCCCAAGGTCGGGCTTTACGCCAGCTTTTCGATCGCGGTGATTACCGCGATTGCAGGCGGACGGCCCGGCATGATTTCGGCCGCCACGGCGGCAACGGCCATTCTGATGGTCACGCTGGTGCGGGATTTCGGCCTGCAGTATCTGCTGGCGGCCACGGTGTTTGCCGGGCTGTTGCAGATCGGCGCCGGGATACTCCGGCTGGGCTACGTGATGCGCTTCGTTTCCCGCTCGGTGATCACCGGCTTCGTCAACGCGCTGGCCATCCTGATCTTCATCGCCCAGCTCCCCGAGCTCGATCCGGCCAGGGTCAGCTGGCTGACCTACCCGCTGGTCGCCGGCGGCCTGGCCATCATCTACCTGTTTCCGCGCCTGACAACGGCCGTGCCCTCGCCGTTGATCACCATCGTCGTGCTGACGCTGCTGACCCTGGTGCTGGGCTGGGATGTGCGCACCGTAGGCGATATGGGTCAGCTTCCCGACAGCCTGCCGGTGTTTCTCATTCCCGACATTCCGCTCACCTTCGAGACGCTGCAGATCATCTTCCCCTATTCGGTGGCCATCGCCGTGGTCGGGCTGCTCGAAAGCCTGCTGACCCAGCAGATTGTCGATGATCTGACCGACACCGAAAGCGACCGCAACCAGGAGTGCATCGGCCAGGGGATTGCCAACACCGCCACCGGCTTCATCGGCGGCATGGCCGGCTGTGCCATGATCGGGCAGTCGGTCATCAACGTGAAATCCGGCGGGCGCGGACGGCTTTCGAGCTTTGGCGCGGGCGTCTTTCTTCTGATCATGGTGGTTTTCATGGACCGCATCGTCGCCATGATTCCGATGGCCGCCCTGGTGGCGGTCATGATCATGGTCTCGATCGGGACTTTTTCGTGGTCGTCGATCAAGAACCTGAAGGATCACCCGAAGTCGTCTTCGATCGTGATGCTGGCAACGGTCTTTTTCGTGATCTATACCGGCAACCTGGCCATCGGCGTGCTTGTTGGCGTGCTGCTGTCGGGCATCTTCTTCGCCTGGAAGATCGCGCAGCTCTTCCACGTTCGCAGCGAAATCACGCCTGCCGGCGATCACCGCACCTACCATGTCGAAGGCCAGCTCTTCTTTGCTTCGTCCGAGGACTTCATGAAGGCGTTCGACTTCAGGGAAGCGCCGGAGAGGGTCACCATCGACGTCAGCCGTGCCCATATCTGGGACATCTCCTCGGTCGCGGCGCTGGACATGGCGGTACTCAAGTTCCGCCGGGAAGGGGCCGAGGTGGATATCGTCGGGCTGAACAAGGCCTCTGCAACCATCGTCGACCGGCTTGCCGAGCATGACAAGCCCGGCGCGATGGAACGGCTGCTCGGGCAATGACGGAGACAAGCAACATGACAAACAAGACAGTGATCGCCCTGGTGGACGGCTCGGCTTACTCAGAAAGCCTGTGCCACTACGCCGCCTGGATTGCCATGCGCAGCCAGTCGAAGGTCAAGCTCTACCACGTGATGGGGCGCCGCGAAGCGCCGGAAAAGCTCGATCTCAGCGGCGCCATCCGCCTGGGCGCACGCACGCGGCTGCTCGAACAGCTCTCCGAGCTCGACGAGCAGCGCTCGAGGCTGGCCCAGGAGCAGGGCCGGGCCATTCTGGAAGACGCCAGGAAGATCATCCAGGGCGACGGCGACATTCAGGTCGAAACGCGGCTGCGGCGAGGCGACCTGCTCGATACGCTCCTGGCCAAGGAAGACAGCGGCGATATCGTACTGATCGGAAAGCGCGGCGAGGCGGCCGATTATGCCAAAGGACACCTGGGCTCCAATCTGGAGCGAATCCTTCGGGCCAGCCACAAGCCGGTCTTCATTGCCAATCGCGTCTTCAAGCCCATCGAGCGGCTGCTGGTTGCCTTCGACGGCGGTCCGTCAGCTCACAAGGCGGTTGACTACATTGCCAGTGATCCGCTGTTCAAGGGCCTCGAAGTCACTGTGGTGTTCGCCGGAAAGGACGGCGCGGCCATTCGCGAACACCTCGATCGCGCCGGTGCGGCCCTGAAAGACGGCGGATTCGATCCGGAGATCATCATTCGCAGCGGCGAGCCGGAAAAGGTGCTGACCGAAATCAAGGCCGCCGATCGGCATGAACTGCTCATCATGGGCGCCTATGGCCATTCACGGGTACGCTCGCTCATCATCGGCTCGACCACGACAGCGATGATCCGGTCGTGCCGGATACCGGTTCTGGTCATGCGATAAGCCCGGAGGCAAGGAGCCGGCTAAGCCCGCTTCTTCTTCTCGTACTCGCGCTGGCAGTCGATGCAGCGCTTGGCCGTGGGGTGGGCCAGCAGGCGGACGTAGCGGATGCCCTGATCGCAGTCGATGCAGATGCCGTAGACGCCGTCGGCCAGGCGCTTGCGCGCGGCGATGATGTCGCGCACGTCTTCGATATCCTGCTGCACGACGGCGTAATCGGAGGCCCGCACGATCTGGGCCAGCACGCTGTCGACGCTGTCTGCCGATCGGCTGGCGAGCGCCTGCTGGCGGCGCTCGTCTTTGGTGCGCGCGGCAATCGCGTTGATTTCTTCGAGCTCGCGCTCGTAGCGCTCGTCCATCAGCTCGCTCAGACGCTCGGTTTGTTCCTGGGTCAAATGGCTCATGTCCTCTCCTTGGGGTTTGTCCAATCCACGTTGACTGCCGGGGCCGGGCAACCGATCCCCACCAAATTCATGCTACCGCCTGGGCAGCGCCGGATGTTGATGCCGATCAATCCCGCCACTTCCCTGCCGTCACCGGCGTGCTAACGTTGGCCTGGTTGAAAAGTTTCAGGTAATGCTATGCACAGCTTTGAAGACGAGCGTGGCCAGACGTGGCAGGTGGCCGTGCTGGATGCCTCCTACGGCGGCGTCATGCTGGTTTTCAGCCGGCTTGGATCGACGGATGTGCTGAAAGGGGATCTGTATGCAGCCGACCTGGCCGAAGCCCGGGAAATGCTGGCGGCCATGGACGAAGCCGAGCTTCGCACCCATCTGGCACAAGCCGTTCCCGTCGACGGCGGCTGAGCGGGAGCGCGCCTGCCGAAAGCGCCGGCAGGCGCGGCGCGGCCTGGCTCAGCCGGCAATTCTGGCGGCGAATTCGACCAGTCGCTTGCTTTGAAAGGCAATGGATGCCTTCGATTCATTATCGAGGCCTTCACTGCTTGCGGTGACGCTGGCCCCGTAAGGATTGCCTCCGGAGGCATAGATGACCTCATCGGCATAGCCTGGCGGCACGATGATGGCGCCCCAGTGCATGAAGGTGGTGTACATTCCCATCAGCGTGGTTTCCTGGCCGCCGTGCATGTTCTGCGCGCTGCTCATGGCGCTGACCGCCTTGTTGGCCAGCGCGCCCTTCTGCCAGAGCGGGCCGAGCGTGTCGATAAAGGCGCGCATCTGGCTCGCCATGGTCCCGAAACGGGTTGGCGCGCTGAACAGATAGGCGTTGGCCCATTCCATATCGTCCAGGCTTGCCTCGGGAATTTCGGCGGTCTTGTCAGCCTGCGCCTGCCAGGCCGGCTGGCCGGCGACGACCTCGGCCGGCGCGGTTTCCCTGGCCTTGCGCAAGCGCACCTGCGCGTTGGCCTGCTCGGCGGCTTTTGCCGCAACCTCTGCCATGGCGTGGTTGGTGCCATAGGTGCTGTAATAGATGATTGCCAGTCGGACATCGCTCATCTGCTCAACCTCCGCGTCAAGAATCAATGATCAGCCACCAGTATACGATGATCGCTGGCCACAGCAGCGAAATGGTTGCCGAGGCCGGATCGTGAGGTTTCAACGCCGGTAGAGGTATTCCTGCATGCCGTTGCCCAGCAGCATGGTCTTTTCCGAGGTGAAGCCAGGCAGGCGCTTTTCGAGCTCCTTGGGGCTGTAGCGCGGCGCGGGGACCGTGGCGTCATCCGCTGCGGCCGAATCGGCGAGCAATTCGAGCCCGGCCGGAGCGAAGGAAGCCGGCACGGCCGGCATGTGCCTGGCCTGGTACTCGATCAGGGCGTGCAGCCGCGCCTGCCCGGAGGCGCGCTCGGCCAGACGCCGGCCCAGCACCTCGATGACGCCGGGTGACAGGTAGTTGAGCAGATTCCAGCACAGCACCAGATCGACCGCCTCGCCGCGCGCCGGCGGCAGCAGGCCATCAAGCCAGCGCTCGACGGCCGCGGGGCCCTCTTCTTCGCCTTCCACATCCGGCAGTTCAGCCAGGTGGCTCGGCAGATCAGCCACGTCCAGGCGGCAACGGTAACGGCTGAACAGCTCGACGGTTCCGGACCGGGCCCGCCCCAGGTCGAGCACGACATGGCGGCGATCATCCTCGAAGGCCTCGACGGCCAGGGAGAAAAGCGGCGCGCGTATCGGCTCCGGCCCGCCCTCGTCAAGCGGCCGTGCGGCGGTGCTGCTGTTCATTCAGGCGCGCTCGAGCCGACGTTTCAGTGGCTGCTGGCCTGCTTGCCTGTTTCCGCGCCGGGTTTGTCGGCGCCGGCGTCGGGACGTGGCGACTCGGCCCTGGCACCAGAGCCCGCGCCAGCAGCCGATTTTTGGCCTGAAAAGGCCTTGCCGAGCGTCTCGCCCTTGCTGTCCATGTCGATGGAGCCGTTGAACTGGGCGCCGTCCTCCAGGCTCACCCTGGGGGCGGCGATGCTGCCCTTCACGCGCGCGGACTTGCGGATGACAACCTGCTCGGAGGCGACGAGGTTGCCGTCCATGCTGCCGTCGACAAAAATCGAATGGGCATAGACATCGGCGGCAACATCCCCCTGGCTGCCGATGGTCACGCTGTTGTTCTTGAGCTCGACGGTCCCCTTGACCCTGCCTTCGATCACCAGGTCTTCTTCGCCCTTGAGCTTGCCTTCGACATTGATCGACGGGCCGATCATGGCCGTGCCGCCGGTGCTGGCAGTGCGCGGCGCCGGGCGCGGTGCGCTGGCGGTTGTGGTGCTGCGTTCGGTTTTGGATTCGGACTTTTTCTGATCACGCTTGCTGAACATCCTTCTTTCCTGCTTGGGGGATGGGAACCGTTCAACCTACCCCCGGCCGGCGGGACGGTCAAGCACCCGCAGCGCCGGGCCGGACAGGATGCCCGGCCGGCGCGTGACGGACATCACATTACTCGAGGTCGAGGAAGCTTCGAAGCTGTTCCGAGCGGGTCGGATGGCGCAGCTTTCTGAGCGCCTTGGCCTCTATCTGACGAATCCGCTCGCGGGTCACGTCGAACTGCTTGCCGACCTCCTCGAGCGTGTGGTCGGTGTTCATGTCGATGCCAAAGCGCATGCGCAGCACCTTGGCCTCGCGCGGGGTGAGCCCCGAGAGCACCTTCTGCACCGTGTCGGTCAGGCCGGTGGTGGTGGCGGTGTCAACCGGCGAGAGGATATTGGCGTCCTCGATGAAATCACCCAGATGCGAATCCTCATCGTCGCCGATGGGCGTCTCCATGGAGATCGGCTCCTTGGCAATCTTGAGCACCTTGCGCACCCTGTCTTCGGGCATTTCCATGCGCACGGACAGTTCCTCGGGCGTGGGCTCGCGGCCCATTTCCTGCAGCATCTGGCGCGAGACACGGTTGAGCTTGTTTATCGTCTCGATCATGTGCACCGGAATGCGGATGGTGCGCGCCTGGTCGGCGATCGAGCGGGTGATGGCCTGGCGAATCCACCAGGTCGCATAGGTCGAGAACTTGTAGCCGCGGCGGTATTCGAACTTGTCGACCGCCTTCATCAGGCCGATATTGCCCTCCTGGATCAGGTCCAGGAACTGCAGGCCGCGGTTGGTGTATTTCTTGGCGATCGAGATGACCAGGCGCAGGTTGGCCTCGACCATTTCCTTCTTGGCGCGCCGCGCCTTGGCCTCGCCGATGGACATGGAGCGGTTGAGCTCGAGCAGCTCGCCGGCCGGAATGCGCTGATCGCGCTCGAAGCGGGCCAGGCGCTCCTGCAGCTCGGCCAGATCGTCGGCATGCTCCTTGATCGCCCGGGCCCACTGGGTGCGGCGCCGGAGCAGGCCCTTGAGCCATTCCGGGTCGCCGGCGTTGTCGCGGAAGCTGGTGATGAACTCCTTGCGCGGCATGCCGCAGCGCTCCACGCAGATCTGCATGATGGCGCGCTCGATGTCGCGCGTGCGCGCCACCTGAAAACGCATGCGATCGATCAGATAGTCGAACAGGCGCGGCGGCAGCTTCAGCCGCATGAACTGCTCGCCGATGAGCTCGTGCAGTTCGGTCGCCTTGGGGCTGTTGTGGCCGTAGCGGTCGTAGAGTGTGATGAAGCGCTCGTGCAGCTTGCGCATCTCGTCGAAGAACTGGCTGACCTGCTCGGGCGCGGGCATGGTGTTGACCGTGGGCGCCGGCTTGTCCTCGTCGATCTCTTCGTCTTCGTCGATGAACTCGGCCTCTTCCTCGACGGCGGCTTCCATCGCGTCGTCGGAAATGAGCTCCATCTCGGCCAGCAGGGTCGGGTTGATGAAGCCGCTGACCAGCTCGTTGAGGCGCAGATTGCCCGCCTGCCAGGAGTCGACCTCTTCGAGCAGGGTATCGATGGTGCCCGGGAAGCGCGCCAGCGCCTGATTGACCTGGTTGAGACCGTCCTCGATGCGCTTGGCAATGTCGATTTCATCTTCGCGCGTGAGCAGCGAGACCGAACCCATCTCGCGCATGTACATGCGCACCGGGTCGGTGGTTCGACCAAGCTCGGTTTCCACCGCCACCAGCGCCGCCTCGGCGTCTGCCTGAGCGGCTTCGTCTTCGTCATCCGCGCTGGCCGAGTCATTGAGAATCAGCGCATCGGCATCTTCGGGCTCTTCTTCAAAGACCTTGATGCCCATGTCGTTGATCATGTTGACGATATCCTCGATCTGTTCGGGATCGACGATATCGCCGGGCAGGTGGTCGTTGACCTGGGTGTAGGTCAGCCAGTTGCCCTGTTCACGACCTTTCTGGATCAACTGC
Source organism: uncultured Wenzhouxiangella sp. (assembly GCA_964446675.1). Classification (GTDB taxonomy): domain Bacteria; phylum Pseudomonadota; class Gammaproteobacteria; order Xanthomonadales; family Wenzhouxiangellaceae; genus Wenzhouxiangella. The sequence continues at coordinate 83,965 of CAYUPK010000002.1, forward strand.
TTGAGCTGAGACGGACGCGGTGCGTTTTCCATGGGTACGGTTTCGGCTTTCATGATTCAACTTTCTTGGGTGCGCTCGCTCAACAGCCGGCGCAACTCGCTGGTTTGACCTTCATCGAGCCCCCCTTCGTTCAGTTGGGCTTGCTGAAGCTCTCGTATTCGGGCCTGTATCATTTGACGACGGATTCTGGCCAAAGTTTGTGCCAGCGCTGTCGACATTTCTTCCGGATCGGCAATCATGTCACGCGCATCCCGGGTGGCCAGGCGTGCCAGCCAGGGCGCTTCTCGACGTTCGCGCCAGGCTTCCAGTAGCATAGCCGTAGAAAACTGGGGCTTGTGCCGGCAAAAGTCAATCAATTCGCGCAAAAATTCCACGCCGCGAATCATTGCCGGGCCGTCCAGCGCGTCCTCTTCCACCCGGGCGGCCAGGCCGGGCTCGTGCACAATCAGCGCCACGGCATACTGCACCGGCGTCAGCGGCCGATCGTCGGCGCCTGCGGCCGCCCGGGCCGCCGGCGGCCGCGGCGCGGGCTGAATGTGCCCGCCGTGGCCGGTCCGGCGCACCAGTTCCTCGCGCATCATATCGGCAAAGGCTCCCGCCGGCAGCTTTTCCAGATAGGGCTCGGCCAGCGCCACCAAGCGCGCACGCCCGTCGATGCTTTTCATGTCCAGCGCCTCGGCCAGGTGGTCGAAAAAAAACGTCGACAGCGGCTGTGCCTCATCGAGCAACCGGGCCATGGTATCCGCTCCGCGGCTTCGCAGCAGCGAATCCGGGTCCTCGCCCTCGGGCAGGAACAGGAATCTGACCTCGCGATTGGACTGAAGTTCGGGCAAGGCCGCTTCCAGGCCGCGCCAGGCCGCCTGGCGCCCGGCCCGGTCGCCGTCAAAGCAGAACACCACCACCGGCGAGGCGCGAAACAGCAGCTTCATGTGCTCGGTCGTGACCGAGGTGCCCAGAGTGGCGACGGCCTTGTCGAAGCCGAACTGGAACAGGGCGGCGGCGTCCATGTAGCCCTCGACGACCAGAATGCGCGACGGCAGGCCGCCGCGACGAACCTGAAACAGCCGGTAGAGCTCGCGGCCCTTGTGGAAAAGCGGCGTTTCGGGCGAATTCATGTATTTTGGCCCGCGCTCGCCCAGGCTGCGGCCGCCAAAGGCGATGACCCGGCCGCGCCGGTCGTGAATCGGAAACATCACGCGGTCGCGGAACCTGTCGGTCACCCGTCCGTCGCGGCGCGTGATCAGCCCGGCCTCTTCGAGCTCCTGCGGCCCGAAACCCTCGCTGATCAGAAAATCGGCCAGGGCCTGCCAGGCATCCGGCGCGTAGCCAATGCCGAATTCATCCACGCTGGCCTTGTCGAAGCCACGTGATTTCAGGTACTCGCGGGCCGCCTGGCTGGCGCCGAGCTGGCGGCGAAACCAGGTCTGGGCCTGGCTCAGGGCCTGGTAGAGGCGATCGTTTTTCCTGACCGGGACATGGCCGCCTTCCCGCGGCACTTCCAGACCGGCGAGATGGGCCAGCTCCTCGATGGCGGCCGGAAACTCCAGACCGTCGTGTTCCATCATGAAGCCTATGGCCGTGCCGTGCGCGCCGCAGCCAAAACAGTGATAGAACTGCTTGTCGGCGCTGACCGTGAAGGACGGCGTCTTCTCGTCGTGGAAGGGGCACAGGGCCTTGTGCTCGCCGCGCCCGGCGGGTTTCAGATCGACGCGAGAGCCGACGATTTCGACGATATCGGTTCGCTCGAGCAGGGATTCGATGAATTCTTCGGGGATCCGGCCGGCCAAGGCAGCGCCGCGCTCAGCCTGCCAGCCGCGAACGGACCAGCCTGGAAACCTCGCCCATGTCGGCACGGCCCTGCAGGCGTGGTTTGAGCAGGCCCATGACCTGACCCATGGCGCTCATGTCGGCGGCGCCGGTCTCGGCGATGGTCTTGTCGACAATCTCGACGAGTTCGTTTTCGGAAAGCTGCTCGGGCAGGTAGGGTTCGAGAATACTGATTTCAGCTTCTTCGATTTCGGCCAGCTCGGGGCGATCACCCGCGCGATACTGCGCAGCCGACTCCCGGCGCTGCTTGATCATCTTCTCGATCAGGGCCAGGATCTGAGCATCGTCGGGTTCGACGCGCTCGTCGACCTCGCGCTGCTTGATTGCGGCGGTCAGCATGCGCAGAGTCTTGAGACGTTCCTTTTCACCGGAACGCATCGCCTGCTTGACGTCATCATTGATCCGGGCTTTCAGAGACATGGGCAACCCGCCTCACCGAGAACTTGCTTACAATGGAATCAGTACAGCCGCCTGCGGTTCACGCGCTCGCGCGAGAGCTTGCGCAGATGGCGCTTGACGGCCGCGGCCTTCTTGCGCTTGCGTTCCTGGGTCGGCTTTTCGTAGAACTCGCGGCGGCGCGCTTCTGCAACCACGCCTGCCTTTTCGCAGGAGCGCTTGAAGCGGCGCAGCGCATACTCGAAGGGTTCGTTTTCCTTGACCTTTACATTGGGCATTAAGATTCTCTGTCCGGAAATTGTGGAAAGCTGACCATTATAAGCCGGTAACCCCCTAACGTGCAAAATATTATTGGCATAGAAACGTCCTGCGACGAAACCGGCGTGGCCCTCTATAGCGCCTCCCGGGGGCTCGTTGACGATCTGGTCTACACCCAGGCAGACCACGCCGCCTACGGTGGAGTGGTGCCGGAACTGGCCTCGCGCGACCACGTACGCAAGCTGCCGGCCATGATCAGCGAGCTGCTCGACCGCACGCAGATGCCGGCCACAGAGCTCGACGCCGTGGCCTACACGGCCGGCCCCGGGCTGGCCGGCGCGCTGCTGGTGGGCGCAGCCACCGGCGTGGCGCTGGCTGCCGCGCTGGGCATACCCGCCATTGCTGTCCATCACATGGAAGGCCACCTGCTCTCGCCCCTGCTCGAGGACCCGGCGCCGGAATTTCCTTTCGTTGCCTTGCTGGTCTCCGGTGGCCACACCATGCTGGTCGCCGTCGAGGGCTTCGGGCGCTACCGGCTGCTTGGCGAAACCCTCGATGACGCCGCCGGCGAGGCTTTCGACAAGACCGCGCGTCTGCTGGGCCTGGGCTACCCTGGCGGACCGGAAGTCGCTCGCCTGGCCGAAACCGGCGACCCCGATCGCTTCGCATTTCCCCGGCCAATGACCAACCGTCCCGGCCTGGACTTCAGCTTTTCAGGCCTCAAGACCCACACCCGCGAGCTGGTTGCGCGCCTGAAGCCCGGGGATTTTGCCGACGTTGCCGCCGGCTTCGAGCAGGCGGTGGCCGAAACCCTGGCCATCAAGTGCCAGCGTGCACTGAAAGAAACGCGCATGCAGCGCCTGGTCATTGCCGGCGGCGTCAGCGCCAATACCCGCCTGCGCGCCGAGCTCACGCGCCGGCTGCCCGGGCAGGTGTTTTACCCCTCTCTGAAGCTGTGCACCGACAATGGCGCGATGATCGCCCACGCCGGGTGGTATCGGCGGGGAGAGGCGACGCGAGACGGCCTGATCGCGGTCAAGCCCAGGTGGGCGATTGATTCGTTGGCTGGTTAGCTGGTTAGCTGGTTGGCTGGTTGGTCGCCGTATTCCCGGCCTTGAGCCGGGATCTTTCTGATCGGTGGCGCTGCGCCACGAAGGCCCCGGATCTCGTCCGGAGGTGCGGGGTGCCTGAGTTGGCTGGTTGGTAACGAGCGTGGCGAATTCTTCCGGCGCGTGGATTATCATCAGTCTTCAGCAATAGCCGGGCTTTTCAGGCTGTGATTGCGCTCTACGCTTCGTCAATGGACTGCAGCGTGCGCGAGGACCGCCGGCTCGGCAAGAACCAGCAAACCAGCCAACAAGGAAACCAGCCAATCCCATGGACGTCGTCTTCATCAAGGATCTCGACATCGAAACCGTCATCGGCATCTACGACTGGGAGCGAAAGATTCGCCAGACGGTGCGGCTGAATCTGGAAATGAGCAGCGATATCCGCAAGGCCGCTGCCACCGACCGGATCGACGACGCGCTCGACTACAAGGCGGTGGCCAAGCGCCTGATCGGATTTGTCGAGTCGAGCAGCTTCCAGCTTGTCGAGACCCTGGCCGAGCGCTGTGCCGAATTCGTGCTCGAGGAATTTCCGGTCGAGTGGCTGCGCCTGGAGCTGGACAAGCCGGGTGCGGTGAGTGGCTCGAAATCGGTCGGCATACGCATCGAGCGGGGACGTCAGCCGTGAGCATCGTCTACCTGGGTCTGGGCTCCAACCGCAACGCCGAGGCCAACATTCGCGCCGGCATCCGCGCCCTCTATCGCAAGTTCACCAACACCGCCGTCTCGCCCGTGTACCGGTCGAAGGCGGTCGGCTTTTCCGGCGATGATTTTCTCAACTGCGTGGCGCGTATCGAAACCGATCTGGCGCCGACCGAGCTCAAGCACTGGCTCACCGAACTGGAGGACGCCTACGGCCGCGACCGCAGTCAGCCCAAATTCTCTGACCGAACCCTTGATATCGACATCCTCCTGTACGACGACAAGGCCGGCTGCTTCGACGGCCTGACCCTGCCGCGCGGAGAAATTCTGCAGTACGCCCACGTCCTCGCGCCCCTGGCCGACCTGGCGCCGGATCTGAAGCATCCCGAGACCGGAAAGACCTTTGCCGAGCACTGGGATGAGTTCGAAGGGGATCGTTCGCTTGAACCAGCAGACCTCGGCGACAGGCAATCATCGGCGCCGAATTGGTGGGGAAGCGGTTGAATAAAGGGTTCAGGTTTCAGGGTTCAGGTTTCAGGGGCGGGTTCACGGAGCCTGAGGGACGGCTGCGCCGTCAAACGTGGAAGCCGATTGAGGGCCTGTGGTTCATGCACTGCGCTGACACGGCGTAGCCGCCTGCCACGCCTCGGAGGCGCCCGCTCCTGAAACCTGAAACCTGAAACCTGAAACCTGAATACAAACCATGAGCCACCGGAGGCAAGACCCATGAGCCATCTTTCCGACCACCCCACTCCCGAAAACGCCCTCCTTCTACTGGTCGACGTGCAGGGCAAGCTGGCGCGGATCATGCACGAATCCGAAGCGATGATCCGCCAGCAGGGCATTCTGGTCGAGGCCTGCCGGATTCTCGATATTCCCGTCGTCTGGGCCGAACAATTGCCCGACAAGCTCGGCCCGACCGTGCCCGAACTGGCCGAGAAACTCGACGGCTTCACGCCCTGCGCCAAGAGCAGCTTCGGCTGCTGGGGCGATGAGACCCTGCGTGAGGCCATACGCGATTTTGGGCGCAGCCGCATCCTGCTTGCCGGCATCGAAGCCCATGTCTGCGTCTGGCAGACAGCCGCCGCCCTCAGGTCAGAAAACTACGAGGTGCACGTCATCGCCGACGCGATCTCCTCGCGCTCGGCGTTCAACCGCGACATCGCCCTGCGCCGCATGGCCACCGCCGGGGTGCACTTGAGTAACGTCGAAATGGCGCTGTTCGAACTCATGCGCGACGCCAGCCACCCGCGCTTCCGCGACGTCGTCCGGCTGCTGAAGTAGAGGCTGACGCGTCCCTGATCGCGGCGGCTTTGGCTGGGTCTGGGTGCTGATTGGCATCACGCAGAGCCGCAGAGGGGCGGAGAACGCAGAGAAAAGGACTGAAAACCAGAAACATTTAACCGCAAAGAGCGCAAAGAAATACTAGAACCACGGAATACACGGAAGGCCACGGAAAATTCAAATTGAACATGTTCTGAAAGACCCTGCCGGCGATATGAGCTTTCCGCGGCTGCCGGGTTAATGGAAGTCCTTGCTGGAGCGTTGGCTGTTTCCGTCTCGTTCCGTGCCTTCCCTGGTTTCCGGTTTTGTCAGTCCCTTGCGTTCGTTGCGTCTTCGCGGTTAACGCCTTTTATCTTTTCTCTGCGTTCTCTGCCCCTCTGCGGCTCTGCGTGAAACCCAACCTGCACGGCCCAGGCCCAACGATCGCCCCATCCAGTAGAGACTCGTCCAGGCAAGCTACATGTTCAGCAGTCGCCCGCCGTCGACGGCGAGGATCTGGCCGGTGATGTAGGGGGCGTCCAGCGCGAGGAAGGCGACGGCGCCGGCGATGTCTTCGGGTCGGCCCTGGCGCTCAAGGGGCACGCGCTCGAGAATCTCCCGGCCGGCCTCCGGTGACAGCTCGTTTTCCGGCCACAGGATGGCACCGGGGGCAACACCGTTGACGCGCACCTGGGGTGCCATTTCGCGCGCCAGCGACCGGGTCTGGGCAATCAGGCCGGCCTTGGCCTGGCTGTAGACGGCGTGGTTGCCAAGCGGCACCAGACCGTGGATATCGACCATGTTGACGATCGCGCCTTCGCGCGCGGCCAGCTCTTGTGCGCAGGCTTGCGCCAGAAAGAAGGGCGCGCGCAGGTTGCTGGCCATCAGCTCGTCCCATTGCGCCCGGGTGGCTGATTCAAGAGGCGTGGGATAGAAGGTGGAGGCGTTGTTGATGAGAATATCGATCCGGCCGAACGCCTCCAGGGCCGCGCTGCAGATACGCTGCGGTGCTGCGTCGTCGGCGAGGTCAGCCTGCACCAGGGCGGCCGATCCGCGCCTGAGCTCGAGCAGCTCGTCGCGCAGCGCCCGGGCTTCATCGCCCGAGCCGCGGTAGTGGATAACCACGTCCAGGCCGCAGTTGTGCAGTCTGCGCGCGATAGTGGCACCGATACGTCGCGCCGCGCCGGTTACAATCGCCACACGCCCACGCTGCGCCTCTACCGTTGCCGTCATCGCGCTCTCCATCCCTGTCATTGCCCGAGCCGCCAGCCGATCTGGCGAGCCTGAGCGAAACATTGTGCCGTCAAATCATCGCTGAAATCGAGCGCGACGGCCCGATGCCCTTCGATCGCTTCATGTCGATGGCATTGTACGAGCCCGGTCTGGGCTACTACGTCAACGGACTGCACAAGTTCGGGCAGGCGGGCGACTTTGTCACCGCACCGGAACAGGGCGCCCTGTTTTCCGCCGCCCTGGCGCGCCAGTGCGACCAGGTTGCCGGCGAAATCGGCGCGGAATGGACCCTGCTGGAGCTGGGCCCCGGCTCGGGCGTGCTGGCACGCGACCTGCTCACCAGGCTGCAGTCACCGCCGCGCGAGTATCTGATTCTGGAACCCAGCGCTCCGCTGCGCGAGGTGCAGCGCGAAACCCTGGCCGGGCTGGCCGAAGAGCTGCGCCAGCGGGTGCGCTGGATCGATGCCCCGCCCGAGGATCCATTCGCGGGCGTGATCGTCGGCAACGAAGTCATCGACGCCCTGCCCGTGGCGCGGTTCGAGATAGGCGAAGACGGCCCGCTCGAGCTGCGCGTGGATTTCGACGGCGAGCGTTTCCGGTGGACCAGCCAGCCGCCGCGGCCGCGGGTCGAGCAGGCAATCAACGAGCTCCAGCGGCAGCTTCCCCGCCGCCTGCCAGCCGGCTATCGCAGCGAGATTGCCGTCGACCTGCCCGGCTGGATCAACACCGTCACCCGACCGCTGGCGCGCGGGCTGGTGCTGTTGGTCGACTACGGCTATCCGCGGGATGAATATTATCTCGATGATCGCAGCGACGGCACGCTGGTGGGCCACTACCGGCATCGCGCGCATTTCGACCCGTTCGTGTGGCCCGGACTGACCGACCTGTCGGCTTTCGTCGACTTCAGTGCCGTGGCCGAGGCCGGCCACGAGGCCGGCCTTCAGATCGCCGGCTTTACCAGCCAGGCCGGCTTCCTGCTCGCCCTGGGGGCCCACCAGGTCGTTGACCAGGTCGAAGACGACGCCCGTCGTTTACAGCTAGCCGGCGAGCTCAAGCGCCTGACCCTGCCCGGCGAAATGGGTGAGAAGTTCAAGGTCATTGCGATGACGCGCGGACTCGACACCCGCCTGGACGGATTCGAGCTGATGAGTCAGTTGCACAGGCTTTGAAGAGAAGGTTTCAGGGTTCAGGTTTCAGGGCGGGCTTCGGCCAGGTTTTCCTGAACCCTGAACCCTGAAACCTGAACCCTTAATGCCCTTTTAGTCCCCGAAGCCTAATTACCCCGCCTATCATCAACCGTGAGGTAAACTCAGCGGACTCGCCATGTCTAGATCTTATGATTACATCATCGTTGGCGCCGGCTCGGCTGGCTGCGTGCTCGCCAACCGGCTCAGCGCCGACCCCGCGATCAGCGTGCTGCTGCTCGAAGCCGGCCCGCGCGACTGGAACCCGTTCATTCACATGCCGGCCGGCCTGTCGAAGCTGGTCAACTTCAAATCGCTCAACTGGAACTACGAAACCGAGCCGGAGCCGGCGCTCAACAACCGCCGGCTCTACTGGCCGCGCGGCAAGGTGCTGGGCGGGTCGAGCTCGATCAACGCGATGTGCTATTCGCGCGGCCACCGCAGCGACTACGACGACTGGGCGCAGGCGGGCAACCCGGGCTGGAGCTGGGAGGATGTACTGCCCTGGTTTCTGCGCTCGCAAGACCAGGCACGGGGTGAATCCGAGCTGCACGGCACGGGCGGGCCCCTGAGCGTATCGGATCTGAGCCACACCAACCCGCTCAGCGATGTGTTCATCCAGGCCGCCCAGCAGGCCGGGTTTGCCCGCAACCTTGATTTCAACGGACCGGCCCAGCGCGGCGTGGGCTTCTACCAGGTCACGCAGCGCGATGGCCGACGCTGCAGCGCGGCCACCGCCTATCTCAATCCGGTCAAGTCGCGGCCCAATCTGACCTTGCTGACCGGCGCCTTCGCGCTGGGCCTGAATTTTGCCGGCAGGGACCGCGTCAACGGCGTGCGCTACCACCGCCGCGGCATCACCCGCTCGGTCACTGCAGAACGCGAGGTGCTGCTGGCCGGCGGCGCCATCAATTCACCGCAGTTGCTGATGATCTCGGGCATCGGGCCGGCCGGCATGCTCGAGTCCGCCGGCGTGAAATGCCGCCACGAGCTGCTCGAAGTCGGGCGCAACCTTCAGGATCACCTCGACATCTGCACGCTCACGCGCTGCTCACAGCCGGTCACCTACGACCAGCTCAGCGAGCTGCGGGTTGGTCTGCGCTATTTTCTGCACCACCAGGGCGAAGGCACATCCAATATCGCCGAAGCGGGCGCTTTCATCGTCAGCGGCCGCGGCCGCGACGACCGACCGGACATCCAGATGCATTTCGTGCCCGCTCTGCTCGACGATCACGGCCGCAACCGCCTGCCCGGCGACGGCTACACTCTGCACGCCTGTCCGCTTCGGCCGCAAAGCCGGGGCCACCTGGCGATTCGCTCTGACGATGCGCGTCAGCCCATCGCCATCCACGCCAACTACCTGAGCGAGCCCGAGGATCTGGAAATGATGCTCGAGTGCGTCCGCCTCTCGCGCCAGATCCTCGAACAGCCGGCCTTTCGGCCTTTCCGTGCCCACGAGATCCTGCCTGGCGGCGAGGTGCGCGATCGCGACGGCCTGATCGACTTCATCCGCACCAAGGCCGAGACCATCTATCACCCCGTGGGCACCTGCCGCATGGGCAGCGATGCGCATGCGGTCGTCGACCCCGAATTGCGCGTGCGCGGCCTGTCGGGCCTGCGCGTGGTCGACGCCTCGATCATGCCGACCTTGATCGGCGGCAACACCAACGCGCCAACCATCATGATTGCCGAGAAGGCCGCCGGCATGATCCTTGAAGAGGCCTGCGCACAGTCGCCGAACGCGGCATTGGCAAGCTGAGCCTGCTTGAACCCCGGCCTGCAGTGCAGGAAACCGCAGATCAAAGTCACAACCTCCTGACCACGGAAAACACGGAAATACACGGGAAATGAACCCGGGAGATCTGTCGAAAGCCTCTTTCTTCCGTGTTCTTCCGCGTTATCCGTGGCTACAAGGTTCTGTTTTTTCGAGCCGGCGTCAATCTGCGCAATCTGCGGTTTCAAAAACAACAGGCTCTGAGCTGGCTGAGCAACGTCTGAATCAGGTTGCGGGGGAGGGGTTGTGGCGACATCAACCAGATATCGTCTCCTTTGGCTGCATTGCTCTGGTTGGATAGGTGAGCAGATATAGCAGCACCAGGATGCCCGCTACCGGTGCCAGGCTGATGAGCTGCCACCAAGGATTGAAGCCGGCGTCGCGCAGGCGCCGTGTGCACGCCGCGATCCACGGCAGCAACACCAGCAACGAAGCGATTTGCAACGGCAGTAGTAGGCCGATGGCCGCGGATAATAGAGAGGCGAAGGCCAGCACCATCGTCACGGCGAGCGCGAACCAGAAGAAGTCCACACGTTGAGTGGTGCCAGTGAATTCCAGGCCACGCAGGAAGCCTTTGCGCATCGCTTCGAGGGCCGGCTGGCTGGGTGCCGAATCGCCCAGCAGCAGACTCTCGGCCGGCACCTCGAAGACGGCGGCCAACGCCCGCAAGGACTCAGTCGAGGTTTTTGCGCCTGATTCGAGGCGCTGGATGGTTCGAAGGTTCAGGCCGCTCAGATTGGCCAACTGCTCCTGTGTCCATTGGCGTGTGGTGCGGAGCTCTCGAAGTCGGGTGCCATTGATGTGCATGGGTGCTCCTCGTAATCTCTTGCTCTGGCCCCGGCTATCTTGCGGCCGCACGCCTGTCGTCCGTTACGTCACGGGCCCGACACGGGCAGGACACGAACGCGGCCATGCGCTGTCGGGGCCGACCTCGATTGCCTCGGAACCCGATCTCCACGGATAAGCGGCCTTTCCTGTCAGCCTGTCTTGACTGAGCCCATCAGTGGCAGCGGCACGCGCAGCAGGGCGCAGACCACGCGCAGCAGGTCGAGCTCGTCGTCGACGACCTGATCGTCGGCGGCAGCGCAGCACAGCAGGGCGACCACCAGAGCGTGCTTCGACTGCGGCCGCAGGTCATTGAGGCGGCGCAGCAATTCGTCTATCTGCCCGACTCCGGCCTTGGCTGGCGGCATCGGCGGCACCTGCCCGGTCAGCTCGGACATGCCGGCGGCAAAAGCGGATTCCGCGCCAACCGGATCGTCTGGATGGCCGTAGTGCGCCAGGATGGCCATCAGTTCGGTTGCCTCGCGCCCCCGCGCGGCAAGTTTGCGCCGCCCTGCCGCGGCGGATTGCGCCGGTCGCAGGGCGTCGCCAATCATTGCGTTGACCAGCCGGGTGAGTGCGTATTCGTGGAGACTCACCTCGCCGTCGGCCTCGACCAGACCCTCGAGCAGGCGCATGAAAGCCAGCAGATCGGCCTCGGGGCGACGGCGAAGCTGAGGAAAAGCCATCGTGACCAGCGGCAGGCGAATCGAGCGCGGCTGATCGGCAAGCTCCCGGTGAAGCTGGCGCACCTGCCTTTCGCTGTCGCCGCCGAGGCTGCGCGCGATCAGCAGCAACTGCCGCTCGCGCACGTCACCGTCCTGGCTCAGCAGCAGGCTGCAGGTCAACTCCTGGGCCCATTCATCAGAGTGGGCAGCCAGCTCGAGCGGAGCGGGAATCGCTGCCGCCATGATCGCCGCGCTCAGCGCCTGTTGCATGCCCGGCTGGCCGATCTGCTCGGCCAGGCTGCCCAGGTCGGTGACCAGCCGGGCCGGATCGATTCCCTCAGCCGCCTCCCGGGCCTGGCGCCGGCGCAGGGCCTCTTCGGCCTCGGCCTTGCGCGCCTGGGCGTGACGATCGAGCTGGCGCGCGATTCGCTCCAGCTCTTCGGGCTGAAAGGACGGATCGATGGCCTTGATCCGCTTCTCCAGCGGCGGGTGGGTGGCGAACATCTGATAGCCCATGCCGGGAGAGAACAGCATGTGGCCGATCTCTTCGCTGTCAGTGCTCAGAAAGGAGCCTGCGTAGAGCGCGCCGATCTTCTTCAGGGCGTTGCCGATACCGTCGGGGTTGCGAGTGAACTGCACGGCCGAGGCATCGGCCAGGTATTCGCGCTGGCGCGATACGGCGGCCTTGATCCAGCGGCCGAAAAACAGGCCGACGTAGCCGAGCACGACAACCGCCAGCCCGGCCATGACCGCCGGCGCGGCGTTGCGGCTGTCGCGGGCATAACGCGCTGAAAAAAGCAGCTTTCGGCCAATGATGGCGATCACCAGAATGCCGAACAGAAAGCCGATCAGGCGGATGTTGAGCCGCATGTCGCCGTTGAGGATGTGGCTGAACTCATGCGCGATCACGCCCTGCAATTCATCACGATCGAGGTGTTCGAGCGTGCCGCGCGTGACTGCCACCGCGGCATCGGCCGGCGAAAATCCGGCGGCGAAGGCGTTGATGCCCTGCTCGTGCTCGAGCACGTAGATTTCGGGCACCGGCACGCCGGCGGCAATGGCCATCTCCTCGACCACGTTGCGCAGCCGCTGCCTGAGCGGATCGGACGGCGAGGCATCGATGCGCGTTCCGCCCAGAGACTGGGCAACCTCACCGCCGCCACCACGCATCTGCAGGGTCCGCACGGTGCTCGCCCCCAGAATGATGCCACCGGTCACCACCGTGGCCCAGAACAGCGCCCAGGGATCGGGACCGACGACAAAAAACACCAGCGCGTCGACCGCAATGATGATCGCCAGCACCGCCAGGCTGAACATGATCACCAGATAGGTGCTCTGGCGACGGGCCCTGTCCTGGTGTTCGAAGAAGTTCATTTCTTTTGAGTAAGGGTTCAGGTTTCAGGGTTCAGGTTTCGGGGGCGGGTACATCAGATGTGTACAGGCGGCTATGCCGCGTCGCTGCTGTGCATGATTCCCAGGCCTTATCTCGCCTGCCACGTTTCGCGGCGCAACAGCCCCTCAGGCTTAGTGAACCCGCTCCTGAAACCCGAACCCTGAGCCCTTTTTCCCTGATTACCCAAAATCAACCTGCACCGCTTCACGCTTGGCCGGGTCGTCGATCTCGAGGAACTCGGCGGGCTTGAAGGTGAACATGCCGGCGATGATGTTGGCCGGGAAGCTCTCGCGCAGGGTGTTGTAGTTCATGACCGTGTCATTGAACGCCTGGCGGGCAAAGGCCACCTTGTTTTCCGTGCTGGTGAGCTCCTCGGTGAGCTGCATCATGTTCTGGTTGGCCTTGAGATCCGGGTAGTTTTCCGACAGGGCGAACAGCCGGCCCAGCGCGCCGGACAGGCCCTGTTCAGCCTCTGAAAGCTTGCGCATGGCCTCCGGGTCGGATGGGTCGGCAGCAGCTTTGCCCAACTGCTGGTGTGCTCCGTTGCGGGCCTGGATAACGGCCTCGAGCGTTTCGCGCTCGTGGCTCATGTACTTGCGGGCCACCTCGACCAGATTGGGAATCAGGTCGTGGCGGCGATTGAGCTGGACATCAATCTGCGCAAAAGCGTTCTTGTAGCGGTTGCGCGCGGCGATCAGCCTGTTGTAGATCGTTACGACAAAAAAGGCCGCCGCGACGATGACGATCAGAAGCACCCACACCATGAGCCGATCCTCTCGGGAAAATGAGGCTTCAGTTTACCCGCTCATCCCGCCTTCGTCAGGAGTGCCGATGCACAGGTCGAACAGCAGCCCCACAAAGCGGCTTTCGACCAGCGGCCAGCGCAGGAAATGGGCACCGGCGGGCAGCAGCGGTGGCGGGCCGGAACGTGCCGGAAAGGGCGACTGCAGCCAGGCCAGGGCACTGGCCTGCTGACGCCAGGCATCGAGCCGGTCGGCATCACTCTCATCGAGCGTTTGCGGGTCGACCAGCAAAAGATCGCAGGGCTGCGGCGAACGGCGTACATCGACGACACGAAGCTGCCAGCGCCGGGCCAGCGCCTTGAGAACGCGCAAGGTCGGCGGCGACACGCTGGCCGCGAGCACCTGCCCGCGCAGCATGCCCGACAAGGCCGGCGCAGGCGCTTCCGGGCGGACTTCAAGAGCGGGCAGGCGAACCCGGAAGCGGCTGCCGCCGTGACAGCTCTCGAGCAAATCGAGCGTGCCGCCCATGGCGTCGACCAGGCGGCGGCAGATGGCCAGGCCCAGGCCCGATCCGCTGTAGGAGCGGGTAATCGAGGCATCGAGCTGAGTAAAGGGCTCGAACAACCGCTCCTGGTCGTGCGCGCTGATGCCGGGGCCGGAGTCGGAAACCACCAGCACCAGATAGCCGTCGCGACCGACGGCTGCGCTGAGTTCGATACCCCCGCGCTCGCTGAACTTGACGGCGTTGCTCAGCAGGTTGCCCACAACCTGGGAGATGCGGTCGCTGTCGCCTGTAGCCGCCAGCGGCAGATCGGCTGCGATCCTCAGGCGCAGATCAAGGCCCTTGCGGGCGGCATTGGGGGCGTGCAGATCCACAACCTGTTCGAGCATGGCCGCCAGGTCGAAGGGCTGCTCGGCCAGGCTCATCCGGCCGGCCTCGATGCGCGAGATATCGAGCACGTCGTCGATGATGCGCTGAAGCTGCAGCCCCGACTGCCGAAGCGTGTCGAGAATATCCTGCTGGCCCGGTTCGGTCTCGGTTTCGTAGAGCAACTCGACCATGCCCAGCACGCCGTGCAGGGGCGTTCTGATTTCGTGGCTCATGGTGGCCAGGAACTCGGACTTGGCGTTGCTGGCCTGCTCGGCCCGTTCAGCCAGCGCGCGCACGCGCTGCAGCAGCATGGCGTTGTGCAGTGCCTGCCCGGCCATTTCCTTCAGAAGACGAAGACGCTCCCGGCCCTCGTCTGTCATGCCGGAGTGCGCGTGCTCGATCAGAACGCTGGCAACATCGCGTTCGGCAACGCGCAGGCTCAGAGCCAGGTCGCCATTCCCCTGGGCGTCGGTCAGGCGCCGACGCCACTGTTCACGCGTGAGCGGTGCGCGCGCGGCATCGCTGCAAACGAGCTCACGCGGCAGGTGATCGTCGATATAGCCCAGCCAGGCTGCCTGGCCACCGGTGACCTGGGCAAACTCCCGGGCAATGGTTTTGGCCAGCGCAACCGGCTCGAGACTGCGATTGAGCCGGGTGATGATCTTGCGCTGCTGTTCGGCCAGGTCGCGCTTCTGACGGGCCTCGCGAACCTCTCTGCGTCGCTGGTTAGCGCGGCGGTAGCTTCGCAGTCCGGCACCGGCGCCGGTCAGGGCCAGCAGAACATAGGCGCTCAACGCCCAGCCGCCGAGCCAGGGCGGCTGCTGGATATTTATCGGCAGCGCGGCACCGGGGCTGCTCCAGGGGCCGTCGGGGGCGGCTGCCTGGACCTCGAACCGGTACTGGCCCGACGGCAGATTGGAATAGTGGTGGCGGGTCTGACCGATCAGCTCGATCCAGTCGCTGTCCCAGCCTTTGAGCATCACACGATAGCGCGTGCGCTCGGGGGCGAGATAGCTGGTCGCCATGAAATCGATGAACAGATTGTTGTAGTCGTGTGGCAACGTAACGGCGGAGCCGCTGGCCGAATGGGTCTGTGAGCCGGACACTGGACCAACCGCCATGATGCGATCCCCGGCCTGCAGGCGCGAGATGTGGACCTTGGGCGGGATGGTGACGCTGCTGATGCGCTCGGGGTCGACAGTGACAATGCCACCGCGGCCGGCAAAGGCCAGCAGCCCGCCGGGCAGCCTGACCGCGGTGCTCTCGCCGAATTCAACGGGCGCCATGCCGTCGCGCTGCGAGAAATGGCGCAGCTTGCCGTCGGCAGTCCGCAGCATCGACAGTCCGCTGGTGCGCATCAGCCAGATATTGCCGGCGGCATCGGGAATGATCTCGATCACGCGCCCCGGCGGCAGTTGACCCTCGAGTTCGTATTCGCGAACCGGTGAGAGCGACTGACCCTCGCGGCGCCAGAGCTGCAGCGAATGGTCGGTAGCCAGCCACAGTTCGCCGTCAATCCACGCAGCGGAAGCCAGGGGCCGGTCGGCCGGTACATCCTGCCGGATGAAACCCTGCCTCTCGTGCCAGCGATAGATGCCGCCTGGGGCAAGCAGCCACCAGCCGCCATCCGGACCGCGCATCATTTTCCCGGGGCCGGTTTCGGGAAGATGCGTGCGGCCTTCGCCGCCGGGATGAAAGTGCTGACGCGCACCGCTTGCTTCATCCAGCAGAAAGACACCCACATCCTGGGTGAGGACCCACAGCTCGCCGGCTTCCTTGCGCAGCATGGACGAAAAGGTGCCCGAGGCAAAGTCTTCGCGGCGCATCAGCACGCTGTGCGCTCCCTCCTCGCCGAGGGCCGCACGGATCACGCTTTTCTGGGTGGCCACATAGAGCGTATCTTTTTCGCGAAAAAGCTCCACGATCGCCGCCCCGAACACCGTATCTCGCGCCGGTCGTGAAATGGTAGGCGGGTGGGGTAGGTCGACCGACATGGCAAGAAACTCGATGTTTCCGCGCAGGCCGCCGATCCAGAACCCGTGGGATTCATCATCCCAGCTCAGGCTCATGATCGGATCGATGTTGACCGCTCTGGGCCCGTCCAGGCCCGGTATTGGCTGGTGGCGTTCAAAAGCGGCCGAGCCCGGCGGCAGATAGGCGGCGCCACTGCGCGTGGTAGTAAGCCACAGGCCGCCTTCCCGATCGAACGTGACGCTGTCGATGGAGTTCGACGGCAAGCCATTGACCAGGCCGGGCTGATGCCTGATGCCCCGCAGCGCACCGTCCTTGCCCGGGGACTTTCGCTGCAGCCCGTAGGTGGAGGCAATGATCAACTGGCGGGAGTTCGGATCTGCGGCGATTCCGGTGATGGTGCCATCGAGCATGGCGATCCGCTCGGGCCGGGCCTGCGGCGCCTCCCCGGTGGGGCCCAGGTCGTAGAGCGCGCCGGCTTCATTGAAGTAGATGCGGCCGTGCGCTTCAGCCAGATGGATCGCGAAGTCTCCCGGTCTCGGTACCCGAACGGATCGAAATCGGTCGGTCTCTGGCTCATGGATCGACACCTGACTGGTCTGCACAAGCCAGAGCCGACAGCGGGAGTCGACTTCCAGGTGAACCTGAAATCCGCCGGGATTGAGGCCGGCCTCTTCTGACTGCGGGTAAGCGCTCAGCGCGTGGCTGGCCGGGTCGTAGACCGCCACGCCGCCGCGCATGAACGCCATCCAGACGCGCCCATCACAATCCTCGGCCATTGACCAGATGTTGCCCGCGGGCAGCCGGCCGCCGCGCTGCCGGGGCTCGAGGTGCCGGCGCAGCTCGAGGTCCGGACCGATCTGCACCACGCCCCGGTTCTCCACCGCGGCCCAGACCGAGCCGTCGCTGTGCGCCATCAGGGACATGATGTTGCTGCCTGGCAGAGGAGCGGGATCTTCGGGATCGCTGGGGATCAGGCGCATCTGCCTGCCCTCGTGGCGTACCAGGCCACTGCGCGTGCCGATCCAGATGAATCCCTGAGCGTCCTGCACGATGGCCTCGACGCGCCGATCGGGCAATCCCTCGTTGACGCTGATTGTCCTGAATACGGGCCCTTGCTCCAGGTTGGCCACCGCAGCGCCCGGAAAGAGGACAACCATCAGCAGGGCAGGCAAGGCAATCAGGCAGCCGCGCGCTTTGATCGCTCGCCTGCCTGCTACGCCCGGCTTGCCTGCCTGTGCCAACATGGTTTCAGATGATCAGCATTCCTTTGGTGAAGTCAAGTCTGGCACGGCTTTTCAAAACGGTGAAATGTCCCGATCCTGTGGCTTCCCCGGTAGTGGAGCTGGCCGTGTTCCAGCTCGGCCAGTCCGGCATCCTCGAACGCGCGGGTCCAGTCAGGGTGGTGCGAGATGCTCTCGTTGACGCTGAGCATGTCGGCAAGCCGCTGCTTCGCGGCTGCCATGTCGGCGGCAACCGTGCCGATGGCCTCGCGCTGGCGCTCGAGGGCGGCATTGGTCAAATCCAGGGTCTGGTCTGCCATCGTGAGCACGTAGCGAAACAGCGCGGATGCGGAGCGCTTCTGGCGAGCAAACAGTTCCGGCCCGATCCGATTGAGCTCGCGGCGCAAACGCGGGGCGTTGAACTCGCCTGAGGCAAATCGATCAAGCACATCGAGCACCTGCAGTTCGTCCAGAAAGGCGAAATCACCCGATTCCCTGCGCATCGTCTCGAGCATGTCCGAGGTGGGTGTGTGGGCGACGAAAACCAGGCGGCCGCCTGGACGAAGAAGCTGCTCGCACCTGGCTGCCGCGGCCTGCCAGTCGCAATACTCGATGCCGAACTGGCTCATGACCAGATCGAAGGACTCCGGCTGGAGATCGGCCGTCTCGAAGGGCGTGCGGTCGAAAAAGCGAATGGCCTCCATGTGGCGAGCGGCATCGGGATGGGCCTGGCAAACGGCCTGTGTGTCAACCCTTGCCGCATCGACGGCCGTGATGGCAAAGGCGCTTGCCTGCTGGTGGGAGAAGGCGGCTGCCAGCAGGGCCAGGGCGCCGTTGCCGGTACACACATCAAGCACGGCCGCGCTGCGTGGCAGCGCTTTGAAGCAGCCGCGCCAGAAAGCGGCCACTTCGCCGTCATAGTTGGCCACGAAGTCCTGCGGCAGCGAGGTCAGACAACCTCCCGCCCAGTATCGACTCCAGTGGCTGTATGCGGTGGATGGCATGGCGGGCAAGGGGAGGTGAACTGCAAGTTGGTGGTTGCGCCAGTGTACCCCGGTGCGGGTGCCGTGGCGTCTGCTGTGGGCAGAAAGTGAAAGGCCCGGGAGCCCCGGGCCTTTCAGCGGCTTGCAAGCCGACTTCTCGTCTCTGATCAGTCGATCAGAAGTTCTGGGTGTAACGAACGTACGGGATACGTCCCCAGCCATCCGAGTAGCTGAACGCATAGCTACGCGAGAAGAACGGAGAGATCGGCGGATTGCGGTCCGCGACGTTGCGCACCATCAGCGTCAGCTCGGAGTTCCACGGCGTGAACCAGGTGGCGCTCAGGTCATGACGGGTCCACGAAGAAATGTGGCCTTTCTCCACGCGGGCCGTCTCGGCGTCGTTGAACCCGACCTGCTCGGAGGTGCTGTCGGTGTGGTGGATATTCCACGCAAACCGGAAGTCACCAAAGGAGTAGGTGTTGTCCAGGTTGGCACGGAACTGCGGCGCACCACGGGTACCTACCGTCTCCGGGCTCGGGATGTCGTCATCCAGCTCCGAGTAGATCTCGTACTTGTCGACGTAGCTGACCTGCAGGTTGGAGCGCAGCATGCCGGCGTTGCCGAAGTCGAAGCTGGCGCGCAGGTTGACGTCGATACCCTGGGTCTCGAGGTCACCCTCGTTGGCCGGGCCGTAGATGACTTCGTCGATCGAGCCGTTCGGATTACGGAACACGTTGAGCCCCGGCGGCATGGCACGACCTTCGCTCTCGAGGTTGATCAGCTCCTGAGGACCAATGGTACGGATCAGGTTGTCGATCTCGATGCGGTAGTAGTCGACCGAACCGCTGAGCCATTCGGTGGCCTGGAAGGCGATACCGGCGGCGTAGCCCTTCGAGTTTTCCGAATCCAGATCCGAGTTACCGATGGAGAAGGAGTCGACCTGGATCTGCGGGCACTCGCCCGGGGAAAGACCGAGAGACTCACAGCGCACGAAGTCACGCACGAACTCGGCAGAGAAGGCGCGCTTGGCGTTGATCAGCGTCAGGTCCGGAGCGGCGTAGCCTTCGGCATAGCTGGCGCGCAGCGTGATGGCGTCCATCGGCTGGTAGCGCAGCGCAATCTTCGGGCTGACGTCGTCGCCGTAGTCGGAGTAATCGTCGTAACGGGCCGCAGCGGTCAGTTCGAGGTTATCCATGAGCGGGAACAGCCACTCGGTGTAGAGTGCTGACACGTCACGGCTGCCCGACGAGCTGTTGCCGGCCGAACCGCCGACCAGACCGGCTTCACTGAGCGAGTCGTACTGGTCGAAGAACTCTTCTTCGCGGTACTCGGCACCAACGACGGCCTGAATCCAGCCACCACCGATTTCGGCGATATCCATTCCGGCTGTGCCGTAGAACTCCTTGGTCTCGAACTCGGCCTCACGCGAGATGGTCACGCGCATGCCGTTGAGGGTGTCCTCGGAGGCGCCGAACGGATCGGTCGGATCGTAGCTGCCGTCGAAGAGCGCAGCCTGCATGTTCGAACGCATGCCGTAGTTGCGGCCAACGTCGTAGCCCTTGTAGCGGCTGTAATTGACGCCGAAGTCCAGGTCGACGTTGCCGACGCGGCCGGCAAAGCCGAGCAGGCCGGAGTGGACGTTCGACTCGACGGTGTTGTCGCGCGGGCCCAGCGCCTGGAAGCGATGGTACAGGATCGCCGGGTAGTCAAACGGGTTGGCGGCCGCATCGGCGTCGAGAATGGCGTAGTCCGGCAGCGGCGCATAGCGGCCAAAGGAGTACGTGCGGGTGTTCTCCAGGCGAGTGTAGGCGCGCCAGTCATCGTTGATCGTGTAATCACCGGTGACGTGCAGCGACTGGTTCTCGATGGAGGCTTCGTCGGCCGACTCGGTGGTGTAGTCGTAGAAGCAGCCTTCGCCACCCCAGAAGGTGTCGTCGGTCAGACGATACAGGTTGGGCGACAGCGACTCACAGGCGCCGGCCGGGGTCTGCACGCTGCCCGCGTTCGGGCCATCGAGCACCACCCAGTTGTTGCCGTAAGGGCTGAGGTTGTTGGACTGCGAGAACGGGTTGCCGATCGTCGACTCCGACCAGGGGCGCTGGTTGGCGAAGATGATGTCGCGCGAGTTCTTCGAGGCAACGGCCAGCATGCGGCCGCGGTCGCCGCTGATGCCCATCATGGCGTGGCCGGCGCGCTGCTTGCCGCCGTCGCGTTCCGGGCTGCTGTAGGTGTAGCTGAGCTGGACGCCTTCGTAGTCCTTGCGGGTGATGATGTTGATCACACCGCCGATAGCGTCGGAACCGTAAACGGCCGAAGCACCGTCGGACAGGATTTCAATGCGCTCGACAGCACCCATCGGGATGGTGTTGAGGTCCTGCGAGGTCGCCGCGAAGGGGTTCTTCGGGAAACGACGGCCGTCGATCAGGATCAGCGTGCGGTTGCCGCCCAGACCGCGCAGCGAAACGGAACCGTGGGCCTGAGCCGAGGAACCGGACTGCGGGCGGAAGGAACCGAAGGAGTTGAAGGTGGTATTGCGGAGCAGGTCCGCAATCGAGGTTTCGCCAGACAGCTCGATGGCTTCGCGGTCAATCACGGTAACGGGAAGGGCGCCTTCCACGTCGGCACGCTGAATACGCGAACCGGTGACCTGGACGCGATCAAGGTCTGCAGCCTCTTCATCGTCGTCCTGGGCAGCGACCGGCGCAGCGGTCATTGCCAGGCTGGCAATCATTCCCGCCCCGAGGGCGTAGTTGATTGCCTTGGCTAGTGGGTTACGGTTGTGCTTCATCAGACTCTCCATTGTCTTAAGATTTCTGGTTACAGCATTCGATACTAGTATCGACAGCATTGTGTCGGAGCGGAAACCCGCCTTGTCAGGCACACACAGGCACGGCCTGAGATGACCCGGCTTCCGACTCGACACCGATCGTATCACCTTCGTGTGGCAAAGACAAAGAATTTGTTAACCAGGCGTGAAAATTCCGCCCGGACCGCAAGGCAACATTCACGCCACATTGGCTGGTATCCTCGCAATCTTCGCCCACCATCCGGGCACCCGGCAACGGACTGTGCACCGCTGGACGTGAACAAACCATCCCGACCCACCCTTTCGGACCAGCAAATGGCGCGCGACGGCGAGGCCCGTCTGCGCGCCGGCGATCTCGACGGCGCGCGCCAGCACTTCGCTCGCCTGGCCCGCCGCATGGCCGACGCCGGCCTGTGGCTGAAACTCGCTGAAATCGACCGCGCGCGCGGCGACGCCGGCCAGGCGCTGCGCTCACTCAAGCGCGCCATGGCCACGGGACGTCGACCCTGGCAGGCGAGCGCGCGCATGGCCGAACTGTTCTTTGAACTGGGCCGGCCCGATCGGTCGCTGGCCCTGCTCGAGCGCGAATCGGCCCGGCATCCGGGCAACGAACGCCTGCTGCTGCTGCTTGCCCAGGCCAGGGAGGACGCCGGCCGCAGGAAGGGCGCCGTGAAGGCCTACCAGGCCGCGCTGCAGACCCGGCCGGGCTGGCCCGCGGCCATGGGCGGACTGTTGCGCGCCGCGCGCGAGGAAATACGTGACGAATGGCTCGAGCAGGCGCGGCGCATGCTGGCGGCCGCCCAGCTCGACGCCGAGGATCGAGCCGTTCTCGGCTACAGCCTGGGCCGGGCGCTGGAGCGGCGCGGTGAGTACGACGGCGCATTCGACGCCTGGCGCCGGGCCAACGAGCTGCGCCGCAGGCAAACCGGCGGGCTGGACCACAACGCGGCCCGGCTGCATGCCGAACGCCAGATGGCCCGCTACAGCGCCGGGCTGCTTGAAAACAAGCCGGAGCTCGATCAGCCCGATTGTCATTTCAATCGCATTCCCGTATTCATCGTCGGCATGCCGCGCAGCGGCACGACCCTGCTGGAGAGAATGCTCGGCGCCCACCCCCAGGCAAAGGGCTACGGCGAGCTTCCCGTCATCGGCCAGATCGCCCGCGCACTCGAGCGCGAAACGCCCGAGTGGCCGCAGCAGGCGCGATCGATTACCGACGTCTACCCGCAGCGGGTATTGCAGCGCATGGCCAGGCGCTTCTTTGAGGAGATCGAGCGACGCGACGCGAGCGACGCGCGCTTCGTCATTGACAAGGCGCCGCTGAACTTTTTTCAGGTCGGCCTGATTTCGCAGCTTTTCCCGCAGTCGAAAATCATTGTTTGCGAACGCGATCCGCGCGATGTCTGCCTGTCGATCTACTCGGAAAACTTCGCCGCCGACCAGGCCTTTGCCACCGATCTGGACGACCTGGTCTGCTTCTATCACCAGTACCGGCGCCTGATCGAACACTGGAGCGGGTGCCTGCCCGACCGGCTTGAACTGGTCCGATATGAAGCGCTGGTCGAGTCGCCAAAGACAACGCTCGAGCCGATCATGGAATGGATCGGCATGGGCTGGGACGAGGCCTGTCTGGCCTTTCACCAGCAACAAGGCGACGTGGCAACGCCGAGCCGTTGGCAGGTCCGTCAGCCCATCTACCGCTCCAGCATAGGGCGGTGGCGCAATTTCCGGCCCCATATCAAGCCGCTGCTCGACGCTTTCGGCGACGCGCCGGAACCGATTCCAAATGACGCTTCGAAATGACAATTGAGGCTGCAGCCCGGCGGCGGCTATCATCGGCCGCATGAATCGCAGCGCAACGCAGAAACCGAATCTGGCGGAAATGACCCGTGCCGCCGAAGCCGGCGTGGCCCAGGCACAGTTCAGCCTCGGGTTGGCCTGGCTGTATGGCGACGCGGGTCGTCGCGACCCCGCCGCCGCCTGGCGCTGGCTCGACCGGGCGCAGGGCCAGGGCGTGGCCGAGGCCCGCGCCGCACTTGCAACGATGTGCCTGAGCGGCCAGTGCGAAGGCCGGGAAGGCTCGTTCGACCTTGAGCGCGCCATCGGCCTGCTCGAATCGGCCCACCAGGGCGATTCCGTGGAAGCGGCCTGGCGTCTGGGCACGCTGAAGATGACCGGCTGCGGCCTCGAGCAGGACGTTGCCGCGGGCGCGGCCATGATCGAATCGGCAGCACGGCGCGGCCACATGCTGGCGCTCAACGACGCGGCCTGGTGCCTGGAACACGGGCTGGGGCTGGAACGCAACCCTGCCCGCGCCCTGCGCGCCTGGCAGCTCGCCGCCCAAGCGGGCATGCCGCGCGGCTGGTTCACGCTGGGTGTGTGGCTGATGCAGGGGCGCCATCTCGGCGCCGACGAGGCCCTGGCGCGGGCCTGCCTGGGGCGCGCGGCGGAGGCTGACTACCCGTTGGCCGCAGCGCTGCGCGACAGCCTCGATGCCGGCGCGGCCGATACCGGGCGCGCGCTGCAGCTTCAGGTCGACCCGGCGGCCCGAACGGCGCCGCTCGAGACGTCGCGGGAGACGCTCAGCGAGTCGCCGCGAGTCGAGTTGATGAAGAACTTCGTGCCGGCCGAAACCCGCGCCCACCTGATTGCCCGCGCCCGCCCCCTGATCGAGCCCTCGCGGGTACTCAGCGACACCGGCTCGATCGACTGCAGCGATATCCGCACCAGCGGTGAAACCTGCCTGCTGCCCGAGCTGCTCGACGTCACTGCCTGGCATCTGCTCGAGCGGCTGCATCGGGCGGTGGATATTCCCATGGCCAACGGCGAGCCGCTGATCCTGCTGCACTACACACCCGGCACTGAATACAAGCCGCACTACGACTATTTCGACCCGGCCCGCCCCGGCTCGACGACCGCGCTTGGCCAGGGTGGCCAGCGCACCCACACCCTGCTGACCTATCTCAATGATGTGGAAGGCGGCGGCGCAACCGCGTTTCCGGAACTGGGACTGGAGGTGGCGCCGCAGCCCGGCACAGTGCTGGTATTTCGCAACGTCGACGAGCACGGCCATATCGAGCCGCGCACTCTGCACGCCGGCTTGCCGGTGACCGCCGGCGAGAAATGGCTGGCCACGCGCTGGATCCGGCAGCACGCCTTCATCGCCGGGCGAGCCTGACGCAGTGCGCCGCGCCTGCGGCGGCGCGCTTCAGCCGATGGCCTCGCGAATCCGGCCGAGTGTCTCGTGCAGTTCGGAGGGCACGCGCGAGCCGAAGGAATCGAGATGCTTGCCGATGGCCTCGATCTCGGTTCGCCATTCAGCCGGGTCGATACGCAGCAGCTCTTCCATGTCCGGGCGCTCATCGAGCCCGTCGAGATTGACCGCGCCGGGATCCGGCAGCTTGCCAACCGGCGTATCGACCGCGCCGATCTCGTCATGGCAGCGCGCCATGATCCACTCGAGCACGCGCATGTTGTCGCCGAAACCCGGCCAGATGAAGCGGCCCTCGGCATCGCGGCGGAACCAGTTGACCTGAAAGATCTTCGGCGGCCTGCTCAGGCTACCGCCAACATCGAGCCAGTGCGCCCAGTAGTCGCCGAAGTGATAGCCGCAGAACGGCTTCATGGCCATGGGGTCGCGCCGCACGATGCCGACCTGGCCGGTCGCCGCGGCGGTCGTCTCCGAGGCCATGCCGGCACCGATCAGCACGCCGTGGGCCCAGTCGCGGGCTTCGAGCACCAGCGGCGCCAGGCCGGCGCGGCGGCCGCCGAAGAGGATGGCGTCGATCGGCACGCCGGCGGGATTTTCGGCTTGCTCGCTGTAGCTCGGGCAGCGCTTGATCGACACCGTAAAGCGCGAGTTGGGATGCGCCGCCGGCCCGTTCTTCGGGTCGAATGCACGATTTCGCCAGTCCTTGACCGGCTGGCCCTCGCCCAGGCCCTCCCACCAGGGCTGGTTGTCGTCGGTAACCGCCACATTGGTGAAGATCGTCTCGCGATCGAGCATGGCCAGGGCGTTGGGATTGGTCTTTGCGCTGGTGCCCGGAGCGACGCCGAAGAAACCGGCTTCGGGATTGATCGCCCACAGCCGGCCGTCCTCGCCGGGCTGCAGCCAGCAGATGTCGTCGCCCACCGTCCAGACCTTCCAGCCCTTTTCCCGGTAGGCCTCGGGCGGAATCAGCATGGCCAGGTTGGTCTTGCCGCAGGCCGAGGGAAAGGCGCCGGCCAGATAGCGGATCTCGCCGGCCGGATTTTCGATGCCCACGATCAGCATGTGTTCGGCCAGCCAGCCCTCGCTGCGCGCCTGGTAGCTGGCAATGCGAAGCGCGTGACACTTCTTGCCCAATAGCGCGTTGCCGCCGTAGCCCGAGCCGAAGCTCTGGATGGCAAGTTCTTCGGGAAAGTGCATGATGTAGCGGCGGTCCGGGTCCAGATCGCCGGTCGAGTGCAGCCCCTTGACGAACGTGCCCTCGCGCTCGATCCGGGCCAGCGCCTCGCTGCCCATGCGGGTCATCAGCCGCATGTTGGCCACCACGTAGGGGCTGTCGGTAATCTCCACGCCGCAGCGCGAAAACGGCGAGTCGATCGGCCCCATGCAGTAGGGCACCACGTAGAGGGTGCGGCCTTCCATGCAGCCGGCAAACAGGCCGTTCATCAGCGCGTGCGCTTCGGCCGGGGCCATCCAGTTGTTGTTGGGACCGGCGTCTTCCTCGCGCGGCGTGCACACGTAGGTCAGATGTTCGACCCGGGCAACGTCGGCCGGATCGGAACGGTGCAGAAAGCAATCGGGATGCGTTTCGGGGTTGAGTTGCTCAAGATCGCCGGTGGCGAGCATGGTCTCGATCAGCTTCCGGTTTTCGGCCGCTGAGCCGTCGCACCATTGGATCCGGGCCGCACGGGTATGAGTCGCCACCTGGTCGACCCAGTCGTTGAGCGCTTGCAGTTTGGATGACATCGGAACGCCGCTTTTTTGCGAATGATCAAAGTCGGGCAGATTAGCGGCTTGCGGCCCCGGAATCAATTGATCAGGATTGAATTTTCTTATACTTGCTTGCCAGGCGTATTGATTCCTCATGATCAGCCCGCCCGACCCCGCACATCGAATGAGTCGAGCACGCGATCGACGTAGGCAAAGTCGGGCCGGACATACTCGGGCAGACCGTCGCTTCCGTAAGGCGGGTAGGCCTCGCCGTGGATCAGCGGGGCGAGGTAGGCGCGGCAGCTCTCGGTGATACCGAAGCCGTCGGAGGCAATGAAATCCTCCGGCAGCTTCTTCTCATGGTTGGCGATTCGTGACAAGGGCGCGGCCTCGATCGTCCAGCGATAGGGGGCATCACTGGTGCGCCGGATGACCGGCATCACACCAGACTCGCCCGCGATTGCCAGCTCGACGGCCGCCTTGCCCACCGCGCGGGCATGCTCGAGATCGGCGGCCGAAGCGATATGGCGCGCCGAGCGCTGCAGGTAATCGGACACCGCCCAGTGGCACTTGTAGCCGAGGTCTTCACCGACCATATCGGCGATCAGCGGCGCCACGCCGCCGAGCTGCTTGTGGCCGAAGGCGTCGGTGGTGCCGGCGTCGGCCAGAAGGGTGCCGTCGCTTGTGCGCGCGCCCTCGGACACCACCACCGAACAGTAGCCGTTGCTCGCCACCGACTCGCGCACCTTCTCGCCGAACCTCTCGCGGTCGAACGGCACTTCGGGAAACAGGATGATCTGCGGCGGATCGCCTTGCTCGCGACACACCAGGCCGCCGGCGGCGGCAATCCAGCCGGCGTGACGACCCATCACCTCCATGATGAACACCTTCGTCGAGCTCGAAGCCATGGCCATCACGTCAAGGCTGGCCTCGAGGATGGAAACGGCCACGTATTTGGCCACCGAGCCGAATCCGGGGCAGTTGTCGGTCACGACCAGGTCGTTGTCGATGGTCTTGGGGATACCGATACAGCGAATGGGAAAGCCGAGCTTGTCGCCGATCTGCGAGACTTTCCAGGCCGTGTCGGCCGAATCGTTGCCGCCGTTGTAGAAAAAGGTGCCGATGTCGTGCGCCTTGAACACCTCGATCAGGCGCTCGTACTCGCGCTGGTTCTCCCCGATCGACTTGAGCTTGTAGCGGCAGGAGCCGAACACGCCGCCGGGGGTGTGATTGAGCGCGGCCACTTCCGCATCCGTGAGCTTGCCGGTATCGATCAGGCGCTCTTCGAGCGCGCCGATGATGCCGTCGCGTGCCGCCAGAACCTGTCCGACGCGGCCGCCGCTGGCGCGCGCGGTCTCGATCACCGCCGCGGCGGTGGCATTGATCACCGGCGTCACGCCGCCGGACTGGGCGTAGAGAATGTTGTTTCTGGACATGGCATGCCGCTCGCAACTGAGACCTGCTGGAAGGATAGCGGATTCGCTGGTGGGCCTGTTCGCTTGTTGGCTGGTTCGACAGCGTCACCTCGTGGTGAGCGGCGTGGCCGCGTGCGCTGTGCGGGCGTGTTCAGCAACTGGCAGGGACTGCTTGCAGCGCCTCCTGGCGAGCAACGGGTCAACGTCCGTGTGTTCCGTGGTTTTCAGGTTCCGGGGCGCCTGATTCAATCAGACAATCAGGGATTTCTTGCACGGCCGCGTTCCGGACCAGCACCACGGCATCGCCGCGAAGCGGCCCCGCACCGATCTCCGCGCCGAACCAGCGAACCAGCGAACCAGCCAACCAGCGAACAACACCTGACGCCGACAACCCCAAACCGGCCATCCCAGGCGCAAACGAAGCCCGCATCGCATTTGACACCCCACCCCTTCGGCGTTAATTTTGACGGCTTGATTTCAGACAACCGCGCGCGCAAGCGTAGCCGTGAACAACCATGCGTATCGTACTACTGGGCCCACCCGGGTCTGGCAAGGGCACCCAGGCCGCTCTTTTGAAGAACCGGCTGGGCGTGCCGCATATCTCCACCGGCGAGCTGCTGCGCGCGGCGGTGGCCGAAGGGACCGAACTCGGCAAGAAGGCCAAAGCGGCCATGGACGCCGGCGAGCTGGTATCCGATGACCTGATGCTGGGCCTGATCGAGGAAAAACTGGGCCAGCCGGAGGCCCGGCCAGGCTTCATCCTTGACGGTTACCCACGCAACCAGGCCCAGGCCGAAGCGCTTGATTCGCTGCTCGATCGCCTGGGGCAGCCGATCGACCGCGCGCTGGAGCTCATCGTCGACGAAGAACAGATCGTCGCGCGGCTGGCGCGACGGGCCGAAGAGGAAGGGCGCTCGGACGATACCGAAGAAGTGATTCGCAACCGCCTGGCCGTTTATCGCGAAAAGACCGCGCCGATTTCCGAACACTACGACGCGAAAGGTCTGCTGGTCAGGGTCGACGGTGTCGGCGAGATCGATGAGATCAACCAGCGCCTGGCGGCCGCACTGGCCTGACCCGGATTCTGACGCACAGCAGTCCGTCGCGCGCGTGACTGTCTTGCTTGCTCATGTCTGAATTCATCTCCCGCCTGGCGGGCATCATGCTGCTCAGAAACGGCCCGCAAGACATGCCTTCCGGCACCTTGCCCCTGCTGCTGGCCGTCACGCTCTACGCTGCGGCCACCGGGCTGTCGGTGAGCATTGGCGACGGGCTCGAAAACCCGCTCGCCGTCATGCTGCTGGCTATCGCGCTGCCGCTCGTGCTGGCGCGCATTGTGCTGGGCTTGCGCGGGCGCCTGGCCCGCTGGAAGCAGACGGTCACCGCGCTGTTCGGCACCAGCGGGCTGATTTCGCTGCTGTCGCTGCCGCTGACCGCTTCGGTGGCCGGGGGAGACCAAGCCAGCGCCTTGCCGGCCATCGCAGGCCTCGTGCTGTTCTTGTGGTCATTCGCCATCGACGCTCATATCTGGCGTCACGCCCTGGACACGTTCTTTGCCGCCGGACTGGCGGTGGCAGTGCTACTGTTTGCAATATCCATATACGTCATCACCTTTATCGCGGGCCCGTTGTGAAAATCCATATTCTTGGCATTTGCGGCACCTTCATGGGCGGGCTGGCGGCCCTGGCCCGTTCTGATGGTCACCAGGTCAGCGGCTCGGACGAGAACGTCTACCCGCCCATGAGCACCCAGCTCGAGGCCCTGGGCATCGAGCTCAACGAGGGCTACACGCCAGCGAGCATTCCCGATGACGCCGACCTGGTCATCATCGGCAACGCGCTCAGCCGCGGCAACCCGGCCGTTGAACATGTTCTGGACAACGACATCCCCTTCACTTCCGGCCCGCGCTGGCTGGGCGAGACCTACCTGCGCCGCCGCAGGGTGCTGGCGGTGGCTGGCACCCACGGCAAGACCACAACCGCCAGCATGCTGGCCTGGATTCTCGAGCACGCCGGCAACAACCCCGGCTTTCTGATCGGCGGCATTCCGGTCAACTTCGGGCTGTCGGCGCGCACCGGCGAGAATCTGTTCGTGGTCGAAGCCGACGAGTACGACACGGCCTTCTTCGACAAGCGCGCCAAGTTCGTGCACTACCGCCCGCAGATCGCAATCCTCAACAATCTGGAATTCGATCACGCTGACATCTATCCAGACCTGGCAGCCATCCAGACCCAGTTTCATCACCTGGTGCGCACCATCCCGGGCAACGGCCGCCTGATCGTCAACGCTGCCGACAGTCCATTGCAGGCGGTGCTCGAGAGCGGCTGCTGGACCCCGGTATCGCACTTCGGCACGGCCGACAACGGCGCCGGCGACTGGCAGGTCGAACTGGAAGAGCCGGCCGGGCGCAAGCTCGCCATCCACTACGCGGGACAACCCGTGGGCACGCTGAATTGGTCGCTTACCGGCCGCCACAACGCGCTCAACGCCCTGGCCGCCATAGCGGCCGCCGAAGCCGCCGGTGTCGAGCCCGCGCTCGCCATCGAGGCCCTGACGCTCTTTCGCGGCGTGAAACGGCGGCTCGAGCTGCTCGGCGAGCAAGCGGGCGTTACCGTCTACGACGACTTCGCCCACCACCCCACCGCCATCCGGCTGACACTGGAGGGCCTGCGCCGAGCCGTCGGCAACGCGCGCATTCTCGTGGCACTCGAACCAGCCAGCAGCACCATGCGCGCCGGCTTCCACATCGCCGATCTGCCGTCGGCGCTGGCGGCCGCCGACTTCGTCTGGCTGCGCAGCTCCGAGGGCATGGACTGGGATCCGCTCGAGGTGATCGAAAAAATGGACGGACGAGGCCGCGCGCGCAGCCAGATCGACAACCTGCTCGACGATCTGCTGGCCGAGGCCCGGCCGGGCGATCACGTGATCTTCATGAGCAACCGCGGCTTCGAGAACGCGCCGCGGCGCTTTTTCGAGGCCCTTGGGTGAGGCGCGAGCAGCTCCCGCTGTTTCCGCTCAGGACCGTGCTGTTTCCCGGCGCACCGCTGCGTCTGCGCATCTTTGAGCAGCGCTACCTGGACATGCTGCGCGACTGCGCCCGCTTCGGCACCGGTTTCGGCGTGGTCTGCGCCTGGCCGGCCGAGCAAGAGGGTCGTGCCCGGCACGCGCGCATCGGCACCGAAGCGATGATGGTGGATTTCGACCAGCTCGAGGACGGCCTGCTGGGCGTGACCTGCCGCGGCCAGCGGCGCTTCTTGATCCGCGACACCAGAGCCCGCGATGACGGTCTGCTGATCGGCGAAATCGACTGGCTGCCGCCCGAGCCGGCGGTGCCCGTGCCACCGCGTTGCGCGGCCTTGCAGACCCTGATGCAGGAGCTGCTGCGCCACCGCGATCTGGCCGCTCACTTCGATGTGGACATCGACGACGCCAGCAGCCTGGGGCGCACCCTGGCGGCCAGCCTGGCGCTGCGCGAGGAACATGCCCAGGCCCTGCTCGAAATGACCGACCCGATCGCGCGCCTGGAAGGGCTGGTCAGCCTCCTTCAGGATACCGGCGAGGAAGACGGCTGAGCGCCGAAGCCCTGGCGGCTGCCGGCGCCCGAATCAGGCGCAGATCATGCTGCCCCACCGATGGCGGGTCGGTTTCGCCCAGCGCATGGTCGAGCGCGCGCATTGCCGCCTCGCCCTCGCCCGTATCGCGCCAGCGATTGAACAGGCCGAGCAGGTTGCCGACCGCCTCGATACGCACCTGGCCCAGCCAGACCGGCGCGCCATCGGCCTCCAGCGTGGCGCCGGAAGCCCACAGGCGGAGCACGGCACGCTTGCCGTCAGCGCGGTCGCGAATCATGATCAGCGCTTCAGGCCGGCCGGCGAAATCACGCGGCAGGTGGGGCATGCGCTCGGGAATGGGGCGCGCGCTGAGCAGCGACGACCAGCGCAGCGAGCGGATTTCAGGCCGGCGCCAGCCCGCCTGCTCCAGTTGCCCGACCAGCCAGGAGCGCGGCCCGGCGTACTGAAAGTCGAAGCGCTGGCCCCGGTTGCTGCCCAGCCGCGAGCGCACTGCGGGCAACTGCTGCCAGCCGCCGTCCTGCCACGCCTGCTCCGAGAGCGTGTGGCGCGGCAGTTCCAGACGGGTTGCTTCGGCCAGACGCGGGTAGCCATCGTCCACCTCGAAAGCCGTAACCGAAACAAGCAGCCCGTAGAACAGCAGGGCCAGCATGCCGGGATGCCGGCGCCTGAGCGCGCGCTGACGATAGCCAATGCCAACCAGGGCCAGCCAGCCGCCGCCCAGAGCCAGCGCCGCCACCAGCCCGATGGGCGTGACCAGGCCGAGATAGAAGCTGGCAAACGACACCAGAGCAAGCAGCACGGAGTTGACCAGATAGGGCCATTTGCGCCTGAACGCGCGCATGTCCTTGGCGACCATCACGGCGAAGAAGCCCAGCACCACGGTGACCAGCGTCAGGCCGCGATGGGGCACCTCGCCGTAACCGGGGGTCGCGCCGGGCGCCGAGAACAAGAATCCGAACCAGGCGTTGAGCAGCTCGGCCAGCAGCCAGCCGCCGGCGGTTGCCGCCAGCCAGTGCGCGGCAGCATTACCCCGGCCCAGCGCCAGCATCAGCAGCGCCATGCCGCCGGCCACCAGAGTGATCACGCGCAGATCGGCGGCCAGCGCGATGACAATCATCACCGGATCGGCCACGTGGTTGCGCAGGCTCGCGGCCAGCGAGACCAACTGGCGCTCGGCGTCGAGCGTTCCGGCAGCGAAGGGAATGGCGATGAGCACGCCCACGAACACCGCCAGACAAAACATCAGCAACAGGCCCAGCAGGGCCACCGACAGCAGCTCGCGCCGGCCCGAACCGCTGAAAAGCGGCTCCACCCAGCGCCCGATCAGGGGATGCTCCATCGACCAGCGGATCAGGCTGCGCAGCCACCAGCCGCTTCGTCGTGCCGTGAAGGCGTAGATCAGGCGGGTCAACCAGGCCACCGCCCACACCACGATCAGCAGGAGTACGAGTACCACAACCAGCCTGCTGGCAAACTCGGCTGCCAGCTCCAGCGATGCGCCGAACAGCAGGCCCGGCAGCATGTAGATGGGCACCCACACCGCGCAGGCCGGAATGGTGGCTGCCAGCATGGTGCGCGGCGGCAGGCTCATGGCGCCGGCAATCAGCGCGCTGACCGGCCGCGTCGGCCCCAGCAGGCGCCCCAGAAACACGCCCTTGGCGCCGTGCCTGGCCACCGCCCGCCTGGCGCGCGCCATCAGCTCGGGATGACGGCGCAACAGCGGCCAGCCGTCGATGCGATCGCGATAGTGCCGCCCAACCCAGTAACTGGTCCAGTCGCCGCCGAGCGCGCCGATGAAAGCCGACAGCCAGCACCACAGAAGCAGCGCCATGTCGCCGCTGACCACCGCGCCGACGATGAACAGCAAAAGCACGCCCGGCAACAGCAGGCCAAGCACCGCCAGGGATTCGAAGTAGGCAAAAACCGCCGACAGGCCGATCAGCCAGCCCCGGTTGGACTGGACCAGCTCCAGTATTCGCTCGATCAGCGTTGATTCCATGCCGGATGATTCAGCGCGTGCGCGTGCACGTGCGGTTGCGGTCGATGGCCATTAGGATATGCTCTCAGTCCCCATTTGAGGAACCAGAAACTCATGACCGCATCACTCAAGGGCAAGACCCTGTTCATTACCGGCGCCTCGCGCGGCATCGGCCAGGCCATCGCGCTCAAGGCCGCCGCCGACGGCGCCAACGTGGCCATCGCGGCCAAGACCGACAAGCCGCACCCGAAACTGCCCGGCACCATCCACACCGCCGCCGAAGAAGTCGAGGCCGCCGGTGGCCGCGCGCTGGCGCTCAAGCTCGATATCCGCGACGAGGATGCGGTTGCCGAAGCCATGGCCAGAACGGCCGACACTTTCGGCGGCATCGACGCGCTCGTCAACAACGCCTCGGCCATCTATCTGGCACCGACGCCGGAGGTGCCGATGAAGCGCTACGATCTGATGCACAGCGTCAACACGCGCGGCACTTTCGTGTGTTCACAGGCCGCCCTGCCCTATCTCGACCGGGCCGACAATCCGCACATCCTGAACCTGTCGCCGCCACTGAACATGGATTCGAAATGGTTCGCCCCGCACGTCGCCTACACCATGGCCAAGTACGGCATGAGCATGTGCGTGCTGGGCATGGCCGAGGAGTTTCGCAAGCAGGGCATCGCGGTCAATGCGCTGTGGCCGAAAACCGTCATCGCCACCGCCGCCCTGGCCATGCTGGGCGGCGCCGTCAAGCCCGAAAACT
This sequence comes from uncultured Wenzhouxiangella sp., assembly GCA_964446675.1. GTDB lineage: Bacteria > Pseudomonadota > Gammaproteobacteria > Xanthomonadales > Wenzhouxiangellaceae > Wenzhouxiangella. The sequence goes on from CAYUPK010000002.1 coordinate 117,771, forward strand.
GCCGCAAGCCCGAGATCATGGCCGACGCCGCCCACTGGGTTCTGACCCAGCCCTCGCGCGAGGTCAGCGGCAACTTCTTCATCGATGAAGATGTGCTTGAGAAAATGGGCGTGACCGACCTTGACCAGTATGCGGTCGAACCGGGCCAGAAACTCCTGCCCGATCTGTTTCTGTAGGCGTTGTCGAGCCCCCGAATTCAGGGCCAAGAAGCGCCTGTGCTGATAGGTTCCACGCAGAGGCGCTGAGGGGCAGAGTGCGCAGAGAAACCCAAAACCATTAACCGCGAAGACGCAAAGCGAATAAAAAAGTTACGGAAAAATCCAAAGGTGGCTTTCAGTCAGCTCCCGGATTCAATGATTTCGCTGTTCTTTATTGTTTTTCTTCGCGCTCTTTGCGTCTTCGCGGTTCAGGCTTTTTTGTTCTGTCTTTTCTCTGCGCACTCCGCTCCTCTGCGGCTCTGCGTGAGAAGCATTTGACTGCCTGGGCCGCCCAAGCCGCGACTATCGCTTGCTGATGTCGACATATTCACGCTCGCCGGCGCCGGTGTAGACCTGGCGCGGCCGCCCGATGCGATGCGGCGTGGCGGACTGCTCGAGCCACTGGCTGACCCAGCCGACCGTGCGGCCGACCGCGAACATGGCGGTGAACATGCTCTGGGGGATGCCCAGCGCCTTGTAGATGATGCCGGAGTAGAAATCGACGTTCGGATAGAGCTTGCGCTCGACGAAGTAGTCGTCCTCGAGCGCAATCCTTTCCAGTTCCATGGCCAGGTCGAGCAGCGGATCGCTCTGGCCCAGATCCTCGAGCACTTCGTGGGCCGCCTTGCGAATGATGGTGGCGCGCGGGTCGAAGTTCTTGTAGACGCGGTGGCCGAAACCCATCAGCCGGAACGGGTCGTTGCGATCCTTGGCCTTGTCCACGTACTGGCCAAGCCGGCTGGTGTCACCAATTTCGGTGAGCATGTTGAGCACCGCCTCGTTGGCGCCGCCGTGGGCCGGCCCCCACAGCGCGGCAATGCCGGCGGCCGTGCAGGCGTAGGGGTTGGCGCCGGTCGACCCGACCAGGCGCACGGTCGACGTCGAGGCGTTCTGCTCATGGTCGGCGTGCAGGATGAACAGCAGATCCAGCGCCCGGGCGGCGACCGGATTGACAACGTAGTCTTCGGCCGGCACCGAGAACATCATGTCGAGATAGCGCTCGGAATAGTTGAGCGAATTGCGCGGGTAGGCGCAGGGCCAGCCCATGTAGTGACGGTAGGCGGCAGCCGCGATGGTCGGCATCTTGGCGATCAGACGCTTGGCTGCCAGGTCGCGCTGTTCGGGATCGCTGACGTCGAGCTTGTCATGATAGAACGCCGCCATCGAACCGACCACGCCGGACAGGATCGCCATCGGATGAGCGTTGTAGTGAAAGCCCGAGATGAAGCTGTTGAGCTTTTCATGGACCATCGTGTGATAGGTGATGTCGTGCTCGAAGGTGGCGAACTGATCGCTGGTCGGAAGCTCGCCGTAGAGCAGCAGATAGGCCACTTCCAGAAAGCTCGAGTGCTCGGCAAGCTGCTCGATCGGGTAGCCGCGGTAGCGCAGAATGCCGGCATCGCCGTCGATGTAGGTGATTTCGCTCTGGCAACTGGCCGTGGCGCCATAGCCCGGGTCGTAGGTGAAATAGCCCAGTTCGGAATGCAGCCTGCTGATATCGAGGGTGGGATCGCCCTCGGTGCCGGCGACGACCGGAAGGTCGAGGTTCTTTCCGGATTCATGATCAGTCAGGGTGAGTTTGCGTTCGGTCACCTGGGCTCTCCTTGCAAATATTGACGGGGAACCGGACGGCGCACGCGGGCGCAGTACCGCGCCGTACGGAACGGTACATTATCGCATATTGCCGCATTGGCTTCCATGACCGGCGCGCCGAAAACCGGATCCGGGCCGCCCGGTTACAAGCTTTGGCGAGGCCGGTGCCAGCGGGTGCGGCACCGGTTGCGCCTTGGCGATCCTGGCGCCGCAGCCCGGGCAGGAACCCGTCGGTTCACACATCCACGAACTGCTCGGCCCCGCCCAGCCAGCGCTCGATGACCGCGTCGGCGCCGGCGACATCGAGCGTGCCGGCCAGGGACTTGACCGGCTCGAGCAGGTCGGCGTCGCGCGCCAGGTCGGCGATGCGAAAGCGCAGCATGCCGGTCTGGCGCGTGCCCAGCACCTCGCCGGGGCCGCGCAGCTCCAGGTCGCGCTCGGCAATCACGAAGCCGTCGGTGGTCTCGCGCATGGTCTCAAGGCGCTTTTGCGCAATCTCGCCCAGCGGCGGCTTGTAGATCAGCACGCAGGCAGCCTGTTCGCTGCCGCGCCCGACCCGGCCGCGCAGCTGATGGAGCTGGGACAGCCCGAGCCGCTCGGCATTTTCGATCATCATCAGGCTGGCGGCGGGCACGTCGACGCCGACCTCGATCACTGTCGTGGCCACCAGCAGGGAAATCTCGCTGCCGGCGAAGGCGTCCATCACGGCCTGCTTGTCGGCCGGCTTCATGCGCCCGTGGATCAGCCCGACGGCAAACTCCGGCAGCGCGGTTGCAAGCTCCTCGGCGGTGGTCTCGGCCGCCTGGGCCTCGAGCAGCTCGGATTCCTCGATCAGCGGGCAGACCCAGTAGGCCTGCCGCCCCTCGCCGAGCGCCGAGCGCAGCCGCTCGATGATTTCTTCGCGCCGGCCCTGGCTGAGCACCACCGTGGTTACCGGCTTGCGCCCCGGCGGCAGTTCGTCGATGACCGAAATATCCAGGCCGGCGTAGGCGGTCATGGCCAGCGTTCGCGGAATCGGCGTGGCGGTCATGACGAGCTGGTGAGGCGAGCGCGTACCCTCGCTGCCCTTGGCCGCCAGGGCCAGGCGCTGATGGACGCCGAAGCGGTGCTGCTCGTCAACGACGATCATGGCCAGGTCGCGAAATTCGACGCCTTCCTGAAACAGCGCGTGCGTACCGATGGCAATGCTCGCCTCGCCGGCCAGGCGTTCGAGCGCCGCGCGCCGGGCCCGACCCTTGACCTTGCCGGCCAGCCACACCGGCTCGATGCCCAGCGGTTCGAACCACTTAGAGATGGTGCGGTAGTGCTGCTCGGCAAGAATTTCGGTCGGCGCCACAATGGCGGCCTGGCGACCGCTGGCGGCAGCGGCCAGCAGGGCACAGGCGGCCACCAGGGTCTTGCCCGAGCCGACATCGCCCTGCAGCAGGCGGCGCATCGGCCGGGTCACGCCGAGATCGGCCATGATCTCGTCAATCACACGCGTTTGCGCTCCGGTAGGCTCGAAACCGACGGTGGCGAGCAGCTTTTCCTGCATGCCCTGGTCGGGCGTGAGGGCATGACTGCGCTGGCGAGCGCGGGCGCGATGGAGCCGGGTCAGGGCCAGATGGTGGGCCAGCAACTCTTCGGTAGCCAGGCACTGAACAGCCGGATGATGGCCGTCGACCAGTGCGTCGAGATTCTCGTCAGGTTCGGGGCGATGAATGCGACGGAGCACATCGACCAGCGGCTCCTGCCGGTCAGCCAGCGGATCGGCCAGCACAATCCGGCCGGCAAGCAGCCGCTCGAGCGCGCCGTCGATGATTTTCGCCAGCGTGGCCTGCGCCAGCCCCTGGGTGACCGGATAGATGGCCGTGAGGTGCTTCGGCAGTGGTGGAGATTTGGCTTTGCCCAGCACCTGGGACTGCGGGTGCGCCATCTCGAAGCCGGCCGGCCCGAAGCGCACGTCGCCGAAGCAGCGCACCCGGTTGCCTTCGCGATACATGTTCCGCTGCGAGGGATAGAAACGGAAGAAGCGCAGCGTGAGCTGACCGCTGTCGTCGGCCAGGGTCACCAGCATCATCCGCCTGCGACGCTGCACGATTTCCTGGTGCACCACCCGACCCTCGACCTGAACACGGGTTTCGGGGCGCACCCGACCCATCGGCACGATGCGCGTGCGGTCTTCATAGCGCAGCGGGCGATGGAGCAGCAGATCGAGCTCGCGGGTGATACCCAGCGCCTTCAGGCGCGAGGCCACCTGTGGACCCACGCCCTCGAGTTCGGAGACCTCACGCAAGCCCTTGTCCGCCACGCCTTGCAAACGCCTTACGGCAAAACGCCGTCAGCCGCCCTGGAGCACCATCACGGCATCCATCTCCACCGGCACGCCCCTGGGCAGGGCTGCGACCTGCATCGCTGCCCGGGCCGGATACGGCTCGGAAAAACGCTCGGCCATCAGCTCGTTTACGGTCGCGAAATGCGACAGATCGGTGAGAAAGATATTGAGCTTGACGATGTCGTCCATCGTCCCGCCAGCCGCCTCGATGACCGCGGCCAGGTTGTCGAACACGCGCTCGGTCAAGGCGGCGAAATCACCCTCGATGACCTCGCCGCTTTCCGGATCAAGCGGAATCTGACCGGAAACATAAACCGTGTCGCCGGCGCGAATGGCCTGGGAATAGGGGCCGATGGCGGCGGGAGCGCTGTTGCTGTGAATGGGTGTCTTGCTCATCTCGTAGCCTTCTCCTTAGGCACTGGGATTCGAATGATCAAATTACAAATAACAATTTTCAAGCAAGTTCCAATGACCAAAATACCAATTCTCGAAACTTGCTCAGCTCGCGCTCCGGATGATGGCAGAGAAAATCAGAAGTAGCTTCGGTGTTCTGCAACGACTTCGGCAGGCCGCGCACGAACGCGCGAACGGCCTGGGCGAACCGGAACGTCCGATCTTCCAGATCATGGTCTGCCGTGTGGTTTGTTTCGGTCATTGGAAATTTCTACATTGGAACTTGTTTGAAAATTGATGCTTGGGATTTGGACATTCTGGCAGTTTGATGCTTCGGATTTGGCGCCTGTTCTTCCACGGTGGAAGATACGCCACCGCCTAGATCGCCGTAAACACCATATCAACGGCTGCCAGCAGATCATCACGGTAGGACGACAGGTTGCCGAGGGGCTCCGAAAGTTCTCGCACCGGCACCGACGCTATCTCCGCGGCTGAAAGATAGTAGCGCTCGCCCTCGAAGTTGATTATCGGGTTGAGTCGTTGCGCAATTGTCTCGTCGGCAGTTCTGGCGATAAGGAGCGGCGCCATGATCCGGGTTGCGAGCGCATCGAGCATGTCGTGCTGAAGATCGACAATGCAGGGCGCCCAGCGACAGGATTCCGGGTCCGGATTGGCGTAGACGTCGAATTGAGCCACGGGTTGTCAGAAGCTGCGAAAGCGGGAAAGCGCCGGGCCGGATTGCTCGATGCGCCGGTTGTAGGCCTCGACCGCACGGCCGTTGTGCTCCTGCCAGGCCGCGCGTTCCCGCCGCCGGATTTCGCGCTCGAGCGATTCCTCCAGCGTCTGCGAAAGATTCATCCCCAGCTCCCGGGCTTTCAGTTTCAGGGAACTGCGAATGCGCAGATTGACCGCGGATTTCTCGTCGTTGGCTCGCCCGGTTTGCATGGCAAAGATTCGTTCCAGTTGGTGCGCACAGTCTATGCGCACGCCGCCCCGACAATCAAGGTTTCAAGCAATTTCCCGACTCACCTTCAACACATGCCTGTTGCGCCGCAGCCGGCGCATCACGCGCGCGAGCTGGTCGCGGCCGGACACCGACAGGGTGAACTGCAGGGTGGCGGTCTCGCGGGTGGTCGCAGGTTGTTCGACGCGCTCGATGTTGGCGCCAACCTCACTGAGGGTGGCCGATACGGCGGCGAGTACGCCGGGGCCGTTGACGGTGATGACCTTCAGCCGCACCGAGAAATAGCCGTGCATCACCGGCGCCCAGTCCACTTCGATGCAGCGGTCGGAATGGTTCTTGGCCAGCTCGGGCACGTTGGGGCAACGCTGGCGATGGATGATCAGACCCTTGCCGGGCGAGAGATAACCCATGATGGGGTCACCCGGGATCGGGTGGCAGCAGTTGGCGTAGTCGATGGCGCTGCCCTCGGTGCCACCGATGGTCAGCGACTCGGACTCGGGCTCTTCACTGGCCCGCCGCTGCGTCAGCGGCAGGAGCTTGTGGGCAACCAGGCGGGCCAGCATGTCACCACGGGCAATGCGAACCAGCAGATCCTCGAGCCTGGCGAGCTTGAGTTTCTTGAGGTAGCGGTCGAGCCGGCGCTCGGAAATCTTCTCCAGAGAAAAGCCGCGACGCGCCAGTGCCTGGTCCAGCAGGCGGTGGCCGATGGCCACTGAATCGGCCTGCTCCAGGTTCTTCAGGTGGGCGCGGATGCTGGATCGCGCCTTCGAGGTGACCACGAACTCGTGCCACTCCGGCTGCGGGCTGGCGCCCTTCTGAGTGATGATCTCGACCTTCTGGCCCGACTCCAGGCGTGCGTTGAGCGGCGCCGGCTCGCGGTCGATGCGCGCACCGACCGCCTGGTTGCCCACATCGGTGTGAATGGCGTAGGCGAAGTCCAGCGCGGTCGAGTCGGCCTTCAGGTCGATGATCTTGCCGCGCGGCGTGAACACGAACACATCGTCGGGAAACAGATCGGCCTTGGCGGTGTCCATGAACTCGACCGAGTCGCGCGCGCGCCACTGCGTCTCGACCAGGTTGAGCAGCCATTCGCGGGCGCGCACCGCGGTCTGACCATCGGGCGAGGCCTTGTACAGCCAGTGAGCCGCCGCGCCCTTTTCGGCCACCAGATCCATTTCCCCGGTACGAATCTGGATCTCGACGGGCACGTCGAAGGGCGTGTTGACCACCGTGTGCAGCGACTGATAACCGTTGGGCTTGGGCAGCGCGATGTAGTCCTTGAAGCTGCCGGGCCGGGGCCGGTAGCGCGCGTGCACCACGCCCAGAGCCTGGTAACAGTGCGGCTCCGACTGCGTGACGACGCGAAAGGCGTAGCGATCCATGACCTGATCGAAGCTCAGGGATTTGTCGCGCATCTTGCAGTAGATGCTGTAGAGCGTCTTGGTGCGGCCCTCGATACGCGCCGGAATGCCGGCTTCGCTCAGCCGCCGCTTGAGCGCTTCGGTGACCGAGTCGATGATCTCCGCGCGGTTGCCCGCAGCCTGCCTGATCCGCCGGGACAGCACCCGGTAGCGGTTGGGATGTCGGTACCTGAAGCCCAGATCCTCGAGCTCTTCGCGCAGCTCGTTCATGCCCAGGCGGGCGGCGATGGGTGCGTAGATATCGAGCGTTTCGGCCGAAATGCGCCGCTGGGCCGAAGACGACATGTGGCTGATCGTGCGCATGTTGTGCAGGCGGTCGGCCAGCTTGATGAAGATCACCCGCAGATCGCGGCTCATCGCCAGCAGCAGCTTGCGGAAGCTTTCCGCATCCGCCTCCTGGCGGGTGCGGAACTTCATCTTGTCGAGCTTGGTGACGCCGTCGACGAGCTTGCCGATCGGCTCGTCGAACTGCTCGACGAGATCGTCGCGCTCCATCTCGGTATCTTCGATGGTGTCGTGCAGGATGGCGGCGGCGATCGTCTGGTGGTCCATGCGCATGGCCGCCAGAATGTGGGCCACCGCCACCGGGTGCATGATGTAGTCCTCGCCGGAGCGGCGCTTCTGGCCCTCATGGGCCTTTGCGGCGGCATCGTAGGCGCGCAGCACAACGGCCACGTGCTGCGGTTCCATGTAGGTGTTGAGCAGGTCTCTGAGGTCGCGGACCGGGGCAGGCAGCATGAAGGCTCTAGTGTACCGGTGCAGTGGGTCGGGCTACAGACACCTCGAAATCATGCGATTCGCCCGCCCTCAGTCCAGATCATCTTCCGGCGGTACGGGTACTTCTGCCTGAACCGCGGCCAGGCGGGCATCCAGCTCAGCCTGCAGCTGGGCGATGTTCTCGTCGTTGACCTCGCCCTCGGCGATCTCGCGCAGGGCAATGACGGTGGGCTTGTCGGACTCTTCTTCGACCAGTGGATCGGCGCCGTTGGCGATCATTCGGGCGCGCTGGGCGGCGGACATGACCAGCTCGAAACGATTGGGCACCGCCTCGATACAGTCTTCTACGGTTACTCTTGCCATGACTTGTTTCTACTCCGGAAGTTGAATCGGGGCGCTCGAACCGCGTCCGGCCTCTGTCGGGCCCCGACAGATAATCAATCGGTTATTGTACCGCTGTCCGCGCTTTCGTCCAATAGCGCCGCTACCAGGGCATCCTGCCGCCGGCACCGCAGCGGCCAGGCACGCACGATCGCCAGCAGATCGGCCAGGGCCTGATCGAAATCGTCGTTGACGACCATCCAGCGGAAATTTGCACAGGCTTCGATTTCGCGACGGGCTTCGCCCAGGCGACGCTCGATCGCTTCGGGCGTGTCGGAGCCGCGCGCGCGCAGGCGCTCGGCAAGCACCGCCATCGACGGCGGCAGGATGAAGATGGTGCATACATCCGGGTGCGAGCGCAGGATCTGCCCCGCGCCCTGCACGTCGATTTCCAGCAGCACCTCGCGGCCGGCAGCCCACAGGGCCTCGACGCGGTCGCGCCGGGTGCCGTAGTAGTTGCCGAAGACTTCAGCATATTCCAGGTACTCGCCTGCGGCGATGCCACGCTCGAAGTCCTCGACCGAGACGAAGTGATACTGCTCGCCGTCGATCTCGCCGCGGCGGGCCGGCCGGGTGGTATCGGAAACCGAAAGGGCCAGCCTTGGGCAGTGGTTAAGCAGCGCGCGCATCAGGCTGGTCTTGCCGCCGCCGCTGGGCGCGGCGATCAGGAACAGCTCGCCTTCACTCGACATTCTGCACCTGCTCGCGCATCTGCTCGATGAGCACCTTGAGCTCCACGGCCGTCTGGCCGACCTCGGCCAGGCTGGCCTTCGAGCCCAGGGTATTGGCCTCGCGGTTGAGTTCCTGCATCAGAAAATCCAGCCGCCGCCCGACCGGTTCGGAAAGCGTCATCACGCGGCGGATTTCAGCGACGTGCGCCTCGAGGCGATCGAGCTCTTCGTCGACGTCGAGCTTTTGAAGCTGCATGACGACTTCCTGCTCGATGCGGCCGGGCTCGACGGCGACATCGAGCGCGGCCAGCTTCTCGCGAAAACGCGCGTCCACCGCCTCGCGGATGGCCGGCAGGTGTTCGCGCACGAGAGCGATCTGCCTGTCGACACCGCCGAGGCGCTGCTCGACCATTTCGGCAATGGCTTCACCCTCGCGTTCGCGCGCCGCGATGAGGTCGTCGACCGTGCCCTCCAGCAGCGCCAGCGCCGGGTCGTGGATCTCACCGGGGTCGAGGTCGCCCTGCTCGAGCAGGCCCGGCCAGTTCAGTAGCTGGAGCATGTCGGGCGCCCCGGCTTGCCCGGCAAGTTTGCTCAGCTCATCGTGGGCCTGCAACAGGCCGCGGGCCAGGTCGGCATTGATGCGCATATCGGCCGCCGCGGCCGACGGGTCGCGCTGAAACTTGAGCACCACCTCGAGCTTGCCGCGCGCCAGCCGCTCCTTGCAGGCCTGGCGCACCGCTGGCTCGAGCGACCGCAATGACTCGGGCAGGCGCAGGGTCAGGTCAAGGTAGCGCTGGTTGACCGAGCGCAGCTCCCAGCTCAGCTGGCCGGCCGGAAGGTTTTCAGAACGCCTGGCATAGGCGGTCATGCTTCTGATCATGACTTTTCGAATCGGGTGGGTCACAAGGCCGTCATGGTACCCTTCCCGCACCCTGAAGAGAAAGGAAACCCCGGTTTTGACTCGACCGTCCGGACGCGCCAACGACGAACTCCGACCCATGGCCATCGAGCGCCATTTCACCCGCCACGCCGAAGGCTCGGTGCTGATCAGCTGCGGCGACACGAAAGTGCTGTGCAACGCCAGCGTGGAAGCCCGCGTGCCGCCGTGGCTGCGCGGCAAGAGCCAGGGCTGGCTCACCGCCGAATACGGCATGCTGCCGCGCGCGACCAACACGCGCAACATGCGCGAGGCCACGCGCGGCCGGCAGGGCGGGCGCACGCTCGAAATCCAGCGCCTGATCGGCCGCAGCCTGCGCGCGGTGATCGATCTGGAAGCCCTGGGCGAACGCACCATCACCCTCGACTGCGACGTTCTGCAGGCCGACGGCGGCACCCGCACCGCCGCCATCACCGGCGCCTATGTGGCCCTGGTCGACGCCATCGACAGCCTGCTCGACGCCGGCAAGCTCAAGCGCAGCCCGCTTCACGGCCGCGTGGCCGCGGTGTCAGTTGGCATGCTCGGCACCGACGCCGTGCTCGATCTCGACTATCAGGAGGACTCGAGCGCCGACACCGACCTGAACGTGGTCATGAACGACGGCGGCGGCTTCATCGAGATCCAGGGCACGGCCGAAGGCCACGCCTTTCGCCGCGGCGAGCTCGATGCCATGCTCGACCTGGCCAGCAAGGGCATCGGCGAACTGATCGCCGCCCAGGATGCCGCGCTCGATGGCAATTGAGGGCGGCAAACTGGTGCTGGCCAGCGGCAACAAGGGCAAGCTGCGCGAGCTCTCGCAGATGCTCGAACCACTGCATGTCACGGTGCTCTCACAGGCCGACTTCAAGGTTGAGCCGGTCGACGAGACCGGTCAGACCTTCGTCGAGAACGCCCTGCTCAAGGCGCGCGAAGCCGCGCGCGTCTCCGGCCTGCCGGCACTGGGCGACGACTCCGGCCTGGTGGTCGACGCCCTGGACGGCCAGCCCGGCATCCATTCGGCGCGCTACGCCGGCTCGAACGCCGACGATACAGCCAACAACAACAAGCTGCTCGAAGCGCTGACCGGGCTGCCGGCCGAGCGCCGCGGCGCGCATTTTCACTGCAGCCTCGTGCTGCTGCGCCACGCCGACGACCCGGTGCCGATCATTGCCGAGGGCGCCTGGCACGGCCACATCCTGGACGCCCCGCGCGGCGACGGCGGCTTCGGCTACGACCCGCTGTTTCATGACCGCAAGCTCGGCGCCACCGCCGCCGAGCTGCCGATGGAAGAAAAAGCCCAAGTGAGCCACCGCGGCAAGGCGCTGGCGGCCCTGATCAAGCGCCTGCGCTGAGCCGACGCCTTGTCCGTCGGGGATGTCACCCCGACCTACGGTGCCAGTCACCAGGTATTTTCCCGATGTTGTCACTGCCGCCGCTCTCCCTCTACATCCACCTGCCCTGGTGCGTGGCGCGCTGTCCGTATTGCGACTTCAATGCCCATGCGCTCGACGGCGAGCTGCCCGAGGCGCGCTATATCGACGCACTGCTGGCCGATCTGGAGGTCGACCTGCCGCGGGTGTGGGGGCGGCCGGTGGTCAGCGTGTTCCTGGGCGGCGGCACGCCCAGCCTGTTTTCGGCCGCGGCGATCGACCGGCTGCTCGGCGGCGTGCGCGCGCGGCTGCCGCTGGCGCCGGGCGCGGAGATCACCATGGAGGCCAACCCGGGCACGGTCGAGCACGACCGCTTCGAGGCCTATCGCGCCGCCGGCGTCAACCGCATCAGCTTAGGGATACAGAGCTTCGACGACGCACAGCTCAAGACGCTCGGGCGCATCCACTCCGCCGGCGAAGCGAGGAATGCCATCGAGGCCGTGAAGGCAGCCGGATTCGAGCGCTTCAATCTGGATCTGATGTGGGCGCTGCCCGGGCAGACCATCGACGAAGCCGTCGCCGACGTCGGGCAGGCGCTCACCTTCGGCCCGCGCCACGTCTCGCACTACCAGCTCACCCTCGAGCCCAACACCGTGTTCGCCAAACACCCGCCGACGCTGCCCGGCGAGGATGAGGTCATCACCATGCAGGCAGCCTGCGGCGCGCGCCTCGAGCAGGCCGGCCTGCGCCCGTACGAAATCTCGGCCTGGGCAGCACCGGGCGAGGAGAGCGCGCACAACCTCAACTACTGGCGCTTTGGCGACTACCTGGGCATCGGCGCCGGCGCCCACGGCAAGATCACCCTGCCGGCGGAAAACTGCATTCTGCGCACTCGCCGCAAGTCGCACCCGCGGCCCTACCTGAAGGCGCTGGAAGACGCCAGCTTTATCGCCGAAGAAAAAGCCGTGGCCTCAGGCGAGCTGGCATTCGAGTACTTTCTCAACCGCCTGCGCCTGGACGACACAATCCAGCTCGACGAGTTCGAGGCCCGCACCGGCCTCGCCCGCGAGCAAATCGAAGGGCCGCTCGCCCGCGCCGTCGAACTGGAGCTGCTGTCCATCGACACAGCCGGCGGCCAGATCACGCGAACTCCGCGCGGCCACCGCTACCTCAACGACTTGCAGGCCCTGTTTCTGCCCGATTAGACTTTGCCTGCCGCCCGGAAGGAACCGTTTTGCACCTGCATCTGTCACATGGCGGTGCTTTTGCAATAATTGATCACGGACATCCGGGAGCTTCACGGCCATGCGCGCCATCACCTCCATCTTCACCCTGCTGTTCGGCATTGGCCTGCTGCTGGCCGGCAATGGCCTGGTTGGCACGCTGCTTGGTGTGCGCGGCGGCATGGAAGGCTTTTCCAGCTCCATGCTCGGCCTGGTCATGGCCGGCTACTTCGCCGGCTTTGTCGGCGGCACCTTCGTGGTACCGCGCATGATCCGCGGGGTCGGCCACGTGCGCACCTTTGCCGCCCTGGCCTCGCTGTGCTCGATTACCGTGCTGCTGCACGGCCTCTACCCGGCGGCCATCATCTGGGTGGCCGCTCGCGCCGTGGGCGGCGTGTGCATCGTCGGCATCTACATCGTTATCGAGAGCTGGCTCAACAAGCAGACCAGCAATGAACAACGCGGCCACGTCTTCTCGGCTTACATGACCACCACGCTGCTGGGCATGGGCGTGGGCCAGTTGCTGCTGCTGGCCGGCGACATCGGCACGCTCGAGCTGTTCGCGCTCGCCTCGGTGCTGATGTCGGTCGGGCTGGTTCCGGTCGCGCTCACGCGCGTGCCCGAACCGGCCATCATCGAGACCCATCGCCTGGGCCTGGGCAAGCTCTACGAGACTTCGCCGCTGGGTGTGGTCGGCGCGCTGTTCGCCGGGGTGGCCACCGGCGCATTCTGGGGCCTGGCCCCGGTGATGGCAGTCGGAATCGGCCTCGATGCCGCCGGCATTTCGGCGTTCATGGCGCTGACCATTCTCGGCGGGGTCATCATGATGTGGCCCATCGGCGCCCTGTCGGATCGCTTCGACCGGCGCACCGTGCTGGCCTGGATATGCCTGCTCACTGGCGCCGGCGCGATCGGTGCCTTCTGGCTGATCGGCTTCGACTCCCGCCTGATCCTGCTCGGCGGCCTGCTCTACGGCGCCACCGGTTTCAGCATGTACGCGCTGTCGGCAGCGCATACCAACGACCATGTCGATCCCGAACACATGCTCGAAGCCGCTTCCAGCCTGCAATTGCTCTACGGCATCGGCGCCATTGTCGGCCCGCTTGCCGCCGGCGTACTCATGCAGCTGACCCGCCCGGCCTCGCTGCTGCTGTTCATGGGCGTGGCCGCCTTGGTCCCCGCCATATTCGCCCGCTGGCGGATGTGGCAGCGCGACCCGGTTCCGCTCGACGAACAGGGCGAGTGGGTGCCGCAGTTCGCCACCTCGCCGGCGGCATTTGAAATGTACCCGGAGCAGGAAGACGAAGAAGAGGAATCACGGGAAGCGCCTGGTGAAGCCGCGGACGAATCCTGACGGATTCAAAGTGGCATTTTGAGTTTGTCAGGATCTATGGCAGAATCTCTGCATGATCGAACGGGACCTCACGCAACAGCTAATCAGGGCAAGTGAACAGTTCGCGGCGGTCACATTGACCGGCCCGCGCCAAAGCGGCAAATCCACGCTAAGCCGCCATCTGTTTCCGGATTTTCACTACGCCAATCTGGAGGCACCCGACACCCGCTTGTACGCGCAAGAAGATCCCAGGGGGTTTCTTGCCGATCTGTCCGGCGGGGCAATCATTGACGAGATCCAGAATGTTCCGGAACTTGCCTCCTGGCTTCAGGTCGAGATCGACCGCAACCCGGCGCCAGCCCAGTGGATATTGACCGGGTCGCAGAACTTTGCCATCACCGAATCGGTGAGCCAATCCCTGGCCGGTCGAACGGCAATGCTCAACCTGATGCCGCTGACACTGAATGAGGCCCGGCGCTTCGACCAGGACACCACCGACTCGCTCGACCAGGTACTGCTGCACGGCGGCTATCCGAGAATCTACCATCAGCGCATGGCGCCGGCAGACTGGCTGGGCTCATACGTCGCAACCCATGTCGAGCGCGACGTACGTTCCATCGCTGCTGTCTCGGACCTTACCGCATTTCAGCGCTTTCTCGGTTTGTGCGCCGGGCGCAGCGGCCAGGTCTTGAATTACTCGGCTCTGGCCAATGACTGCGGTATTTCGCAGCCCACGGCCAAGTCCTGGCTTTCAATTCTGGAGGCGAGCTTCCTGATCTTTCTGGTGCCGGCCTGGTCGGGCAATATCCGCAAGCGCCTGATGCGAAGCCCCAGAATGGTTTTTGCCGATAGCGGTTTGCTGTGCTGGCTGCTGGATATCCGCACGCCCGCACAGCTTGGCACGCACCCTTTGCGCGGCGCGATTTTCGAGAGCTGGGCGCTGTCTGAGATTTTCAAGCGGCGACTCCACGCCAATGAACGCCGGGGCATGTACTTCTACCGGGATCACTCGGGGCTCGAGGCTGATCTGGTGCTTGAAACGGCTGGCACGGCCGATCTGATCGAGTTCAAATCCGGCCAGTCCGTTGGCAGTAATATGACCCGGCCGATCGAACGGCTGAGCGAACTGCTCGGCTCTGACTACGTGCGAACCGCAACCGTGGTCTACGGCGGCGACCAGACCCAGCACCGGGGGAAAACAAGACTCATGCCCTGGCGCGCCACCCCGGATCTGGCGATCGAAGCCCTGGAAACATTATCCTGATCCGGATTCGCAGGCCTCGGGCGCCGGCCAAGCCGTATAATAGCGGGAAATGTGCCGTACGAGTGGTGAAACCATGGCAACCGAAACTACCAAACTGACCATCCGGCTTCCTGTGCAGCACGTGCTGTTTGCAAAGCGCTACGCCCGCGAGCACGGGATCAGCGTCACGGAAGTCATCGATCGCTACCTTCGTCGGCTCCGCGAGCTGGAGAATCACCCCCCGTCGCCAGCGCTCGAGGCTATTTCGGGAATCCTGCCGCCGGATATCGATGCCGAGAAGGAATTTCGCGAGCACCAGCTCGAGAAGCATCGCGCGTGATTCTGATCGATCTCAACGTCCTGCTGGACGTATTCCAGAAACGTGTGCCCCACTTCCAAACGTCGTCTGCGCTGATTGAGCAGGTTCTCGGCGGTAGCGAGACCGCGTGTATTCCGGCACACGCCGTTACGACCATTCACTATCTGGTGTCGAAATACACCAGCAAGCGCTCGGCGGACCAGGCCATCGATTGGCTCTTGACGCACTTTCAAGTAGCAGCGGTAACGGAAAAAGAGTTAAGTCGTGCCCGCGCTCTCGACTGGAGGGATTTCGAGGACGCCGTAGTGGCTGCGGCCGCAGAAGCGGCGTCTTGCACCGCAATCGTGACCCGCAACGTGTCGGACTTCAAGACTTCGCCCGTACCCGCAAGGACGCCCGAAGAGCAGCTACTGGCTTCCGATTAAAAAGCATCGCTATGGGCAGCGGCGGGGGCTTCCGGACGATGGCGCCAGGGTTCGGGAAGGCCCCGGATAGCCGCATGCGCGACTTCCGGGGATACGGATGGGGCCGAAGCCCACTCCCGCAATCCCGGCACCGGACACCCCTCTCCCGTAATCCCCGCCCAGGAAAACCTACTCCCGTAATCCCGGCACCGGACACCCCTCTCCCGTAATCCCGGCCAAGCGAAGCGCAGAGCCGGGATCTCCCCAATGATGGCAGCCAGGTTCGAAAAGACCCCGGACAGCCGCGTGCGCGGCTTCCGGGGCTACGTGTTACGACGGCACAACCAACTCCACCCGAAAATGCCCGTTCTGGCGATGAGTTTTCAGTCGCGCGCCCTCCTCGAAGGCCAGGGCCAGACGCTGGCGGATGTTGACCAGGGCGGTGCGATTGTTGGGGGTTTCAGGCCGGTCTTCTTCGTCCAACACCGGATTGATGATCTCGATACGCACCCGGCCCCAGGCGGCGCGCTCGATGCGGATGGTCAGCACGCCGCCATCCGGCAAGCGGGCGATGCCGTGGACGATGGCGTTTTCCACCAGCGGCTGGATCAGCAGGGCCGGCAGCTCGCGCTGCAGCGGCAGATCATCGTCCAGTTGCCAGTCAACCCGCAGACGCTCGCCCAAGCGCAGACCTTCCAGACGCAGGTAGCCGCGCACCAGCTCGAGCTCTTCGGCCAGCGAATGGGTGGCGCCCGAGCGCAGGCCGGTCCTTAGCAGGTCGGACAGATCCAGCGTCGCCTGCTCGGCGGCGTCGGGTCTGTCGTGCACCAGGCTGGCGATGGTGTTGAGCGCGTTGAACAGAAAGTGCGGCTGAATGCTGGCCTGCAGGGCGTCGAGCCGGGCGCGCGATTCGGCCGCGACCTGGCGGCGCCACTGCTGTTGCAGGCTCAGATAGCGCAGCAGCACAAGCGCTGCCAGCAAGCTGATGGCGGTATTGCGGATGACGAACCACCAGCCACCCGATTCGGCATCCGGCAGCCAGGCGATCACGATCAGACTGGCGACCGCGCACACCGCCGGCACCACCAGAAAGGCCAGCCAGCCGAGCACGGCGGCTTTCATCTTTGCCGCCCGCCGCCGAAGCGCGCACAAAACGGCAATCGAGACCAGCACTACCCACTGAACGAACAGCACCGCCAGGCCGAAGTCCAGCCAGAAGGCGCGCGGCCCGGCCGTGCCGGCCAGGGCAAAGATCAGGGCGACGATCAGGCCGACGAGCACCAGCAGCAGCACGCTCGAAGGCGTGCACAGATCCGGAATCGGCCTGGAAACAGGACTACGGCCCGAAGCGGCACCGATGCTGTTCACCTGTTGCGTCAACGGTCACAGGGAACACCGGACTGTGCGAGCATGCACATTGCTTACCAGCAATCGCTCGCATCCAGACTCGAGCTCGTCCCTTTGACACCCTTGTGATCCAGCGTCAGATTCTTGCATTTATCCTTGGTCTGGTTGCCCTTGGCCTGAGGCGTGGCAGTCAGGGTGTAGGCTGAGGCATTGAGCGGATCAATTGCGATTTTGTAACGTCCGCTCTCGCTGTCCCCACCGCTTATCCCGCATCCATTGTAAGCGTTGGTCCGGGTTCTGCAGCGCTCAAGATTCTGGGCGACCTCCATCATTTCACGTTGCACATCCTTTCGATGCGACTTGAGTACATGGCTCTGATAAGACGGGTAGGCGATTGCCGCCAGTATCGCAACAATCGCCACCGCGATCATCAGCTCGATGAGCGTAAAGCCCTTGTGCCGAGTCATTCCTGTACTCCTTGTGCCGGTCACCGGACCTGGATCCAGTTGGCTCTGCGGCCATAATACATGTCCATTGCAGCTTCCTGCAGCTCATCGCTGTCAAGGCAAATTTCTCTGTCACCGACCGATATGCAAACTTGTGGTGGCTTGACAATATCATCATCATCGTCAGTAATCGGCGGCTTCACGCGCTGTACCGGCTGCGTGGGCGGGCCCTTGATGCCGCCATCACGCCCCGCGAAGTCAGCGTAATCCGTACCATCGAGGCTCTCGCCCACCAGCGCGCCCTGCCCGCTTTCTGTCCTGAGCAGGTACAGCCAGTTGTCGCCACCGGGCTCGCACCGATCCTGCGTGGGAACGAAGGAGGTGAATGTCACCATACCCAGTCCGCCGGGCAGCACGCGCGGCTGGCTGAGCAGCCGTTCACCCCGGTCCTGAAACTTGACGTACCAGCCCTTTTCGTTACCGCCAACCTCGATCTCGTCCTGTTCGCCGGTTGTCGCGCCGGTAAAGGAGCGGTTGGCCAGATCATTCAGATCATGCCCAGGCGCGGTACCGGCCGGATTGTTGTCATAGATGAAGAAGAAATATTCGTAAGGCGAGGAGTCATCCACCAAGCTGTCGTCGGCCTCGAAGAACTTGCCCGTACCGAAGCTCACCGCAAAGCCTGCTGCCCCCGGGTAGCTGGTCTGGGGCTGAGCCGTGATCGGTCGATTGCCATTCTTGGCACCGCTGAAGAACGGCTTGCTGATGATCGATGATGTTGAGCCAATCGAATTCAGATCGAAACGCCAGAGGTTGCCATGCAGGTCTCCGGCGTACACCCAGCGGTCGTGCGTCTCCTCGGGGCGTTCCCGAACCACGCGGGGGCTCGAAAGGCCGTTGGGGTTGTTCTGGGTTCCAGAGTTGCCCGCTTGAATATTGCCGATTACTTTGCCGCTGAACAGATCGAACACCAGCAGGCGTGCTTGATGATCGTCGGCACCGTAACCGTTGCCAACCACAACAGCCCAGTTTCCATTCTTCAGTCGAGCCACCTGTGGCTTGGCAAAGGTAAAACCAAGGTTCTCCGGATCGGCCTTGCTATCCGAAGCCAGATCATCGGCCGTAACCTCCCACATCACATTACTTGCACCGAAGCTGCCGGGGTTGGTCACATCCAGGGCATAGATGCCCTTGCCGCCAGCGCCCAGCCCGCCAACCAGAACCGTCTTCCAGGCTGATCCGTTGTACACGTCAGTGACGACAACTTCACCATCAACCGTAAAGCGGAATGGAACATCCGGGTCAGCCAGATCAGAGAGGCGACCCCACACCGCGCGCGGCACGTAGCCGAACATTTCTCTGCCGCTTTGGGCGTTGAATGCATGCAATACGCCGGCATTGCTGCCCGCATACAGCACACTGGGCTTGCTGGCCTTGCCTTCTACATAGTCTTCATAAGTCTTGCCCCCGCCCTGAGCCGCAGGCAGGCGCGTCCAGTCGTAGTTGACCTGTCGCTGCAGGAAGGGCTGGCTGCCAACGACAGCGCCAACAAGCGAGTCGCGCTTCTGATACGTCGTGCCTTCCAGAGCACTATCGCCCCGGATGTAGCTGACCAGCGAGGCATCCAGGCCGCCTACCGTTCCGTTGAACGCCGCACCCGAGGTGCCGGTATTGGTGAATAATTTTCTAGAGGAGTGCGCCGGCATCTTGTTGGAGGCGCGCCACTTGATGCGCTCGCCGCTGGTGCCCGGATTGACAATGCCGTAGATCTCACTGGTCCAGTTGCCGGTGTCGGTATCAACCTGAAAGCCCAGCCCGCCAATCTTTTGCACTATCCCTGAGCTGGTCAGCCCGAAGGCCGCACCCGCGGCGGTGGCGATCTTGCCCAGGGTGCGCGCCAGCTCGTCGGCAAAAGTCTGCGGATCGGAAGCGCTGAAAAACCCGCCGTGGCTGTTGGCTGCGGCATGGAGCAGGTCGTCGATCTTGTGAGGATCTGCGGATTCCGGGTCGGGCCACCGACTGTCATTCGGCGCCCACTCAAGCGCAGCATCGGTATCGGTAATCGTGCCGGTCACCCCCAAGCCAACCCCGAATGTAACCATATGCTGGCGCTGATTGTGCTCGAGTGGAACATTGTTATCGAGCTGGCTAATGAGATCAGTGTCCCAGTACTTGCGTGCAACATCTGCCAAGGTATTGCTGTACCCGTCTTTATCTACATCCCCTACAGACGACGGATCACTACCATTCCAGTAGCCGTCGGTCATCAAAATGGCATAGCTTTGGCGACAGGCAAGCATATCGCTCCATTTTTCACTGGTATCTTCCGGGTCGGTTCGCCACGGCTCTTTGGTCTTGTAATACTCGCCGACCGCCTTGAGCGCAGTACGCAAGGGCGTGTTGCTCTTTGGCGTTTCGAAGTTGATCAGCCATTGCAAGAACTGTGATCGGTCGCCGCCTTCGAACGTGCGAACGCCGCGCGTTACTGCGCCTGAATTGATTGCGCCATAGCCAACCCGAACCCTGTTGCCCTGCTGATGAAACGCCGAACTGATACCCGCCTTGGCCAACATTTCGCGAGTTTGGTAGTAGGAATACCAGTTGGCGAAATTCTGGCGCTCGTCCGTGCCGCCGGGGCCGGAGGTGTTGCTGACTATTACCTTGTCGTAACAAGAGTCGTTGTTTTTGTCACCGCACCCTTCATCATCATAGACATAATAAAAAGCTTGCTGGGCGCTGGCAGCGTAGCTGCTCCCAGAACCGTAAAAATACCGCCAGGTAGGCCTGAAGAATTTAGACAGATTAACGGTAGGTGTGTAGTCGCCACGATTATGCTTATAGCCATCCATCCACGCGCTTTCGAAATTAGGCTCGGCCAGCGGATCGCCATCTTCATCGAGTGGCAGTGCATATGTCACTTCAGGATTGTAGTATATCGTGTTATACGCGCTTGACTTCGCTCGCTTTGTTGTTCGATCACTATTGATCCCATCGGGCATATATGACCACAGCATCGACCCCGAGTCATCCAGTATGAACTGAATATTGGGTTCCACAACGCTTGCCGCAAAAAGCGGCACCTCGGCAATATCGAGTTCGGCCCAGCCGGTGCGGGGCGTCAGGCTGCCAACCATCGCCAGGGGCAGGGCCAGAACAATCGGCAAAAGGGATTTTCTGATATTCATGTCGAACTCCAGAGCTTCAGCTCACGGTCATTCAAGGCATAAGGGCTGGGCGCTTAATCATGCGACCGGCCGGGTATTTGTCATGCATCGTCACTGCCTTCGGTCTCCAGCAGCGGCGGCTGATAGATGCCCTTGATCAGAACGACGGCAGCACCATCCTCGCCCGTGGCCCTGGCCAGGATCACGCGGTTGTTGCGCATGGAGCTGGAGCCACCGGTCGAGCCGTAGGGGCTGTTGGTGTCCACGGTTTCACCCTGGCTGGCGGCGGCGCCACACTGCATGTTGTCCACCGGCACCATGGTGAACGCGGCGTCGGCATTCACACCCTTGCCCAAGCTGACGTCTTGCCAAGTCAGGGCATTGAGGCAGGCAGTGCTTGCAGTGACGTTGGCACCGCCACAGCCCAGGTGTTCGATCTTGGGGCAAATCTTACTGGGCCAGGCAACCGAACCATCGGAGAGAATGACGCCGCCGCTGGAGGCGCCTTGTGCATGCTGCAGCTCGGCTTCACGCAGCGCCAGCTCGGCATACTGAAACGCATCATTGCGGTGGTCGAAACTGCTGGCCATGCGTTCCTGAAGAACTGTATTCTGCATGCTGGCCAGCCCCAGAATGGTGAGCAGAAGCAGCATGATCAGCCCGGTGATCAAAACCGAGCCTGCCTGGCGTTTGGCTAGTAGTAAAGGTTTCATCAGCGCACCTCGATCTTGTTGCGAACGGCCACCGGGCTCGAGTAGAGCTGCCTAAGCTCTGCGTCGTTCGTGTTCACCGTCAGGGTGTCCAGGGAATAAGTCTGGGCGACACTGCGCATGTCGCCGGGCCCCGGGGCTGCGAGCATTAAATGCAGTGAGACGCTGCGTACATTGTTCCAGTTACTCCCGGGCAGCGAGTCGCCCGCATAAAGTGTATTGCTGCCGTCAACTGTGTAGAAGGCCTGGATTGCCTCCACGCCCTCTGCCAGCTCTTCGAGCACACAGCCATCGCCGCCGCTGCTGCCGTGGCAGTTGGCAGCACGAAAGAGTGCGGGACGGTCGCCCGAGGCGCTTTCGCCGACAAAATAATAGGTGACCTGTGGCCGGTAGAGATCGAGATTGTTCTGGTAAGCAGGATTCCATACGCTGCTGGGCGGGCGCGTGTTTATTGTTCCGGAGCAGTTGAGACCGTTGGCCTTGCCGCTGGCATTTTGTGCACAGATGTCGATTTTGGGTGCCGTGCAGTCGACCAGCATGAATGGCTGGCCCTTGCCAACCCCGGGCGAAACCGACGGCGGGCTGCCACCACTGCCGCGCGAGCAAGTGCCGATGTCGGGAGAGTTGGGGTTGTTGTTGGTGCAGCCGGTCAGATCAGGGTCTATTTCGCCCACACTGCGCAGGGCAATTACATCCGAACCAGGCAGCGCGCGGCCCCGAAGGTATTCGGGTAGACTCGTGCTGCTATTTGACCAGCTGGAGGGGTTATCACTCGGGCTTTCCAGCGGCCAGGTCACGCTGTCTCCCGACCCTGTACCACTGTACTCCCAGCCAACCACCGATGCGTTCAGGTTGAGGAGCTCCTGCACCGAGCCAAGGCTGGGAGAAATCCAGTTATCGATCGCCTTGGCCGGAATCTCTGCGCCCCCGCAAAGCGGCTGAGCGCCCGCCATGCGCAAGTCGCGGGTGAGCATCTCGAAGGAAAAGCGCGCGTTTTCCTGTACGCGCGCCAGGCCTTCGGTCATGTTGTAGGTCAGCTTGCTGGCGCTGAATAGCTGGATCACGCCTGCCATGATCAGAAGACCAAGTACCATGGCAATCATGAGCTCGATCAGCGAAACCCCCGCCTGGGTGCCGACAGTTTGCCTGGCTCGACCGGTGCATATTTCTGGTTTCATCGGAATCTGCTCCTGGCCGTCACGGCATTGGTTCGTGATGCGCCGTCTTCGCCCAGACGCTCGTCTTTCCAGCCGACTGTAACGGTGACTTCACCGCCAGCGACCGTGGCGGTACAACTGTAATCGCCCGGGTTGGGAAACTGTCCACTGAAGCGCGCAGCACCGCAGTAAGTCTGGGCTACCTGCTTCATGTTCGCGTTGGTATTGCGGTCAAGTTCGATGCGAACCTGATCGAGCGCGCCGTAGGCAATGGTGGTGGCAAGGGTGTGGTGATTGGCGCCCTGCGTGTTGGCGACCGAGACATTCTGCAGCGCCGCCAGGCCGAGCAGGCCGACGGACAGAACGAGCAAGGCAATGAGCACTTCCAGCAGTGAAAAACCGGCGTGCCGTTGTTGGAATCCCGAGTACATCATGAACAGTTTTCCTCTCGAACCTGTGCCCGCCCGGCGGGGCTGACGTCAATAACGCGCTGGTAGGGCTGACCCGCCTTGCAGTCTGCGGGCCTGAGGATCCACTGGAACTGAAAACCGGACGCGCCTGCCGTCTCGATATTCCCCATCGGCAGGTAGTCGACCCTGCGCGTATCGCTGACATTGGCATCGCTGATTTGCAGTTCAATACCTTCGGGCAGGGGCTCCCAAATGCGCAGAACGTCGTTGTCGTAACTGCTGTATCCGGCACTTCCGCCGGGGTTGAGGAACGCCAGCCAGCCATGGGCCCAGTCATCGGCCCCGCTGGTCTGGCATTTGGGTGGGCTGGACTCGTCAGCCATACACAGGCTGACGGTCTGCCCGCGCTTGACGGCCTCGGCGCGCGTGAAATTGAGCGCGGTAACCAGTTGATTGGTGCTGGCCGTGACCCGGTTGGACTGAATGACGGCCTGAAAACTCGGAACGGCCACGGCCAGAAGGATCACCAGCACGGCAATGGTGATCATGAGCTCTACGAGCGTAAACCCTTGAATCTTTAACGACTTCACAATATTCGGCCCGTTGAGGATTACGGCTAGAATGATACTAGCTGCGGTGCGGCGTCAACCCCAGCAGAAAAGGACGAGCGGGGCTGTAATCCGGACAGGCGGCGGTTTTGAGCTGGTGAGACTTGTCTGTCTGACGCAAAGATGCGGGGCTGCATAGGCCGCAAAGAAGATAAATCACGGGGGAGACGCAAGGGCAGTGACTCGTGCGCCCCATAACAAATTAAAGGCTATCTTTCATTATTCATGGTATGATGCCGGCATGGTTCGAAGAGACGCGATTCTCGAGCAAATCCGGCGCGCTCTGGGGCGAAGCCGTATCGTGGTGCTGACCGGTCCGCGACAGTGCGGCAAGACGACCCTCGCCCGTGAGCTGGTCGACGAGGAGTCGATCAACTATTTCGACCTGGAGGATCCGGTCAGCCTGGCCCGGCTCGACGAGCCGATGACGGCGCTGCGGCCGCTGGAAGGGCTGGTGGTTATCGACGAGATTCAGCGCCGCCCGGAGCTGTTTCCGGCGCTCAGGGTGCTGGCTGATCGCCAGGGTTGCCCCGCCCGCTTCCTGATTCTGGGCAGCGCATCGGGCGCGCTGCTTAGACAGAGTTCCGAGAGCCTGGCCGGACGCGTCGAGCAGGTCACGATCGGTGGCTTTTCCCTCGCGGAGCTGGGCGGCGACGCCGAGAAACGCCTGTGGCTGCGCGGTGGCTTTCCGCGATCCTGGCTGGCGGCCAGTGAAGCCGACAGCCTGGCGTGGCGAAAGCAGTTCATCCAGACCCTGCTGGAGAGAGACTTTCCGCAATGGGGGGTGCGCGTCGCTGCAACGGCGCTCAGGCGCTTCTGGGCCATGCTGGCGCATTATCACGGGCAAAGCTGGAACGCTTCGGAGCCGGCCCGGGCCATGGGAGTTTCGGTGCCGACGGCGCAGCATTATCTGGACCTGCTGACCGACGCGCTGATGATCCGGCAACTGCAGCCGCTGCATGCCAATATTCGCAAGCGCCAGGTCAAATCACCCAAGATCTACGTGCGCGACAGCGGGCTTTGCCATCAGTTGCTCGGAATCGGATCTCTGAAGGCGCTGCTCGAGCACCCGCGGGTGGGCGCTTCCTGGGAAGGTTTTGTGATCGAGCAGGTTCTGCTCAATGAGCCGCACGAGGATGCCTGCTACTGGGCAACTTACCAGGGCGCCGAAATGGATCTGATCATCCGCCGTGGCGAGCGCTTGCTGGGCATCGAATGCAAGCGAACCGATGCGCCGAAGATGACGCCCTCGATCCGTATCGCGCTCCAGGATCTGGGGCTCGAGCGGGTGGCGGTCGTCTATCCAGGAACGAAACGCTATCCCCTGGCCGACGCGGTCGAGGCCGTCCCCCTGGCCACTCTCGCCGGGCGCTCCGGGTTGTTCGAAAGCTTTCGCGACTGAAGTCGCTCCTGCAAGTGGCGCCTTCGGCAAGGGCCGGCGATTACTTCTTGCTCTTGTTGCCGTAGCGCTGCGTGAAGCGGTCGACGCGGCCGCCGGAGTTCATGATCTTGTGCTTGCCGGTGTAGAAGGGATGCCGCGCAGGCGATTTTGGATGGCTGCTTCGCTGGGCTCAAGGGCCGTTAGCTGCCCTCCCGCAGCTTGTCACCAATCCACTGATTGAGGCTCTTGCCTTCGCGCTTTGCACCCAGATAGGCCTTGCGATGCAGTTCCGGTGGCAAACGCAGCATCAGTCGGCCGCTGAAGGCCTGATCGGGCTCTTCACCCCGCTGCGCGCAAAATTCGAGATAGTCATCGACAGATTCCCGAAACGCGGCCTCCAGTTCATCCACGGAGCGCCCCTGAAAGGTGACAACGTCTCTAAGGCCAATAACCTCGCCATGAAACAGTCCGGCCTCGTCATCGAACTCTGCCCGACCGACATAGCCCTTGTAGCGCAACATGCTCATTCCTCCGGCCGAATCCCGGCCTCGTTCAAGAACTTTCGTACCGACAAGACTGCGCCCTTGTCAGTGTCCGGCTGTGGGTGCGGACGATGAAAAACGGCCCGCACACCGTTCAAGTGCACCCGCAGCCTCGAACCACGACCCTCGTCAATTTCGCCACCCAGGGCCTTGATCAATCGCTCGATATCGTGCCAGCGAATACTTGACCGAACTGGACGGGCAAAGATCGCTCTCAGCGTACGACGGTGCTTGCCACTCAGGCCCATGGTGCTAAATTATGACACTATCAAGCATCCAAAACAATCGCTGGCACGATCCGGACGCCGGGGTAGCGCGCAAGACAAGCCGGCAGCCGTTGCTTTTGGGCGCCGAACTGCAGGTTTCAGCGTGGAGAAGGTGGGATGATGCAACGCCCTATACCCGTCTCGCCGGACGCAGCAAACGTATCCCCGAACCTGATCCGGGGTCTTCCCGCTACTGGTGCCTGGGGATGGAAGATCCCGGGTATTTGCTGCGCAAATCCCGGGAATTCGGAGGGGAGGGTTTGCCCCTCATGAGAGCGCGTTCGCGACTGAAGTCGCTCCTGCAAGTGGCGCCTTCGGCAAGGGCCGGGCGCTTACTTCTTGCCCTTGCCGCCGTAGCGCTGCTTGAAGCGGTCGACGCGGCCGCCGGAGTCCATGATCTTGTGCTTGCCGGTGTAGAAGGGATGGGACTTGCTCGAGACTTCCACCTTGATCAGGGGGTATTCCTCGCCATCTTCCCACTTGATGGTTTCCTTGCTCTGGATGGTCGAGCGGGTCTTGAAGGAGAAGTCGCTGGAGAGGTCCTGGAAAACCACTTCGCGGTATTCGGGATGGATGTCGGATTTCATGGCACTCGATTCCTGAGTCGATCTGGCGAAAATAGCCGGGTATTGTTGCCGATCAGCCCGCTGATTGCAATACCCGTTTGGCCGCCGAACTGGCGCAGCGGGGCCGACCGGGTGTATTCTGGAGGCTCACCCGCCCGGGAGGCTGGATGATGAAGAAGATAGCGACACTTTTGCTCATCGCCACTGCAGCCCTCGCCGTGTGTGCCTGCGCCAGCGTTTCGGAACAGCGCGCACCGACCGAGATCAACAAGGACTACGTGGCTGCCGTGCAAAGCCGGGCTCGCCAGGCCGGCGTCGAGGTTCGGTGGGTCAACCCGCCGCGACGCAACCGCAAGACCGACAGCACCGATAACGACGGCTGAGCGGCTGAGCGAGCGCGCACCGCAGGCCGCGCCAAAAAGGGCGCGCTGGCGGGATCTTGCGTTTGAAAATTACAGATCCAGCGGGTCGACATCCACGTGCCAGCGCACGCGGCGCGCGGCCGGCAGCTCGTGCAGCGCGGCCAGCCGGGCACTGATGTGGCCCGACAGCGTCGCGCGACTGGATGACTGCAGCCAGAGCTGAAAGCGCCAGTAGCCGCCGCGGCGCGCCAGGATGGCCGGCAGCGGCCCGATCGCCTCGATTTCCCTGCTGCCGAGCAGGCCGGCGGCCTGTGCCAGAAAGTGCTGCGCCGACGCGGCGTCGTGCGCTTCGGCGCGCAGCAGGGCCAGGGCGCTGGCCGGCGGCAGGTGCGCCTGGTGGCGTTCTTCGAGCAGCGGGGCGGCATAGGCCAGGTAGTCGCCGCGCCCCAGCGCCTCGAGCAGAGGGTGCTCGGGGTGGCGCGTGAGCAGCATGAACTGTCCCTGTCGCTCTCCCCGGCCGGCTCTTCCGGCGACCTGCGCGACGGTCTGTCCAAGGCGCTCGGGAGATCTGAAATCGGCGCTGTAGAGAGACTGGTCGACATCAAGCACGGCCGCCAGCGTAACCCCGGGCAGGTGGTGGCCCTTGGCCAGCATCTGGGTGCCCACCAGCACGCACGGCGCGCCCTGTCTGACCTGCTCGAGCAGACGGTGAAACTGCTGCTTGCCGGCCATGGCGTCGCGGTCGACGCGATGGACGGGCACGTCGGGAAATCGCTCGGCGATTTCTTCCTCGAGCCGCTCGGTGCCGGCGCCCAGCGCGAGCAGGCCCGGGGCCTCGCACTCGGGACAGCGCCTGGGCTCGGGCCGCTGACTGCCGCAGTGATGGCACTGCAGGCTGTGCGCGCCCTGGTGGTAGGTCATGTGCGCGCTGCAGCGTTGACAGTCCGCCTGCCAGCCGCATTCGGCGCACATCAGCACCGGCGCGTAGCCGCGACGGTTGCGGTAGATGAGCACCTGCCCGCCTTCGTCGAGATGGCGGCGCATGGCCTCGGTCAGCGCCGGCGCCAGGGCGGCCCGCGAGCCGCGCTGGTCGATGATTCGCCAGTGCGGCTGGCTGGCCGTGCCGGCGCGCCGCAACAGGCGCAGCATGCGGTAGCGACCCTGCTCGACGTTGTAGAGACTTTCCAGCGACGGCGTGGCCGAGCCCAGCAACACCGGCACCGCCGCCGAGCGGGCGCGCAGAACGGCGACATCGCGGCCGTGGTAGCGCGCGCCTTCGGCCTGCTTGAACGAAGCATCGTGTTCTTCGTCGACAATGAACAGGCCGGGCCGGGCCAGCGGCAGGAAAACGGCTGACCGGGTGCCGACCACCACCCGGGCCCGGCCACAGCGCGCACCCTGCCAGCTGGCCAGGCGCTCGCCTTCGCTCAGACCCGAATGGTACAGCCAGGCCGGCTCGCCCAGCCGCGATTCGATGCGCCGGACAAGCTGCGGCGTCAGCCCGATCTCTGGCACGAGAATCAGCACCTGACGCCCGCGCGCCAGCACGCGGCGCGCGGCCTGCAGGTAAACCTCGGTCTTGCCCGAACCCGTGACCCCGGCGAGCAGAAAGGCCTGAAAGCGCGAGCGCGCGCCAAGCACCGCTGCCAGGGCGTCGCGCTGCTCGGCGTTGAGTTCGGGGCCGGCGCTGGCCGCCGGGGGCGGCGGGCGATCGAGCGCCTCGAGCAGGCCGGAGTTGCTCATTTGCCGCAGCACCTGTGCGCCCGCGCCGCTTTGCTGCATCAATTCCGCTCGCGTCAGCGGCCCTTTCAGCAGGCAGTCTCGAACTTCGCGCTGCCGCGGAGCGCGCGCCAGGTCGGCGCTGCGGCCCTCGGCGCTCAGTTGGTAGGCGGCCGGCGGCGGCGGGCGAAAGGCGCGGGTTCGGCGCAGCGCGCCCGGTAGCAGCAGGTTGACCGCCTCGCCCGGCACAAAGACGTAATAGCGCGCGCACCAGTCGATCAGCTCGAGCATATCGCTGCCGACCAGCGCGGCGTCGAGAAATTGCTCGATGGGGCGCAGGTCCTTTTGCGGGCGCTCGCCGGCGGCAGCGTGCTCGATCACCAGGCCGACCAGCCGTCGCCGGCCGAACGGCACCAGCACGCGGCTGCCCGGCGGCGGCAGTGCCTGGTCAGCGGGGGCAAGATAGTCGAACAGGCGCGGCAGCGGCACTGGGACCGCCACGCGTGCCACCGGCGGGGGCGGCGCGCTCATTCAGGCCGTTCCGGCGTGCAGGTCAGGGTGCCCGGCAGCCACCGGTGTTCAGGGTGTCTGGCGGTGGGCGAGCAGGCGCTCCTGGTCGAGGTCGATGAGGTCGCTGAGGATGCGGGCGGTTTCCTTGAGGTAGATATCTTCGTCGTCCTGCCGGTTCTCGCCGTCGCCCTCGTCCTGATCCTTATCCTGATCCTTTTCGCCATCCTTTTCTGGTGCCTGGTCGCCCGCGGCGTCCACGCCGTCGTCGCGGCCGATGTCGTCGGCCATGGCCAGACCCTCGTCGACACCGAAGCGATCGGCCCGGCGGGCTTCGGCTTCGTCCATCTCCTTGCGGCGCTCCGACTCCAGCAGGGAAATGCTCTTGCGATGGCTGTCGGCCTCCCAGTCGGCAAGGTCTTCGACCAGCTCGACGAGTTCTTCGTCGGTTTCCAGGCGCATCTCGTGGCGATGCCGGGCCAGCTCGATCAGCGTCTGGAGGTCGGCCACCGGCTGGTAGTCGGTGGCGTCGATTTCGGCCCAGGGCATGGCGAAGTCCAGCGCGCTTTCGCCATACTCCTCCGGGTCGCCCGGCGTGGGCAGGCGAATGTCGGGAACCACGCCCTTGTTCTGAGTCGAGCCGCCGACGACGCGATAGAACTGCGCCATGGTCAGCTTGAGCTGGCCAAGCCGGGTGTCTTCGCTGCGCGCCATGTTGTCGAGGTTGATCAGGTTCTGGACCGTGCCCTTGCCGAAGGTCGGCTCGCCGATGATCACGCCGCGACCGTAGTCCTGGATGGCTGCAGCAAAGATCTCCGAGGCCGAGGCGCTGCGGCGGTCGACCAGCACGCTCAGCGGGCCCTCCCAGGCCATGCCGGGTTCATTGTCGCTTTTGAGCTCGACCTTGCCGCGCGAGTCGCGCACCTGTACGACCGGGCCGGTGTCGATGAACAGGCCGGTCATGGTGGTGGCCTCGACCAGCGCGCCGCCGCCGTTGCCGCGCAGGTCGATGATCAGACCTTCGATATCCTGGCCCTTGAGCTCGTTGATGAGCCGGCGCACGTCGCGCGTGCTGGAGCGGTAGTTGGGCTGGTTGCGCGAGCGGCCTTCGAAGTCGACGTAGAACACCGGCACCTCGATCACGCCGATGCGTCGGACGCCGTCGCCGGCCGGCAGCTCGATGACCTTGCTGCTGGCAGCCTGCTCTTCGAGCTTGACCTCGTTGCGCACGATGCGGATGATTTTCGCCGGCCCGCTCAGGCCCGTGTCGGCCGGCAGCACTTCCAGGCGCACGACGGTATCGCGCTCGCCGCGGATCTTGTCGACCACGTCGTCCAGGCGCCAGCCGATCACGTCGACGATGTCGCCCTCGTCGCCCTGCCCGACCCCGACGATGCGGTCGCCCGACTGCAGGCGGCCGTCAAGATCGGCCGGACCGCCGGGCACGACTTCAATGACCGTGGTGTACTCGGTCTCGCGCTGCAGCATGGCGCCGATGCCGTCCAGGGACAGGCGCATGGAGATTTCGAAGTTCTCGGAGGTGCGCGGCGACATGTACGACGAGTGCGGCTCGATCGAGCGGGTGAAGGCGTTCATGAAAAACGAGAACACTTCCTCGCTGTTGAACTCGTGAATACGCCGGCGCAGGTTCTCGTAACGCTCGGTCAGCGTCTCGACGATTTCTTCGTCTGACTGATCGGCGAGTTTCAGGCGCAGCCAGTCGTTCTTGACGCGCTTGCGCCACAGCTCGTCGAGGTCTTCGGTGGATTCGACCCAGGGCTGTTCGCTGCGGTCGAAGTGGTAGCTTTCATCGATGCTGAAGTCGAAGCCATCCTCGAGCAGGCTCAGGGCGTGCGCGATCCGCTCGTCCGAGCGCTGAACGTAGCGGTTGAAGATGTCATAGGCCGGCTCGAGATCCGCCGTTCGCACGGCGTCGGCCATGTGGTCGCGATATTCCGACAGCGCCTCGACATCGGCCGCGGTGAAATACATGCGGTTGGGATCAAGCACCTTGAGGTACTGATCGAACACCCGCTGCGAGAATTCGGTGTCGAGCTCCGGACTGCGGTAGTGGTAGCTGGTCATGAAGCGCGAGGCCAGGCGGCTCGCAAAGCGGTGCTTGGGCTGCGGGCTGAGCGAGACGGGCGATTCCACCGCGGCGCTGACCTGGCCCGACGGCTGCTGAAGCAGCAGCGCCGGCACCACCAGCACGGCGAGCAGGGTGACGAGGAACAGTCTGATCGAGTTGATATTCATGAGACCTATGACCGGATCAAGCGACGGAAGTTTGGCGCCCGGCAATTGCCGGTGGCAGCAGACCCCTGACTGAATGGTAACCCATCAGTCCGGCAAACGCCGTCACCAGCCTGTCGGCTGCCTCGTCCCAGCCGGCGCTGTATTCGCGCTCGTCCACAAGGTCGGCCAGCCGGGTCATGGTCAGACCGCTGAAGCCGCAGGGGTTGATCAGGGAAAACGGCGCCAGATCCATGTCGATATTGAATGCCAGGCCGTGATAGGTGCAGCCGCGGCGGACCTTGAGTCCGATCGAGGCGACCTTGGACGGCCCGGCAAACACGCCCGGCTTGCCGGGCTGGCGGCTGCCCTCGATTTCGAACGAGGCGAGCACGTCGATGACCGCCTGCTCGAGGCGCTCGACCAGGCAGCGCACGCTCACGCCCGCGCGCTCGAGGTCGAGCAGCGGATAGGCCACGACCTGGCCCGGCCCGTGATAGGTCACCTGACCACCGCGGTCGGTCTGGACGACGGGAATGTCGCCAGGATCGAGAAGATTCTCGGCCCGGCCGGCCAGGCCCTGGGTAAAGACCGGGTCGTGCTCGACCAGCCACAGCTCGTCGCCGGTATGGTCATCACGCGCCTCGGTAAACGCCTTCATCGCCGCCCACACCGGCTCGTACGAGCGCCGACCGAGCCGCCGCACGATCAGGTCGGTATCGCTCACCCCGCCCGACGATGCACAGACGGATGAGAGCTTTCCTGAACCCTGAACCCTGAAACCTGAACCCTTGCCTTCCATCACAGCGTCATCCTGACTGCATCGAGCGCGCGCAGCTCGCCGTAGACGATTTCCAGGTGCCGGCGCGACTGCGCCTCGATGACCACGGTAATGCTCTCGTAGCGGCCGTGGCGGCTGGGGCGGATGCGCACATCGTCGTCGTCGGGCAGCTCGGCATGGCGGGCAATGACGGCAAGCACATCGCGCAGCGCATCCTCGCCCGCCTCGACCATGGCCTTGACCGGCCAGCGGCAGGGAAATTCCAGCGGGCCGTCGCCTTGCTCGCTCATCAGTCGCCGCCGAACAGGCCGCCGACCCACAGCCGGAAGCCGTCGATGCTGCGGCCGAAGAAACCGGCCTGCTCCACGGAGCCAAGCGCCACCAGCGGACGATCGGCCAGATCCTCGTCGTCGAGCGAAATGACCAGGCGACCCACCTTTTCGCCGGACTCCAGCGGTGCGGTCAGCGTGCCGCTGACCTCCAGCCGCGCTTCGAGCGCATCGTAGCGGCCGCGTGGAATGGTCACGAACAGATCGCTGTCGACGCCCAGTGCCACCTCGTCGCTCGCACCCTTCCAGATCCGCTCGACGCTGATCTCGTCGCCGGCCTCGTAGAGCTGGTAGGTCTCGAAAAAGCGAAAGCCGTAGTTGAGCAGAGCCTGGCTGGCGGTCGCGCGCGCCTCTTCGCTGTCGGCACCCATGACCACACTGATCAGGCGCATGCCCTCGCGCATGGCCGAAGTCACCAGGCAATAGCCGGCCGACTCGGTGTGCCCGGTCTTGAGGCCGTCGACGGACGGATCGCGCCACAACAGCCGGTTGCGGTTGTGCTGACGAATGCCGTTGTAAGTGTATTCGCGCTCGGAATACCAGGCGTAGAGGTCCGGAAAGTCGCGAATCAGGGCTCTGGACAGGCGCGCAATGTCGCGCGCGGTGGTGTAGAGCTCGGGATGCGGCAGCCCGGTGGCGTTGACGAAGTGGGTATTGCTCATGCCGAGCTTGCGCGCGGCCTCGTTCATCATGTCGGCAAACACTTCTTCGGTGCCGCCAACGTACTCGGCCAGGGCCACCGAGGCGTCGTTGCCCGACTGGATGATGACGCCCTTGAGCAGGTCTTCGACGCTGACGCGCGTGTCGACCTCGATGAACATTCGCGACCCCTCGGTGCGCCAGGCCTTTTCCGAGATCAGCACCTCATCGGACAGCGCCAGGTTGCCATCGGCAATCTCGGAAAACACCACATAGGAGGTCATCAGCTTGGTGATCGAGGCGGGTTCGACTCGCGCGTCGGCATCGAGCTCGGCCACCACGGTGCCGCTGTGGTAGTCCACCAGCACGTAGCTGGTCGCCCCCACCGACGGCGCGGCCGGCACCGGCAACTGGGCGCTGGAGGACGGGCTGGCGGCCAGTAAAAGCGCGGCCAGCAGCGACGGCAGAATGATTTGCGAAAAGAGTTTCATGAGTCTGGCTTTGGCAGTGTCTCGAATGGGGTGGCGGATTGATGGTTATCTTCAAGGATAAACGTAGCGCGCCCGACCCAGGCCGAGCTCGGCAATCCGGTCGACCAGGGCGATGGCGCGGGCCGCCTCGTCAATGGGGCCCAGGCGAACGCGCCAGACCCGGCCGACATCGGTGCGCGCCCGCTCTGACTGAATGGGCCCGATTCCGGCGCGTTCAAGGTCCTGCACCACGCGGCGGGCCCGCTCGCGCTCGGAAAACGCGCCCACCTGGACGTAGACCGGCACGCGGGCCGGCCGCGGCGTCGCCCCGGGGCCACCGTCGAAGGTGATCGCGCGAACCTCGACCGGCGCGGTGCCCAGTTCGGTCATGCCCAGCTCGCTGGCAGCAGCCCAGCTCAGGTCGATGATGCGGTCAGGATGAAACGGCCCGCGATCGTTGACCCGCACCGTGATCGTCTTGCCGGTATCCAGCCGCGTGACCTCAACCCAGGTCGGCAGCGGCAGGCTGCGGTGGGCGGCGGTCATCTGGTACAGATCGTAGGGCTCGCCCGAGGAAGTCGCCCGGCCGTGGAACTTGGTGCCGTACCACGACGCGGTGCCGCGCTCGCGATAGCCGGCGGCGCTGTCCATGACGCGGTAGCTGCGGCCCAGCACCTCGTAGGGGCTGTGGTTGCCGTAGGCGCTGCGCGGCTCCGGGCGCGGCTCGGGGTGCTTGATCAGCGCCGGATTGAGCCCCGAAGGCGGCGGCCCGTCGGCCGGCTCGCGCACCATCGAGCCCCCGCAGGCAACCAGCAGCAGCGCCAGGCCGGCCAGCAGCGTCAGCCGCGCTGCATTCATGGGCGCTCCTCGCGGATGGCGGCGGCAAGCTGGGTAACCGCCATGGCATACAGCGGCGAGCGGTTGTAGCGGGTAATGACGTAGAAGTTGTTCAGGCCCACCCAGTATTCGGGGCCGTCGGCCTGCTCGAGTTCGATCAGCGTGGCCGCGGTCTCGCCGGGCAGATCGCCGGCGTCGAACTGCACGCCCAGCGCGGCCAGCTCGTCGAGGCTGTGCTCGGGCTTGAGCGGGAAATCAAGCTGTGGCGGATCTTGAGCGAGACTTGCCGGCAGGGCGATGGGCTCGCCGTCGCGCCAGCCGTGGACCGACAGGTAGTTCGCCACCGAACCCATGGCGTCGGGCAGCGAGCGCCAAAGATCGCGCTTGCCGGTGCCGTCCATGTCGACGGCGTAGGCGCGGTAGCTCGAGGGAATGAACTGACCCACGCCCATGGCGCCGGCATAGGAGCCGCGCACCTCGGTCACCGGCAGCGACTCTTCCTCGGCCAGGCGCAGGAACTGGCCCAGCTCGTCGGCGAAGAAGGCGCCTCGTCTGGGGTAATAGAAGCCGAGGGTGGCCAGGGCATCGATCACCCGGTAGCTGCCGGTGTTGAGGCCGTAGCTGGTCTCGATTCCGACAATGGCCACGATCACCTCGACCGGCACGCCGAAGCGTTGTGACACCTCGCCAAGCAGATCGGCGTTGGCACGCCAGAATTCCACGCCGGAGCTGATGCGCACAGGCGTGATGAAAAGCTTGCGGTAGGCGTACCAGGGCTTGCTCTCGGCCGGGCGCGTGATGGCATCGATGACCGACTGCTGGTAGCGGGCCTCGGCAAGCACGCCGTTGACCTCATCGGGATCGAGCCCGTAGTCGGCCACCACGCGATCGACAAAGGCCGCCGCGCCCGGGTGCGACTCCTCGCCGGCGGCAACGGCCGCGGTCATCAACAGCCCCATGACAAGCAAGGATATTCGCAGCATCGTTTTGTATCGCTCAGGAAAGTGTCTGGATGATATAGAGGCCGGGGTAAAGAAAAAGTTTGAACCCGAACGCCGAGCCTGAATTCTAGCCCATGAATCTTCTGCGGCTGTAGAGCCCCATCACCAGCCCGAAACCGGCCAGCAGGGTCACCGCCGAGGTACCGCCGTAGCTGACCAGCGGCAGCGGCACGCCGACGATGGGCAAGGCGCCGGAGACCATGCCGACGTTGACCGCCACATAGACGAAAAACATGAAAACCATGGCCCCGGCCAGCAGGCGGCCGAAGGCGTCGCGGCAGTGGCTGGCCAGGTACATGCCGCGCAGGATGATCGCTCCGTAGAGCACAAGCACGGCGCTGACGCCGATGAAACCGAACTCCTCGGCCAGAACCGAGAAGATGAAGTCGGTGTGCGGCTCGGGCAGAAACTCCAGATGCGACTGGCTGCCGGCCAGCCAGCCCTTGCCCGACAGGCCGCCGGAGCCAACCGCGATCTTCGACTGAATGATGTTCCAGCCCTCGCCCAGAGGGTCGGTCTCTGGGTCGAGGAAGGTTCGGATGCGGTCTTGCTGGTATTCATGCAGGTTGAGCCAGATCAGCGGGGCGGCCGCAGCCAGCGCCGTGACCAGGGTGATGATCAGCCGCCAGCTCAAGCCGGCCAGAAAGAGCACGCAGCCGCCGCTCATGCCCACCAGTACGGCCGTGCCGAGATCCGGCTGGATCACGATCAGCCCCACGGGTGCGGCGATCAGCGCAACTGCTGCGAGCACGAAGCGCCAGTCCGGCGGCAGGTTCACGCGTGCCAGCATCGCCGCCAGCGCCAGCGGCAGCGCCAGCTTCATCGCCTCCGATGGCTGGAAGCGCAGCAGCCCGAGATCCAGCCAGCGCTGGGCGCCGCGCCCGACGCCGAAGAATTCGACGGCAACCAGCATCAGCATGGCACCGGCGAACAGGGCCGGCGCCCAGGCCTTGAGCAGGCGCGGCGGAATCTGCGCGGCAACCAGCATGACCGCCAGGCCCAGGCCCAGCCTGATCCACTGTCGCCAGACCAGCGCCATGCTTTGCTCGGCCGCCGAGTACAGCACCAGGCTGCCAAAGACGATCAGCACCACCAGCAGGCCCGACAGCCAGGGATCGATCCGCAGCCGCCGCAGGCCGTCGGCTACAAGTGCGCCCGGCGAGCGGCTCACAGCCCGGCCTCCACGGCCGCGTTGAGCACCGCCGCGGCGACAGGGGCGGCCACGCTGGCGCCGCCACCGCCGTGCTCGACCACAACCGTGACCACCAGGCGCGGCTGCTCAACCGGCGCAAAGCCCGTAAACAGAGCATGGTTGCGCAGGAACTCGGGCAGGTCTTCCTGTTCGCGTTCATCGGCCTCTTCTTCTTCCGGACGGCCGAAGACCTGCGATGTTCCGGTCTTGCCGGCCATGCGCACCGTCAGCTCCGAGCCGATGGCGCGGGCCGTTCCGCGCCGGCCGTAGACAACGGCTTCGAGACCATCGTGCACTGCCTGCCAGTCGGCGTCGCTGCGGCGCAGCATGGTCACCGGCTCGCGCTGCCCGACCAGCGCCGGCGGCGCAATCCTGCCCCGCCCGGCCAGAGCGGCCGTGGCGTGGGCGAGCTGAACCGGGGTCACCACGGTAAAACCCTGGCCAATACCGGTAATCACCGTCTCGCCGGGAAACCAGGGCTGATTGAAGGCGGCGCGCTTCCACGAGCGCGTCGGCAGGATGCCGGTGTTTTCACCGGGCAGATCCAGGCCGGTGCGGCGGCCGAAACCGAACAGGGCCAGCTCGCGCGAAATCCGGTCGATCCCCAGTTCCACGGCCAGCTTGTAGAAATAGACATTCACCGACTCCGACAACGCCTGCTCGAGATCGACGCGGCCGTGTCCACCGCGTTTCCAGTCGGCATACGTTCGGCTGTGCCCGGGCAGGCGAAACTGCCCGCTGGAGAAGACTTCCGTGCTCGGAGTAATCGCGCCGGCATCCAGCCCGGCCATGGCGATGAAGGGCTTGATCGTCGAGCCGGGTTCGTAGCCGCCCGACAGCACCCGATTGAACAGCGGCCGATGCCGGTTGGTCAGCAGCCGGTTGTAGTCGGCATGACTGATGCCGTGAACGAACAGGTTGGGATCGAAGCCGGGCTTGCTGACCAGCGCCAGTACCTCGCCGGTTTCGACCGCAAGCACCACGACCGCGCCGGCGTAGTCGCCAAGCGCCTGATAGGCGGCACGCTGCACGTCGAGATCGACGTTGAGCCTCAGATCCTCTCCCGGCTGCGGGTCGCTGCGCTCGAGCACCCGCAGGATGCGGCCCTGGGCGTTGGATTCCACGCGCTCGAAACCCGGGCTGCCGTGCAGTACCTGCTCGTAGCGGCGCTCGATACCGGTCTTGCCGACATGCGTGGTGGCCCGATAGCGATCGGCACTCAGCCGCTGGAGGTCGCGGTCATCCATTCTCCCCACATAGCCGACCATATGGGCAAACAACTTCCCGTGCGGGTAGTGCCGCGTCAGGTAGGGCTCGATGTCGACACCGGCAAGGCGATGGCGGTTGATGGCCAGGCGCGCGACTTCTTCTTCGTCGAGGCTGCTCTTGAGCGTGATCGATTCGAACGGGCGCGAACGGGCACGCTGCTGCTCGAAACGCCGGCGCTCGTCGTCGCTGATCGGCACCAGATCGGCCAGGTGCGCAAGGGTGCGCTCGAGATCGTCGGCGCGCTCCGGAACCACCGTCAGACGATAGGCCGGCAGGTTTTCGGCCAGCACGCGGCCGCGTCGATCCATGATCAGACCCCGATTGGGCGCCAGGGCGCGCAGGCCGATGCGGTTGTTGTCGGCGCGAGCAGCGTACTGTTCGTGATCACCAAGCTGCAGCAGCGCCAGGCGCAGCGCCAGCAGACACAGAGCGACCAGCATCAGGCCGATCAGAAACTGAAAACGCCGATCCACCAGCGCAAGCGCGCTGCGCGCGTCGCGCACACGGGGTCTGGCGCCTGAAGCCATCATGTCATCCTGCGACGCTCCCTCTGGCGAAGGGCGTCGAGCAGCAGAAAAATCCAGGGCCACAGCAGCATGCCGATCACCGGGGCCAGCCACCATTGCCAGGTCGGCCAGCGATCACCGACCAGGCCGATGATCCAGAGCTGCACGATGCGATCGTTGAACAGCAGCAGCATCACCACCGCCGCCTGCTGCCAGGTCGGAAAGAAGCGGATACGGTAGCGAAACCGCTCGACCAGATAGCTGATGATGACCAGGCTCAGGGCATGCTGTCCGAGCAGTGAGCCGGTCATCACATCGAGCACCAGGCCACCGACAAAGGCCTGCCCGAGATGACGCAGGCGACCGGCCTCGAGATTCCAGTAGATCATCACCAGAGCGCCCCAGTACGGGCGCGCGCCGGCCAGTGCTTCGGGCAGGGGCATCAGGCTCAGGGGCAGCACGGCCAGCAGCGAGGCGGCCAGTGTCCAGTTGGCAACGTCGCGCCGGCTCACGGCGTCGACTCCGGCGCGACTTCATTGCCCGCTTCCGCCTCGGTCGCGCGATGTGCATCCGGCTGCTCGTCACCGGCTGGTTGTGATGACCGGGCCGTGCCGGATGCATCGACGACCAGCACGTGACGGGCGCGATCGAGACGGGCGAGAGGCCGCACGCTGGCGCGGGCGAAGGCTTCGCCGACCGGGCGCGATACGGATTCGACCTCGGCCACCGGCAGACCGGCCGGAAAGGCCCCGCCCAGCCCGGAGGTGAGCAGCCGGTCACCGGCGCGCAGATCGACGTTCATGGGCAGGTCGGTGAGCCGCAACTGGTTGATCCGGCCCGAGCCGTAGGCAACGGTACGCAGCCCGGTTCGTTCCACGCGCACCGGCAGTGCGTGGTCAGGGTCGGAGATGAGAACCACCTGGGCGGTGCTCACTCCAACCTCGCCAACCTGGCCCATTACGCCGTGAGTATCCATGACCGGCTGCCCCGGACGCAGGCCGTCGCCGCCGCCGCGGTTGATCAGCACGCGATGCGACCAGGGGTTGAGGTCGATGTTCATCAGCTCGGCGGTGTGGAATGTGGGAACGATGCGCCGGGAGGCCGCAAGCAGGGCGCGCAGCTCCCGATTGTCGTCGCGCAGTTCGCCCAGCAGGGCCAGCTCGGCTTCGCTCTTGCGCCGCTCGCGCTCGAGAGCGGCCAGTCGGCCCATCAGCTCATGGCGCGCGCGCAGTTCCTCGCCCAGTCGCCGGCCCAGATCGAACGGCGCCTCGACGGCGATAGTGACCGGCTCCAGAGCCCGCCAGGCCAGCCCCCTGATCGTGTCCACGTATTGCCCGCGATGGTCGAGCGCCATGAGCACGATGGCCAGCATGCCGTAGAACATCAGCCGGGCGATGCGCGCGGCCGCGTCACCATCGATCGCTGCAGGCCATGAACTTCCGGACGGGTTCACCGGAATCAGGTGGCGAAGAAGAAGTCGCCCTTGTTCTCGTCCATCAGCTCCAGCGCCCTGCCGCCGCCACGCGCCACGCAGGTCAGCGGATCGTCAGCAATGATCACCGGCAGGCCGGTCTCTTCCATCAGCAGCTTGTCGAGACCGCTCAGGAGCGCGCCACCGCCGGTGAGCACGATGCCGGTTTCAGCCACGTCGGCACACAATTCCGGGGGCGTCTGCTCCAGCGCGGTCTTGACCGAGCCGACGATGCTGGCCAGGGCCTCGTTGAGGGCCTCGAGCACCTCGTTGTTGTTGAGCGTGATCATCTTGGGCACGCCTTCGGCGAGATTGCGGCCCGAGATCTGCATTTCGTTGAGATCGTCCTGCTGATGGGCGCAGCCGATTTCCACCTTGATGCGCTCGGCCGTGGATTCGCCGATCAGCGTGCCGTAGGAGCGGCGCACGTAGTTGATGATGGCCTCGTCGAAGTGGTCGCCACCGACGCGCACCGAGTTGGAGTAGACGATGCCGTTGAGCGACAGCACGGCCACCTCGGTCGTGCCACCGCCGATGTCGAGCACCATCGAGCCGCGCGCTTCGTGAATCGGGATGCCGGCGCCGATCGCCGCGGCCATGGGCTCTTCGATCAGAAAGACCTCGCGCGCGCCGGCGCCCTCGGCCGATTCCTTGATGGCGCGGCGCTCGACCTGGGTCGACGAGCAGGGCACGCACACCAGCACCCGCGGGCTGGGCCTGAGAAAGCGCGAGGAATGCACGTTCTTGATGAAGTGCTGCAGCATCTGCTCGGTCATGTTGAAGTCGGCGATCACGCCGTCCTTGAGCGGGCGCGTGGTGCGGATGTTGCCCGGCGTTCGGCCCAGCATCTGCTTGGCTTCCGCGCCCACGGCAGCCACCGTCTGCGGCCCGCCCGGCCCGCGCTCCATGCGAACGGCCACCACGGAGGGCTCGTTGAGCACGATGCCCTGCCCGCGCACGAAAATCAGAGTATTGGCCGTGCCCAGATCAATGGACAGGTCGTTGGAGAAAATGCCGCGTAAGCGCTTGAACATGATGAAGTAAGGTGCTTGACCGAGCTGGTTGAGAAAAGACCGCCTAATGTAGCAACGCCAGCGCCGGGCGGCAAGCACGGGTTTGGGGGCGCGGGCTCTGGGCTCGGGCTCGGCAGCGCAGGTCGGAATCCGCCGGCAGGTTCTTTACAATGGGCGCCTGCTTTTCCACGACATTCCCGAGGAACCCCATGTCCGTGCTTATCTGCGGTTCGCTGGCCTACGACAACATCATGGTCTTTCCCGAGCGCTTCAAGGATCACATCCTTCCCGACAAGACCCACATGATCAACGTCGCCTTCCTGGTCCCGGAGCTGCACCGCAACTTCGGCGGCACGGCCGGCAACATCGCCTACAACCTGCGCAAGCTCGGCGGCGATCCGCTGCCAATGGCAACCGTCGGGCCGGACTTCGACGATTACGCGCGCCACCTCGACCGCCTGGACATCAACCAGGATTTCGTGCGCATGCTCGGCGACCACTGGACCGCCCAGGCCTACATCACCACCGACCTGGACGATAACCAGATCACCGCCTTTCATCCCGGGGCCATGAACGAGGCCCACTGCCAGCCGGTGCCCGAGGATCGCGAGATCGCCTTTGGCATCGTCTCGCCCGACGGCAGGCAGGCCATGCTCGATCACTCCGAACAGTTCAAGGCGGCCGGCATTACCCACATCTTCGACCCGGGCCAGGGCCTGCCGCTGTTCTCCGGCGAGGAGCTGCAGCGCATGATCACCAACGCCGACTGGCTTGCGGTCAATTCCTACGAATGGGAAATGCTCAAGCAAAAGACCGGCTGGAGCCACAGCGACATCACCGCGCGCCTGGCCGGTGGCCTGGTGATCACGCTTGGCGGCGAGGGCTCGGAGCTGTGGACGGCCGCGGGCAAGACCCATATCCCGGCCGTCGAGCCCGAAGCCCTGGTCGACCCGACCGGCTGCGGCGACGCCTACCGCGCCGGCCTGCTGTTCGGGCTGGAACGCGGCTGGATCCCGGCCGACGCCTGTCGCCTGGGTGCCGTACTGGGTGCCCTGAAGATCGCCGAGTCGGGGCCACAGAATCACGACTTCACGCCCGAAGACATCGCCGCGAGGTTCGAGCGCGCTTTCGGTCATCCCCTGCCCGAGTAACCAGCGGCACGGCCCGGCGCCGGGTGCGAAAAATCGTCAGAACGTGAAACCGGTCACGGCAGCGGCGGGGGCTGCGCCTTATCATGTCCGGCAGGCCAAACCGTCTCTGCCCATGATCCGACGAATCCTGTTTGCGCTGGCTGCAGGCTGGCTTTTCGCCACTTTTGCCACCGCCGCCGAAGCACCGCGGCTTGCCGCCCACGCCGTCGTCGAGCTGCCGGCACCGTCGAGCGAACGCGGCGAAATCGATCTCGTCGTGACCGGCTTCGACCAGCGCTGGCGCCTTCGCCTGCACGACAATCGCGCGCCGTTCGCAAGGCTTGCGCCGGCAACCAGAGCCACCGTCAAAGCCGACGGCAGCCGCCTGCTGGCCGGCAAGATCGTCGGCCAGCCGCAAAGCTGGGCCCGGCTCAACTGGATCGACGGGCGCTGGTGGGGCGGTTTCCACGACGGCAAGACGCTGTATCTCATCGATCGCGCCGGGCAGTTCCAGTGGCCGGACGAATCCCGGCCGGCGGCCGGGCAGAGCCTGCTGTTTCGTGCCCGGGATCTCGATCTTGCCGACGTGATAGGTCACGACCCGCTGCTGCCCGGCCCGGACTTCGTCCCCGCGCTTGCCTCAGGACCGGCGCAGCCGGCCGGCTCGGGGCCGCTGGCCATGCCGGTCACGATCGTGGCCGATACCGACTTCCAGGCCACCCACGGTGCCAGCCTCATGGCCATCGTGCTCGGGCGCTTCAACTTCGTCGACGGCATCTACACCAGCCAGGTCGGCACCGGCATCGTCGTCCACCATATCGAACAGCTCGCCGATGATGGCCCGCTGACGCCAACCGACGCCAGCGGGCTGATCAATGCATTTCGAGCCCACATGGTCTCAGGCGGCGGCAGCAGCATCCCCTTTGCCGGCCTGGCCCACCTGTTCACCAGCCGCCCGCGCGACGGCAGCACCGCCGGCATTGCCTATCTGGACGTGCTTTGCAACAGCCACTACGGCTACGGCGTGGACTGGGATTCCTACGGCGAGGTCATCAACAGCCTGGTGTTCGCCCACGAACTCGGCCACAACTTCAACGCTCCGCACGACGGCCAGGACGAGTGCTCGGCAGAGACTTTCAAAGGCATCATGTACCCGAGCGTCAGCAGCTCGCGCCAGCAGTTCTCGCAGTGCAGCCTCGACCACATGCAGCCAGCCGCTGCCGCTGCTGCCTGCCGGGTGACAACACCTGACGCCGGCTGGATATTCGGCGACGCCTTCGAGCCCTGAAATGACTTGCCCTTTGCAGCGTTGGCGCTCGTCGAACTTGTTCGCTTGCGACATGCTATGGTCATGAGGTAGCGGCCGGATCTGGTCGCCACCCCAACCCCCATAACTAGAGAGTTCAGTCAGATGCCGACATTCATGTCTCGGTTTCGAAGTCGTATGTCCTCGATACCTGCCCCCTGCGCGCACGAACAGGGTCGGCTGCGCCCATCGCAGCCTGCGCTGGTGGCTGTGATAGTGCTGACCCTGGCCGCCTGCGGCGGT
Source organism: uncultured Wenzhouxiangella sp. (assembly GCA_964446675.1). Lineage (GTDB taxonomy): Bacteria > Pseudomonadota > Gammaproteobacteria > Xanthomonadales > Wenzhouxiangellaceae > Wenzhouxiangella. The sequence continues at coordinate 160,834 of CAYUPK010000002.1, forward strand.
GACAACACCGGCTCTGCTGGTGACGACCCAGGCAGGACCGAATCCGGCGAGAAGAGCAGCGGAGTCGCTGTTGAAGAGACAGTGGCAGCCCCGGAAATGACTGGCGAGGATGGCTGGGTTGAGCTCCACGACATGGACATTCCCGCCGCCGGCACCGCCGTGATGACCATCGACGGCACCCGCTACGACGTCGACGTTGAATGCAGCGGATCGGGCGTTACCTCCGATGAGCACAGTCAGTTGTTCTCGATAGACATCAGAGGCCAATTCGGGCTTGACGACGGCCGCTCCGGCTACTTCGAGCTCCGGCGCTGGGTGAACAGTGAGCCTGACAGTTTCTACCCGTATCCGGGTCATGACGGCGCCTGGCTGCAGGTCGTGGTCGAAAGCCACAAGGAAGACCAGTACCACAGCTCGACCCAGGGCGGCCCCAACGATCCCGACCCCAGGGGCGAATCGCTGCCGCTGCTGCATGCCCAGCCCGACGGCTCGTTCACCGTCGACTCCAAGCTCAAGAAGATGATGTTTCACGGCGACGCCCTGGACGGCCCGATCACCCTGGCCGGCCGCTGCCCCGAGGCCTGGAGCAGCTGATGCTGCGCCATTTCTCCTGAAACAGCCCAAATGCTTGACAATTCGCGGTGCAACGGCAAAAATGCCCGGCTTGACCGTGGCTACGTAGCTCAGCCGGTTAGAGCACAGCACTCATAATGCTGGGGTCGGTGGTTCGAGTCCACCCGTAGCCACCATATTTCCCCTGTTTCTTAACAAGCTGCTTTCCCGGCAGCGCCAGTTCCTTACGGAGCGGCGCAGGCGCCATCACTTGAAGCTGCGGCCTGCGAACCCGCTTTGTGCACAAATTAGTGAACCGCCCCCGGTTTACCGGAGACTCCATCATTTGAGAGGATGGCCTCATGTTGAGGATGGCGCGCTGCTCCCCCGGGGGGGCTGACGCCCATGTTAACGCGCCAATGGAGGGAAAGCTGGTTTGTTGATTCGACTGCTTGCGGGTCTGGTGGTCGCTTACGGCGTCGTGGTGCTGCTGGTCTTCGTGCTGCAGCCGCGCCTGCTTTTTCTGCCCAACCTTCCGGGGCGGGCGTTGACGGCGACGCCGGCCGACATCGGGCTGCGGTATCAAACGGTCGAGCTGGTAACCGCCGACGGCCAGACGCTGCACGGCTGGTGGCTGCCCCGGCAGAGCGCGCGCGCCACGCTGCTGTTCTTTCACGGCAACGCCGGCAACATCTCTCACCGGCTCGACAGCCTGGAGATCTTTCACGATCTCGGACTTCAGGTGCTGATCTTCGACTACCGCGGCTATGGGCAGTCCAGCGGCAAGCCGTCGGAAGCCGGGATGTATCACGACGCCCGGGCGGCCTGGCGATGGCTGACCGACGAGCGCCGGATTGCGCCGGAGAAAATCGTCCTCTTCGGTCGCTCGATGGGTGGGGCGGTAGCCAGCGAGCTTGCCGCGCAGGTCGCGCCCGCCGCGCTGATTGTGGAATCGACCTTCAGCTCGGTTCCTGACGTGGCGGCCGAGATCTACTGGTGGCTGCCGGTGCGGCTGCTCGCGCGCCTTCAGTTCAATGCTGCCGACCACATCGCTCGAACCACGCTGCCGGTGCTGATCGTCCACAGCCGGGACGACGAAATCATCCCCTTCGACAATGCTCACAGGCTGCAGAAAGCAGCCGGCCGGCGCGCAACTCTGCTGGAGATCAGCGGCAGCCACAACACCGGATTCATCGACTCGCGCCAGCGCTATGTCGACGGCCTGGAGCGCTTCATTGCCGAGCACGTCGACCGGCTCGAATGACCCGGATACGCGATCACGACAGCCACAGTGCGACGGCATACAGCGCCGTACCGGCGGCGATGCTCACGAGCGGCTGGCGCAGGCGCCACTGCAGGGCGATGACGACGGCGATGGCGAGTGCTTCGAGCCAGGGGACGCCGCCGCGAGCCCGGGCATGCCCCCAGGCGGTGTGGACGACCAGCAGCACCATGATGGCCAGCGGCAGGTTGTTGCCCAGCTTGTGGACGATACGATGGCGGCGGAGCCATCGGCCGGCGGCAAACGGCAGCGCGCGCAAGGCGAAGGTAACCAGCGCCATGCCGACGATGACGGCGATAAGGTAGACGGTGTTGCTCATGCGCTTCCAGCCCCGACCGCGCGTTCCGGGCGCAGGATCACGGCAGCCACGCTCAAGGCAATGGCAACCGTCAGCGCATGGTCGGGCGCAAGCCACAGGGCCAGCGCATAACTGGCGACGGCCGTCCAGACCGGCACGAAGTCCTTGCGGGCGCGCCACTGTTCCACCGCCAGCACGGCAAACAGCGCGGCCAGGGCAAAGTCGAGCCCGTCCAGGCCGAGCTGCAGCCGGGCCCCAAGCAGCGCGCCCAGGGCCGTTCCGAGCACCCACCACAGATGGTTCAGGGCCGCAATCATCGTCATGTGCCGCGAGCGCACGGACTCGGGCAGGGAGACCAGCAGCGACCAGGTTTCGTCGGTCAGGGTGAAGATGATGTACCAGCGCCGCCAGGCTGATGCCGGCATGGCATGCAGCAGCGACAGGCCGTAGAAGACGTGGCGCAGATTGATGATGAGCGTCGCAAACAGGATGGCGCTCACCGGCAGGCCGGCGGCCAGCATGGGCACCATCATGAACTGGGCCGCGCCGGCAAAGACGATGACGCTGGACAATACGGCCAGCCACGGCGCCCCGCCGGCCTGCACGAACAGCAGGCCGAACACCAGCCCCAGTGGAACATAGCCGACGGCCACCGGGGCCGTCAGACCAATGGCCGACAGCGCGCGTTGATCAGGGATCTGCATGGGGTGACAGAATATCAGGCCGGCCGAAGCCCGGGTGACGCAACACGGGATTGGGGCGGGCGACTTCGGACCTGCACCGCAGCCGCTACAATGATGCGCTGTCGTTTCCTCTCCCCGCCCTCGAGCCGCCCTTGAGCAAGCCCGGAACCCATCATCGCAACCGCAACACACCGCTGCACAAGGTGACCATCTCCGATACAGCGCGCTGGCGGATGCTGATGGTGCTGCTGACCGCGATTTTCATGTCGCTGATCAGCGTGAGCATCGTCAACGTGGCCATTCCTTCCATTCAGGCGGATCTGGACGCAACGCTTGCCAACATGCAGTGGGTGCTGTCGGGCTACGCGCTGGCCTTCGGCGTGGTCTTGGTGGCGGCCGGTCGCGCCGGCGACATTTTCGGCCGCGGCGGGCTTTTCCTGCTGGGTGTGGCCGTATTCACCGCCGCCTCGATCGCGGCCGGGCTGGCACCCGACGCGACCTGGCTCAACGTCGCCCGCTTCATTCAGGGCATCGGCTCGGGCCTGCTCAATCCCCAGGGCCTGGGCATGATTCAGCAGCACTTTCGCGGCAAAGAGCGCGGTCGGGCCTTTGGCTATCTCGGCACCGCCGTGGGTGTATCGGTGGCCATCGGCCCGGTGCTGGGCGGGCTGGTGATCGAGCTGGGCGGCCCGCAGCTCGGCTGGCGCCTGACCTTTCTGGTCAACGTCCCCATCGGCATTGTCGCCATCATCCTCGGTTTCCTGTGGTTTCCAAGGCCGCTCGTCCAGCACGGGGACCAGCCGGCGGCCGGGCAGGAGCACAAGGCCAATCGCGGGCTGCGCTCGCTCGACCCGATGGGCGCCCTGCTGCTCGGGCTGGCCGTGCTTGCCATTCTGTTTCCATTCGTCGAGTCGCGCAGCGCACCGTTGACCTGGCTGCTGCTGCCGACCGGCGTGATTCTGTGCTGGCTGTGGGTCTTGTGGGAGCGAGGCCACGCACGTCGTGGCTACCGGCCGATGGTAGATCTGCGCATTTTTGCAACGCCCAGCTTTGCCAACGGCACTACCATCGTGACGCTGTACTTTCTGGGCATGACCAGCGTCTGGGTGCTGGTGGCGATTTACGTTCAGGAGGGCCTGGGCATGAGCGCGCTGCAGTCGGGAATGTTCGGCATCCCCGCAGCGCTGCTGTCGGCTTATGCCGCATACTGGGCCGGCGCACGGGTGGCGCGCTGGGGTCGCAAGGTCGTCATTGGCGGACTGTTTCTGGCCCTGTTGGGGCTTGTCCTGAGCATTGCCATTATCTACCTGCATGAAATCGGTCTGATCAGTATCTGGTGGCTGCTGCTGTCGCTTTCATTCATCGGCCTGGCACAGGGCTCGATCATCAGCCCCAACCAGGCATTGACTCTGGCCGACGTGCCGCTGGCCTACGCCGGCAGCTCGGGGGCGGTAATGCAGACCGGCCAGCGCATCGGCGCGTCGGTAGGCATTGCCGTGATCACGGCCGCGGTCTTTGCCGCGCTGAAAGTGATGTCGTGGTCGCTTGCAGTCATCGTCGGGTTCGCGATCATTATTGTGGTGGTGGTGCTGGCCCTGAGCGTGGCCTTCAAGGATCAGCGCGAGCGCAGGCGAGACGCGGAACAAAGGACTTATACTTGAACAACTGCGACAGGCACATTCATATTGTGTCAACGCCGTTTTTTTAAGCAAACTTCCCGGGAGGAAGCTCTCATGAAACCGATGACTTTTTTCAGTACCGCTGTACTCATGGCCGCTGTGTTGATGGGCCTGCCATCGCTGGCCACCGCCGATTCGGTTGACGCACGTACGCAATACCTGGCCGATCAGCTCGATCTCGACGAGGCCCAGATCGAGGCCATCGACGGACTTATCACCGAACACCGAACCAGCATGCGCGAACAGATGGGCGCACAGAATTTGCGCGGCCCGGAGCGCCGCGAGCACATGCGCGCCGAGCGCGAGGCTCTGCACGCCGGCATCCGCGAGCTGCTCACCGCCGAGCAGGCCGAAGAGTTCGACAACCTGGTTGCCGGGCGTCGCGGCATGATGGCCGCGCGCGGGGCCGGCCAGCAGGGCATGCGCGGCAAGCATCGTGGCCCCCGGCACGGCATGATGCGCGGCGATCGCCGCGGCATGGGCATGGGCTCGTGCGGCGGTGCGGGCTTCGAACCGGACTTCTCGAAGCTCGACATCAGCGAAGGCATGCAGGCGCGTCTGGAAGCCATGCACAGGGAGCATCGCGAAGCAGTCGAGAAGCTGCACATGCAGCACCGCGCCGAGATGCGCGAACTGATCGGCGAAGAAGAGCTGGAAAAGCTCCATCTGCCGTGCGCACGTGGCCAGCAAGGCGACAGCGCCGACGAACAGGCCGACGAACAGGCGAACGAACAGGCGAACGAACAGGCGGACGAACAGGCGGACGAACAGGCGGACGATAACCAACAGGAATCGGGCTGACGAAAGTCCTGTAGAATTGCAGCACAGCAGGCTGCCACGCCCGCTTCATCAGGCGTGGCGGCCTGCACGCGAGATTTGCACGCCAGCCACCGCAAGAGACCGTCATGCCCGCCGCTCATTCCGCCATCGATCTCGATCAGGTTCGGCTTCAGTGCGCACGCTGCGATCTGCGTGAGCTCTGCCTTCCGGCCGGCCTGGACAGCGCCGATGTGGATCGCGTCGATCAGATCGTGGCCGACCGCGCCAGCCTGGCCTCCGGTGAGACGCTGTATCACGCCGGCTCCCGCTTCCGCGCCCTGTACGTGATCAAATCCGGGTCGCTCAAGACCCAGTCGGTGTCGGAAGGCGGGGATCTGCAGATACTGGGGTTTCACCTGCCAGGCGAGCTGGTGGGCTTCGATGCGCTGGCTTCCGAACGCCACCAGTGCAGCGCCGAAACGCTGGAGGCCTCCAGCGTGTGCCGGCTACCCTATGCCGAACTGGAGCGCATCAGCGCGGAGGTACCGGGGCTGCAGCGACAGTTCATGCGTCTGGTCAGCCGCGAGATGCGCGACGATCACGATCACATGGCCATGATGGGCCGAAACCAGGCCATCAGCCGGCTGGCACTGTTTCTGCACAGCATGAGCAAGCGTCAGGCTCGCCTGGGCCGCAGCCCGGATCAGTTGACCCTGACCATGTCGCGCGCCGACCTGGCCAACTATCTCGGTCTGGTGCTCGAAACCGTCAGCCGCCTGTTCGGCCGGCTTCAGGAAATGGGTCTGATCGAGGTGCGCCGGCGCGAGGTCAAGATTCTCGATCGAGAAGGCTTGAGAGCCGTCGGTGAGTGCTGATTGACACGGATCAAATTGCCTTTGGACTGCGCCTGAGATACTGATTCCACATCGATGCTCACCGGAGTCAATCACTGTGGAGTTCAATTCGCACAGCCTCGCCCGCCCCGGCCTGATTCTTGCTCTTTTGCTGTTCACCTCCGCTGGCGCTGCCGACACCGGTAGCTGGCAGCCCACGCTCGATCTTCGCTACCGCCTCGAGCTGGTCGACGACGACCGCTTCGCCAAAGACGCGACCGCCTCGACTCTGCGGGCCCGCGTGGGCGTGATCAGTCCGGAATGGTCGGGCTGGCAGTTCGGCCTGACTGCCCACGCCAATCGCCACGTCGGCAGCGAGGATTTCAATTCCACCGCCAACGGCCGCAGCCGCTTTCCAGTAGTGGCCGACCCTGACGACGAAAACATCTCCGAAGCCTGGATCGGTTATTCGCGCCCGGGCAGTGTCAGCGTGCGCGCCGGTCGGCAGCGCCTGACCGAAGACAACGTGCGTTTCCTCGGCAACGTCGGCTTTCGCCAGCTCGAACAGACCTTCGATGCCGTCGCGCTCGGCCTTGACGCCGGCGACTGGCGCGTCGATGTGCGCTGGCTCGACAAGGCGCATCGGGTCTTCGGCCCGGACAATCCCAACAAGCTGCTGGCCGAGGCCGACCTCAATACCTGGATGGGCACGATTGCGCGCCCGATTGGCAAAAGCAGCCTGGCCTTCTATGCCCACCGCATCGCTTTCGACGACCGCGCGGCCTCGCATCGCAACCTCGGGCTGCGGCTGAGTGGGCCGCTACCGGGAGCGGCCGCTTTCAGCTACCGCCTGGAATTCGCCCGCCAGGACGGCATCCGCGAACTCAAGCATGTCGACGGCCAGAACTACCTGCACGCCCGCATCGCGCAGAAGCTGACAGGCTGGCACTGGTTTGCCGGCCACGAGCGACTTAGCGGTGACGGCGACTATGCCTTTCAGACCCCGCTGGCCACCCTGCACGCCCACAACGGCTGGAGCGACCAGTTCCTGTCCACGCCGGCCGATGGTCTGATCGATACCTATGCCGCAGCGGGCACGAAGCTGGGTGAGTGGACCGGCCTGATCAAGCTGCACGACTTTCGCAGCGACCGGCACTCGCGCAGCTACGGACGCGAATACGGCCTGATGGTCAAGCGCCCGCTGGTCGCCGGCCTGTCGCTCGAGGGCAAGGCCGCCGTGTTCGACGGCGCCGGCGGCCGAGCCGACGTGCGCAAGCTCTGGTTCACCCTCACCGGCCATTGGTAAGTCCCTACAGCCACCACTTGGAAACCGGCTCCTCCGGACTGCCGTGCTGGGCCACCTGGGCCTGAAGCAGCTCGGCGGTGGCCAGGGCGTCGGTCCAGGCGTGATGGGGCGCGTACTCGGGCAGGCCGTAGCGCCCTCGGGCGTCGGCCAGGCGCAGCGACACGCGGCGGCGACCAAGCCAGGTCAGTGGGTTGAGCGTCGGGCGCTGCTGCAGCCGCTTTTCGATCTGCAGGGTGTCGATGAGCGGAAACAGCAGGCCCTCGCCGAAGCGCCGCCGGAAGGCCTGGTAGAGAAAGCGCCGCTCGATGGCGTGGAAGTGAACGACGGCCACGCGACCGGCAATCATGTCCAGAAACTCCTCGGCGATCTCCTCGAGATCGGGTGCCTCTTCGATTTCATCGTGCGTGATGCCGTGAATGGTGATGGCATGCTCGTCGATCTCCCGGCGCGGCCGAACCACGCGGTACCAGCCCGCCGCCGGGCGGATTCGTTCAAGGGAAAACGGCACCATGCCCATGCTGACAATGCCGTGACGCTGCGGATCGAGCCCGGTGGTTTCCAGATCGAGCGCGATCAGCGGTGCCCTGGCCAGCGGGGTGTCGGCCGCGACCGCGGCCTGGCGATAGAAATTGCGCAGCAGCGTGACGCGGCTTTCGGCGGCCAGCTCGGCAAAGCGCTCCTGCCAGTCGATCGTGGCCGGCCGTTCGCGTGGAAAAATGGACAACATGCCGCTCAGCGGCGCACCGGTCGATAGCGGAAGCGAATGAACTTCTGGGCGTTGGCCAGCACCTTGAAGGCGTCCTTGAGGCTGCGCCGCTCGAAGGCCGAGAGGGTCTCGGGCACGATGTTGTTGTTGGCCTCGCCGCCGCGCTCGGCATCCCAGGCCTGGTGCCGGGCGCGCACGATGGCGATGAACTCCAGCGCGTCGCGCAGGTCGGCGGCCATGGGAGCAGTCAGAAACCCGGCCGCGACGGTATCTTCCAGCCGGCGGAAGGAATTCTGCGACTGCGAGCCGGCCGCCAGCGCGTGCACCCGGATGACGTCGACCAGGGGCCCGGTGCCCCGGCGCTTGAGGTTGATCGAGTTCTCGTGCCACCCGCCTTGCTCGAGCACGAAATCACGAAAGAAACCCAGCGGCGGTGTGCGCCTGTTGGCGTTGATGGCCAGACAGCCCAGGAAGGCCTGCTGCTCGCTGGCCTCGGTTGCGATCAGCGCCTTGAGCTCGTCGGCCATGCTGGTAACGCCGGCCACGCCGTCGAGGTCGAAGAAGATCGAGCTGTGCAGCAGGCGCTGCGCGTTGGGCTCGCGAATCCACTCGATGAACTGCGCCTTCCAGGCCGACAAGGGCTGGCGCCACTGCCTGTTGGTGGCCATGATGTCGCCGCTGCAGTAGACATAGCCGACCCGGTGCAAGCCGTCGCTGACGAACTGCGCCAGCTCGCGAAAGTATTCGTCATGCGCCTGCTCATCGAAGGCATCGTCCAGGATCAGGGCGTTGTCCTGATCGGTGTAGACGAACTGCTCGTCGCGCGCCATCGAGCCCAGGGCAAGAAAGCAGTAGGGCACCGGGGGCGGCCCGAGCTTCTCCTCGGCAAGCTCCAGCAGGCGCTGCTTGAAGCTGCGCCCGATGGTGGCCATGGCCGAGCCGATCATGTGCGAGTTGGCATCCTCGTTGACCATGCGGATGAAACTGGCCGCCACCGCGGGTTTGAGCGCTTCGATCTCCTCTTGTGTGTTGCAGTCGAAGATGTTGCGCACCACAAACAGGCTGTTCTGGGTCTCGTGGTGGATGATGTCGGACAGATCGAGCACGCCGATCGGGCGGTGGTGGTCAAGCACCGGAATATGGTGCACGTTGTTGCGCAGCATCACCAGCAGCGCCTCGAACAGGAACTGATCCTGCTGCACGCTGGCGACGTTGCCTGACATGACCTCACCCACCGGCGTGCTGGCGGGCAGCCCCTCGGCCACGATTCTTCGGCGCAGATCGCTGTCGGTAAGAATGCCGGTAACCACCGCGTGCTGCTGCCCGCCCCCGCCGTCTTCGACCACCAGCACCGAACTGACGCGCTCGTCGGTCATCAGCCGGGCGGCCTCCTCGACGCTGGTCGATGCGCTGACCGTGATCGGCGAATACCGCACCAGCTTGCCGGTGCGGATGGTCATCAAGGGGTTATGGTCGGCGTTCCGGGCGGCCTGGCGCAGCCGCGTGCGGTCTTCGACCTCGACATAATCGGCGAACAGAACGTTGCTGTCGAACAGCCGCTTGAACAGTTCGCCGGGAATGAAGTAGATCAGCGTGTCTTCGAGCGCGCGCGCCGGAAAACGCGCAACCCGGTCACTGAGCAGGCCGAGCTGGCCGAAGATGTCGCCGTCGCCCAGACGGTTGTAGAGCTCGCCGCTGCGGCGAAACAGCTCCACCGAACCGCTGCGGATATAGTGCAGGTCGCGAATCTCGGCGCCGAGGCTGACGATGTCGCGACCCGCCCGGAAGTAGCCGATCTCGACCGATCGCGCCACCTCGTCAAGCTCTTCGGGGGTCAGGAAGCTGAACGGCTCCTGCTCGCGCAGGTGTTCACGAATCTCGATCTGCTCGATTTCCATCCCGATTCTCGCGATGATTTACAAATCCATGGTACCGCGACTGCCGACGCGAACGCGGCTGCCGGTTCGTTACAATGCAAGGCATGTTTTCCGGCTGAAACCGCATGGCCTTACTGGCGTTCTACCTGTTCCTTGCCGTTGGCGTGTCCTTCCTGTGTTCGATTCTCGAGGCGGCGCTGCTGAGCATCACGCCGGCCCACATTGCCGTGCTCAACGAGCGCGGCAGCCGCACGGGCAAGCGCCTGCGCCGCCTCAAGCGCGACATCGACCAGCCGCTTGCGGCCATTCTCAGCCTCAATACAATCGCCCACACCTTCGGCGCCGCCGGCGTCGGCGCGCAGGCGCAGTTCGTTTTCGGCCAGGCCTGGCTGACCGCGGCTTCAGCCACCGTTACCCTGATGATCCTGGTCTTTTCAGAAATCATTCCCAAGACTCTGGGTGCCACCCACGCCAAGGCCCTGGCCGGTTTCACCGCCAGCGCCTGCCTTGTGCTGATCTATCTCACCTGGCCTCTGGTGCAGCTATCAAAGCTGATCACCCGATGGCTGGCGCGCGACAAGTCCGCGCCGACGGTCAGCCGCGAGGAGTTTCGCCTGCTCGCCCAGACCGGCACCCGCGAGGGCGTGTTCGAAGAGGAAGAGTCCAATATCTTCGCCAATCTGATCCGCTTCAGCGCCATCCGCATCGAAGACATCATGACCCCCCGGGTGGCCGTGGTGATGATGCGCTGCGACCAGACCGTCGGTGAGATCATGGACTCTTCGCAGGCAACGAGCTTTTCGCGTATTCCGATCTACGGAGAATCCGACGAGGATATCCGCGGCTACGTTCTCAAGACCGACATCATGCTCGCCCAGGCGCAGGGCCGCAGTGATACCCGACTCGACGAACTCAAGCGAGAAGTCCTGTTCGTGCCCGAATTCGTGTCGCTGCAGAACCTGTTCAGCCAGTTGCTGGCCCGCCAGGAACACTTTGCCGTGGCGGTCGACGAGTACGGCGGCATGGCTGGCGTGGTAACCATGGAGGACGTACTCGAGACCCTGCTGGGCATGGAAATTGTCGACGAAAGCGACACCGTCGAGGATCTGCGCCAGGCAGCGCGCGAGAAATGGCTGGCCCGCGCCCGGCGGATGGGCGTGCACTGGCCGCGCACGGACCAGGAGCAGCCGCCGGACGATGCCGGCAACAGTCGCTGAGTCAGCTCCCGCCGCCCCGGCCGATCCGCTCGCGGCTGCTGCGGCAGGCGGCGTGGGTGGCAAAAACGGGGAATCTGATATATTGCGGACTTCTGGCAAGCTCGAACAAGGGGGGGAGGCCCATTGTCAATCGACGGCGCGCAGATGATCCGTAACCATCTCGACAGCAAGAAAGCGCCGTGGCTGGCACTGGCCGTGGTGCTCATCTGCGGCGCCGTCATTACCGCGTTGACGACACATCTGCTTCGCAACACCGAGCTCCAGCGGCAGCAGGCAGCGCTCAGCGCAACCGGTGAACAGGCTGCAGGTGTCATGCTGGGCCGGTTCGCCCGCCACGAGGTCCAGCTGCGCGCGGCCAAAGCCCTGTTTGCCGGCTCTGCCCGGGTTTCGCGAAGGGAGTGGCAGCAGTTTGCGCGCACGTTTCAACAGTCCGGGTCCGACGCGGCGCCGTTCGAAATGGCCTGGATCCCGCGCGTCGATGACGCCGGCCTGAAGCGTCTGGCCGAGCTGGCCCGAGCGGACGGGCTCGACACTTTTGAGCTCCACTCTTCCGCACCGCGCGATTTTTACTGCCCGATTTTCTATAACGAGCCGGCGGCGCTGCACGCCGACTCGATCGGGCGGGACGTCTGCACCAGCCCACGCGCCAGCGCCGCCATGCAGCGCGCCCGGCAGACGCGCACCATCGTCATGTCCGACCCCGTCGGCCTGGGCACCAGCGGCGCGGAACCGCAGTCCGGCTACGTGCTGTTTGCCTGGGTCGACAGCGACAGCGAGCAAAGCTCCGGCTGGGTGGCGGGCACCGTGACCATGTCGCAGCTGTTTGCGGCCAGCCTGCCGGGCCAGGCCGACGTCAGCGTGCGCGTACGGGACCTGTCGTCGCCGGCCGGCGAGGACACCATCTACCGAAAAGACCATCCATTCGACAGCGCCCGCGATGTGATCGAATCCGGGCGGCGATTGAACCTTGGCGGTCGCACTTTCGCGCTGCGGCTGACGCGCCCGGCAGACCCCGGGCTGGCGACACGGCTGTTGCTCATCACCGGCAGTCTGATCACGGTGCTGCTTGCCGCCTTTGCCTTCAATCTGCTGCGGACGCGTGCGCGCGCGCTGCGAGTGGCCGAACGCATGACGCGCGCCTACCGCGACAGCGAAGAGTTGCTTGCCTCCATTACCGGCAACATCCAGGAAGGCATCTATCGCGGTGAACCGGACAAGGGGCTCATCTACATCAACCAGGCCTTGGCCCGGATGTTCGGATTCGAATCGCGCGAGGCCTTCATGGACTATGACATTGCCACCCTGTATGCCGACGCCGAACAGCGGGATGCGCTGCTCACGCTGCTCGAAGGCCAGGGCTTCTACCGCAATCAGGAAGTCGAGTTTCTGCGTCCGGACGGCTCGCGCTTCACGGCGGTCAACAGCGCAGCCGCAACCCTGGACGAAAACGGACAGATCCGCCATTTCGACGGCGTCGTTACCGACATCACCGAACGCAAGGAGGCCGAGCGGCAGGTCCATCGCCTGGCGCACTACGACACCCTGACCAACCTGCCCAACCGCACGCTGTTCCATATCCGCATCGGCCAGGTGCTCAGCCAGGCTCGGCGCCACGATCGGCCGGTAGCGGTGATGTTCATTGACCTTGACCGCTTCAAGCTGGTCAACGATTCGCTCGGACACGCTACTGGCGACCAACTTCTGATCGCCGTTGCCAGGCGCCTGACCGAAAAGTTTCGCGACTACGATGTGATCAGCCGGCAGGGCGGCGACGAATTCCTGCTCGTCCTGCCCGAGACCGGCGCCAACCGCGCCGCCCGGCGGGCCGAAGATCTGCTGCGCGACTTCGCCGAGAATCCCTTCAGCGTCGAAGGCCACGAGCTGACGATCACCCCCTCGATCGGCATTTCGATGTTTCCCTACGATGCCGAAGATGCTACAACCCTGATCAAGCACGCCGATGCAGCCATGTATCACGCCAAGGAACAGGGGCGAGCCACCTTCCAGTTCTTTACCGAAGAGCTCAACACACGCGTTCATCATCGGCTTCAGGTGGAAAATCATCTGCGCGGCGCGCTGGCGCGCGAAGAACTTTCGCTTGTGTTCCAGCCGGTGATCGATCTGAACGAGCGCTGCATCTCCGGCGTCGAGGCCCTGCTGCGGTGGAACAACCCGGCGCTCGGCCAGGTGCCACCTTCAGAATTCATTCCGGTGGCCGAACAAAGCGGGCTGATCGTGGGGATCGGCGACTGGGTCATTAGCGCCGCCTGTCAGCAGCTCGCCCGCTGGCGCGAGCAGGGCATGCGCGATATCCAGATGGCGGTCAACGTCTCGGCCATGCAGCTGTGGCGCGGCAACCTGGTCGATGCCGTCAACGAGGCGCTTTCGCGCTTCGAGATCGAGCCGTCGCGGCTGGTTATCGAACTGACCGAAAGCGTGATCATGGAAGACATCGAGGCCGCCCGGAAAGTGCTCGCCGAGCTCAAGGAGCTGGGCGTGGCGCTGGCCATCGACGACTTCGGCACCGGCTATTCCAGCCTGGGCTATCTCAAGCAGTTCCGCATCGACCTGCTCAAGATCGACCGCTCTTTCATTCAGGATGTGGCCGAGGACGGCGCCATCGCGACCGCGATGCTCAGCATCAGCGAAGACCTGCGCATGGAAGTGGTTGCCGAGGGCATCGAGTCGCCCGATCAGCTCCGGTTCCTGCGCACCCGGGGCTGTCGCTTTGCCCAGGGCTTTCTGCTTGCCCACCCGACCGCGCCGGAGCATGTTCCCGAGCTGGTCGATACATTCGAACTCGGGCAGGTTTGCCATTGAATCAGCGGACTCTGCACTACACTGTCCCCTGTACCCGAACTGTTGGAGCAAGTCGATGAAGACCATCAGAGCCCTTCTGCTGACCCTCCTGATCGCGCTGCCGCTGGCCGTGCTCGCCGGCGATGGCCCAGACTGGCCAAACATCGACGGCGCGGTGCACCCGGCACCGAACCAGCTCGTTGCCGGCCAGCCCCAGCCGCACGAGCTGGCCGCTCTGGCGGGCGCCGGCGTGCAGCACGTGTTCAACGCCCGTACCGACGGCGAGCTCGAGGCCTGGAACGAACCGCGGCTGATCGACGAGCTGGGGATGACCTATCACCACCTCCCGATCGCCGGGGCCGAGGATCTTGACCGCCAGGCGGTCGCGCGCTTCAACGCGATACTCAACGAGATCGGCGACGAACCGGTCCTGCTGCACTGCGCCTCGGGCAACCGCATCGGCGCGCTGTTTGCACTGCGCGCGGCCTGGATCGACGGTGCCGACAACGAAGCTGCCATCGAAATCGGCCGCGCCCACGGCCTGACCCGCCTGGAATCGGCAGTGCGCCAGAAGCTTGGTGAGCAGCGCTCCATGGCCAATGCGCCCGATCAGGACTGCCCCGAGAACTGCTGACCGCGAACATTGCGGAATGCACGGATGATGGCTGATCAGTCCGGGGGGAGGTGCTGCCAGCCAGGCCCCGGACGATCTTTCATTCAACCCTTCCGTGAATTCCGTGTTCTTCCGTGGTTACAAGGTTCTGATCTGCCCGGATTCAGTCAGCAGCGCCTTCGTTGAGACGCGGTATCAGCGAGACGAAGTTGCACGGCCCGGTGCGCGAATCGAGCTGTTCGCCCAGGATGCGATCCCAGGCCGTGCGGCACGCCCCGGTCGAGCCGGGCAGGCCGAAGATCAGCGTGGCGTTGGCGGTGCCGCCGAAGGCCCGGGACTGAATGGTCGAGGTACCGATCTCTTCCAGCGAATAATGGCGGAACAGCTCGCCGAAGCCCGGAATATCGCGCACCAGCAAGGGCTGGATTGCCTCGGGCGTGGAATCGCGGCCGGTAATGCCGGTGCCGCCGGTAATCAGCACGCAGTCGATCGCAGCGTCGGCAATCCAGGCCGACACGGCCGCGCGCAGCTTGAAGATGTTGTCGGGCAGCAGCCTGCGCTCGGCCAGTCGGTGCCCGGCCGACTCGATGCGTTCAGCCAGCGTGTCGCCAGAGCTGTCGTTGTCTAGCGTGCGCGAGTCGGAGACGGTCAGCACCGCGAAAGTGAGCGCCTTGAAGGCCTTGTCGTCATTGCAGCGTTGTCTGGACATGGTTTCTCGAAGGATTGGCGGGGTGCAGAAAGGATCAATACAGTAGCCGCTCGAAGCCGAGATAGTCGACCGGATCGCCCTCGGCCACGGCTTGGCCGACCGCAAGCCTGGCCAGGCCGTCGGCCCACACCGCCGAGCTGAGCACGCCCGAGCCCTGGTGCGGATAACGCTCGAGCCGGCCGTGCTGGAGGCGCACGCGCAGATACTCTTCGCGCTTGGGCGCCGGCGCGGCAAAGCCGGCGGGAACGCGAACGGCTTCGGGCATGGTGTCGCTACGGCCCTGCATCTTGCGGATCACCGGCGCGCCGAACAGGCTGAAGGTGACCAAGGCCGAAACCGGGTTGCCGGGCAGGCCGACGAAGACCGCGTCGCCGACCCAGCCGAAGGCCAGCGGCTTGCCGGGCTTGACGGCGATCTTCCAAAGGTCGAGCCGTCCCAGCGCCTCGACCGCGTCCTTGACGTAATCGGCCTCGCCCACGCTCATGCCACCGGTGGAGACGATCACGTCCGCTTCAGCGGCGGCGGCTTCGAGTGCCTGGCGCGTGGCTTCTGGCGTATCGGCCACGTGCCTCACGGCCACGACCTGACAACTCAGCGCGGCCAGCAGGCCGTTGATCAGCGGCTGGTTGCTGTTGTAGATCTGCCCGGGGGCCAGCGGTCGCCCCGGATCGACAAGCTCATCGCCGGTGGACAGCACCGACACGGTCAGCCGGCGGCGCAGCTCGACGCGTTCGATGCCGGTCGAGGCCAGCAGCCCCAGATCCTGCGGCCGCAGACGGCGGCCGGCGGCAAGAATCTCTTCACCGGCGCCAAGGTCCTCACCGGCGCGGCGGATGTTGTTACCCGGCGGCGGCAGTTCTTCGACCTGTACTTGACCGTCGACCTCGCGCGCCTTTTCCTGCATGACCACCGCATCGGCGCCGTCGGGAATGACTGCGCCGGTAAAGATGCGCGCCGCACTTCCGACAGTGAGCGAGCCCGGCGCGTCGCCGGCCTGGATGCGCGCCGAAATCGGCAGCGCGTCGCCGGCGCGCTCGAGATCGGCGGTGTTGACGGCATAGCCGTCCATGGCGCTGTTGTCGGCCGGCGGCACGTCCACCCGCGCCGTAACCGCCCCGGCCAGCACCCGTCCCAGAGCGGCGTCCAGCGCCAGGGTTTCGGTCGCGCCCACCGGCGAGACGGCTTCGAGCAGGCGTGCGCGCGCCTCGGTCACGCCTATCGGGCCCTTGCTGTCGCCGTGATTCGATTCAGCCATCATTTGCGCTGCAGCTTGCGGTGATCGAAACTCAATGCGCGTCGCCGACGGCTTCGGGCTGGCTGATCTGCACAGGAATGCCGTTGCGGTCGAAGAACAGATAACGGTCGAGGCCGCTGCCGGCGTGAATGGCGCGCGCCATGTTCTTGAGCTGCTCGTCGATGAAATCGGGCGCCGGCGGCTGACCC
The DNA here is from genome assembly GCA_964446675.1 of uncultured Wenzhouxiangella sp. Taxonomy (GTDB): domain Bacteria; phylum Pseudomonadota; class Gammaproteobacteria; order Xanthomonadales; family Wenzhouxiangellaceae; genus Wenzhouxiangella. Next base: position 177,590 of record CAYUPK010000002.1, read on the forward strand.
GGCTGGCCGGGCAGCACGCCCACCATCATGAACGTCCAGTCCTTCTTGGCGGCATCAGCGTCAGCGCGCAGATACTCGAAGCCGGGCACGTCGGCAACGGCGTGATCCTTGACCATGATCGGCGTAATCACGCCCTCGCCTTCGATGGCGGCTTCCACGCCGTCGGCGTCGGCTTCCATCACCGGCCGGGCACGCACCAGCACCGTCAGCAGCTGCACCGGCACCGGCTCGTCGCGCGCCATTGTCAAAAGGTCATCGAAGGTTTCTATCATTGCTCAGTCCAATGGTCATTCAGTCGAGGTTATCCGGTGAAGTGTTTGAGCCGAAAAACAGAGGAACCACGGAAGACACGGAATGCCCGAAAAAAAACGCATGAGTCATTTGATCGGGCATCAAATTGACCCTTGACGAATGATCCCTGATCAACTCAAGAGTCAGCACAAGCGGGGGTTTCTGTTCGTTTGTTTTCCGTGTATTCCGTGCCTTCCCTGGTTCCAGGATTTTCTTTCACTTTCACTGTACCAGTGGTGACGAAGGCGCATCGAGATCGATGCCTTCGATATCGTGCTCGGCGGCGACCAGACGAATGTACTGGTTGATGGCGCGGCGGCGGACGTGTTCGCGCAGATAGCCCGCAATCTTTTCGTGGCAGGACTCGAAGGTGACCGGCTTGCCTTCCTTGCGCTGGTGAACCAACACGACGTGAAAGCCGAAGCGCGTCTCGACCGGGTATTCGGGCACTTCGCCGACCGGCAGACGGGAGAGCGCCTTTTCGAACTCCGGCGCGGTCTGGCCGCGCGCGATCAGACCCAGATGGCCGCCTACTTCCTTCGACGGACAGCTCGAGAAGTCGCGCGCCATCGACAGGAACTTGTCCGGATGTGCACGCAGCTCGGCGTTGATGCCCATGGCCTTCTTGCGTGCCTCGGCGCGCAGCTCGGCGTCGTCGGGCGGCGCCGGGATGAGAATGTGCGAGACCTCGTGCTCATCGGCAGTACGCAGGCGCTGCTCGTTGGCCAGATAGTAGCGATGGCAGTCGGCCTCGGTCGGTTCGGGCACGTCGATCTGCTCGCCGATCAGCCGGCGGATACGGGCCTCCTCTGCGGTCTCGCCCTCTTCGGCAACCCCCGCGCCGATGCCGAGCCGGTCGCATTCGGCCAGCAGCAGTTCGCGCACCACCAGCGCGCGAGCCGCGCGTGCGCGCGCTTCTTTCAAGCTGGGAGCAGGGTGGTACTGCACCTCACGGGCAATCTCTTCGTGGTCGATCACGCGGTCGTCTATGCGGATCGGCGGCGGCAGAGTGTCGGTTTCCTGCGGTGTGTCCTGAGCTTGCATGGGTTCCTCTTGCGGCCTCGGTCGGGTCTTCATATCAGGAAATTTTCGGCGAACCGCCGTGCTGGCGAACCACCTGGTAGTTGCGGCGGATGTAGCCCCACGGCCAGCTCCAGACGTGCACCAGGCGGCTGAACGGGAAGGCGGTGAACATGATCAGGCCCAGAAAGATGTGCAGCTTGTAGACCGGGTGGACGTTGAGGATGTACTCGTGCGCGCCGGACCGGAAGGTGACGATATGCTGCGCCCAGTGCGCGAGCTGCATCATGACCGCGCCGTCGAGATGGTCCATCGAGAAGAAGATGGTCGACAGGCCGGTGACCAGCTGCAGCCAGATCAGGCAGATGATGAAAGTGTCCATGATTGCCGAGTTGACCCGCACCGAGGTCACGAACAGCCGGCGCCACAGAAGATAGGTCAGGCCGAAGAAGCACAGGATGCCGAACAGGCCGCCGGCGACCATGGCCATGACCTGCTTGGCGCCGGGCGACAGCCCGAGCGCAGTATAGATCGGCGTGGGCGTGAGCAGGCCGACCAGATGGCCCATGAACAGCAGCAGGATGCCGACGTGAAAGGCGATGCTGGCGCGCCGGAAGTTCTTCGAGCGCGGGGTGAGCATCTGGCTCGACATCGCCCGCCAGGTGTATTGCCCGTGCTCGAAACGCAGCAGCGAGCCGAAAATGAACACCGTGCCGGCGATATACGGAAAGACGCCGAAGATGAACTGGTTGATGTAGGGTTCCATGATCAACTCCTCTGGTGGATTTCGAGCCCGCTGACCGCCGCCGAAGCCGCGCCGCAGCTGCCCGACGGGTCGTCGTTGCCCATGAACGTGACCTGCTCCTCCTCCCAGATCTCGTCCATCTTCTCGATCGTCTGGTCCGGGCCTTCCTGGCCGGCGGCCTCGCGCAGCAGCTCGGCGTTTTCCGGACTGCCGACCAGGTCTTCGAGCGCTTCGAACAGCACCGACCAGGCCGAATCACGATGGTGCAGGCGCGCGCCCAGAAGCACGATGATCGGCATGGCGTCGCCCAGCAGCTCTTCGACCTCGGCTTTCGGGCGGGTTGAAAGGTATTCGAGCATCAGCGGCAGGTAGTCGGGCAGCTCACGGGCGTCGAGATCCAGGCCGTTGCTGCGGTAGTGCTCCATCAGGTCGACCATGGCCTGGCCGCGATCGCGCGACTCGCCGTGGACGTGCTCGAACAGGTGCAGCGACAGCGCTCGTCCGCGGTCGAACAGCATGACGTAGTCCTCCTGGATTTCGGTCAGCGGACGTTGCCCGAGATCCACCGCAAGACGCTGTACGGCTTCGGCATGCGGCGCTGACAGCACGGACTCGCGCCGGATGACGTCGGTCATTTCCGGTACCGCTTGCTGCAGCTCCGCGCTGGGGTAGCTCATCAGCCGCGAGAGCACACGCAGGGTCATGCAGCTCATGATCCGCTCCACTGGTCGTGGCTGTGCTCCTTGAGCTCGGTGCTCTTGCTCGCTTTTTCGACGCGGATGGGGAAGAACTTGCGCTTGGCAATCGCCTTGCCGCCAAACACGTCGGCGTCCGAACCACCGCCGGTTTCGCAGCCACTGCCAAAGGTGAAGCCGCAGCCGCCGCGTTCGGAGTAGCCGTCGTAGATCGAGTTGGAGTACTCGCGCTTGTTTGTCGGGATGACGAAGCGATCCTCGTAGTTGGCAATCGCCATATAGCGGTACATGTCTTCAACCATGTCGACATCCATGCCGACGCGCTCGAGCACCTCGGTGCGCTCCTCGCCGTGGACGTGACGGCCGCGCATGAACGCGCGCATGGCCAGCATCCGCTCCATGGCGTGGATCACCGGTGCCTCTTCCCCGGCGGTGAGCATGTTGGCAAGATAGCGCACCGGGATCCGCAGGCTGCCGACATCCGGAATCTCGCCGTTCATGCCGATCTTGCCGGCCTCGGCCGCCGACTGGATGGGTGACAGCGGCGGGCAGTACCACACCATCGGCAACGTGCGGTATTCAGGATGCAGCGGAAAGGCCACCTTCCATTCGACCGCCATCTTGTAGACCGGCGACTTCTGCGCGCCCTCGATCCAGTCTTCGGGAATGCCCTGCTTGCGGGCCTCGGCGATGATCTCGGGATCGTGCGGGTCGAGAAAGATGTCGAGCTGCGCTTCGTAGAGATCCTGCTCGTTGGGCGTATTCGCCGCCTCTTGAATGCGATCGGCGTCGTAGAGCATGACCCCGAGATAGCGGATGCGTCCGACACAGGTTTCCGAACACACCGTCGGCTGGCCCACTTCGATGCGCGGGTAGCAGAAGGTGCACTTCTCGGACTTGCCGGATTTCCAGTTGTAGTAGATCTTCTTGTACGGGCAGCCCGACACGCACATGCGCCAGCCGCGGCACTTGTCCTGGTCGATCAGCACGATGCCGTCTTCCTCGCGCTTGTAGATCGCTCCGGAAGGACAGACCGCCACGCAGCTCGGGTTGAGGCAGTGCTCGCACAGGCGCGGCAGATACATCAAAAAGGTGTTCTCGAACTGGCCGTAGATTTCCTTCTGGACGCCTTCGAAGTTGTAGTCCTTTGCGCGGTGCTTGAACTCGGTGCCGAGAATCTCTTCCCAGTTGGGACCCCACTCGATCTTTTTCATGCGCTTGCCCGTAATCACCGAGCGCGGCCGGGCGGTGGGCATGGTCTTGGCGTCGGGCGCGGTTTGCATGTGGTGGTAGTCGTAGTCCCAGGGCTCGTAGTAGTCCTCGATGGAGGGCAGGTCCGGGTTGGCGAAGATGTTGGCCAGGATGCGCCAGCGCCCGCCCATTCGGGGCTTGAGGTTGCCCCGACCGTCGCGTACCCAGCCGCCGTTCCACTTGTCCTGACTTTCCCATTCCTTGGGGTAGCCGATTCCGGGCTTGGTCTCGACGTTGTTGAACCAGGCGTACTGCATGCCCTCGCGCGAGGTCCACACGTTCTTGCAGGTAACCGAACAGGTATGGCAGCCGATGCACTTGTCGAGATTGAGCACCTTGCCGATCTGCGCTCTGATTTTCATTACGATGCCTCCACTTGCATGGCGTCTTCGGCTTCGGTGCCGTCCATCCAGTCGATCTTGTTCATCTTGCGCACGATGATGAATTCGTCGCGGTTGGAGCCGACCGTGCCGTAGTAGTTGAATCCGTAGCTGTACTGCGCGTAGCCGCCGATCATGTGCGTGGGCTTGAGTACCGTGCGCGTCACCGAGTTGTGAATGCCGCCGCGCATGCCGGTAATTTCCGAACCCGGAGTGTTCACGATCTTTTCCTGGGCGTGATACATCATCGACATGCCCTCGGGCACGCGCTGGCTGACCACGGCGCGGGCGGTGATCGCGCCGTTGATGTTGTAGGCCTCGATCCAGTCGTTGTCCTTGATGTCGGCCTTGGCCGCATCGACTTCGGAAATCCACACGATCGGGCCACCGCGCGAGAGCGTGAGCATCAGCAGGTTGTCGGTGTAGGTGCTGTGGATACCCCACTTCTGGTGCGGTGTGATGAAGTTGAGCACCACTTCCGGGTTGCCGTTGTCGCGCTGACCCTTGATCGGCTCGATGGTCTTGAGGTCGACCGGCGGCTTGTAGACGCACAAGCTCTCGCCGAAGGCACGCATCCACAGGTGATCCTGATAGAACTGCTGGCGGCCAGAGATCGTGCGCCAGGGAATCAGCTCGTTGACGTTGGTCCAGCCGGCGTTGTAGCTGACCTTCTCGGACTCGATACCCGACCAGATCGGCGAGGTAAAGATCTTTCTGGGCTGGGCGACGATATCGCGGAAGCGGATCTTCTCGTCGGCATGCCCGGCGACCAGGTGCTGGTGTTCGCGGCCGGTGTTGGCGCTCAGCGATTCCCAGGCCTTCATGGCGACATGGCCGTTGGTCTCGGGCGCGAGCATCAGGATGGTCTCGCAGGCGTCGATGGCCGAGGTAATGCGCGGCATGCCGGCGTTGACCCGGTCACCGCGGTGGCGACCGTTGAGATCACCCAGCGCCTCGACCTCCTCTTTGGTATCCCAGCTCAAGCCCTTGCCGTTGTTGCCCTGCTCATCCATCAGCGGGCCCAGTGCGGTGAACTTGTCGTAGGTGGCCGGATAGTCGCGCTCGACGGTGATGATCGCCGGCATGGTCTTGCCTGGAATCGGCTCGCACTCGCCCTTCTTCCAGTCCTTGATGTCAATCGCCTGGCCGAGCTCGCCCGGGGTGTCGTGCAGCAGCGGCAGCGTGACCACGTCGGTCTCGGTGCCCAGATGCCCCTCGGCGAGCTCGGAGAAGCGCTTGGAGATGCCCTTGTAGATATCGAAGTCCGAGCGCGACTCCCAGGCCGGGTCGACCGCGGCGGTCAGCGGGTGGATGAACGGATGCATATCCGAGGTGTTCATGTCGTCCTTTTCATACCAGGTCGCGGTCGGCAGGACGATGTCGGAGTACATGCAGGTGGTCGACATGCGGAAATCAAGCGTGACCAGCAAGTCGAGCTTCCCGCGCACCTCGTCGCGCCACTTGACCTCTTGCGGATGGCGATCGACTTCGCCGCCCAGGTCCTTGCCCTGAACGCCGTTTTCGGTGCCCAGCAGATGGCGCAGGAAATACTCGTGGCCCTTGCCGGAAGAACCCAGCAGATTGGAGCGCCACACGAACAGGTTGCGCGGGAAGTTGGCCGGATTGTCCGGGTCTTCGCAGGCAAAGTTCAGATCGCCGGACTTGAGCTGCTCGACGACGAAATCCTTCGCGTCCTTGCCGGCGGCCTTTGCCTCGCGGGCAATCTCGAGCGGGTTGCGCCCGAGCTGCGGCGCCGACGGCAGCCAGCCCATGCGCTCGGCCTTGACGTTGTAGTCGATCAGCGAGCCCTTGAAGTCTTCCGGGTTGGCCAGCGGCGAGAGGATTTCGCTGACGTCGAGCTTTTCATACCGCCACTGCCCGGTATGGCCATAGAAGAACGAGGTGCCGTTCATGTGGCGCGGCGGGCGGTGCCAGTCGAGCGCGAAGGCCAGCGGCTGCCAGCCGGTCTGCGGCCGCAGTTTCTCCTGGCCAACATAATGCGCCCAGCCGCCGCCGGACACGCCCACGCAGCCGCACATCATCACCATCTTGATGATCGCGCGGTAGTTCATGTCCATGTGGTACCAGTGGTTCATGCCGGCGCCGATGATGATCATCGACTTGCCCCTGGTCTTGTGGGCGTTCTCGGCGAACTGGCGGGCGATGCTGATGACCTTTTCGCGATCGACGCCGGTGATGCGCTCCTGCCAGGCCGGGGTATAGGGCACGTCGTCGTCGTAGCTGGTGGCGACGTGCTCGCCGCCCAGGCCGCGATCGATGCCGTAGTTGGCCGCCATCAGGTCGAACACGCTGGCCACCTTGCGGGTCGTGCCGTCCGCCAGGGTGACGTGGCGCAGCGGCACGCGGCGCGACTGGATGCGCTCGTGCTCGGTCTGAGCCCAGAAGGCGTTGCCGCCGCCGCCAAAGTACGGAAAGCCGACCTCGGCCACCTCGTCGGATGACTCGATATGCGTCAGCGCCAGCCGGGTGTCGCGACCGCCGGCGTCCTTTTCTTCCAGGTTCCAGCGCGCCTCGCGCTCGCCCCAGCGAAAGCCCACCGAGCCATTGGGCGCCACGATCTCGCCGCTGTTCTCGTCGAAAGACAGGGTCTTCCAGTCGGGATTGTTCTCCTGGCCAAGGTTTTCGGCCAGGTCGGAGGCGCGCAGGTAGCGCCCCGGCACCAGCCGGCCGTTTTCTTCATCGAGCAGCACCAGCATCGGCAGGTCGGTGTAGCGGCGCACGTAATCGCTGAAGTACTCGCTCTGGCCCTCGACGTGCCACTCCTTGAAGATGACATGCCCCATGGCCATGCCCATCGCCGAGTCGGTGCCCTGGCGCGGGTTGAGCCAGACATCGCCAAACTTGGACGCCTCGGAAAAGTCGGGCGTGACGGTAACCGTCTTGGTGCCGCGATAGCGCGCCTCGGTCATGAAGTGGGCGTCGGGCGTACGCGTCTGCGGCACGTTCGAGCCCCACATCATCAGAAACGTCGAGTTGAACCAGTCGGCCGACTCGCACACGTCGGTCTGTTCGCCCCAGGTCTGCGGGCTCGACGGCGGCAGATCGCAGTACCAGTCGTAGAAGCTCAGGCAGGTGCCGCCGATCAGCGACAGATAGCGCGTGCCGGCGGCATACGACACCATCGACATGGCCGGAATCGGCGAGAAACCGGCGACCCGGTCCGGGCCCCATTTCTTGACGGTGTGGACGTTGGACGCCGCGATGATCTCGTTGACCTCCTGCCAGTTGGCGCGCACGAAGCCGCCCAGGCCACGGCGCTGCTGGTAGCTCTTGACCTTCTCGGGGTCGTTCTGGATCGACTGCCAGGCCGCCACCGGATCGTCGTGCTCGGCACGCGCCTGGCGCCACAGCTCGATTAAGCGCCGGCGGATCATCGGAAACTTCACCCGGTTGGCCGAGTAGATGTACCAGGAAAAGCTGGCCCCGCGCGCGCAGCCGCGCGGCTCGTGATTGGGCATGTCCGGGCGGGTGCGCGGATAGTCGGTCTGCTGCGTCTCCCAGGTCACCAGGCCGTTCTTGACGTAGATCTTCCACGAACACGAGCCGGTGCAATTTACACCGTGAGTCGAGCGCACGACCTTGTCGTGCTGCCAGCGCTGGCGATAGCCGTCCTCCCAGCGTCGCGACTGATCGGTCAGCGTGCCGTGTCCGTCGGCATAGTCCTGCTTTTCGCGCCGGAAGTAGGTCAGATGGTCGAGAAAGTGGCTCATTTCGAAGCTCCTTGGCGAGTCAGGATTCGGCGAGCGCTGCCGGCTCGCTGCTGTCGTCGGTGTAGCGCGGGTCGCGGTCGAAGCGCTCGGCCATGTTGAGGATGACGATGTGCATCCAGATCAGGCAGGCGGCGGTTGTGCCGAACAGCGCCATGAAGGCGGTCGTCCAGATATTGGTCATGTCGTTGAGCACGCCGAAGATGATCGGCAGGAAAAAACCGCCCAGACCACCGAACATGCCCACCAGGCCGCTGACCGAACCGACCGTGCGCGGAAAATACGAAGGGATGTGCTTGAACACGGCCGCCATGCCTAGGGACATGAAAAAGCCGAGCACGAAGGTCATGGCCACGAACAGGCCGATGTGCGTTTGCATGCGAAAGCGGATGTCGCCTTCGATGCCCTCGATGATGTAGGTGGTGGGCGGATACGACAGCACCAGCAGGCAGCCCATGCAGGCCCAGAACACCCAGTAGAGTACGCGCCGGGCGCCGAAGCGATCCGACAGCCAGCCGCCGAGCGCGCGAAACACCGCGGCGGAAAAGGAAAACACGGCGGTCAGCATGCCGGCCGTCTCGATCGTCAGATCGTAGACGCCGATGTAGTAGCGCGGCAGCCAGGACGCCAGGGCGACGAATCCGCCGAAGGTCAGAAAGTAATACAGGGAAAACCGCCACACCCGCACCCGCCGCAGCGGCTCGAGCTGGGCGGCCAGGGTCGTGCCCTTGACGCCTTCCTTGCGGCGACGCTGTGTTTCGGGATCCTCGCGGGTAAAAACGTAGAACAGGATGGCGGCCACCACCATGCCCAGCGCGTAGACCCGGGCCGTGCCCTGCCAGCCGATGGCCACCAGCAGAAAGGGCGCACCGAAGTTGGTCACGGCCGCACCTACATTGCCGGCGCCGAAGATGCCGAAGGCCGCGCCATGGCGCTCTTTGGGATACCAGCGCGAAACGAAGGCGATGCCGGTAACGAACATCCCGCCGGCCACGCCCAGGCCCAGCGCGGCAGCCATGAAATGCACATAGGTTGTCGCCCAGGTCAGCAGCCAGACCGAGGCGGCGCTGACGAGCATGGTCAGGAAGGTCACCAGGCGGCCGCCGAAGCGCTCGCTGGCGATGCCCAGAAACAGGCGCGAGATCGAACCGGTCAGGATGGGTAGCGAGATCAGCAGGCCGAACTGCGACTCCGACAGCCCCAGCTCCTGCTGGATGCGGATGCCGATGATCGAAAAGATCGTCCAGACCGCAAAGCAGGCGGTGAAGGCAAACGTCGACATCCCCAGCATACGGCTGGCGCCGCGTGGCAGTTCAGCGTTCGCAGGGGTTGCGTCGTTCATGAGCACTACTCTTGTCTGGCGTGGCTGCGATTTGACAAGCGCCCGCTCAGCCTACGGCGACCCGGGCAGGTCTTGCAAGTGCGTGAAGATACGCGGCTGTCGCGCGGGCAGCTTTGACCTTGATCAACTCAGCCTTCGCTGGGCCCTGGCCAGGTGCAGAAGCATCGCCACCAGCGTCGCCAGCCAGGCGGCCACGGCCAGCCAGATGAAAATGGCCGGCACGAACCACAGAAACTCCAGCGTCAGGGCCTCGATCATGCGCAGGCTGCCAGTGGTATACATCGCCAGCGGAAAGACCATGCCCCAGAACTGCGGGTCGTAGCGCAGCGGAAAGCGCGCCACCAGATGGCGCCAGGCCATGAGCCCGAACAGCAGCGGAATCCACCAGCTCGCCGCCGACCAGAAAAACACCGTGAAACCGATGATGAAGCTGCGAAATTCCTGCTCGAGCGGATCGGCGCGGCCCTCGATCAGCAGGGTCGAGCCGGCCAGCGTGGCAATGGCAACCGCGCCCATGTTGATCCAGTAAGGCGGTGTCAGTGCGCTCATCTCCAGGCGCAGGAAGGTCAGCCGGTAGAAAATCAGCGGAATGATGGCCAGATACAGCATGCAGCCGATCAGGTGCAGGCTCAGCGCCAGAAACAGCATGCTGCTGGCCATCGATTCCGGCCAGGGAAGAAGGGCGGTCAGCACCGACAGCGCCTGGGTAGCCACCGACACCAGCAGCCAGGCGCCGTTGACGCCTTTCTCCAGCGTCGGCTTGCGCGGGCGCACGACCACGGCGACGAAAAACCAGTAGGTGATGACCAGCCACAGCACGGCGGCCAGCAGCCAGAGAAGGAAGCCGATGCGATCCTCATCGACAATGATGACGTACTGCGAGGCCAGAATGCAGGTGCCGGCGATGATCGTGAAAAAACCCGGCCCGCGGGCGTGGTCGCGCATGTCGTCGATGAATGCGCGCGTGTGGCGCAGCAGGCGCGTAAGCGTCAGAGTGACAAGCACCAGGTAGAAGGCCGAGTTGATCCAGACCAGGGGGACAGCAATCCAGGCCATGCCAAGCAGATGGCTGGCAATCGCCACCGCACCGGTGGCCATGACCATCGCGAAATAACCCGGAAACAGGTGGATCGTCGCCTGATCCAGCGTCGACAATAACGATGGCCGTTCATTGCCCAATGGGCGCTCCCTGCGTGATAGTTTCGCGCCAATATGCACGGGGCGAGACAGCGCGTCAAACCTGCATGCCGTTTGAGCCATTATGCTCGCAGGTATTCACCACGGCGGCTGTCTTGCGTTCGAACCGGTTGTTTCTGGAACCACCGAAATACACCGAACACACCGAAAGGCGAATGGAGAAGCGTTACAAGCAGGGTCAGGGTTCATTTACTATCTGGATCGGACTTGGCAACGCCCGCACAGCCGGGACCAGGACTCGGGATGATGAGATTCACCGCTGGCCCTTCACGCCGACTGGCCGCATGCGCGATCCTTCTCGCGCTGGTCATGCTGGCCGGCCCGCAGGCGCTGGCCGGCGAGTTCAAACTTGCTGTTGCCGCAAATTTCACCGACGCCACCAACAAGCTCGTCGAGCATTTCGAACAAGACAGCGGCCACTCGGTAAAGACCAGCTTCGGCTCGACCGGGGCGCTGTATGCGCAGATCGACCACGGCGCGCCTTTCGACGTCTTTCTCGCCGCCGACCGCCAGCGGCCGGAGCGGGCCGAGCAAGAAGGCCTGGCGATCGCGGGTTCGCGCTTTACCTACGCCCGCGGCCGCCTTGCGCTGTGGAGCCGCTCGAGCGAGGCCTTCGACGACGGCCCTGCTTACCTCGAGCAACAGGCCTTCAGGCACCTCGCCATCGCCAATCCTGCCGTGGCGCCCTACGGGCTGGCGGCAGAGCAGGTGCTCGAACATCTCGAGCTGTGGGAGAGAATCCAGCCGAAGCTGATTCGCGGCGGCAGCATCGGTCAGACCTTTCAGTTCGTCGCCACCGGCAACGCCAGAGCCGGTTTCGTGGCGCTGTCGCAGGTGCGCGCCTGGAACGGGGATGACGGCGCGCTGTGGATCGTGCCCGAGGCGCTGCACGAGCCGATCATTCAGCAGGCGGTGCTGCTCGGCCACGGCGAGCACAACGCCGCCGCCCGGGCGTTTCTGGACTTTCTGAAATCCGAGCCGGCGCGGCGCATCATTGCCGATTACGGCTACGGGCTGGACTGATATCCCTTGGGCCTCGACTTTCCCGTCATCGTCGTCACCCTGCAGCTTGCGACCGTATCCACGGCCATTCTGCTGCTGCTGGGCACGCCGATCGCGTGGTGGCTGGCGCGCACCGGCCACTGGCTGAAGCGGCCGGTGGCGGCGGTGACCACCCTGCCGCTGGTGCTGCCGCCGACCGTGCTCGGCTTCTATCTGCTCATCCTGCTCGGCCCCGACGGCCCCGGCGGCAAGCTCAGCCAGGCGCTGGGCCTGGGCACCCTGCCGTTCACCTTTGCCGGACTGGTAGTGGCCTCGGTGGTGTATTCCCTGCCCTTTGTCGTGCAGCCGCTCAGCAACGCCTTCGAGGCGATCGGCGAGCGCCCGCTGGAGGTCTCTGCCACGCTACGCGCCTCGCCCTGGGATCGTTTCTGGTCCATCGCCGTGCCGCTGGCGCGCCCCGGCTTTCTCACCGCCGCGGTGCTGGCGTTTGCCAATACCCTCGGCGAGTTCGGCGTGGTGCTGATGGTCGGCGGCAATATCCCCGGCGAAACCCGGGTGCTGTCGGTGGCCATTTTCGAGCACGTCGAAACCCTGAACTACGCCCGCGCCCACTGGCTGGCCGGCGGCATGCTGGTGTTTTCCTTTATTGCGCTGCTCACGCTCTATCGAGTCAACGGCCGCCGGGCCCGGATGCTGGGCTGATGGATCAGTGCAAGAAACAAGCCGGGAATCAGGGCATCCAGGCGCAGTTTCAAACCGGATTTCCGGGTTTTCGCCTCGATGTCGATCTGGCCCTGCCCGGCTCGGGCTTCAGCGTGCTGTTCGGCCCCTCGGGCTGCGGCAAGACCACGCTTTTGCGCTGCATTGCCGGACTGCATCGCGCCCGCGGTCATCTGCGGATCAACGGCGAGCTCTGGCAGGATGATCGGCATTTTCTGCCGGTGCACCGCCGCGCGCTGGGCTACGTGTTTCAGGAAACCAGCCTATTCGCCCACCGCTCGGTGCGCGGCAACCTCGAATACGGCCTGCGCCGGGTGCCGCGCGGGCAGCGCCGGATCGAGTTCGATCAGGTGGTCGACTGGCTCGGCCTGGGCGAGCTGATCGAACGCGATCCAGCCAGCCTGTCGGGCGGGCAGCGCCAGCGCGTGGCCATCGGCCGCGCCCTGCTGGCCAGCCCCGATCTGCTGCTGATGGACGAGCCGCTGGCCGCACTCGATCTCGACAGCCGCCGTGCGATCCTGCCCTATCTGGAAGGGCTGCGCGACGAGCTCGACATGCCGGTGATCTACGTGACCCACTCGCCCGATACCGTGGCGCGCCTGGCCGATCGGCTGGTCATCATCGAGGACGGACAGGTGCTGGCCAACGGGCCGGTCGGCGAAACCCTGGCGCGCCTGGATCTTCCCATTCACCGCAGCCTGGAGCCCGGCGTGGCGCTCGAAGCCAGGGTCATCGAGCGCGATCGCGACTGGCAGCTTGCGCGCGTGCGCTTCGACGGCGGCAGCCTGTGGGTGCGTGACGACGCCAGGCCGGTGGGAGATCGAATGCGGCTGCGCATCCTGGCCCGCGATGTCAGCCTGTCGCTGATCGAGCCCGCGCGCAGCAGCATTCTCAACGTACTGCCGGCGGTGGTCTCGGAGCTGGCCCCGCACGAGCATCCCTCACAGGTGCTGGTAAAGCTCCACGTCGGCGCCACGCCGCTGCTGGCCCAGGTGACGGCGCGCTCGGCGAATGCGCTCGGCCTGGCCGCCGGCAAATCGCTCTTCGTGCAGGTCAAATCGGTGGCCGTGGTGGAGTGAGTAGCGACTTGATTTCGGTCAAACCCCTTGGATTCGCCGACTGATACTTTACAATCCAGTCAAACAACACCCACTCCGAGCGCTTTCGCCTACCGTCATAGTCAGGACCATGGTGGCAGCGCCGCTGCCGACGGAACGCCCGTTCGGCAGCCAGGGCAGTGACCGGAAACGGCGCTGCCTTCCGGCTTTGAAAAGGAGCGGACATGAGCCAGCTTGTCGACGGTTTCGGACGTCGCTTTTCCTATCTCAGGCTGTCGGTCACCGACGTCTGCAACTTTCGCTGTGAATACTGCCTGCCCAACGGCTACCAGGGTAATCCTCGCGGCTTTCTCGGCCACGACGAGATTCGCCGCCTGGTCACCGCCTTTGCCGAGCTCGGCACGTGGAAGATCCGCCTGACCGGCGGCGAACCCACGGTGCGCAAGGACTTCGTCGATATCGTGCGCACCGTGCGCGCGGTGCCCGGCGTGGAACGCATCGCCATGACCAGCAACGCCTACCGCCTGGCGCGCGATGCCGCCGAGCTCAAGGCGGCCGGCATGGACGCGATCAACATCAGCCTCGACGGCCTGGATGCCGCGCATTTCGAGCGCATTACCGGCGACAAGCGCTTTGACAAGGTCATGGCCGGCATCGACGCCTGCCTGGAGCAGGATTTCGACGCGGTCAAGATCAATACCGTGCTGCTCAAGGGCCTCAACGACGACCAGCTTCCCGATTTTTTTGAATTCGTGCGCGAGCGGCCGCTGAGCGTGCGCTTCATCGAGCTGATGCGCACCGGCACGAATGGTGACTATTTCGAAAAGCGCCACGTCGGCGGCGATCTCGTGCGTGAACAGCTTGCCGCCGCGGGCTGGTCGCCGATCGAGCGCGAGGCCGCCGCCGGCCCGGCCGTGGAGTACACCCATCCCGACTACGCCGGGCGCATCGGTCTGATCGCGCCCTACGCGCCGGGCTTTTGCGACACCTGCAACCGCCTGCGGGTGACCGCGCGCGGCGGGCTGCGCCTGTGCCTGTTCGGCAACGGCGCCCACAACCTGCGCCCGCTGCTGCAGGACGACGACCAGAAGGAAGAGCTCAAGGCCAGCGTGCTCACCGCCCTGTTCGGCAAGCGCGTGTCGCACTTCCTGCACGAAGGCGACTACGGCGACACCCCGCACCTGGCGATGACCGGCGGGTAGCGGGCTCCGGTCGGAAACCGCAGTCTGCGCAGATGGATTGGTCATGAACCACAAAGCACGCAAGAACACCAAGACCCCGGATCCAGGGCATGCCGCTGGAGAAGCGATGAGCAAACAACGACAGCACTACCGGATGGTCGACGTCGGCGGCAAGGAGATCACCCGTCGGGTGGCCGTGGCCACCGGCCGGATCGTGATGAACGCCGAGACCTTCGCGATGGTGCGCGACGGCACCCTGCCCAAGGGCGATCCCCTCAGGCTGGCCGAAGTGGCCGGCGTGCTGGCGGCCAAGAAGACGCCGGAGATCATTCCGCTGTGTCATCCGCTGGGCCTCGACCAGGTACGCGTGGCCTTTGCGCTCGACGAGGCCGCATCGGCGGTCACGGTGTTCTGCCAGGCCGCGACCTCGGCGAAAACCGGGGTGGAAATGGAAGCCCTGGCCGGCGTCAACGGCGCGCTTCTGACCATCTGGGATCTGGCCAAGCAGGTCCAGGCCGACCTGGCCATCGACGGCGTGCGCCTGCTGCTCAAGCTCGGCGGCAAATCCGGCCGCTACGTCCACCCCGACGGTCTGCCGGCGCTGCCGGAAGGCTTTGAGCGCTGAGCGCCTGCGGTTGAGGAAACCACGAACATGATCAGCTCGACTCTCAGATGGAGCACTCCATGACCCGGGAAATCGAAATCAGGCTGTTCGGCGCGTTCCGGCAGGTCGATGCCGGCGGCCGCATCAAGGTATCCGTGGCCGAGGACGCGCGCGTGGCCGATCTGCGCCGCGCCCTGGCCGCGCGTCTGGAAGGCGACGACAACGCCCTGTCGCTGCTCGAATCGTCGGCCTTTGCCACCGACAGCGCCGTGCTCGACGAAACCGACGCGCTGCCCGGCCGCGAGCTGTCGATCCTGCCGCCGGTCTGCGGAGGCTAGACATGAGCATCCACGTCGACGTCAAGGACGGCCCGCTGGACGCCGCCGCCGCGCTCGCGCACTGCGCGCACGCCGGTCATGGCGCGGTCGATCTGTTTGCCGGGCGGGTGCGCGACATCAACCAGGGCCGCACGGTCAAGGCGGTCAGCTACGACCTGCACGCCGTGCTGTGCCGCAATGTCTTCGCCGAGATCTGCGCCGAGGCGCGCGAGCAGTGGGGCGAGGCGATTCACCTGTGGCTGGAACACCGCCACGGCCGGCTCGAAGTCGGCGAGGCCAGCGTCGTTGCCGCGGCCAGCTCGCGCCACCGCGACGAGGCCTTCCGCGCCTGCCGCTACCTGGTCGAGCAGATGAAACACCGGGCGCCGATCTGGAAGCAGGAGCACTACGTCGACGGCGACAGTGAGTGGGTCAAGGGCCATGCGCTGTGCGGCCATGGGCAGGAAGCCTGAGCACCGGGTGCGTTAAAAAAACCGGTTGACCACGGAAGACACGGAAAGCACGGAAAAGTCAGAAAATGAAAAATGCCGACCCGGATCGCCAATCCCGCTTTTTCTTCTTCCGTGCATTCAGTGTGTTCCGTGGCTGATGGTGTGTTCTCTTGCGGCGGCCGCGATGAACGACCCGCGTGAACAGTGGACGGGCCTGGTGCTGGCCGGCGGCAAATCGAGCCGGATGGGGCGCGACAAGGCCGGGCTGATCTGGGCCGACGGCCAAAGATTTCTCGACCGGGCCGTCGATCTGCTGGAACAGGCCGGCTGCGCCCGGGTGATCGTCTCGGGTGAGCGACCCGGTTACGACTGCGTGCCCGACCGCTGGCCCGACCAGGGTCCGCTGGGCGGGATCGCTTCGGTGCTGGCGGCCTGTTTGGAACTGAACGGGCCGCTGCTGATCGTGCCGGTGGATATGCCGCAGCTCGAGGTCGACGATCTGGCGCCGCTGCAAAGCGCCGCGCCGGGGCGCGACGGCGCCGTGTTCAGCGACCTGCCTTTGCCGATGGTGCTCGGCAACAGCGAACGAACCCGCGAGGCGGTCACGGCGCAGCTGCTCGCCGGCCGGCGAGCGCTCAAGGCCCTGGGCGACACGCTTGATCTGGCCATCGTCGATCCACCGACCAGCCGGCTGCGCGACAATATCAACACGCCCGAGGATTACCGGCGCGGATCGAAAGACGCCGACCCCGAACGATCATGAACGAGCGCTACGTCCGACAGACCATCCTGCCCGAAGTCGGCCCCGCCGGGCAGCGGCGCCTGGGCGAGGCGAGCGTGCTTTGCATCGGCGCCGGTGGCCTGGGCTGCGCCAGCCTGCCCTATCTGGCCGCCGCCGGCGTCGGGCGCATCGTGATCATCGACCACGATGTCGTCGATCTGTCCAACCTGCATCGCCAGGTGCTGTTTGCCGAAGCCGACATCGGCCGGCCCAAGGCCGAGGCCGCGGCCGCGCGGCTGACGGCAATCAACGGCCAAATCACGATTGATGCAATCAGCGCACGGCTGGATCTGGACAACGTCGAGCGGCTGTTCAACGCCGCCGACGTGATCCTCGACGGCAGCGACAACTACGCCACCAAGTACCTGGCCGCCGACGCCGCGCTCAAATTCGGCCGGCCGCTGGTCTACGCCTCGGCCACCGGAATGGAGGCGATGGTGACGGTCTTTGAAGCGAACAAAGGCCCCTGCCTGCGCTGCCTGTTCCCGCAGGCGCCGTCAGGCTGGGTGCCCAACTGCGCCGAAGCCGGCGTGCTCGGTCCGCTGGTCGGTACAGCCGGCGCCATTCAGGCCGCCGAGGCGATCAAGCTGTTGACCGGCAACGCCGCGCTGGAGAGCCTGTCGGGCCGGCTGTGGCTGATGGACGCGCGCGACATGAGCAGCCGCCAGCTTGTCGTGGCACGCCGCAGTGACTGCCCGACCTGCTCGCGACCAAGGGAGGACACCGTGCTCGCAGGCACCGGCGGCGGACCGGCGGAAATCTCGCGCGAAGAAGCCAGAGCGCTCGAAAACATCGCCTGGATCGACGTGCGCGAACCCGCAGAATTTGCCGCCGGACATTTCCCCGAGGCGCTCAACCTGCCCCTGTCGGCGCTTCGCGCGGGTGACTTCCAGCTTCCCGAAACCCAGCGGGCCATCATCTACTGCGCCAGCGGCGGCCGCTGCCGACCCGCCGCCGAAATCCTCGCCCGCGCCGGCCTCGAACAACTGTGGATCCTGCGCGGCGGCTACGGCGCCTGATGATTCGGGATCATTCGAAAGCGTAGCGCCCGTCAGCCGCTTTCCATACCCGCACCACCGCGCCAGTAGCCGCTGACCGACTGCTCCAGCGGGGCTACCGCCTCGCCGGCCAGGGCGGCGCGGAAGCGCTCGATGACCTGCACGATCGGTTCTTCCTGTGGATAGAGCCTGAGGATATCGACCGGCTCGTCGCGCAGCTCGGCCACGTACGGGCTCAGGTCGGTGACCGCCGCGCTCTGGGTCTGGATGCCGTTCATGTTCAGGAAGGGCTGGTCTTCGCGCGTGGCGATCGGCTGGCCGTAAGGGTGTTTGATGCACTCGAACTCGCACTGGTCCTTGCCGCGGCCCACCGCGCGGGCGGTGAAGCAGCGGGCCGAATGCGCCAGCGGAATGCGGCCGTAAGCCAGCAGCTCGATCTGCGGGCGGGCCACGCTCTCGGCTGCGTGCGCACCGCACAGGTCGCGGATATGCTCGCGGCTTAGTTCCACCGGCACCGCCATGCGGAACAGGCCGGCGTCACGCAGGATCGCCAGCGCGCGATGATTGTAGATATTGACCCCCGGACCGGTGGCAAACGGCAGGCCGCGTTCGCGGCACAGCTCCACGGCCGAGACGTCGCCGGCCTCGATGGCGAACTCGCCGTTTTCGACCAGGCGCCTGCAGGCCGAAAGCTCGGAGGCAGCCTCGATCAGGGTCAGGGTCGACAGCAGCACCTCGTGGCCTGCCGACTTCAGGTCTCTGGCAAGCGCCAGCCAGTCGGACAGCTTGAGTTCGCGGCGCTTGGAGCAGACGGTTTCGCCCAGATAGACGATATCGACGTCGAGATCGGCCACGGATTCGTAAAAGGTCAGGGTTTTATCCCGCGGCCAGAAATACTGCAGCGCGCCCAAAGACAGCTTCATTGCCATGCCCTCTCGTAGGGGCCAAGGGTGACCTGACTGCCTTCCGACAGGCGGGCCAGTTCGCGCTGCCACTTAGCCTCGGTGGCAAAGGCATCGGGGTCGCGCTCGACGCGGTCGATGGCCTCGCGCCAGATGCGGGTCACGGTACCGACGTAGGCCGGCGAGCGCTGGCGGCCCTCGATCTTGATCGCGGAGATGCCGATGCTCTTGAGCTTCGGTAGCAGTTCCAGGGTATTCAGGCTGGTCGGCTCCTCGAGGGCGTGGAAAACATCGCCGCCAACCCGGTAGCGGCCCTTGCACACCACCGGGTAGCCGGCCGGCTCGTTGTCGGCAAAGCGGTCGATCAGCACACCACCGAGCCTGGCCGTCTTGCCCTCGGGCGTTTCTTCCCAGGCGACAAACTCGGCCGGCGAACACACGCCGGCCAGATTGGGCGAGCGCCCGGTGACGTAGCTGGAGAGCTGGCAGCGCCCCTCGACCATGATGCACAGGCTGCCGAAGGCGAAGACCTCCAGCTCGACCGGCGAGCTCTCGGCCAGGCGCTCGACCTGCTGAATGGCCAGCACCCGCGGCAGCACGGCGCGCGCGATACCGAAGCGCTCGTGATAAAACTTCAGCGCCGCCGCCGTGGTGGCCGACGCCTGCACCGACAGATGGCGGCGAATGCCGGGATGATGACGGGCGGCGTGATCGAGCACCGCCATCTCAGCGATGATCAGCGCATCCACGCCCAGATCGGCAGCCCGGTCGACGGCCGAATACCAGTGCCCGAGCTTGTCCGAGGTCGGATAGGTGTTGAGCGCAACATAGATCTCACAGCCGCGCGAGCGCGCGTGCGCAATCGCCTTTTCGATATCGCGGTCGGAAAAGTTCAGTCCCGGAAAGGCACGCGCGTTGGTGGCGTCGCGAAACCCCAGGTAGACGGCATCGGCGCCGTTGTTGACCGCCTCGGTAAAGGCCGGCAACGAACCGGCCGGGCAAACAAGCTTGATGGGCATGGCAGCCTGGTACGCCAGCGAAGAAACAGGGTCGCAGAATGCCGCCAAGCGCCGGCCATGTCCTTGATAGCTGTCAAGTCAGTCGAAAGCGGGCCCGCCCTGCACGCCGATTTTGTCGATCGCCGCCAGCACGCGCGTCGGCTCGTCGAGCGCGTTGGGCCAGTGCGGCGAGAAGCGGATCCAGCCGTCGGGGCTGGCGCAGGAGATGCCGTGGGCGGCCAGCGCCTGCGCCCAGGCCGGCGCGCGCGAGGGATCGTCGGGCCGGACGCTGAGAATGCCCGAGCGCCCGGACGGATCGTCCATGCGCGCGCTTTTAAAACCGCGCTCGAGCAGGCCGGGTTCGAGCGCGTCATGCCAGGCCTGAACGTGCTCGAGAATGGTCGCCACGCCGATGTCGTTGATCAGGCCCAGGCTGGCCTCCAGGCCCGCCGCGCCAATGGTGTTGGGCGTGCCCGCCTCGGCCATCAGCGCGCCGGCCTGGAACGGGCGGTCGTAGCGCAGCTCGCCGGGTGCGCGGGAGAGAAAGGCGAAGGCATCCTCGTGGCTGAGCCAGGCGGCCATGTTCGGCAGCAGGGCTCCGGCGCGCTCGGGCGCCACAAAGAGAAAACCGATGCCCTCCGGCGCCATCAGCCACTTGTGGCTGCCGCTGGTCAGATAGTCGATCTTCATAGAGGCCACGTCCAGCGGCACGATACCGGCGGCCTGGATGGCGTCGACGAACAGCTCGGCGCCGTGGGCACGGCACAGCGCGCCCATGGCCTCCAGCGGCATGCGCTGGCCGGTGGTGAACTGCACCGCGCTGACGGCGACGAGGCGCACGCCGGCGGCGAGCTCGGCTACCAGGCGCGCCAGCGCTGCCTCACGGTCGGTGCGGAAATCATCGGCCGTCAGCCAGACCAGCTCCAGACCGTGTCGCCGGGCGGCCTGCTGCCAGGGCGTCACGTTGGTGGGAAATTCGCCGTCGAACAGCACGATGCGCTCGCCGCGGCGCCAGTCAAGTCCCTGGGCAATGGCCAGCACCCCGGCCGAGGTGTTGGCCACCAGGCCCACGCTGCCTTCAGGCGCACCAATCAGGCCGGCCAGATCGCGGCGCAGTCGCTCGCGGCGCTCGACTTCCTCGCCATACCAGGCCATTCCCTGGGCCGCATAGCCGCCAAGCGTGGCCGCCACGGCGTCCCGAACCGGGCGCGAGGGCGGCGACAGCGAAGCGTGATTGGCATAAACATCGACCTCCAGTTGTTCGAACAGCGCGCGGCTGCCAAGTACGGCCCGATCCGTCATCGTCATGATTCCTGCATTCTTTCTTCCTGCTGGACAGGATCGCACAAAGCGAACGGCTTTCTGCTCCCGATCAAGATCTGGCACTCGCCGGGGCGCTACACTTCACTTGCAACCCGTTTGCAATGCAACTCAAGGGAGGAAAGAGCCGGACATGGACGACTCGCTGCGAGGCAAACCACCGGCCGGGGAAAAACCGGCCGAAAACGACGGCCAGACTAGCCGGATACTGCTGCGCCCGACCGTGTGCACGGCAGCCGCCCTGGCGCTGCTGGTGCTGCCGGTGTATCAGCTGGTCGACATCTTCGACGGTGGCGCGCCGCCCGACCTGTTGTGGCTGCACGCGGCCTGGCGTCTGCCGGTTGCGATCACCGCGCTGGCCTGTCTGGCCGGCTGCCTGCTCCCGCTGAAAAGAACGGCGCTGAAGCTGCTGCTGCGCGCCCTTGCCGCCAGCGTCATGATCATGATGTTCGGGCTGTTCAGCGTCGATGCGCTGCATCCGCAGGGCGATCCCGAACAAATGGTGCGCGGCATCATCATGGCGACTTTTGCCGTCTCGCTGCTGTCGCTTGGCGGCGGCCGCGAGGTGGCAGCCTACTTCATCGTCCCGCTGGCCGCCAGCCTGGGCTGGCTGGCCTGGCGCGGCGCCGACCTGCTTGTGGCAATCGCCATGATGGCCGACCCGCTGATGATGCTCGCCATCGCCATGATCGCCTCCGAGCTGTTCTACCGGACCCGGCGCCAGCAGGTCGAGCTGGAGCGCGAGCTGCGCACCCTGGCCAGCGTCGATACGCTCACCGGCCTGCACAACCGACGAGACCTGGAGCAGCGCATCGCCGCCGAAGTGTCGAGAAGCCGGCGCCACAGCCAGCCCCTGTCGGTGGCCATCGGCGACCTCGACCACTTCAAGCGCATCAACGACAAGTTCGGCCACGCCGTGGGCGACGACGTGCTTCGCACCGTCGGCGTTCGCATCCGCCGCAACCTGCGCGCCGAGGATCTCGCCGTGCGCTGGGGCGGCGAGGAGTTTCTGCTGCTGCTGCCCGATACCGACCGCGACAGCGCCGTGCAGGTGGCCGACAAGATCCGGCTTTCGATTGCCGATCAGCCGGTCGAATTCCGCGACCACAACGTGCCGGTCACCATCAGCTTCGGCGTGGCCCAACTGACCGACAACGACGAAGCCGTCGACCTGATTCATCGCGCCGACCAGGCAATGTATCGCGCCAAGTCAGACGGCCGCGACCGCGTGAGCACCTGAAGACAAGTTATCTGCTTGCCGGATGGACGATAACCATGCTCATGCCCCGGGAGGGCGGCTGGGTCCTGCCCGATCGGATGACCCTTTTGCCGCCCGGCTGCGTGCCTTTCGCGCCGCACGGCGGCGTTTCTCCGGTGCAAGCGCCATCGCCTGCAGGGTCTCGAGGATGTTGACTTCACCGTCGCGCAGCAGCCGCCCGAAGCTTCTCCGGCAGGCTGTCCAGGTCCCCCCGATAATGGCCAGGTAGATGATCGTCATGAGCATGGCGTAGGTCAGCTGGTCGGCGAAATCGCCCAGCCAGTCGGGCAGGTCGATGCCCAGGACGCCTTCGATGAAGGTAGCGAGAATCGGCCCGACAATGCCGATCTCGACAAACACCAGCACCATGACCCAGATCATGATCTTGAACACCACCAGCCGGCGGACCAGCGCCTTGAAGGCTTCCGACCAGGCCTTGCTGTAGCACAGCGAGGCGACCGCGATGGTCAGCCCGGCCGCCACGCCCAGCGAATCGGCCAGCGCATCGAGCACGCCGCCGACCATGGTCCACCCCGGTGCACCCGGCAGCATCTCGAACCCGCCCGGACCGCGGCCGATGAAGCTGACCAGGACCAGCACGACCGCCGGTGGAATCAGCGCCGCGGCCAGCCAGGGAAAGTCATCTTCGCTTGCCTTCGGGTCGCTGAAGAGGTAGTGGCGATAGGCGAGAGCGTAACCGGCGGCAAACAGCACGGCCGCGATGTGGATGAACCCGAAAACGGCAAAGCGCTCGAGCACGGCCTGCAGCCCGTAGCCCAGCACAATACCGATGGCAGTGACCGCCAGCACCGTGATCCGGGGCCTGGGGCCGAAAACCCGGTCAAGACGGTCGTCGTCGTGACGCTCATTGAATGCCTGCGCCAGCGCCGGCAGCATGTCGCCCAGGCCGCGCCGGGCAACGCGAAACAGGTGACGCAGGTTGTACATGGCCGCACCGATCCGGCTGGACTGCCGAAAGCATCGCCGGTTGTGGCATTGCAGTCAATGGCCGGTTTGCTGGCCGTGCCGGTGATGGTCAGGGAATGAGCACTGCGGCGCCGACCAGGCGATGTAGCGCGCCAGGTCAGGCAGCCGCAACCGCGTGTGTACCCGAAGTCGCCGACAACCTGTCGACCGCTCGTTGGGCCAGATTGTTGAAGACCCGGCACTTTGCTACGCTGCTTTCAGGGGGTTGGCAAAGGTATTCCAAGGAGTTTGCAATGAAGCGTTCGACGTACATGGTGCAGGTTGCGGCCGTCGCCTTGCTGCTGGCCGCATTCATGCAGCCGGCTGGCGCGGCACTGCCCGGCGGCATCAGCGGGCATTGGTACAACCCGGATCAGTCGGGTCACGGCATCACGCTGCTGCTTATACAGCCGGATTTCGCTCAGGCGGTCTGGCACGTCTACGATACCGACGGCGATCCACTCACGCTGGTCATCGAAGGCAATGTCTCCGGCCACCAAATCGAGGGCACCGCCTACGCACCGCGCGGCATGCACTTTGGCGAGTTCGACCCGGCCGACATGGAAATCCCGGTCTGGGGTGAAGTGGCAATCAACTTTTCGAGCTGCCAGCGCGCCGAGCTGAGCTGGGACGCCACCGATCCCGCCTATGGCGAGGGCTCGACGCCACTGCACCGGCTGGCCGGGGTCGTCGGCGCCGACTGTGTGCTGCCGCCGGTCGAGACGGCTGAATTTGGTCGCTATAGAGGCGAGATCGTATCGAGTGATTTTCCCGCCGATCCCAAAGGCTTCGATGGTTTTCTCGACCTCGAAGGCCGGCTCTGGGGCGTGGAAGACAACGGTCTTCCGCTCTACGGCGGCCAACCCATGGCGATCCGCGCCCAACACACGATCGTCACTGAGCCGGTCGAAAGCGGCGGGCAGATCAACGGCACCGCCAGCCTGGCGCGCTGGACCCGGGTTGAATCCGACCCGCAAAGCTGGGATCTGGCCGGACAGTGGCTCGAAGGCGAAGCCGGCGCCGAGATGACCTGGCAGACCGCCGACCGCTCGCGAACCCTGACCATCTGGCCGGCCGAAGACGATCGATCGCTGCTCACGCCCGTCGATACGGAAAGCCTGGCCGGGCGCTGGGAGATCCCGATGCGCGATCCTTATTTTCCGACCAGGGGCTTTCTCACCATCCAGCCAAACGGCCACGCCTGCATCGATATGTTTCCCGTCTACCTGCCCAAGGGCGAATGCCACTTCGAGGGCTGGCTCGACAGCGTCGGCGACAGCGGAGTCGGGCTACTCGATTTTGTCATCAACCGGCCCGAAGAAGACTATCCCATCGAGTCCTACAGCGGCCGCGGCTGGGTGACGACCGGGCCGGGCGGTCGCGAGCTTGTGCTCATCGGCGACAACGGCTTCATGCTCAAGGCTCATCCCGAGCCCTGAGTCAGCGCCGCTTCCGCGTTGATGGTCGGGGACGAATACGAGCATAGAGTCCCTCGACCCTGCGCTCTACTTCGGGCGATGGCACGATCGGTTCGGGCCAGTCGCGATCGCTCTCGCCGGGCAGCTTGCGGGTGGCGTCCAGGCCCAGCTTGGAGCCCAGGCCGGGCTCGGCCGAGGCGAAATCGAGCACGTCGACGGGCGTGCGCTCGACCAGCAGGCTGTCGCGCGCCGGGTCGACGTGGTTGGCCAGCGCCCACAGCACTTCGTTGCCGTCGCGAATATCGATATCGGCATCGACCACCACCACGAACTTGGTGTAGGTGAACTGTCGCAGGTAAGACCACACGCCCATCATCACCCGCCGGGCGTGGCCGGGATAGCGCTTGTCGATCGACACCAGCGCGATCCGGTACGAGCAGGCCGCCGGCGGCAGGAAGAAGTCGCGGATTTCGGGAAAGATGCCTCTGAGAATCGGCACGAACAGATCGTTCAGCGCCGAAGCCAGAATCGAAGGCTCGTCATGCGGCGACTTGCCCATGAAGCTGCCCTGATAGATGGCGCCATCGCGCAGTGACACCCGCTCGACGGTGAGCACCGGGTAGACGCCGGCGGCGTTGTAGTGGCCGGTATGATCGCCGAAGGGTCCTTCGAGCGCCGTGTCGTCGGGATGGATGTGCCCTTCGAGCACGATCTCGGCGCCGGCCGGCACCTCCAGGCCGGTCAGCGGTGCGGCCACCACCCGGCTGCGCGCCCCGCGCAGCAGGCCGGCGAACTGGAACTCCGAGAGCGTGTCGGGCACCGGCGCGACCGCCGCCAGGGTGGTGGCCGGATCAGCGCCGATGACCACGGCGACCGGAAACGGCTCGCCCGGGCGGCTGCGCTGCCACTCGGCAAAGTCCTGGGCGCCGCCGCGGTGGGCCAGCCAGCGCATGATCACCCGGTTGCGGCCGATCAGCTGCTGGCGGTAGATGCCGATGTTCTGGCGCCCCAGCCGCGCGTTGTCGGTCACCACCAAGCCCAGCGTGATCAGCCGGCCGGCATCGCCCGGCCAGCAGTGCTGCACGGGCAGCGTCCCCAAGTCGATGTCCTCGCCTTCGAGCACCTGGTCCTGAAAGCTGCCGCGTTCGACCCGGCGCGGCGAAACCAGGGCCAGCTGGCCCAGCTCCGGCCAGTCCGACAGCGCCGATTTGAGCGAGCGCGGCAGACGCGGCTGCTGCAGGCGCGCCAGCAGCTCGCCGAGCTCTTCCAGGCTGCGCACCGGCCGGCTGCCCAGCACCGCCTCGATGCGCCGCCGATGACCGAACAGGTTGAGCAGCAGCGAATGATCGCTGCCGACGGCATTGTCCATCAGCAGCGCCGGGCCGCCCTGCGCCTGGGCGTGGCGCGCCAGCGCGGTGGCTTCGAGCACCGGATCGACGGGATCGGCGACGCGCGCGAGTTCGCCGTCTCGCTCCAGCGCTTCAAGGAAGCTCCTGAGGTCGTGATAGGGCACGGCTGGTCTGGCCGGGGATGGGAGGGGAGGCGGAGTCTAAAGCGAAGCTGACGCTCGCGTCCTTGTCAGCCATCAAGTTTGGCGCTGCAAGTCATCATCAACCCGGCGGCAATGCAGATCGCGTTCAGGCGGGTGGACAAGAACCCCGCCCGGGCTTGATTCTGATCAATTCAGAGCCCGGGCTTTGCAGGCAAAGTAGCGGCCATGAACAAAGGCCAACGCTCCACAACCCGTCATTCGCTTTCAATCGTCCTGCTCGGCAGCGGCGGCGCCGGCGTGATGACCGCCGGGCAGATGCTGCTCGATGCGGCCGCGCGCTCGGGCTACTACGGCCTGATGACGCGCTCTCTCGGCCCGCAGATTCGCGGTGGCGAGGCCGCCGCCCTGCTGCGTTTGAGTACCCGGCCGATCGGCTGCCAGGACGACCGCATCGATCTGCTCGTCGCGCTCGACTGGGACAAGGCCCAGCGCTTTGCCGCCGAAATGACCCTCGCGGCCGACAGCCTGGTGCTGGCCGATCCGGCCCAGGGTGATGCACCCGACTGGGTCAGCGCCGACGCCGACCGCCGCCTCGAGGTCGGTTTCGCCGCGCTGGCGAAGGTTGCTCACCGCCAGGCGCGCGCCAACACCGTGGCCGTCGGCCTGCTGGCGCGTATGATCGGCCTCGATGACGAGCGGGTCGATGAGAGCGTCAAAGACATGTTCCGCGCGCGCGCCGCAAGCTTGCTCGACGGCGTGCAGGCCGGTCTCGAGGCCGGGCGCGAAGCCGCCGGCGAGCTGCCCGCGGCGCCGCAACTCGAAGCCGCGCCAAGAGATTCGGCTGCACGCTGGCTTGTCACCGGCAACGAAGCCACCGGCTTCGGCGCGCTGGCCGGCGGCGTTCGCTTCTGCGCTGCCTACCCGATCACGCCGTCGACCGAAATCCAGGAATGGCTGGCCGCGCGCCTGCCCGAAGTTGGCGGCTGCCTGGTCCAGGCCGAAGACGAGCTGGCCTCGATCAACATGTGCCTGGGCGCCTCGTTTGGCGGCACGCCGGCGATGACGGCGACCTCCGGCCCGGGCCTGTCGCTGATGATCGAAGCACTGGGCCTGGCCACCGCCGCCGAGCTGCCGGTGGTCGTCGTCGACGTCATGCGCGGCGGCCCGTCGACCGGCATTCCGACCAAGTCCGAGCAGGCCGATCTCAATCTGGCGCTGTTTGGCGCTCACGGCGATGCGCCGCGGCTGGTCATCGCGCCCAACGGCATCGGCGACTGCGCTGCGAGCACACAGTGGGCGGTTCACCTGTCAGAAGCGCTGCAAACCCCGGCCATTGTCTTGAGCGATCAACTCCTCGGCCAGGCGCGGGCCTGCATCGATCGGCCCGAAGAGCGCCCGTGGCGGGCCCAGCGCCGCCTGGCCGAAGACATCAGCCCGCCCTACCATCGCTTTGCCGATACCGATGACGGCATCTCGCCGGTGGCCCTGCCGGGCACGCCCGAAGGTGAACACACGCTTACCGGGCTGACCCACCGCCTCGATGCCCGTCCCTCGGCCAAGGTCGATGACCACCACCGCCAGCTCGAAAAGCGTCAGCGCAAGCTCGAGCGCTTCGACTACGGTGCCCACTGGGCCGATATCGAAGGCGAAGGCGAGCTGACCGTATTGACCTGGGGCTCGAGCACCGGCGCCGTGCGCGAGGCCGCCGAGCGGCTGCGCGCTGGCGGCCAGGCCGTACGCGTGATCTCGCTGCGCCTGCTTAGCCCGCTCGATACCGCCGCCATGGAGTCGCTTCTGGCCGGCTGTCAGCGCCTGCTGATCGTCGAGCAGAGCCACTCGCAGCAGTTTTATCGCTATCTGCGCAGCCGCTTGAAGCTGCCGGCCGCCACCCGTGTCTTCGCCCAGCCCGGCCCGCTGATGATCACGCCCGGCGCGGTTGTCGATCAGGTGCGTGCCCTGGCCCTGGAGGAAGCAGCATGAGCAGCGACCCGAGTAAAACCCTTTCGGTTCTCGGCCACCGGGACTACCGGTCGGACTACAAGCCGGTGTGGTGCCCCGGCTGCGGCGATTTCGGCGTGCTCAACGCGCTCGCCAAGGCGCTTGCCGCGCTTGCCATCGCGCCGCACGATACCGCGCTGATTGCCGGCATCGGTTGCTCGTCGCGCATTCCGGCCTACACCCGCTCCTACGGCTTTCACGGCGTACACGGCCGCGCCCTGCCGGTGGCGACCGGCCTGGCGCTGACCCGCCCGGAGCTGGCCGTGATTGCCACCGGCGGCGACGGCGACGGCTTTTCCATCGGCGGCAATCACTTCATGCACGCCTGCCGGCGCAACGTCAACCTGACCTACCTGGTGATGGACAACGCCGTCTACGGCATGACCAAGGGCCAGGCCTCGCCAACCACCGAAGCCGACTGGACCGGCAGCAAGCTCTCGCCCGAAGGCCCCGGCCAGATGCCGTTTCCGCCGCTCGATATCGCGCTCGCCGCCGGCGCGCCGTTCATCGCCCGGGCGTTTTCCAACAGCCCCAACGAGCTGGCGCAGATGATCGCCGAGGCGATCGAATTTCCCGGCTTTGCCTTCCTGCAGGTCCTGAGCCCCTGCATCACCTACCGGCCCGAACAGCTCGGCTACAAGAAGCGCGTTCACGCCAGCTTCGAAGCCACCGCCGACCGCGCGCAGGCCTTTGCCGCGCTCGCCGAAGACGACGGCTTTGCCACCGGCGTGCTCTATCGCGCCGAGCGCCCGGTCTTTGCCTGCCCGCAGGGTGGCGGTCGCGACCTGGCCGCAATTGCCAGTGATTTCGAGGTGCCGGCATGAATCCACTGACCGATCTGAACTGCTTTCTGGCCCACGCCGT
This sequence comes from uncultured Wenzhouxiangella sp., assembly GCA_964446675.1. GTDB lineage: Bacteria > Pseudomonadota > Gammaproteobacteria > Xanthomonadales > Wenzhouxiangellaceae > Wenzhouxiangella. Next base: position 206,568 of record CAYUPK010000002.1, read on the forward strand.
CGTCCTCGAGGACGAAGCCGCCGAGCGCTACGACGAACTCGCCGAGGCCATGGGAACCCATCGCAACCGCCCGATCGAGAAACTGTTCCGGCAAATGGCCCACTACTCGCGCCTGCACCGCGACGAGGCGATCGAGCGCGCCCGGACCGAAGGCGGCGGCCTGCCCGACCTCAAGCCCTGGGAGTTCTCGTGGCCAGACGCCGAAAGCCCGGAATCGGGCGAAATGGCGCAGGCGCATTACCTGATGACCGCGCACCACGCGCTCAAGCTGGCGCTGGCGGCCGAGCGCGGCGCCGAGCGCTTTTATCGAAGCATCGCCGAGAAAAGCCGGGACGACACCATCCGCGCCCTGGCCGACGAGTTCACCGAAGAAGAGCGCGAGCACGCCGAAACCATCGAGCGCTGGCTGGCCGCCACCCTCGAACCCCCGCCCGGCTGGGACGCCGACCCCGACCCGCCGGCCCAGGTCGAGTAAGCCCCACTCGGACAGCGCCATCGGCCGGATGGCTGCACCGGACAGGCCGTCCGGCTTTGCCAGGCGAGCCGGCCATTTTCCTTGATGGCTTCAATATGCGAAGCTTTCCGGCAGGCCACTGCCTGAACATGGATCGAAGCCGAACTGGCTGAATACTTATCCATGTCTTGGCATGCATGCCCTGGTAACCCGGCAGCAGGCCCCAACTCCTTGACGGAAGCAACAGACGGGATGCCCCGTGAACCGGACAACAAAGACACCATCGCTTATCGCATCAGCGGTCTGACCAAGGTCTACGGCGAAGGCCCGGCGGCGGTTCACGCCTTGCGCGGCGTCGATCTGGACATCCCCGCCGGCGAGCTGATCGTGCTGCTGGGCCCCTCGGGAAGCGGCAAGTCCACGCTGCTCAACATCATCGGCGGGCTGGATCGGGCCACCGGCGGACAGGTGCACTTCCAGGACCGGGAGCTGACGACGCTTTCCGATGCACAACTGACGCGCTATCGGCGCGACCACATCGGCTTCGTGTTCCAGTTCTACAACCTCATGCCGAGCCTGACGGCGCACGAGAACGTCGAGCTGGTCACCGAGATCGCCCGCAACCCGATGGACGCCGACGCCGCGCTCGCCCTCGTGGGCCTGCATGCGCGAACCAGCCATTTTCCGTCACAACTGTCCGGCGGCGAGCAGCAGCGGGTCGCCATCGCTCGAGCCGTGGCCAAGCAGCCAACGGTCCTGTTCTGCGACGAGCCGACCGGCGCCCTGGACAGCGCGACAGGCCGCGCGGTGCTCAAGGTCCTCAAGGACGTCAACGAGCGGCTGGGCGCGACGGTTCTCATCGTCACCCACGCTGCGGCGCAGGCCGCCATGGCCGACCGGGTGATCCATTTCGCCGACGGGGCAATCCGCGAGGTGGTCGTCAACGCGAGCAAGCTTGCGCCGGAGGAGATTGAATGGTGAACAAGCCATGAGCCCGCTCGATCGCAAGCTCCTGCGCGACCTGTGGCGCATCAAGGGCCAGGCCGTCGCCATTGGCGCCGTCATCGGCGTGGGTGTGCTGATGCTGGTCATGATGACCGGCCTGGTCACCTCCCTGGAAGAAACCCGGCGCGCTTACTACGAACGCTACCGCCTGGCCGACGTCTTCGCCCCCGTGACCCGCGCACCGGACCGCCTGATTGCCGATCTGGCCGCCATTTCCGGCGTCTCCGCCGTCGAAGGGCGGGTGACCGGCAGCGCGCTGATCGACCTGCCCGGTCTGGATCTGCCGCTGCAGGCGCGGGCGGTCTCGCTGCCCGATTTTGGCGGGCCTCGACTCAACGATGTCTACCTGAGTGCCGGTCGCCGCCTGGACAGCGGTCATTCCAGCGAGATTCTGCTGCTTCACAGCTTCGCGAACGCCCATGGTCTGAAACCTGGTGACACGCTTTCGGCCACCATGCACGGCGCCCGGCGCAGCTTCCGGATTGTCGGACTCGCGCAGTCGCCGGAGTTTCTCTACACGACGGCCCCCGGCGAGCTTGCCCCCGACGACAGCCGTTTCGGCGTGATCTGGATGAGCCGCACGGCGCTCGCCGCTGCCTACGATATGGAAGGCGCGTTCAACCAGGCGCTCCTCTCCCTTGGCCCCGGGGCCGAGCCGGCGGCCGCGCTCGATGCGGTGGACCGCCTCCTCGCTCCGTATGGCGGGCTGGGCGCCTATGGCCTGGAGGATCAGGAATCCAACCGCTTCGTAAGCGAGGAAATCAGCGGCCTGCGGACCACAAGCAAAGGCGTGCCGCCGATCTTCCTCGCGGTGGCGGCCTTTCTGCTCTACATCGTGATCTCGCGCATGGTGCAGTCCGAGCGCGAACAGATCGGGCTGATGAAGGCATTCGGCTACACCAACGTCGAGGTCGGCGCACATTACCTGAAACTGATTCTCGCCATTGCCGTCGGTGGCGCCCTGGCCGGCTGCCTGGCCGGCATTGCCGCCGGGCGGGCATTGATCGGCGTCTATCTGGAGTATTTCAAGTTTCCCCTGCTGGTGTTTCGGCTCGATCCGGAGTCGTTCGTCATCGGCGTGGCGGTCAGCGTGCTGGCAGCCTCTGCGGGGGGATTGATTGTCCTGCGCGGCGTGTTTGCGCTGACTCCCGCCACCGCCATGCGCCCGCCCGCGCCGCCGGACTACAGCCGTGCCCGGCGGGTTGGCCGGTTCCTCAACCGGCTGCTGGACCAGCCCAGCCGCATGGTACTGCGGCGCCTGACCCGGCAGCCCGGGCGCATGGCCGGTGCCGTGATCGGCATCGCCGCCGGAATGGCGCTGTCGGCCGCCATGATCTCGATCCTCTCAGGCTTTGACCGGACGCTCGCCCTGACCTTCGATGTGATCGACCGCAGCGACGTGACCGTCACCTTCACCGACGCCCTGTCCGACAAGACGATCCTCGAACTGCAGCGCATGCAAGGCGTCATCGAAGTGGAGCCGATCCGTATCATTCCCGCCGTGCTGCGCAACGGGCTCAAGTCGTATCGCGGCGCAGTCAACGGGCTGGTGGCCGAGCCCCGACTCAATCGCGCGGTGGACAAGAACGTGACCACCATCGCGATGCGGCGGGAAGGCGTGATACTGGCGACCGCGCTGGCAGATATTCTCGATATCGCACCGGGCCAGACGCTGACCGTCGAGGTGCGCGAAGGGCGCCAGCCGGTGCTCGATATTCCGGTCATCGGCATTGCCGAGACGCTGCTCGGTTCCCCCGCCTTCATGGAACTGGAAGCGCTCAACCGCGCGCTGCGCGAACCGAACCGGGTCTCCGGTGCCTACCTGCGGGTCGATGCGGCACACAGCCAGAGCGTCTATCGTCGGCTCAAGGACATGCCCGCCGTCGCCGGCGTCAGCCTCAAGGCCGACGCGCGCGATGCGTTCCAGAAGCTGATGGATACCGGTGCCGGCGCCATGCGCTATATCATGGCCGCCATCGCCGCCGTCATCACCTTCGGCATCGTCTACAATGCCGCCCGCATTGCCTACGCGGAGCGTGCCCGTGACCTCGCCAGCCTGCGAGTGATCGGCTTCACCCGCGGTGAAGTTGCCTTCGTTCTGCTCGGCGAGCTCGCCGCCATTACCCTGATCGCGCTGCCGACAGGCGCGCTTCTGGGCTATTACCTTTCCTTCGGCATCGCTGCCGGATTCAGTACCGATCTTTATCAGATCCCGGCCGTGTTCACCCCCGAAAGCTACGGTACGGCGGCGCTGGCGGTCATTGCAGCCGCCGTGGCGTCTGGCTGGCTGGTGAAGCGGGATATCGACCGGGCCGATCTGATCACTGCCCTGAAAACTCGGGAGTAGACCTGCATGGCACGCAAACGATCACGCTCCTTTCTGACAATCGCCGCTGTCGCCGTCGTCGGCGCGGCGCTGATCTTCGCCTTCTGGCCCCGCCCGACAAGCATCGATATCGGCGAGGTCACGCGCGGGCCCATGATCATGACCATCGACGAGGAAGGGCGCACCCGCGTGCACGACGCCTATGTGGTATCGACGCCGGTCGCCGGTCGCCTGCTGCGTGTGGAGGTCGAGCCTGGCGATTCGGTCGAGCGACATCAGACCGTTGTCGCGCAAATGCTGCCCAGCAACCCGGCGGCACTGGACGTGCGCAGCCGCGAGCAGGCACGAGCCGCGGTGGCCGCTGCCGAAGCTGCCCTGCGTCTGGCTCGCGCAGAGCTCAACCGGGCCATCGCCGACAGGGAGCTGGCCGACAATGAGCTGGAGCGCAGCTCCACGCTGCGGCGCGACGGTACCATCAGCGAGGCCGCGCTTGATCGTGCCATTCGGGACGCGCGCGCTGCGCAAGCCGCCTTCAACACCGCCGAGGCCGCCATCGAGATGCGTCAGGCCGAGCTGGAAAACGCGCGTGCGCAACTTGTGAGATTCAGCGATCGACAGCAGCCTGACAGCGCCATCGTCGAGACAGGGCAGGGAGAAGAAATCCCGATCCATGCGCCAGTCACGGGGCAAGTGCTGCGCCTCATGCAACAAAGCGAAACCACCCTTCCGGCCGGAGCGGCAATTCTGGAAGTCGGCGACGTCGACAACGATCTGGAGGTGATCGTCGAACTGCTGTCCACCGACGCGGTGCAAGTGAGCCCGGGCGATCGCGTTCTCATCGAGCAGTGGGGTGGCCCGGGCACGCTCGATGCCGTGGTGGAACGGGTGGATCCCTGGGGTTTCACCAAGTTCTCCGCGCTTGGCGTCGAGGAACAGCGCGTCAACGCAATCATCCGCTTTGCCGATCCTGAGCCGGCACACACAGGCCTGGGTCACGGCTTCCGCGTCGAGGCGCGGATCGTGATCTGGGAAGATGACGATGCCTTGATCGTGCCTTCGAGCGCGCTGTTTCGCGATGACAAAGCGTGGTCGGTGTTCCTGGTCGACAACGGCAATGCGAAACGGCAGCAGGTCGAAATCGGGCGCAACAACGGCATTCAGGCCCAGGTGCTAGGCGGGCTCGAGCGCGGCGACCGCGTGATCCTGTATCCCGCTTCCGGCCTGGCGGACGGAATGCGCGTGGTGCAGCGCGGAATCAATTGAGCGCCGCCTTGTTCACTGCCCTTCTACTGCGACGAACCGATGGTGAATCGGGCGGATGAACCAGGAGAGGGCGGGCCGGCAACTTTGCTTGCGCCCTTGCCGAGGGCAGATCACGATTCCGGCAGCGGTGCGAAGGGGGACGGGCGTTGAAACCGGCGATCGGGTCGAGTTCATCGAGCTGCAGCCCGGCCAATACGAGCTGGTCGCCGCAACCTTGCCGGTCACGGCGCTGAAGGGCATTGTGTCCAGACCCGACAAGCCCGTGAGCATCGAGGACATGGATGTCGCCATTGCCGAGCATGCGACAAAGGTCATGGATGAATGATCGGTATCGACACCAACCTGCTGGTGCGTTACTAACGGTCTCATTGTTGAGCAGACGCTCAGAGCTATGGTTGTTCTTGAAACCGCAGATTGCGCAGATTGACGCAGATTCAGGAAGAACAGAACCTTGTAACCACGGAAGTCACGAAATACGCGGAAGCCAACCCGTCGCTCGCCCAGGGGCGCTGCAAGCGGTTGCGTTGACGGTTTTCCATTGATCTTTCGGTGTATTCGGTGTATTCGCTGTTTTTCGGTGGTTACACGGTTCTGGTTTTAATCTGTGGAAATCTGCGCAATCTGCGGTTTCTTGCACTGCAGGTTCGAGCGTGGCTGATTCACGTACATAGTCAGGATACAGTTTGCCATCAGCCAGTTAGATTTGCCTGACGGCTGTGGGTAGAATGAAGTTCGCGCCATACGGAGACAGGATCATGTCAACTTCAGCAGAGTCGGTGCTATACGAGGCTTTGCGGCTTCCGCCCGCAGAGCGTGCGGCACTGGTCGAGGAGCTTATTGGAAGCCTGGATCAACCTGACTCGGCCATGGACGCCTTGTGGCTCAAGGAGGCACAGGATCGCATGGCGGCTTATCGTTCCGGTGAGCTGGGCGCAGTGGATGTAGAGATAGCCTTTTCCGAACTTGGTCAGGCGATTTGAAGACCCGGCTACTTTGCCCTGCGCAGCGTGAGTTGGCCGAGACAATCGATTACTACAACAAAGAGCGCGCTGGCCTGGGTAGGGATTTTCGGGAGGAGGCATGGCATGCGATCCAGCGTATTCGGAGATTCCCCGACGCATGGCCTCCGTTGGGAGGATGCATTCGGCGGTGCCAGTTGCGGCGCTTTCCCTATGGAATCATCTATGAGCCAGCGGCGAGCGAGATTGTCATCATCGCTGTCGCACATTTGCATCGCCGCCCCGAATATTGGCGTTCTCGCGTCGAATGAATCCAACTGATCATGCACGTCGCTCTGCCGGCTTCTGGCCCGTTGTTTTTGAAACCACAGATTGCGCAGATTGACGCAGATTCAAGAAAACCAAACCTTGTAACCACGGAAAACACGGAAGGGCACGGAAGGAAAAAGTCTTTCGACAGATCTCCAGGGTTCATTTTCCGTGTGTTTCCGTGTTTTCCGTGGTTTTCAGGTTTCAGCGGCCCGGACGATAGAGCACGGGGTCGATGGCCGGAGGGCGGCCTTCGATCAGGTCGGCGACCAGGTTGGCCGAACCGCAGGCCATGGCCCAGCCCATCGGGCCGTGGCCTGTGTTGAGATAAAGACCCGCGATTTTCGACTCGCCCAGCAGCGGCCGCCCATCGGGCGTGACCGGGCGCAGGCCGACCCAGGAGCGGCCGGCGGCCGGGGTGAGCTGATCGGCCAGGGCCGGCAGCAGAGCACGCGCGCTGGCGAGCAGCACGTCCATGCGCGCCGGCGGAATGGCGCGGCGGTGGCCGGCGAAATCGGCCAGGCCGGCGACGCGCAGGCGCGTCTCGCCCAGGCGCAGGGTGACGAAGCGCCGGGCGGTGTCGAGAATCGGAAGGCGCGGGAGGTCGCGACCGTCGTCGAGCTCGAAGGTGGCCGAGTAGCCGCGCACCGGCTGAATCGGCACCTTCAGCCCCAGCGGGCGCAGCAGGCGATGCGTTTCGGGCCCGGCCGCGACCACGCAGGCATCGCCGCCAAGCCTTCCCTGCGGCAGCTCCACGCCGACGAAGCGTCCGTTTTCGACGACCAGGCCGGACACACGCTCGCCCAGATGCAACCGCGCGCCCTGCCGCTCGGCGGCTTCGGCGGCGGCCCGGGCGAAGGCGGCCGCGTCGCCGGATTCGTGTTCGGGGTAGTACAGGCCGCCGGCCAGGCGCCCGGCCACTGGCGCCAGCGCGGGCTCGCGATCAACGACTTCGCCGACTTCCAGCGGCCGGACTTCACCCAGGCCTTCGATCAGCTCACGGCGCAGATGCGCGGCGCCCTCGAAGGTCTGCCGATCGGCGTAGACCTGCATCGACCCGGCCGTCGTCTGCGCGTACTGAAAATCGTAGCGGGTGCGCCAGTCGCGCAGTCGTTCCAGCGAGTACAGGCCCAGACGGATATTGGCGCGGGCGTTGGCGACAAAGCGCGCGTTCCTGGCGTTGGCCAGGAAAGCCAGCCCCCAGCGCCCCATCTTTGGCAGGCGATGCGGCGGCAGGTGCCAGGGCGCGTCCCTGCGGCCGGCGTATTTGCGAAGATTGCGCAGCAGGCCCGGCGCGTTCCAGGGGTCGGCGTGCAGCGGCGTGATACCGCCGCCGTTGGCGTGGCTGGTGTCGTGGGCAACGCGCTCGCGTGCGTCGATCAGGCTCACCTCGACGCCGCGCTCGGCCAGGGCCAGCGCCATGGTGGCGCCGACTACCCCGGCGCCGACAACCACTACGTGCACGACCGCTCGCCCCGGTTTTCGTCCACCAGCACCTTGCCCGGATTGAACAGGCCCTCGGGGTCGAGGCAGCGCTTGAGCCGGGCCATGGTCTCGAGCCTCACCCCGTCGCATCGCTCGGCGAGCTCGCCGGCGCGGAGCTGGCCGATGCCGTGCTCGGCGGCAATCGAGCCGCGGTGGCGCCCGACGGCGTCGAACACGATCCGGTTGCAATCAGGCTCCAGGGCGCGAAAGGCCTCGGCGTTCATCCCCTGCGGCTGGCTCAGGTTGAAGTGCAGGTTGCCGTCGCCGACGTGCCCGAACACGCAGGGACGAATGCCCGGCACGCGCTCGGTCAGGGCGCGGCAGGTTTCGGCGACGAAGCCCGGGATGGCCGCCACCGGCACGGAAATATCGTGCTTGAGGCTGACCCCGCCGGTCTTCTGGGCCGGCGAAATCGCCTCGCGCAGGCGCCACAGCTCGCCGGCGCGGGTGTCATTGCCGGCCAATACCGCGTCGGTGGCCACGCCCTCGTCGCGCGCACGCTCGAGCGCCTGGACACAGGCGTCGCCCAGCCAGTCGCCGGCCACGGCAGTGTCGGCCTGCAGCAGCAGGTACCAGGGATGGGCTCTTACCAGCGGGTCGTGGGCATCGGGCAGATAGTCAAGCACGAAATCCATCGCCAGGCGCGGCATCAGCTCCAGCGCCGAAACCGTCTCGCCCAGGTGATGCCTGAGCAGGCGCAGCAGGGTCAGCGTGGCGGGCAGATCGGGCGCGCCGATCAGGGCCGTCATGCTCTGGCGCGGCGCCGAGACCAGGCCGAGCGAGGCGGCGGTCACGATGCCGAGCGTGCCCTCGCTGCCGATGAACAACTGGTTGAGGTCGTAGCCGCTGTTGTCCTTGCGCAGGCCCTTGAGTCCGTCGAGTACGCGACCGTCGGCCAGCACCACCTCCAGACCCAGCACCTGCTGGCGCATGTTGCCGTAGCGGATGGTCAGATGGCCGCCAGCGTTGGTAGCGATGTTGCCACCGATGGTGGCCGTGCCCTCCGAGGCCAGGCTCATGGGAAAGACCAGGCCTGCCGAAGCAGCAGCCTGCTGCACCGTCGCCAGCGGGCAGCCGGCCTCGGCCACCAGGCTGGCGCCTTCGGCATCGACGCTTCGTATCGCGCGCATGCGCTCGAGGCTGAGCACCACCTCGCGCCCGCTACCGCTTACACATTGCCCGCCCACCAGGCCGGTATTGCCGCCGCGCGGCACGATCGCCAGGCCGGCCTCGCGGCAGATGCTGACCGCAGCCGCCACCTGCTGGGTGGTGGCCGGGCGCAGCATGGCCAGCGGCAGGCCGCGGTAGCGCCCGCGCGGCTCGCCGCTGCGCTCGGCCAGGTCGGCGGCGTCGCCGATCACCCCGGCCGTGCCAAGCAGACCGCGCAAGCGCGCGATCGTGTCTTTCGGAGCTTGCACTTTCATGACACCATTATCCCAGAGGTCGATACATGTGCATGATATGCATGTTATCCTTTCTCCTCTGCCCAGGCACGCCCCGAGGTACCGCCATGACCTTCGTTGTGACCGACAACTGCATCAACTGCAAATACACCGACTGCGTGGAAGTCTGTCCCGTCGACTGCTTTCACGAGGGCCCCAATTTCCTGGCGATCGACCCGGAAGAATGCATCGACTGTACGCTTTGCGAGCCCGAATGTCCGGTCGACGCGATCTATCCCGAAGACGACCTGCCGGCCGATCAGCGGCATTTTCTCGAGCTCAACGCAGAACTGTCGCAGCAGTGGCCGGTGATCACGGAGATGAAGCCCCCGCCCGAGGATGCGGAGGAGTGGGAAGACGTGCCCAACAAGCTCCAGCACCTGGAGAGATAGGGAACCCTCACCCCGGGGCACCGGTCGATAGCGGTATGCTTCTCAACTACCGCCACCGGAGAACTCGCGTGAACAAATCGCTGCTGAAACCAGCCGTCATTCCAGCGGCCGTGCTGTTGCTTTCCGCCTGCACGTTCAATCTGCGCCCGCAGGCCGGCGACGAGCCGGCCGACGGCGAACAGGAGAAAGTGACGACCGCAGTTGCCGGACAGCTTTTCTACCCCGAGCGCATTGCCCTGCCCGCCACGGCCGTGCTGCAGGTGCGCATCAATGAAATCACGCCCGAAGGCGCGACCGTCATTGCCGACTACCGCCAGGCGCTCGACGGCGGCCAGGTGCCCTTTCCGCTGGGCCTGCGCTTCGAGCGCGCGCTCGGCGACAACGTCGTCCACGAGCTGCGCGCCCGCGTGGACGCGCCCGAAGGCCCGCTGCGCGACAGCGGCCCGGTGCTGCTCGACCCGCAGTCGACGCGCATCGACCTGGGCCGGGTCCGGCTGTTTGCTTTCAACGAGGGCCTGGTCACCGGCGAGGGGCCGACGCTCGAGCTGCCGATCGAGGCGCGCGGCAACGAACCGGGCTGGCGGCTGCGGCTGAGTACCAACCGCGCCGAGCTTGACTACGACTACGGTGAATCCCGCCTCGATTTGCCGCTGATCGACCGCGAGCGCCTCGCCCGGGGCGAGCGCATCCGCGCCGCCGGCGCGGACGGCGTGATCACCGCCACCTTCCACAAGACTGCCTGCCGCGACAGCGCCACCGGCATGCCCTATCCCTGGCAGGTGAGCGCCCAGGTGCCCGGCAAGCGCCTGACCGGCTGCGGCGGCGAGCCCGAAAGCCTGCTCGTCGGCGACTGGGTGATCGAGCGAATCGGCGAGATGCAGCCCGGCGAAGAAGCGCGCATGACGCTGGCATTCGACGGTAAAGGTCGAATCAGCGGCCGCGGCGCCTGCAACGCCTGGTTCGCCGACTACGAGCTCACGCCCGAGCGCCTGAACATCGAGCGCCCCGGCGCGACCCTGATGGCCTGCGCCGACGAACTGATGGCGCTCGATCAGCGTCTGTTCGAGCTGCTGGATGAGGTTCGCCGCTTCGAGCTTGATGAACAAGGCCGCCTCCTGCTGACCTCCGGCGACGAGCGCATCCGCGCCCGCCCGGCCGATTCGGACTGAAGGCGAAAAGCGCCCGATTATCGTCCCTTGCGGCCCAGGGCCTCGATCCGCGCCAGCCAGCGCATGCGGCCGCGGTCGTTCTTGCCGGCCACGCCGCCGACGAAGCAGCGGCGCACCGGGCGGATGCCGCAGAAGTGAAGGATGCTGCGCTTGAGGTTGCGATAGCCGTGGGCGCCGAAGAACCAGCGATAGACCGGCCCCGGCATGCCCATGGTGATCACCACCCGCGCCGACCGGCCCTTGAGCAGGCGCTCGCCGATGCCGTCGCGAGCGTCGGCCGAGAAGGCGAAGCCCGGCCGCATGACCTGCTCAAGGAAGGCCTTGACCCGCGACGGCAGGGTGCCCAGCCAGAGCGGAAAGAAGAACACCAGATGATCGGCCGCCCGGATCCAGTCCTGCACCGGCCGCAGGGATTCGGGCACCTCCCCGTCGGTCCACTCCTTCTCGCTGGCGAGCATCGGGTAGTCGAGATCGGCCAGGCGGACTTCCTCGACCGTGTGCCCGGCCGCCTCGGCGCCCCTGCGATAGGCCGCGGCCAGGGCATGCCCGAAGTGCTCGCCGGACGGGTCGGGGTGGCCCTGGATGATCAGGATGCGCCGGCTCACGGCGGCGAGCCGCGCAGGCGATCGAGCGCACCGGGCAGGCCTCCGCGGCCGGTCAGCTGTCCGGCCACGGCCTGACGGAAGGGCGCGATACGGTTGGCCACCCGCAGCACCGAGCGGCGAAGCACGCGTGCGGGCAGATGATCGTTGGTGTACAGCCCCACCACCGTGGCGGTGGCCAGATACAGCGGCAGGCTGGCCATCCGGTGCCGGCGCTGATAGGCGGCCAGCACCGAGCGATCGGAAACCGGCAGACCGCGCCCGGCGGCCGAGCGCATCGCCTGAGACAGGATCTCGACGCCCTTGAGGCCCAGGTTGAAGCCGTGCGCGGTCACCGGGTGCATGCCCACCGCGGCGTCGCCGACCAGCGCCAGGCGCTCGGCGACCGTCCGGTCGGGCCACACGCCGACTAGCGGATAGAGGTGACGCCGGCTGTCGAGACGCATCTCGCCGAGGCGGTGCCGGTACATGGCGGTGACTTCGCGGTTGTAGTCGGCTTCGTCGCATTGGGCCAGGCGGCCGGCCTGCTCGTGCGGCAGGGTAATCACCGCCGAGGCCCGGCGGCCGACGAGCGGCAGCAGCGCCAGGGTGCGGTCGTAGCCGAACCACTCCCAGGCGACGTTTTCGTGATCGCGCTCGAGGGTGACGTGGGCCAGCAGCATGCTGCAGCCGAAATCGCGCATGCGCGCGCCGATGCCGGCCGCGCGGCGCAGGCTCGAAAAGCGTGAATCGGCCGCGATCACCAGGCCGGCCTCGACCGAGCGGCCGTCAGACAGCTCGAGGCGGCGCCCCGTCGCCGTGAGCGCCGTGCCCTCGACCCTCACCCCGGCCTCGACCGTGGCGCCTTGCTGCGCGGCCACCGCCTCCCAGGCCGCTTTTCTGATGCGGTGGTTGGCCACCAGAGTGCCCAGCCGATCGCTGCCGCCGTCGGCGTGCGTGATGCGCATCGGGCGCGGCGACTCGCCGTCGAATACGGCCGCGTCGCGCAGCTCGCTGAGCGTGGCGGCATCCAGCCGCTGCCAGATGCCGATGCGCTCGAGCAGCGCCTGCGAGGGATGAGTCAGCGCAATCTCGCGCCCGTCCTCGGCCGGTTCGGCCAGGTCGTCTTCCGACGCGCCGTCGAACAGGCGAATGTCGAGCCCCAGCCCGTCGAGCGCGCGCGCCAGGCACAGCCCGGCCGGCCCGGCGCCAACGATGGCCACATCGATGGTCATGTCGCTTGCAACTCCTCTGGTGTTCATCCCGGGGATGCCGTGCACCCGACCGTAGCACGCAGCGGCGGCTGGCGGGCTTGATCCCGATCAGAAACGAAAAAGCCGCCGCCCTTCACCATGAGCCTGCGCAAGCCGGTATCATGTACGGTTTGTCATGTAACCACCGCGGAGACAACCCCCATGGTCGCCAAGCGCAAGGAAGGTGAGCTCGGGCCCGCCTGCCAACAGCAGGAGTATGAAGTCGGCTGGGAAGACCTGCCGCTGTCGTGCCCCACGCCCGCAATGAAGGTCTGGAACGCCCACCCGCGCGTCTATATACCGGTTCACCGCTCCGGGCGCGAGATGTGCGCATACTGCGGCGCCGTCTACACATTACGTGACCCCGATCCCGAACAGCCGATGCCGTTGTTCGACAACGCCGAGATCGAAAACGCCTTCCGCCGCGCCCAGCAGCGCGTGCGCGAAGAGCAGAGCCAATCGGCCTGAGTGCAACCAGCCGGACGTTGCGCCTGCTTCCCGCGCCAGGGAGGCGGCACCCGCGCCTGCCCGGTCGAAATGATGCCCGCGCTTGACACCCCGGCCGCCCGCGGCGTAGCTTTGAACCCGATGGCGAAGCAGGTAAAGGGGGTCCGGACCGACAGTCGCCCGGATGTTGTCATCACCATCGTTGCGACAGCCAACCGCTAGCCAGAGCCCCGTCATACCTTCCTTCGCATTCGCGCCCGCCCGGTGTGCGTGCCGCCTCTGCCGGTACGCACACCGGGTGAGCCACGCCTTGATCGGCCCGACCGGGAGGACGGGCCGCCGGAATGTGTCACGAGGGAGAACATGACCCGCAAGATCCTGAAGACCCTTAACCCCGTTTTTCTGGCGGCCGGCGCCTGGCTGCTGCTGTCCATGCAGGCCCATGCCGGCGATTACACCGCGCTCGGCTGCCCGCTGGCCATTGATGCCGGGCCGCTGCGCTGCGAGGCTGGTGCCGACCGCGATACCCGAATGCGCGATCGGCTGGCCCAGCTGCAGGCCGAAGGTCGGCTCAAGCCAATGCCGCGCCCGCGTTCACAGCCCGCACCGCTGGCGAAATCCGCCAGCCGCCTGCAGCGCGAGGGCCATCCCCGGCCCGAGGATCCAGAGGCTGGGTTGGTCCCGGCCGACTACATCAATCCCATCGACCTGGTTCGCGAGCAGGGACATTTGCGCCATGAAGTCCACGTCGACATCCCGAGGGACTGGAGCAGCGATCGCACCCGCCTGGTCCAGGCGCTGAGCTTTCAGGCCCCGGACTGGGCCCGGAAGATGCTCGTCGAGTTCATCCCCGACGAGCCGCTGGATAAGCAGGGGCCGGCCGGCCTTTACCTGCGCCCCCACAACCCGTTCGTCGAAGGCAGTTTTCCGCAGACCGAGGGCCCGTTCGATCGCTATCCGATCGATGTTCACGCTATCAACCAGGCCGCCTACCGCAGCGAGCACAACAGCCAGTACGGAGTTCGGCACTACATCCTGGTCACGCGCGACATGGACCCGGCGCCGGCCGGCAAGTCCTGGCACGTCGCCATCGGCCAGCTCAAAACCTGGTCGATCAGCGGGACGGTGCGGGTGTATTTCAGCGGCTCGACCTATCGCCCCCCGCTGGCGGTCCGGCTGTACTACGACGCCGAAGAGGAGGCGCAGCAGGTCGGTTTTTTCGACCCCACTCCGCGCGAGCCCGACGGCGACAATCCCGGCACGACCCAGGGCGAGGCGATGCGCTGGATTCTGTTTCAGGCCACCGAGGAGCTGCTCGACCACCTCGACTTCGACGGTTTTCTGCCCATCCGGATTCTGGCCACGACCTTCGAAGACAACCTGCGGGGGGCGGGCTTTGCCTCCAGCTGGATCGATTACGGATTCATCGAGCCCGAGACCCCGGCGCCGGGGCGCCTGCGCGCGCGCGGGCCCAACTCCGGCCCCCTCGGCGGCGGCTTCACCAAACACACCCGCCACTTCTACTCGGTCCCGCTAACCGTCTGGGAGCGTGAGGCCGGCACCGACGCCTGCCGCGCCCGGAGCGGAGGCAAGCCAATCGGCCTGTGTGGCTCGGTCCAGCAGCCCAACGAGGCGCTGATCACCGATCCCGGCCAGGTCAGCGCGGTGACCGGCTACATCTCGATCCTGCGTGATTTTGAGCGCACCAGCGGATCGCGGGCCGGTACCTGGTGGCGCTGGGACAAGAACCTCAAGGACTGGAGCAAGCCCAGACGGCCCAACATCACGGCCCTGATCAAGCACGAGATGATGCACGTCCTGGGCTTCAGCTGGCCGACCAAATCCCAGGCCTACCTCGCCTCGTTCGAGCCGCCGCGGCCCTGGCTGGACCGGCCGTACGACATCCTGGCGCAGCGCGACGGCGAGTGGTTCCGGACCGGCACGCGGCAGCACTTCTACGGTCCGATCGCCAGCCCGAGCGAGCACAACCCCTGGCGGCACACCGCCGAGCCGGGCCCGCGCCTGGACGACCCGACCAACTCCACCAACGCAAACCTCTTCTCATTCCACCTGATGAACGAGGATGGCGACGAGCTGGCGCAGTGGGAGCCACGCAAGGACTTAATGCGCCCCTGGATCGTCGTCAACGCACCCCAGGAAGAGGTGGGTATTGAGCGCGACATTCTGCTCGATCTCGGCTACGCCCGGGGCACCTGGTCGATCCAGGACCGGCGCCTGCCGCGGCACTGGTACGACCCGGAGCGCTCCGGCCACGGCCTGGACTTTCGGCGCGTCGAGCGCGCCGACGGCTCGATGCAGCACTTCCTGCATTTTTACACCTATGACTCCGACGGCAACCCCGAGTGGTACATCGCCACCGGCGAGCTGGACGACCGCATGGTCCTCGAGGCCGGGCTGGACTATGTCACCTGGGATGAGGGGCGCCACCCGAAGGCCCAGGTCGATCCCGGCCGCTCGGGCACGGTCCGCCTCAACCTCGACCCGGCCATCGATCATCCGGCCTGCGCCGAGCGCCGCCAGTACCACCCTGATGGCAACTCCAAGTGGCTGTTTGCGGTGCTGGAGTTCGACCTGCCCGACGGGTCGGGCACCTGGTGCCTGGAGCCGCTGATGTTCGGCCGCGAGCCGGCCTTCCCCGAAGAAGGCTCGGGCTCGTGGTATGCCGCCGATCCCGAGGACTCCGGCTGGGGCCTGAGCGTGATGACGCGCAACTACGGCCCGCGCCCGATCATCAACACCGTGGTCTATTACTACGATGATGCCGGCGAGCCGACCTGGTCGATCGGCACCGCCGGTGCCGACTACACCCTGCCATACGGCTCGGTGGGCGCCGGGATCGAGATCGACATGCTGCACGTGACCGGATTCTGCCGGACCTGCGAGCCGGTGGCCACGACCACCACCCCGGCCGGCGCCATGCGCATCAGCATCAGCAGCCAGGACGCCGACGACCCCGGCAACCGGATCGAGCGGCTTGATGTGA
Source organism: uncultured Wenzhouxiangella sp. (assembly GCA_964446675.1). Classification (GTDB taxonomy): domain Bacteria; phylum Pseudomonadota; class Gammaproteobacteria; order Xanthomonadales; family Wenzhouxiangellaceae; genus Wenzhouxiangella. The sequence goes on from CAYUPK010000002.1 coordinate 222,657, forward strand.
CCGACCAGGGCCCGGTTGGTGGCAGCTGGTTCCGTGAGAACGTCGAGATCCATCTCCTGTCGAGTCCGCACCCGAACATGTCGCAGTGAGTCCGCGCGGGCGGCCGGTTGTCGGCCGCCCGCACCGATTGATTGATTCATTCGGCCTGCATGATAAGCTGATCCGACTTTCGGCAAGAAGCAAGGAGAAACAACATGCAACGGACCCTGATTGCACTGATCGCCGCCCTGGCGCTGGTGGCCGCACCGGTCTTCGCCGACGAGGACCAGTCTTCCGACGGCGCCGATGCCCTCAGCCTGATGACCGACACGCCGGCCGAAGGCTTCGACCTGGCCGTATCACTGGCCCGGCGCGCCGTGGTCACCACCCAGCCGGACAAGAAAGTGCTGTTCGACCAGCGCCCGGAATACAGCAAGGACGCCGAGTCGCTGATCGCCGTTTCGCAAACGGTGGCGCTGTACTTTCAGACGGTAGCGGCGGCCAATAACTACTGGCGCGAGTAGGGCGTCGCCTGAAACTGCAGTTGAAGAAACCACAGATCAAAGCCAACCTGATTATGTACGTGAATCAGCCACGCTCCGGCTTGCAGTCCAGGAAACCGCAGATTGCACAGATTTCCGCAGATTCGATCCGGTTTATGAGGACGCGGATCGCATCTCCAGTGGCAGTCCAGGCTCTCCAGAATCCGGGAAACACGGAAACACACGGAAAATGAACCCCAGGAGTTCGGTCGATAGACTTTCTTTCCGTGTCATTCCGTGTCTTCCGTGGTTACAAGGTTCTGTTCTTACTGAATCTGCGTGAATCTGCGCAATCTGCGGTTTCAAAAACAGCAAGCCCCGAGCAGGCTGAGTGAAATGCGTCGCCAGGAATTGCCTGGCGGTCAGATCATTTCCTGAATGACTTCGCGCAGCACGACCGCCTGGTTGTGCTCTTCGTCCTTCGCGCCATAGAGCAGCACCAGGCCCTGGTCGCGCGCCATTTCGGCCAGCTCTTCGAGCAATTCCTGCTTGTCGTCTTCGCGCAGTTCCTTGCGGTATTTCTGCTTGAAGGCGGCCCACAGTTTCGGGTCGTGGCCGAACCATTTGCGCAGCTCGGTCGAGGGCGCGAGCTCCTTGTACCAGTGATCGTGGCCGGCGTCTTTCTTTGACAGGCCGCGCGGCCAGACGCGGTCGACCAGAACGCGCGTGCCTTCGTTGTTTTCGGCGTCGTCGTAGACGCGGCGAATGGTGACCTGGCGCTTGTTCATCATCGATTTCCTCGTAGATTGAATAACCGATCAGAACTTTCGCTTGAGCAGTTCCTGCTTGATCCGGGCAATTGCGGTGCCCGGCTCCAGACCCTTTGGGCAGGTGCGGGTGCAGTTGAGGATGGTGTGGCAACGGTACAGGCGGAACGGATCTTCTAGCTCGTCAAGGCGTTCGCCGGTGGCTTCGTCGCGGCTGTCGGCCAGCCAGCGCCAGGCCTGCAGAAGGGTGGCCGGGCCCAGAAAGCGATCGCCGTTCCACCAGTGGCTGGGGCAGCCCGAGGTGCAGCAGAAGCACAGGATGCACTCGTAGAAGCCGTCGAGCCGGGCGCGGTCTTCGGGCGACTGCAGGCGCTCGCCGTCGGCTGGCGCCGGGCTTTGCGTTCGTATCCAGGGGCGAATGCTTTGATACTGGGCGATGGCGTGGGTCTGGTCGCCGACCAGATCCTTGATGATCGGCAGGTTGTTGAGCGGAAAGACGCGCGCCGGCTCCTTGAGCTCTTCGATCGGTTGGGTGCACGCCAGCCAGTTGCGGCCGTTGATGTTCATCGCGCACGAGCCGCACACGCCCTCGCGGCAGGAGCGGCGGAAGGTCAGAGTCGGGTCGATGTGATTCTTGATGTGGATGAGCGCGTCGAGAAGCATTGGCCCGCAGCGCTCGGTATCGACGGTGTAGGTGTCGATGCGCGGCGATTCGTCGCGGTCGGGGTCGTAGCGGTAGACCGAAAGCTCCAGCGGCGCGGCGGCATCGTCCGGCTTCGGCCAGCGCTTGCCGTCGCGCATTCTCGAGCGGCGGCCCAGGCCGAAATTCTTCGGCACGGGAAAGCGGCGCGGATGCTCGCCAAGCGGGCGATCGGCCGAGTCGCGAATGATCAGGCGGCGCGGGTTCATGGCTTGTCCTGCGGGGTGTCGTCGAGGGCGTCATCGAGCAGCGAAGCCCCGCCTTGCGGGGCGTCGTCGGGCTTGATCTCGTGTTGCTGCTGGCGAAAGACCCGGGTCAGGCGCTCGAGTTCGTCGGCGACGGCCTCGACCACGCAGGGCTCGCCGCGCACGCAGGGGCAGACCGCCTGCTCGACCTGATGCCGGCCGCCCTCATCGGACGGCAGCGCCTGCCCGGCCAGTTCTTCGGGGCCGTACTTGCGCGCCAGCCGGAGCAGCTTTTCGAAAGAGATGGTTGGCGTGTAGCCGTCGGTATCCACGGCATCCTCCAGGCGCTTCTGGATTGATGCATCCACGATACGACTTGAGCGCAGGCTTGGCAAGTCAGTCGTTCTGCTCCGGGTGGGTCAGCACGTTGACCGCCAGGCCATCGCGTGCCAGCAGCTCGAAGAGCTCGCGCTGATGGGCGCTGTCGCGGGCTTCCAGCTCCAGGGTGATCTCGGTCAGGCCGACCGGCACGTGCAGCTCGCCGCGGCGATGGCGCACGTCGCGCACGTTCATCCCCAGCCCGGCGACGCGTTCGATCAGGCCGGCCAGGTTGCCGGGGCGGTCGGGCAGGGTCACGGCCAGGCTCAGCAGGCGCCCGCCGGCGGCCAGGCCGTAGTCGATGGAGCGCCCGATCAGCGAGGTGTCGATATTGCCGCCGGAAATCACGCAGGCGACCTGCTCGTCGGAGCCGAGTTTGATGCGGTCTTCCAGCAGGGCGGCCAGGGCAACTGCGCCGCCGCCCTCGGCAATGGTGCGGGTGGCCTCGAGCAGGCTGACGATGGCGCGCGCGATGGCGTTGTCGTCGACGGTCACGATCTCGTCGACATGCTTGGCGATCACCTGGCGAGTGAGCCTGCCCGGCGCCTTGACGCTGATGCCGTCGGCGATGGTTCTGGCACCGGGATCGATGGGGTCGAAGCCGCCGTCGTCGAGAAAATGCCGCCAGGGCGCAACCGCCTCGGACTGCACGCCGATGAGCCGGATGTCGGGGCGCTGCAGCTTGAGCGCCAGGGCGACGCCGGCCAGCAGGCCGCCGCCGCCCAGCGGCACCACGGCGGTGGTCATCTCCGGCAGGGCCTCGAGCATTTCCAGGCCGCAGCTCGCCTGGCCGGCGATGATGTCGAGATCGTCGTAGGGCGAGATGAACACCAGGTCTTCGGCCTCGGCCAGCTCGCGGGCGCGGTCGGTGGCCTCTTCCAGGCTGGTGCCGATCTGCTCGATGCGCGCGCCCAGCTCGCGGCAGGCGGCCACCTTGGTCATCGGCGCGGTCTCGGGCATGACCACGGTAGCGGTCAGGTCGAAGCGGCGGGCGGCAAGCGCCACCGCCTGGGCGTGGTTGCCGGCCGATGCGGCGACCACGCCGGCGGCGGACGTACCCTGCCGGTCCAGCTCGGCCAGCTTGTTGCTCGCGCCGCGAATCTTGAACGAGCCGGTCAGCTGCAGGTTCTCGTGCTTGAGCGCGAGCCGGCAGCCCAGGCGGGCCCCAAGGGCCTGGTTTTCATTCAGCGGCGTGGCGATGATGCGCCCGGCGATGCGCTCGCGTACAGCGATCAGGTCTTCGAGTTCAAGGTCGATTGCCATGGATTGTTCTTCTTGCAGATGACAAGCGCTATTCTGACACCGAAGCACCGGCCTCGTGGCGCTCCAGGGTTTCGAGCAGCTCGGCGGCGCGCGCCTGGACGTCACGGTAGCCGGCCTCCCACTGGCCGTTGCGCGGGCTGGTGCGCGCCAGGCGCAGGATCAGTTCGCGCATCATTGCGTTGTCGGCCTCGAGCGCCTGGTAGTCGTCGGCGCGGACCAGCTCCACGGCGCGGTCCTGGCAGATGCCCAGGCAGGGCTGCGGCGCTTCGATGCGGCCGCAGCCGATGCATTCCCAGGCCTTGAAGCGCGGATCGGGCGATTGGGCCATGATGGTCACTCCCGGGGCGGGCGCGCGCCGCCGCCCCATTCAAGCATGTAAAATACATATTATGTCAGAATCCTTCCGCGCGATCCGGCCGCAGCCGGTCGCCGTCAAACGCATCATCACCGAAACCTGGTTCTTTCCGCTGGCCGCGCTCTACGGCGCGCTGGCCCTGCCGCTGTTTGCCGCCGGCTGGACCGGGCTGATCGCCGCCCCACCCGGACTTGCAACGTCGGCCGGACACGCCCACGAGCTGCTGTTTGGCTATGCCCTGGCGGTAGTCTGCGGCTTTCTGGTCAACCGCGTGCCCGGAACGAGGCTCGGGCTGCTGTTCATGCTGTGGTTTGCTGCCCGCCTGTCCTTTCTGTTCGTGCCCGAAAGCCTGCTGGCAGCGACCGCCAACATCGGCTTTGCCACCGTGGTGGCAGCCACCGCCGCGCCGCGCTTCATGAAGGCGGCCAAGAAGTGGCGCAACCGCCTGACCGGTCCGCTGGTGCTGGCGCTGTGTGCTTGCGCGGCCGTCTTTCACCTGATTCTGGCGCGCGGCGGCGGCTTTGCGCTCTACGTGGTGGTGGGCGAGGCGGTGGTGCTGTTCGCCATGCTGATGCTGTTTTTTGGGGGACGTCTGATCGCGCCGGCAGCCGCCGGCGTGATCGAGCGCAGCGGCGGCAGCATGGAAGCCAGGGTGCAGCCGCGCATCGAGGGCGCCATCCTGCTGGCCATGATCGGCGCGGCGCTGACCGGGCCGCTGGCGGGGCTGGCTTATCCCGTGGCGGCGCTGCACGGCCTGCTGCTGATGCTCGCCGGGGCGCTGGCGATCACGCGCCTGCTGCGCTGGCGGCTGTGGCGCTGCGGCAGCCGGCCGGATCTGATCTGCCTGGGCGTTGGTTATTCATGGCTGGGGCTGGGCTTGATCGTGCTGGGTTTGAGCCGCGGTTTCGATTTTGGCCTGCCCCGGCCGGCGGCCACCCACGCCATTACCATCGGCGCCCTGGGCACGCTGACGACCTGCATCATGCTGCGCACCCGGCTGCTGCGCCTGCGCCATGAGCTGACCCGCTTCGGCCCGGCCTTCATGACCATGACCGGCCTGATCGGCCTGGCCACTCTGGCCCGGCTGCTGTTGGCCGACAGCGCGGCCGGGCTGCTGCTGGCCGCGACCGCCTGGATGCTGGCTCTGGGCCTGCTATTCGTCTTGCTGTCGCGCTACCGTCAGCGCTTCCAACCGGGGTGATCGAAGTACTCCCCGTAGGCCTGAAGCATTTCGTGGAGCTGGTGCAGGCCCTGGTGCAGGTCGTCTGATTCGCGCAGCGAGCGCGCCGCACCGAGGGCTGCGGCCAGCAGCTTGTGCAGCTCGGCGTCGGCGTCGGCGGGCAGTTGACAGTTGGCGAACATGAAATTGACCTGCTCCTCGACGGTGTCGGCCAGCCCGGCGGCGGATGCGGCGTCGAACTCGTCGCTGCGCCAGGACTCGTGGGCCGGCTCGAAGGCGTCCCGGATTCCGGCCATGCCCTCGCGCAGCGAGGCATCACTGGCCCATTTTCCGGTTTCGGGGCGCTTAAGATCGAGTTCGGCGCCAGCTTCCATCGCCTGGTGGTCATGCGCACCTTCGTGCTCGTGTTCATGCTCGCCCTGCCGGGCGGCAGCCGGCACGCTGAGCGCCAGCATCAGAATCAGCACGGTCAGGCCGCGGATGGTGGTTTTCATGTCGGTTCTCCTTTCAGTTTTCATTCAGACTTGTGCAGATTCAAAAAAAATCAAAACTCGGAAATACACGGGAAATGAACCTTGAGGATCTCTCGAAAAATTTTTTCTTCCGTGTCATTCCGTGCTTTCCGTGGTTTCCGGATTTTGATTTTGATTGAAGGTCAGTTACCGGCCAGCTCGCGCTTGACCAGCGCGGCCAGGTGACGGCTGTAGCGATCGAGATAGTTCAGGCCTTCGTCGCGGCCGGAAAGCCAGGGGTTCATCAGGGTGTGGCGCAGCAGGAAGATGCTGTCGGCCTGCTCACCGGACTCATCGGGCGCTTCGGTGAAGCTGGCCGGGTCGAGGTCGAGCTCGCCCATGATCCGTTCGGCAGCTTTGTGTCCGAGCTTGCTGCGCTCGACGAGCGTGCGCGAGCCGAAGAATTCGCGCGTGCGGATGTCGATCTCCTCGCCTACGCTCAGGTGGGCATAGAGGCGACGGCCAAAGGCGTTCATCTGCGCCAGCGAGCGGTTGCCGACCGGGTTGATGGCCAGGCAGACCAGGTTGGTGTCGGGCACGAAGGGCAGCGCCACGCGCGCGATGCCGGCCAGCTCGTCGCGGAGCTGATCGATGTGCTCGAAGAAATATTCGCAGTTGCGTACCGTCTCCCCGCACAGCCGGCCCATGTGTTCGGCATCGAGCGGCAGCACCCGATGGCTCAGCCAGGCGCCGGCGGCGGCCGCGCCGGGTTTCGAGCCTTCGAGAATGTACTGGCCCAGATTGCGGAAGCGACGCTCGTACTCCGAATCGGCAGTCGCTTCGGATTCGTCGAAGACGTAGGCTGCCTTCTGGCTGATGAAGTCGGTCATGCCCCGATCACGCGCAACGTAAGCGCCGCAGCCATAGGGCACGTAGCCGAGCTTGTGCGGATCGACGGTGATCGAATCGGCGTGGCGCAGGGCGGCGAAAGCCTTGTAGACCTGTGGCGAGGGAAAGAATCGGAAGTCGCGCCGCATGTCTTCGCGGTCGATCAGCGTACCGTCGGACTGACGGAACATGCTGGCCAGATAGCCGCCCCAGGCCGCATCGACGTGAATGGCGAAATCCAGGCCCTTGCGCCGCCAGCGCTGGCGCGCGGCCACGATTTCGTGAATCGGGTCGATGGAGCCGAACTCGGTGGTGCCAAGAACGCCAACCACCGCCAGCACCGGCCGGCCGCCGGCATGCAGTTCGCCGAGCCTGCGATCGAGCGCATCGGCATCCAGACGCATGCGCTCGTCGACGGCCACCGGCTCGAGCTGGGCGCTGCCCAGGCCGAGCAGCTTGAGCGCCTTCTCCCAGGAGTAGTGCGCGGTATCGGGCACCAGCACGACCGGCGTGGCGAGCTCTGGATGACGCAGGTGGAACTCGGCCATGCCGAGGGTCTCGACGCGCTCGTTCTCGATGGCTTCGGCAAGATCGCGCGCGGCGCGCCGGTCGAGCTTGCGGTCGACGGCGGCCAGCAGATCACGCCGCAGGCGGATGACGGTATCGATCGACAGGTTGAACAGCCCGGCGTCGCCGGCAGCGAGAAAGTCGTCGGGGCCGCGGGGCAGCTTGCCGGGGTCGAAACCGGCCTCGCGCATCGCCCGGGCGGCCGCCAGCGGCCAGTAGCGCACGGCGCGGAAGTACCACAGCGCCTCGTCGTTGGCGATGGTGCCGCCGGAGGTGGCGTGACCCCAGGCACAGGGCTCGAGCTGCGGGTCGGTGTTGTAGCCGAACATGCCGGCAAGCTGGCGGCCCAGGTCGATCTCCAGCGGCAGGGTCACCGGCGAGGATTCATCGGTGACGTTGTTGGGGTTGTACAAGGTGGTCACGAGCTGCGCGATCAGACCGGGCAACAAGAGGTCGGAGGCCATGTGGCCGATGTAGCGCGGGTTGAAGAACGGCGCCGAGTTCTTCAGCCGCGCGGTCAGGCCGTGCAGCTCGCTTTTCATGCGGCCAACAAAACGGCGGTACTCCGGGCCGGTATCGGCCAGCACGGGGATCTGCGGGCGATCTTCGGGATGAATATTGCGGCGCCAGTAGACGTGGTCGCGCAGCAGCTCCACGAGAACCTGCTCGAAAAGCTCGTTGTTTTCAGCGTAAGCACCGAGAAACAGCGGGCTGAGCCAGTCCACCAGACGCTCTTCTTCCTGCCTGTTCATGTTCTTGAAGGATCCGTTTTATTGATTCCGGTCAAAAAGCGGTACGGCAAATGCTGCTTTACTCGACTATACGCCAATCACGGGCCGCGGACGGCCCTTCCGAGGTCATGTTGCCATGAACAAGCTCACCCAGCCGCACATCGAGGAGCTGCAGCAGTTTCCGCTGCTCGCCGGCCTGGATGAAGCGCACGCCCGGCGCGCCCTGAGCAAGGCGCGGGCGGTGCACGTCGAGCGCGGCGAGGCGCTGTTTCATCACGGCGACCCGGCGCGCCGGATCTGGCTGTGCCGCAGCGGCCAGCTCAAGCTCTTTCGCCTCTCCGGTGCCGGCCAGGAGAAGATCATCGCCATCATCAACCCCGGCCGCAGCTTTGCCGAAGCGACCCTGTTCATGCCCAGGCGCGTCTACCCGGTGCACTGCACCGCGCTCAAGCCCAGCGAGCTGGTCGGCTTCGACGCCGACGATCTGGTCGAGACACTGCATGACAACCCCGAGCTGTGCTTCAAGCTGCTGGGCACGCTGTCGCGGCGCATGCACGACAAGATCAACCAGATCGAGTCGCTGGCCCTGCAGAATGCTCACCTGCGCGTTGCGCATTACCTGCTCGAGCAGTACCGCGACCGCGGCGAGCCGGGAACCTTTCGCCTGGAGGCGAGCAAGAAGCACATCGCCGGTCTGCTGGCAGTGCAGCCCGAAACCCTGTCGCGAAGCCTGGCGGCCCTGAAGCGCGATGGCGCCCTGGACATGGACGCGCGCTACATCACCATCACAGACATCGCGCAGCTCGAACGGGTCGCGCGCGGTGCACTGACCATCTGATCCGCATCATTCCGGCGCCGGCGCCAGGCGGCTCGAATGCACGCGCTGCGGTGCGTGGCTGACCCGATAGTCCGCGCCGATGAGCGCGGCGAGCACGAGCACCGCCACGCCCTGATGGAGGGTGCCGAGCACTACCGGCACGTAGAGCATGAGCGTCGTGATTCCCAGTACCACCTGTACGCTCATGATCGCCAGCAGGATGTGGAAGGCGCGTCGGGCGCCGGCATCCGGCGCGTGCGCACGCTGGCGAACCCAGGCTGCGATGGCGACCGCCAGCGTGGACAGCGCCAGTATCCGGTGCATGAACTGGACGGTGGCGGTGTTTTCGAAGAAGTTGCGCCACACAGGCTCCAGGCCCAGAACGCCTTCGGGAATCAGCCGGCCGGCCATGAAGGGAAAGTCGTTGTAGACCAGGCCGGCGTGCAGGCCGGCGACGAAGGCGCCGACGAACACCGTCAGCCCGACCATCACCAGCAGTGCGATGGTCCAGCGCCGCAGCGGGTGCGGCCGGTGCTCGGCCGGCATCAACAAGCCCAGAGCCAGGCGGAACATCAGCGAGAAGATGATCAGCGCCAGGCTCAGGTGGGCAGCCAGGCGGTAGGGGCTCACGCGCGGGATGTCGACCAGGCCGCTTTGCACCATGAACCAGCCCATCCAGCCCTGCAGCGCGCCCAGGCCGAGAATGCCGATCAGCGGCCAGCGCAGGCGGCGCGGGATCCAGCCGCGCCAGAAAAACCAGGCCAGCGGCAGCGCGAACACCAGGCCCAGCGAACGCGCCAGCATGCGATGGCCGAACTCGAACCAGTAGATCACCTTGAACTCGCCAAGCGACATGCCGCGATTGATCTTCTGATACTCGGGGCTGGCGCGGTAGGCGTTGAACTCGCGCATCCAGGTCGCCTCGCTGGTGGGCGGCAGAACGCCGGTAACCGGCTGCCACTCCACCATCGAAAGCCCCGAGCCGGTCAGGCGCGTGGCGCCGCCGAGCATGATCAGGGAAAACAGCACCAGGCAGCAGATGAGCAGCCAGATGCCGACGCGGCGCTGATGATGTCTTTCGATCAGATTCATGTGCTCTTCATTCTTCTCCGGTCGGCGCGGCGTGGCGCCTCACCAGCCGGACCGATTTGGCTTCGGTTTTCAGGTCGGCCCGATCCAGGCCGTTGCCGAAATCCACCGCCCAGGCGCTTTGCGGATACAGGCGGAAGGTCTCGGCCGTCCAGTATTCGCCCGCGACCACGCCCGGGAAAAAGGCCGGGTCGACGATCAGACCGGTGGGCCGAAGGCGTGCATCGCCAAGCGTCATCAGCTCGGCCCGGTCGGGCATGCGCCAGTCGCGATGGCCGCACAGGCCCTTTCGGTTGACCGCCTCGACCAGAGCCTGGGTATCACACTGCGAGCCGCTGCACTGGCCGCCGTCGGCCAGGCCGGGTTCGCTCATATGACGCTGCCTGTCCGTGCTGAACCAGGAATAGCGATTGTCTGCATCGCCCAGATTGTCAGTCGGGTCGCCGGACTGGTTGTGGACTTGCCACATCAGACCACTTTGCCGATCGAGCACGCAGCGATGCGGCTCCGGATCGGCGGCCGACATTATATGGCCTGCAGCGTCGATGCGCTGCCAGTTCCAAGACTTCGGCGGCGCTTCGGGGGGCTCGCCGCAGGCCGAAACCAGGGCCAGAACCAGCGCGGATGCGATCAGGACAGGAACAATCTTTGGCATGCGCTCGACCTCTTCGGGCAGCGGACAAAACGCATCGACCATAACCGCCCCCATACCGGCCCGCTCTGACCTGAATCAATTGCGAAGCATTGTTGCGGCCAAGTCTGAAAGCTTGATGCTCGTCAATGAATGGCGGCGGCTCGCCAACCTACACTTTCGCCCAGGTGAACAACCGCGCCTGAAAATGTATTTCATCTGCATTTTGGGCTTTCCGCATCAGGAGGGCACGCCATGAGCGACTCACAGCACAAATCCGACGCCGAGTCTCCCGAAGAGGAACGCGAGCGTCTTCCAACCATGCAGCGCATTCTCGACAACCCGTTTCTGCTGCTGTTTCTCGGCGTCACGATTCCGACCGTGACCTACATCATCTGGGGCGTGATGAATATCGTCACCATCCCCGTCGGTCGCTGACCGAAGCACGCGCGATTCACAACGAGGGAGCCCGCAGACCATGAGCGCCATTCAACCGCCTGCCACCCGCGTGTGGTGGAAGCAGCCCGTCGACCGCGTGGAGATCGTGTGGATCGCCATCGCGTTCGTATGGTGCCTGATCATGTTCTTCTTCATGCCCTTCTGGCATGTCTACGGCGAACAGAACTATTCCGGGGAGGCCTATCGGGTCGATCCCCAGAACTACACCGCCAAGGTCAACGAATTCGTCGAGAAATACACCGTCCGGCGCGAGACCGACCGCCAGATTCCGGTGGTGCGCCCGCCGGCGGGAAGCGACGTCTATCTGCTTGCCCGTCTGTGGGAGTGGTATCCGATCCTGGAGCTGAAAAAGGGCGAAAGCTACCGCCTGCATGTCTCCTCGGCCGACTGGCAGCACGGGCTGTCAATCCAGCCGATCAACATCAACTTCCAGGTTCTGCCCGGCTACGACATGGTGCTCAACATCACGCCCACCGAGTCGGGCGAGTACGCCGTGGTGTGCAACGAGTACTGCGGAATCATGCACCACACGATGATGAGCCGCATCTACGTCGTCGACAACTGATCCATCGAGGGAACACATCATGAAACCACAATTCCGCACATGCCCCGACAGCGGGCTCGTGTTCCACCGCCCGGCCGAAAATCTGATCAAGGCCAACGCCGTGGCGGCCGTGATCTTCCTGGCCGTCGGCGGCGTGCTCGGCCTGCTGGTCGCGCTCACGCGCTGGCCGGCCGTACAGATTCTCAATGCCCAGGATTTCTACACCGTGCTCACCGGCCACGGCGTGGTCATGCTGCTGGTCTGGATCCTGTTCTTCGAGATCGCGCTGCTCTACTTCTGCTCGGCCGTGCTGCTGCGCAGCCGGATTGCCACACCAAAGCTGGGATGGACGGCCTTCTGGCTGATGCTCATCGGTGCCGCGATCACCTCCTGGGCCATTCTGCGCGGGCGCTCGAGCGTGATGATGACATCCTATGTGCCGATGCCGGCCGAGCCGACATTTTATTTTGGCCTGATCCTGTTTGCCGTCGGCGCGCTGATCGGCACCTTCATCTTCTTCGGCACCCTGGCCATCGCCCGCGACGAGAAAACCTACGAGGGATCGGTGCCGCTGGTGACCTACGGCGCGCTCACCGCGGCGATCATCGCCGTGTTCACCATCGCCTGCGGCGCCATCATCCTGATTCCGACCTGGCTGTGGTCGGTCGGCTACATCAGCGAGATCGATCCGCTGATGTATCGCCTGGTGTGGTGGGGCCTGGGGCATTCCTCGCAGCAGATCAACGTGGCCGCCCATGTGTCCATCTGGTATGCCATTGCCGCCATCGTCTTCGGCGCCAGACCGATGTCGGAGAAGGTCAGCCGCGGCGCCTTCTTCCTCTACATCCTGTTCATCTCGGTCGCCTCGGCCCACCACCTGCTCGGCGACCCGGGCCTGAGCACGGAATGGAAGATCTTCAACACCAGCTACGTGATGTATCTGGCAGTGCTCGCCAGCCTGGTCCACGGCCTGACCGTGCCCGGCGCGATCGAGGTCTCGCAGCGCGAGCGTGGCCACAACAAGGGCCTGTTCGAGTGGCTCAGAAAGGCACCCTGGGGTAATCCGGTGTTTGCCGGCATGTTCCTGTCGCTGGTCGGCTTCGGCTTCATCGGCGGCATCTCGGGCGTGGTCATGGGCGCCGAGCAGATCAACTTCCTGATCCACAACACCATCTACGTGCCCGGCCACTTTCACGCCACCGTCGTGCTCGGCACCACGCTGGCCTTCATGGCGTTGAGCCTGTGGCTGGTGCCGGTGCTGTTCAGGCGCAAGCTGTTCATGCCCGGAATGGCCAAATGGCAGCCGTGGCTGTTTGGCATCGGCACCGCCCTGCAGACCCTGTTCATGATGGGCGCGGGCACGCTGGGCGTGTCGCGCCGGCACTGGGACATCGCCTTTACCGGCTCGGCCTTCGAGTGGGCCTATCCGGGCATGGCCTACACCATGATGGCGCTCAACGGCATCAGCGCGATTATCGCAGTGCTCGGCGGCATCATCTTCGTGGTCGTCATCGTCGGCACGATCTTCTTCGGCGAGAAAACCGGCGCGGCCGCCTGGAGCGACACGCGGCCAGCGGTGCTGCGCGGCCCGGCCGAGTCGCTGTCGGGTCACGGCAATATCGGCCTGGGCATCAAGGGCTTTCCAGCCCCGGGCACCTTCGTGCTGGCGCTGTTCCTGCTGCTGATCTTCGTCGTCTACTACTTCGTCAACTACGGCTACCTGGCTTCGGTCTGGAAGTTCCACTAATGACTGCACCGCGCACAAACGCCACTGTTGAGGCCCTGCCGGCATCCTCCGGGGTGCCGGCAGCGGGCTGGCTTGGCCTGTGTGCGACCCTGTTCAAGCTGCGCATCGGCTCGGCCATCACGCTCTCGGCGCTCGGCGGGGCGGTACTTGCCGGCGGCGGCTGGCCGGGTGCGCTCGACACCGGCGTGCTGGCGCTGGCCGTGCTGATGGCCGCCTCGGGCGCCGGCGCCTTCAACCACTACTACGACCGCGATATCGACGCGCTGATGGGCCGCACCTGCAAGCGCCCCTTCGTCAACGGACGTCTTCAGGCGCGCCTGATCTGGCCGCTGAGCTTCTTTGCCATGATCGCCGCCGGCTCATTATTGGCCGGCTGGCACTTCAATCCCGCAAGCGGCCTGTTCGTGGCCGCCGGTGCGCTGACCTACGCGCTGGTCTACACCGTCTGGCTCAAGCGCCGCCATGACTGGAACATCGTCATCGGCGGGGCGGCCGGAAGCTGGGCTGTGCTGGCCGGAGCAGCCGCCGCCGGCCACGCCGGCAACCCGGACGTACTGCTGCTGGCCGCCGTACTTTTTCTGTGGACGCCTTCCCATTTCTGGTCGCTGGCGGTCGTGATCGCCGACGACTACAAGCGCGCCGGCGTGCCGATGCTGCCGGTGACCCGCGGCGTTGCCACCGCCGTGCGCTGGAACGCAATCAACACCGCCTTGCTGCTTGCCGCCACGCTGTGGCTTGGCGCGCGCAGCGGCTCGGCGCTGCTGTGGCTCGGCGCCGGCAGCGGCGCGGCCTGGCTGGGTTATACAACCTTCGTCATGGTCAAAAACCCCACGCGAGCAAACGCGATGACGGCCTTCAAGGCCTCGCTGATCCAGCTCGGGCTGCTGCTCGCCGGCCTGTTTGCCATGTACGCGACGGGCTGACATGAAAAACCGCATTGCCTCAACGCGCCCGAGACGGTTTGTTCGAGCGCTGCTCGGCCTCGGCCTGCTGCTTGCGGCCGTGCCGGTCGCGGCCGGCGGGAAGGACCCGCTGGACGTCAGTCAGGCGGCGATCGGCAACCGCATCTCCGACCTGGAGCTGATCACAACCGAAGGCGAGCGCCTGAACCTGGCCGAGCTGAGCGGCCGCCCGCTGGGCATCAGCCTGATCTATACCGCCTGCGTGCACTCGTGCAGCGTGACCACACGCTACCTCGACCGGGTGGTGAAAAAGGCGCGCCACTCGCTCGGCGACGAGGCCTTTACGATGCTCTCCGTCGGCTTCGATTTTCCCGAGGACAGCCCGGAGGCGATGGCCCACTACGCCCACCGCCACGGCGTCAGTGACCCGAACTGGCACTTTGCCGTTGCCGCCGACCAGAATGAACTCAACCGCCTGATCGATGAGCTGGGCTTTGTCTACGAGCCAAGCCCGCGCGGCTTCGATCACACCGTGCAGGTCAGCCTGATTGATCGCGACGGCATGCTGTATCGCCAGGTCTACGGCGAGACTTTCGACGCGCCCCTGCTGGTGGAGCCACTCAAGGATCTGGTGCTGCGCCGGCCGGCCAGCGACGAGAGCCTGATGGGCTACATCGGCAAGCGGATTCGCTTCTTCTGCACCGTCTACGACGCCCGTGCCGATCGCTACTATTTCAACTACTCGATCTTCATGGGCCTGATCGCCGGCGGCCTGTTTCTGGTCGGCGTCGCCGCGTGGCTCGCAAGCGAACTGCTGCGCCGCCGGAGGCGGGCATGAGCCGGCCCGACACCGGCGCCATCCGGCCCCGGCCCGGGCCGGTCGGCCGTATGCTGGCGCGTTTCGAGGCGCTGCTTTCGCGCGCCTTTGGCGCTGAGGCCAACCCGTTTCACCACCTCGGTGCGTTGACCATCTACTGCTTCTACGTCGCGCTCGTTACCGGCATCTATCTGTTCGTGTTCTACCGCACCAGTCTGGGCGGCGCCTGGGCCTCGGTCGAGGCAATCACCCACGATCAGTGGTTTGCCGGCGGCATCATGCGCAGCCTGCACCGCTACAGCTCCGATGCCGCCGTGCTGCTGCTTGGCCTGCACCTGCTGCGCGAACTTGCGCGCGTTCGCCTGACCGGCCCGCGCTGGTTTTCGTGGCTGACCGGCATGCCGCTGGTGTGGATCGTGATCGTGTTCGGCATTTCCGGCTACTGGATGGTGTGGGACGAGCTGGCCGCCTGGGTGGCGGCCGCCAGCGCGCAGCTGCTTGACTGGCTGCCGATCTTCACCGACCCGATGAGCCGCAATTTCCTGAGCAACGAGTCGGTCAGCAGCCGGCTGTTCACGCTGATCGGCTTCATTCACCTGGCCGGCCTGCCCGTCGTGCTGGTGCTGGCGATCTGGTTTCACCTGCTGCGCATTCGCTATCCGCGCATCAACCCGCCGCGCCGCCTGATGCTGGGCAGCCTGGCGGCCATGCTGGTGCTGTCTGTGCTTGTGCCGGTCACCAGCCACGCGCCGGCCGATCTGGCCAAGGTGCCCGGCGAGCTGGCCATCGACTGGTTCTATCTGGCGGTCTTCCCGTTCCAGGCAGTGACTTCTGCCGGTACCGTCTGGCTGGTACTTGCCGGCGGCACGCTGCTGCTCGCCGCCCTGCCGTGGCTCATGCCGCGCCGCCGCCAGCCGGTGGCCGAGGTTTATCTTCCCGACTGCACCGGCTGCGGCTTCTGCGCCGAGGACTGCCCCTACGGCGCCATCGACATGGTGGAGCGCAGCGACGGGCGCAACTTCGAACTCGAGGCCCGCGTCAACGCCTCGCTGTGCGTGTCCTGCGGCATCTGCACCGGCTCGTGCCCGTCGTCGTCGCCGTTTCGCCAGCGCAGCCCGCTGACCACCGGCATCGAAATGCCGCACTACACCATCGACGCATTTCGCAATGAGCTCGACCGCGCGCGCGACAGCGGGCGCACCAGCGGCCAGGTGCTGGTCTTCGGCTGCGATCACGGTGTCAACGTGGCTCAGGCAGCAGCGGCGGGCACCCACAGCATGACCCTGCCCTGCGTCGGCCTGCTGCCGCCGGCCGGCATGGACTATGCGCTGCGCAACTCCGGCTATGCCGGCGTGGCCGTGGCCGGCTGCGCCGACTGCGACTGTCATCACCGCCTTGGCGAGCGCTGGACGCAGGAGCGCATCGATCGGGTGCGCCAGCCCGGGCTGCGCGCGCGGGTGCCGCGCGAGCGCCTTTTGACCGTATGGCTCAAGCCCGGTCAGGAAAAGGAGCTGGCCCGCGCTCTGGCCGAGTTCGGCAGCCGCCTGACCGAGCCCACGACGCCACACGTGCCCCAGCCGGCCGCTGACCGGAGGTCGGCGTGAAGCCGCTCGCCATACTCGGCCAGGGCCTGAGCTGGGGCGTGCTGTTTGCCGCCGTTGGGCTGTTCGGCCAGGGACCGTCGTTTGCGCCCTACGAGCCGGGCCAGGCCCTGATCAAGCTGTCGATGGCGCATCTGTCGCAGCGCCTCGAGCCGTGCCGCGAACTGAGCGCGGCCGAACGCGCCGAGCTGCCGCCGACCCGACGCGTGCAGCAGGTGTGCGAGCGCGGGCGAGCGCCCGTCCGGCTCGAACTCTATCTGGACGAGCGCCTGCTGGTGAGCGAGACGATCTCGCCTGCCGGCCTGTCGAACGACGGACGCTCCTATTACCTCGACTACTTCACCGTCGAGCCGGGGCGCTACGTCGCCACCATCCGGCTTGCCGACGCACGCGAAAGCGACGTCTACACCCTGGAGCGCCGGCTGCCGCTGACGCTCGATGCCGGACAGGCGGCGCTGATAGAGATCGGCGACGCGGGCATCGTGCTCGATGGCGCCGACAAGGAGGATGCCTCATGAACGACACCAACTGGACGCTGGCCGTGCCCGACGACTTTCGCGGCCGACTGGCGCGCGCCTGGCTGCTGACCGCCGTTGCCGCGCTGCTGATCTCCGGACTGTTCGTCATCCTGATCGTCGCCTCGCGCACGCCCGGCGTCGAGCAGCTTTTTCCGTTAAAGAACTTCTTCCACCTGGCCATCGTCGTCCACGTCGACTTCTCGGTTCTGGTGTGGTTCGCCGCCTTTGGTGCCGTGCTCTGGACGCTGGTGAGCACGCCGGCGGCCCGGCCAAGTGCCTGGCTGGGCCTTGGCCTGGTGATCGCGGGCTCGGCGCTGCTGGCTGCCTCGCCGTTTCGCCCCGGCGAAGCGATCATGAGCAACTACGTGCCGGTGCTCGACAATACGCTGTTTCTTGCCGGGCTTTCCGTGCTGGGCGTCGGCGTGCTGGTCAGCGCCCTGCGCACGCTGTTCAATCCGCTTCCGGGCAGCGTCTTCCCGGCCGAGGCAGGCGTGATGCGCTTCGGGGTGCACACCGGCGTCATTGCCCTGGTGCTGGCCGGCGGCCTGTTGCTGTGGTCGCTGTTTTCGCTGCCGCCGTGGCTTGCCGGGGCCCAGTATTACGAAGTGCTGTTCTGGGGCGGCGGGCACGTGCTGCAGTTTGCCTGGGTGCAGTTCATGCTCGTGGCCTGGCTGTGGCTGGCCGCCGCCGGCAGGCTGCGCATGCTGCTCCGTCCGCGCCTGGTGCTCGCCCTGCTGCTGGCCGGCGTGCTGCCGGCCTTTCTGGCCGTCTGGGGCTATCTCTATTTCGAGGTCGGCAGCCCAGGCCACCGCACCTTCTTCATCTGGCTGATGGCTGCCGCCGGCGGCCTGGCGGCCGGCCCGCTGGGCCTGGCGCTGCTGCTGGGCTGGGCGCGCAGCCCGGCCACCGCCGACGGCCGCCAGCGCGGCCTGCGCACGGCCCTGCTGTTTTCGATCGGCCTGTTCGGGCTTGGTGGGGTGCTCGGATTCATGATCGACGAGTCCAATACCATCATTCCCGCCCACTATCACGGCTGCATCGTCGCCATCACGCTCACCTTCATGGCCCTGGCCCTGCATCTTCTGCCGCGCCTGGGCTTCGCGCCGGCCGGCGAGCGCCTGAGCCGGGCGATGCCCTGGGTTTACGGTAGCGGACAGGTGCTACACATGATCGGCCTGGCCTTTTCCGGCGGCCACGGCGTGCAGCGCAAGACCGCCGGCGCCGCTCAGGGCCTCGAGGGCCTGGCGCAGGTCGGCGGCATGGCCGTGATGGGCGCCGGCGGGCTGATCGCCATCATCGGCGGCATTCTCTTCCTGGTCGCCTTCACCCGCGCCGTTTTCGCACACCCGGTTGCGCCCGCCCTGACGGTCGGGGAGCAGGCCCGCCATGCTTGAGATCCTGCTGTTCGGCCTGTTCGTGATCATTGCCTACTTCATCGCCCACCATGCGGTGATGGCGCTCGAGCGTCGTCACGGCAGGCCGCTGGGCGCCTGGCGCACGCTGTGGTTCTTCCTGATCTTTCTGGCCCTGCTGCTGCTGGCACAATCGTTGATGCCCTTTTTCGCGGGCGAAGGAGTCGCAAGCTCATGATCGACAGTCTTGAACATTTTCTGCGCCTGGCCGCGCAGCTCGAGCTGGACGCCGCCGAAGGCTACGCCAGCCTGGCCGAAACCATGCGCCAGCACGGCAATCAGGAGGTTGCCGCGCTGTTCGCCAAGTTCGGCGAGTTCTCCCGCCTGCATCTGGCCGAGGTTCAGGAGCTGCAGCGCGACGAGCTCGGGCGCGAGTTCGACACCGGACTCGACAACCCCGACTGGCCCGACGGGCACAGCCCGGAAAATCCCCTGGCGCTGGCCCCGAAATCGGACATCACGCCGCGCGAGGCCATCGAGCTGGCGCTCGAGACCGAGCGGCGGGCCTGTGATTTCTACTCAGCCGTGGCCGGCCAGACGGCCTGTGACCGCGTGCAGGAACTGGCCCAGATGTTCGCCGAGGAAGAGAGCGAGCACGCCGAACACCTCCAGGGCTGGCTCGACCGGCTGGAAGACGGCCGATAAAGGTATACTTGATTCATGTCTGGCGAACCGATTCAGCTCCGATTCAGTGCGACTCGACCGATCGGCTCTAGAATAACAAACGCACAACCACAAGACTCACAGGAGATCGAAAATGCGTGTACTGTTGACTGCAGTCGTTTTTTCCGCCGGCGCCCTGCTGGCCCACTCGTCACTGGCGGCCGACGTCGAAGCCGGTGAAGCCAAGTTCAAGCAGCTTTGCGCCACCTGTCACGGTCCGACCGGCCACGGCGACGGCCCGGCATCTGCCGCGCTCAACCCCTCGCCGCGCGACATGAGCGATGCCGAATGGCAGGCCACGGTCGATGACGAGCACCTGCACACCGTCATCAAGGACGGCGGCCCGGCGGTTGGCCTGTCGCCGATGATGACGGCGTTTGGCCACTCGCTGAGCGAAGACGACCTCGACAACATCGTCGCCTACATTCGTACGCTCGACGACTGAAATCGCAGGATAGCCAGGAGTCACACCAGGCATGGCGGCACGGCAGGGAAAACGATTCGCCGCGCTGCTCGTGCTGATGGCCGTGGCCCTGGCTGCCGGCCTGCTGGTCGGGCGGACGCCGCCCGCCGGCACCGGCTGGGGTGGTGCAAGCGCGGAGGTTCGCGCGGTGATGTGGCCCGAGCCACTGCCCCTGGCCCACGTATCGCTTGAAACCCAGCATGGCCGGCCATTCACACCGGCTGATCTGCGCGGCCACTGGGGCCTGATGTTTTTCGGCTATCTGCGCTGCCCCGACGTATGCCCCACCGGCCTGGCGGCGATGCGCGAGATGCGCCGGCTGCTCGACGAGCAGGGCCACGGCGGCGGCGAACGCTACTACTTCGTGTCGGTCGACCCCGAGCACGACACGCCGCAGCAAATGGCCGCCTACCTGGCCGGCTTCGATCCCGACTTTGTCGGCCTGCACGGCCCGCAGCCGGAGATCCGGCGGCTGGCCGACAGCATGGCGGTGCGGTTCGAGTCCATTGTTGACAACAATGGCCATGAGAGCATCGACCACACCAGCTCGGTCATGATGATCGACCCGAGCGGGCGCATGGTCGGCGCGCTGCCGCCACCGCTCGTGCCCCGAAAGATGGCCCGGCACTACCTGGGCCTGCGCAAACACCTGGAGAATACGCCGTGATGACCCCGTTTACCGCAGCTCATCCACTTGATCTGGTGGCCCGGCACATGCCGCCGCCGCGCCTGATGGCGCTGCCGCTGCGCCTGTGCCCGCCGCCGGTGCAGCGCCGGCTGCTCGAGCGCGCGCTCAACCACCTGCTGGCCGAACTCATCGCCGACGGCGAATTCGACTACCTGGCCGGCCGGCGCCTGGCCGTCGAGGTCGAGGACATGGATCTGCGCTGGGTAGTCACCGCCGGCGAAAAACGCCTGGAGGCCGTCTCCGGCCGCGACAGCGCGGATGCCAGCATCCGCGGTCGCGCCCTGGAATTCCTGCTGCTGATCGCCCGTCTGGAAGACCCCGACACGCTGTTCTTCCAGCGCCGGCTCGAAGTCACCGGCGATACCACCATCGGCCTGACGACGCGCAACCTGCTCGACCGCCTGCCGATCGAGGCGCTGCCTTTGCCGCTGCGCATCGCACTCAACCGCGCCGGCCGCTTCGGCCAGCGCATCCGGCAACAGAAGAGCGTCGTGCCGAGTGATCGCCAACCCGACGGTCCCGCTGTCTGACGTTGTAGACTGATGCAGCCAGCGGGGGTTGACCCCGCGGCGAAACCACCTATCAACGTTGCGAGAACGCCCATGGCCCGAATCGAATCGACCATGCTCCCGCTGGGCACGCCAGCGCCCGACTTCAAACTGCCCGACACGGCCAGCGGCAAGACCTTTGGCCTCGACGACATCGCCGGGCAACGCGCCACCCTGGTGATGTTCATCTGCAATCACTGCCCCTTCGTGCGGCACGTGCTCGACGAGCTGGTTCGCCTGGGCAACGACTACGATCTCGATCAGGTCGGCATGGTCGCCATCAGCAGCAACGACGTCACCGGCTATCCGCAGGACCGGCCCGAGCGCATGGCCGAACTGGCCCGCTCGAAACAGTTCCCCTTCCCCTGCCTGTTCGACCAGTCACAGGACGCCGCAAGGGCCTTCGACGCCGCCTGCACGCCTGACTTCTACGTCTTCGACGGCGATCGCCGCCTGGTCTACCGCGGCCAGCTCGACGACTCCCGCCCCGGCAACGACCTGCCCGTAACCGGCCGCGACGTGCGCGCCGCCCTTGACGCCCTGCTTGCCGGCCTGCCGATCACCGAAGACCAGAAGCCGTCGATCGGCTGCAATATCAAATGGAAGGAATAAACATAGGGTTCAGGTTTCAGGCTGAAACCTGAAACCTTTCCTTCGAATGCTCCCCGTAGACGCCATCCTTCCGCAGCTGCTCGAGACGCTCGAGGAGCAGCCCACGGCCGTGCTGCAGGCACCGACCGGCAGCGGCAAGACCACGCGGGTACCGGTGGCCCTGCTCGAGGCGGGCTGGCGGCAGGGGCGACGCATCGTCATGCTCGAACCCCGCAGACTGGCGGCGCGCTCGGCTGCGCGCTTCATGGCTGGCCAGCTTGGCGAGCGGGTCGGGCAGACAGTCGGCTACCGCACCCGCCTGGACACCCGCGTCTCGAACGCAACCCGCATCGAGGTCGTGACCGAGGGCATTCTCACGCGCATGATCCAGTCCGACCCGGAGCTGGCGGACTATGCCGCGGTCATCTTCGACGAGTTCCACGAACGATCGCTGCAGGCCGACCTGGGCCTGGCCCTGGTGCGCGAGTCGCGGCAGGCCCTGCGCGAGGACCTGCGCGTGGTGGTGATGTCGGCCACGCTCGATACCGCAGGCCTGTCGGCCCTGCTTGATGACTGCCCGGTAGTTGTTGCCGAAGGACGCAGCTATCCCGTCGAGGTCCGCTACCGGCCCGCCCTGCGGCAGCGCCCGATGGAGGCGCAGAGCGCCGCCGTAGTGCTCGAAGCGCTGGAGAACGAGGCCGGTTCCGTGCTGGTCTTCCTGCCGGGCATGCGCGAGATGCGCCGCGTCGCAGAGCGCCTTGACGGCCGCTTGCCCGACGATGCAGGACTCCATCTGCTGCACGGCCAGCTCAGAGCGGCCGCGCAGGATGAAGCCATCCGACCGGCCGCGGCGGGCAGACGCAAGATCGTGCTCGCCAGCGCGATTGCCGAATCGAGCCTGACCATCGAGGGCATCCGCGTGGTCGTCGACGCCGGCTGGCAGCGGCGGGCGCGCTTCGACCCCAACAGTGGCATGACCCGGCTGGTGACCGAGCGCGTGTCGAAGGCCTCGGCCGAGCAGCGGCGCGGGCGCGCCGGGCGCCTGGAGCCGGGCTGCTGCTACCGCATGTGGACCGAAGCCGAACAGGCGCGCCTGCAGCCGCAGACGGCACCGGAGATCCTCTCGGCCGACCTGGCGCCGCTGATGCTGGAGCTGGCGCAGTGGGGCGTTGCCGACCCCGACGAACTGGACTGGCTGGATCCGCCGCCAGCCGCCGCCCGCGGGCAGGCGGTTGAGCTGCTGCAGGCGCTTGACGCCCTGGACGAGGCCGGACGCATCACGGCCGACGGTCGCGCCATGCTCGCCCTGGGCGTGCATCCGCGCCTGGCGCATATGGTGCTGGCCGGGCGCAGGCTGGGCCTGGCGCGCACGGCAGCCGAACTGGCCGCGCTGCTGGGCGAGCGCGATATCGGCGGCTTCAGCGAGACCGACATCGCCCTGCGCCTGGCACGACTGCGCCAGGCCGGACCGCGGGCCGGCGGCATTCTGGCGCAGATCGCAAGGGCGGCCGCCCGGCTGGCCGACGGGCGACGCGACCGAGCCGAATCCGGGGTCGGAATCGGCGCGCTGCTCGCCACCGCCTGGCCGGACCGTGTCGGTCAGGCACGCGGCGGCCAGCGCGGGCGTTTTCTGCTCGCCAACGGCCGCGGCGCTTTCCTCGACGCTGCCGACCCGCTGGCCGGCAGCGAATACATCGTCGCCTGCGATCTTGACGGCCAGGCCCGCGAGGCGCGGGTTTACCTGGCCGCGGCTGTCAGCCGCGACGAGCTCGAAACGGTGCTGAAAGACCATATCCGGGAACGCGAGACGGCCGACTGGGACGAGCGCCGAGGCACCGTCATGGCCCGGCGCGAGCGGCGCCTGGGCGCGCTGGTTCTGGATTCCACCGAACTCGATCACCCCGAGCCCGAGGCGCTGCAGGCCGGGCTGCTGGATGCGGTCCGACGCAAGGGCCTGGATTCGCTGCCCTGGACGGAGGCCGCCCGGCAGTTCCAGGCCCGCGCCGCCCTGCTGCGTTCGCTGTGGCCCGAAGACTGGCCTGCTCTGGACGACGACACGCTCACCGCAACGCTCGACGACTGGCTCGCGCCCTGGCTGGCGGGCATGACGCGCTGGCGCGATCTCGCCGCGCTCGATCTGGTCGCGGTGCTGTCGAGTCGGCTCGGTCACGAGCGCTCACGCGAGCTCGACAAGCTGGCCCCCAACCGTTTTTCCCTGCCCACGGGCCGGCGCGTTCGCCTGGACTATTGCACGGAAAACCCGCCGGTGCTGCGCGTCAGGCTGCAGGCCATGTTCGGCTGCCGCCGCACGCCCACCGTTGCCCGCGGCCAGGTGCCGGTCCAGCTCCACCTGCTCTCGCCGGCCGGGCGGCCGCTGGCGGTCACCGCCGATCTGGCTAGCTTCTGGGACAACGCCTACCCGCAGGTGCGCAAGGACATGCGCGGGCGCTATCCCAAGCACGACTGGCCAGAAAACCCCTGAGCGCATACGTACTAACGGTGATTCAGCCGCCGCTCAGGGTCGCGCGGTACAATGCTTCGCGAACACCAAGCAGACTGGCATGTCCGCGCGGCCGATTGCGTTATTACAGGCATGTCGATAAAAACACCGGGCCGACCCGGTTCCCCAAAACTGAGGAGTGATACATGATTGCACGCACGCTTGCCGCCGCCCTGGCGCTTGGCCTGGCCACCGTCGTCGTCGCCGAGACGCCGAACATCGAGCCCGGACTGTGGAAATATGAAAACAGCATGAGCTTCTCCGGCGACATCCCGATTCCGGATCAGAATCAGACCAGCGAAGAATGCGTGACCGCCGAGGACATCGCCGATGGCGAGGCCTTTCTCGACGACGTTGACGAGTGCGAGATCACGCACAAGGATCTGCGCCGCGACGGCATGGATTACTCGATGGTCTGCACCCAGCCCGACGGCACGCAGATGACCATGGACGCCGAAATGCACTTCAACGGCGACACCGCCAGCGGCACCATCGAAGGCAACATGGACACGCCGATGGGCGCCATGCAGATGACCATCACCGTCTCCGGCGAACGCATCGGCGACTGCCCCCCGGAAGAAGACGACTGAGGCGGCACCGTCAAGCCACTGAAAAGAGCCGGGCCCCGCCCGGCTTTTTCATTGAAGAAGAATGAGCCTGCCCGCTTTCGCGACTGAAGTCGCTCCTGCAAGTGGTGCCTTTGACGGGGCCTTGTTGGCTTCCTTATGCGGGCGGGTGCCCTGGCCTGAACAGCTCAGGGCAGCTGCGTCGCCAATGCCCCCACGTGCACGCCGGGGTTGAAGTAGCGCGTCACTATGCCGCTGGCGGCAAAGCGTTCGGCGCTGACCGGCTCGATGGCACCGCCCTTGCGCGCCTGGGTGACCGACCACCAGCCCGAGGGATAACACGGCTGCGGAAAGCCGAGCGTGTTGATGGTGGCGAAGCCGGCCTTGTCCATATTCGACCGGATGCCGGCGATCAGCTTCTGGTGCAGCAGGGGCGACTCGCTCTGCTGCGCGATAAGGCCGCCTTCGGTCAGCGCCCGATAGCAGTCGGCGACGAACTCCGGCCCGAACAGGCCCTCGGCCGGGCCGATGGGGTCGGTCGAGTCGACGATAATCACATCAACGCTGCCGGGCGCGAGCTGCTTCACGTAGGCCAGGCCGTCGTCGAACAGCAGCCCGGCGCGCGCGTCGTCATTGCGCTCGCACAGCTCGGGAAAGAACTTCTCTGAAAGGCGGGTGACCTGCGCATCGATCTCGACCTGGGTGCAGGCTTCCACGCTGCTGTGCGCCAGCACCTCGCGCAGGGTGCCGCAGTCGCCGCCGCCGATGATCAGCACGCGCTTCGGGTCCGGGTGCGAGAACAGCGCCGGGTGGGCCATCATCTCGTGGTAGAGAAAGTTGTCCCGGCTGGTCAGCATGACAAAGCCGTCGATCACCATCAGATTGCCCCAGTGGGTGGTGCGGTAGACGTCGATGGTCTGGTAATCGGTAACCTCGCGCGCGATATGCGCCTCGATGGCCCAGGACTCGGCGCTGCCGGCCTCGGAGCACAGCTCGGTAAACCACTTGCGGTCAGTGGGAAGCGTCATGTTTCGATCAGATTGGTGACCAGCCCCGATGGTAACCCGCTGCCGGGGCTTCCAGAACCGGAAAACCACGGAAGACACGGAATGCACAGAAACCGATCCGTCGCTTTCCCAGAGGCGCCGCAGACGCTTTGTTGACAGTTTTTATTCATTTCCGTGTATTCCGTGTTCTTCCGTGGTTACAAGGTTTTGATTTTCCCGTATTGCTCTTTCAGTTTGCGTAGATCTGCGAAATCCGTGGTTTCATTCACGCACCTCCGCAATCAGGATCGTCCATTACAATCACCACCATGACCGACGACACCATTGCCCGTGCCCGCCGCCGCTACGCCGTCGAACGCTGGTCGGAAGGCTACTTCGACCTGGATGACCGCGGCCGGCTGCTCGCCCTTCCCGATCGCGAGCGACGGCTGGCGGTGATGGATATCGTCGAGCGCGCGCGCGCCGACGGGCTGCGCCTGCCCATGCTGCTGCGCTTTCCCGATATCCTGCGCGCCCGCGCCCGGCAGCTTCGGGAAGCGTTCGAGAACGCCATCGACGAACACGGCTACGGCGGCGGCTACCACCCGGTCTATCCGATCAAGGTCAACCAGCAGGCCAGCGTGGTGCGCACGCTCGCCGGGGTCGACGGCCTGGGTCTGGAGGTCGGCAGCAAGCCCGAGCTGATCACCGCGCTGGCCGTCAGCCGGCCCGGGCGCCTGATCATCTGCAACGGCTACAAGGACGCTGCCTACATCCGCCTGGCGCTGAGCGGCGCCAGACTGGGCCTCAAGCCGGTGATCGTGATCGAAAAGCCTGGCGAGTGGCCGCTGATTCGCCGCGAGGCCGAACGCATGGGCGTGACCCCGGAAGTCGGCGTGCGCCTGCGCCTGTCGTCGCTGGGCAGCGGCAACTGGCAGAACACCGGCGGCGAGCGCGCCAAGTTCGGCCTGGCGGCCAGCCAGGTGCTGGCCCTGGCCGAGGCCATGCGCGACGCCGGCTGCCTGGACTGGCTCGGCCTGCTGCATTTCCACATGGGCTCTCAGATTTCCAACCTGCGCGACATCCAGCGCGGCGTGCGCGAGGCCGGGCGCTACTTCGTCGAGCTGGCAGGCGCCGGCGTCGATATCCGTCGCCTCGACATCGGCGGTGGCCTGGGGGTGGACTACGAAGGCGGCGGCACGCGCAGCTTCTGCTCGATGAACTACACGGTGGGACAGTACGCCCAGGCCATCGTTGGCGGCATTGCCGAGCTGTGCCGCGCCCACGCGCTGGCCATGCCCGATCTGGTCTCGGAGTCCGGCCGTGCGCTGACCGCGCACCACGCCGTGCTGGTCACCAACGTCACCGCAACCGAAACCCTGCCGCGCGCGGCCGGCAACGGCGCAGACGACGATCCGCCGGTCATCCGCGGCCTGGCCGAGGTGCTGGCCCGCTCGGACGAACTCGAACCCGAAGAGAGCTTCCTCGAGGCCGAGCACCTGCTCGACGAGGGTCGCAACCTGTTCCTCTACGGCGACCTGCCGCTTTCCGACCGCGCCCGGCTGGAACCGCTCTACAACGCCATTCTCGAGCGCGTCGCCGAACGGCTCGACCCCGAGCACCGTCGCCACCGAGAGCTGGGCGAGCGCATTCGCTACCGGCTCTCGGCCAAGTACTTCATCAACCTGTCGATCTTCCAGTCCCTGCCCGACATCTGGGCCATCGACCAGGTCTTTCCGATCATGCCCTTAAGCCGGCTTGACGAAGAACCGACCGAGCGCGCCGTGCTCGAGGATCTGACCTGCGATTCCGACGGCCGCATCGACCACTACGTCGAGCGCGGACTGCTCGAGCCAACCCTGCCGGTGCACCGCATCGGTCCGGATGAAGCCTATTTGCTGGGCATCTTCCTGGCCGGCGCCTATCAGGAAACCCTGGGCGACATTCACAACCTGTTCGGCGACACCGACAGCATCGACGTGCACCTCGACGGCGACGGCTTCCGGCTGGCCAGCGCGCGCGCCGGCGACAGCGCCGAGCGGCTGCTGGAGCTGGTCGGCTACGATCCAGGCGAGCTGATGGTTGCCTGCCGCGAACGCGTCGCTGTTGCCGGCCTGGCGTGCGACGAGGCCGAGGCGCTGCAGCGCCTGCTGGCCGAAGGCCTGTCAGCCTACACTTACCTGGAAACCTGATGCGCCGGTTTCAGGTTTCAGGTCAACGAATCATGGGCAGGGGCGATTGTGCTGATTGACCGGCGCAAAACCCGCGCAGGTTGCGGTCGCATCCGGCACGGACGGCTTCTGGCCTTCCACCCCACGTCGCTTGAAGGCACTCGAACCCTCTACGCCCGAACAGAACAACCGAAAAGGAACACGAAGATATGAGAACCGGCTGGATCGGACTCGGCGCCATGGGCTGGCCCATGGCCGGACATCTCCGCGACCACGGCCACCTGACGGCCGTATGGAACCGCTCGGGCGACAAGGCGCGGGCCTTTGCGAGGGAGCACGAAGGCGTGACAGCGGCGGAGTCGCCGGCGGCGCTGGCGGCCGGAGTGGACGTCATCTGCCTGTGTGTGTCTGCCGACGAGGACCTGCGCGAGGTCGTGGCCGCCATGCGCGATTCGCTGCGCGCCGGGCAGGTACTGATCGATCATTCTACCGTGGCGCCCGCCACGGCCCGCGAACTGGCAAGGAACCTGGGCGAGCTGAACGTGGCCTTCATCGACGCGCCGGTGACCGGCGGCGTGGAAGGCGCCGTGAACCGGCACCTGGCCATCATGGCCGGCGGCGATGAAGCTGCCGTTGCAAAAGTCAGCCCGATTATCGACAGCTACGCTCGCGTCATGCATCATCTGGGCGGCTCCGGCGCGGGCCAGTCAGCCAAGGCGGTCAACCAGTTGATGGTCGCCGGCATCGCCGAGGCAGTCTGCGAGTCACTGGCCCTGATGCGGCGCCTGGATCTGCCGAGTGAACCGATGCTCGAACTGCTCGGCGGCGGCGCGGCCGGCAACTGGTTTCTAGACAAGCGCGGCCGCAGCATGCTGGCCGACTCCTTCGACACGGGCTTCGACCCGAAGCTCATGCTCAAGGACCTCAGGATCGGCAGCGAGCTGTGCCGCGAAGCGGGCTTCAGCTCTGCCGTGCTTCGGCAGGCAATGGTCGACTACCAGAAGCTCATTGACAGGGGCGAGACCGGCCGCGATATCTCAGCCCTGTTCAGGCACAAGTAACGCCGGTTCAATCCGCCGGGCAGCTCGATTTCGTGCGCGCCGATCGGCTACCCCAGCCGAACAATTACTGCTTGATGTGGCTATTGGCATGCACTAATCTTGCGCTCGGGACAGGGGAGTCCCGAAAAACTCAATAATCCCTCGGGCCGGGTCGGGGACCCGATCGGGGCACACACGCTCAGGGAGTCTGAAATGCTGCGAACCGTCCTGGCCATTCTCATGGCCTGCCTTGCCGCCCCGGTCTTCGCGATCGGCGATCGTCAACCGCCGGCGAGCTGGCAGGCCGAGCCCTCAGTCCAGGCCGGTGAGCTGCCGGTCGAAACCTTCGCGGCCATTGATCCGCAGCAGCTGCGCGAGCGCGATGCCGATCCGGCCAGGATGGGCGAGCCGCTGCAGTTTGCCGAAGCCTTCGCCAGCCACGCGGAATTGACCAGCCACGGCCGCTGGGACACGCTGGCCGGCGGCGACCGGATCTGGCGGCTGCGCGTTGAAGTGCCCGGCGCGACCGACATCAACGTCGGCTTTTCACGCCTGCGTCTGCCGCCCGGTGCCCGCCTGCACATTTACGACGCCGAACAGACCTTCTTTCAGGGCGGCTGGGACCACGAGGCCAGCGCAGCCAACGGCGAGTTCTGGACCCCGGTGGTGCCCGGCGATTCGGCCGTCATCGAGCTCTACCTGCCGGCCGGCGCGAGCGAGCCCGAACTCGAGCTCGCGCAGGTCGCCGGCGGCTACCGCGACTTCTTCGGCCACGGCGGCGGACCCTACATGATCCGCCAGGGAGACTGCAACAACGACGTGATCTGCCCCGAGGGCGATCCCTGGCGCGACGAGATCCGCAGCGTCGCCGTCTACCAGCGCAACGGCATGTGGGCCTGCACCGGCACCCTGATCAACGACGTACCCGGCTCGCTCACGCCCTGGTTTCTGACCGCCGATCACTGCGGCATCACCAGCGGCAACGACCAGACCGTGGTCGTCTACTGGAACTTCGAATCTTCAAGCTGCGGCGATCTGGGCGGGGGCTCGCTGGCCGACAACCAGACCGGCGCCATCTACCGCGCCTCGCGCAGCGATGTCGACATGAGCCTGGTCGAGCTTCAAGAGCTGCCGGCCGAATCGTTCAACGTCCACTACGCCGGCTGGGACCGCAGCAATACCCAGCCCGGCGGCGCGGTGGCCATCCACCACCCCAATACCGATGAGAAGGCGATCAGTTTTTCCCAGTCCAACCTGGCCACCACGTCGAGCTGTATCGGATCGAGTACGCCGGCCACCCACTGGGAAGTGCCGTTCTGGGACGACGGCACCACCGAGCCGGGCTCGTCGGGCTCGGGCATCTGGAACCCGGACAACCAGCGCTTGATCGGCTTCCTCTCCGGCGGCATCGCCTCGTGCTCCAATCCGTCGGGCTATGACTGCTACGGCAAGTTCGCCATCGCCTGGGACGGCGCCAGCGCCAACCGCCGCCTGCGCGACTGGCTCGACCCCGACGGCATCAACCCGGCCGGCATCGACGGCACCGACCCGGAGAGCTTCGAGCTCGTGCCGGCGGCCACCAGCCTCAGCCAGTGCGGTTTTGCCGACATCGACCTGGCCGTCGAGCTCACCGCCGTCGGCAGTTTCGCCGATGCGGTGAGCCTGTCGAGCACGGGACTGCCGGCCGGCGTGAGCGACAGCTTCTCGCCCAACCCGATCACCCCGCCGGGCACAAGCCAGCTGACCCTGGGCAATCTGGCTGCGGCCGGCAGCGGTTCGTTCGCCTTCGATATCAACGGCAGTGGCGGCGGGCTGGATCGCTCCGTGGGCATCGAGGTGACCCTGGCCGAGACGCTTCCGGCCGCCATCGCGATCACCAGCCCGGCCAATGGCGCGACCGGGGTTTCGGCCACGCCAACCATCACCTGGAACGGATCGGCCAGTGCCGCGGACTACGTCCTCGAGATTGCCAAAGACGCCGGCTTTTCCAACCTGGCTTATTCGGCCACCGAGGCCGGCACCAGCCACACGGTAACGGCGGGCCTTGATACCGGCACGCACTACTGGCTGCGGGTGCGGCCCGATAACGCCTGCGGCGCCGGCGATTGGTCGCCGAACATTGCGTTCACCACCGCGACCGCGCCCGGTGACTGCCCGCTGGGCAGCCGGGCTGTCTCCCTGCTGAGCGAAGGCTTCGAAGGCGCTGCCCTGCCGTCCGGCTGGAGCACGGCCGGCTCGAGCGGAAGCGCAACCTGGACAGGCTCGAGCGACCGGTTCTTTGCCGGCAGTCACTCGATCTTTGCCGAGAATCTCGGCAGCATCAGCGATCAGCGCCTCAGTTCACCGGCCGTTGCCCTGCCGGTGAGCTCAACCGGTCTGTTCGCCACTTTCCAGAGCTGGCAGTCGATCGAGTCGAAGTCGACCGGTGGCTGCTATGACGGCGGCCTCATCGAGGTCTCCACCGACGGCGGTGCCAGTTTCAGCCCGCTGCCGGAATCCGCCATCCTGGTGCGCCCGTTTGATGGGACGATCAGCGCCAACGCCAGCAATCCGCTGGGTGGTCGGCCGGGCTGGTGCGGCGACCCCCGGGATTTCTGGGAGCGCTATGCCGTCGATCTGTCGGACTTCGCCGGCGAGGAAATCTACCTGCGCCTGCGCCTGGGCACCGACCAGGCGGTGGGTCGCGAGGGCTGGTATGTCGACGACTTCGAAGTCAGGGCCTGCCTGCCGGCCGGACCGATGATCTTCCAGGATCGTTTCGAGGACGCACCACCACGCTGATTGCAGCATCAGGGCCGGGCATCGCTGCCCGGCCCATTTTGATGACAGCCGGGGAGACAGGGCGCTATACTTGCCT
The DNA here is from genome assembly GCA_964446675.1 of uncultured Wenzhouxiangella sp. Lineage (GTDB taxonomy): Bacteria > Pseudomonadota > Gammaproteobacteria > Xanthomonadales > Wenzhouxiangellaceae > Wenzhouxiangella. The sequence goes on from CAYUPK010000002.1 coordinate 254,194, forward strand.
GACGAAGGGGCGAAACCTCGAACACCCGGATAGCCGGAGACCGCCATGCCAACGCCCCGCAACCTGCTGCTGACCCTGCTTTTTCTCGCCGCCCCGCTCGCTGCCCAGATACCCGCCGATATCACGCTCTCACCGGCCTTCGGCGGCGCCAGCTTCGCCACGCCGGTGGCCCTGAGACACGCCGGCGACGGCAGCGGCCGCAAGTTCATCGTCGAGCGCGCCGGCGCCATCCGGATTGTCGATTCAGGCGGCAACAAGCTGGCCAATCCCTTCCTCGACAGCTTCGACAAATCGGTGAGCACCAGCGGCGAGGGCGGCCTGCTGGGCCTGGCCTTCCACCCGGGCTACGCCGGCAACGGTCGCTTTTATGTCTACTACACCTGGCACAACGGCGCAGGCCTGATCAGCCGCATTTCCGAGTTTCAGGTCAGCGCCAATCCGAACGTGGCCAACCCGGCCAGCGAGCGTGTGATACTGGAAGTGCCGCAGGACTATACCAACCACAACGGCGGCGACATCCACTTTGGCCCCGACGGCTACCTGTGGATCGGCTTCGGCGACGGTGGCAGCGGCAACGATCCGTGCAATCGCGCCCAGACGCTCGATCCCGACGATCTGGTCACCGGCTGCGGCAGCCACCCGACCACCCCGCCCAAGGCCCTGCTGGGCAAGATGCTGCGTATCGATGTCGACCAGACCACGCCGCCGGGCACCAATAACTTGTGCGGCGCCGCCGGCGACGGCTCGGCGGCCTACTCGGTTCCCGCTGACAACCCCTTCGGCGGCGTGATCTTCCGCGACCGCTTCAGCCAGTCGCCGGCCTCTGCCGGCCAGGCCAGCGGCGCCTGCGCCGAGACCTGGGCCTGGGGCCTGCGCAACCCCTACCGCTTCAGCTTCGACCGCGCCACCGGCGATCTGTGGGTCGGCGATGTCGGCCAGAGCAGCTGGGAGGAAATCGACCTGGAGCCGGCCGGCGATCCCGGCGGCAACAACTTCGGCTGGAAAATCTGCGAGGGCAGCTACCAGCGCGGCTCGAGCAGCCAGGCCTGCAATCTGGCCGGCCACCACGCCCCGGTTCACGAATACGTCAACGACGGTACCAACTGCTCGGTCACCGGGGGATTTCGCTATCGCGGGCCGGTGACGAGCCTGCAGGGTCGCTATGTGTTCAGCGATTACTGCAGCGGCCGCATCTGGTTCTTGCAGGAACAGGGTGGATCATTCTCGGTCGACGATTTCGGGCTCGCCGGGGGCAACGTATTCGGCTTTGGCGAAGACGAAGCCGGGGAACTCTACGTCATGCTCAGCGGCCAGATCCTGGGTTTTGACGGCAATCGCTGATCCTGGCCGGATCAGCCGTTGTTCAGCAGGTCCCGAATCCGCTCCTCTTCGGCCAGGCCGTCGCGGTAGCCAAGCTCGATGAGCTCGCGGCAGAATTCGGCTTCGAACAGGAGGTAGCTCGGCAGCCGCCCTTCGCCCCAGGCGCCAACGCCCCGCAGCAGGGTACGAACGCTGGCCGGCACCCGGTGGCGGTGCCGCATGGCGATCGCGCGCACGTCTCTCGAAGGCTGGATCAGCAGGGTCTCGATATGGCGCAGGCCGGTCTTGTCGCGCCGCTCCTGCGGCACCTGCTGCAGGGTGCGGTTGATGCGCTCGAGCCGGGCCAGGTCGTTGGTCAGGTAGTCCATGAAGATCACGTCGAGCAGATAGCCGCCGATCTCGCCGAGCGTGGGATAGTCCACGTGTTCGGTCGGCTCGGGATCGGGGCGGACGTCGCGGGTACCGATGACGAGCATGCGATCGGCGCCCATTCGGATCGGCGGGCTCAAGGGCGTGATGTGGCGCATGCCGCCGTCGCCGAAATATTCGTGGCCGATCCGGGTCGCGGGAAACAGCAGCGGCAGAGCCGCGCTGGCCAGCAGGTGCTGCGCGCGGATTCTCGCCCGGCGCCCGATACGCTTGCCTGCCTGCCAGCCCTCGATGTGTTCGCCAGCCTGAAAGAAGGTCACGGCCCGGCCCGAAGTGTATCCGGAGGCGGTGATCAGCAGCGCCTCGAGCAGGCCGTCGGCGACGGAGCTTTCGATGCCCTCGACGTCGAGCTCGCGCTCGAGCAGCCGCCCCAGCGGCTGGTTGTCGAGCAGGGATCTGGGGTTGGCCACGCCCAAGCCGCCAAGCGTCATCGAGGCCAGCCAGTGCAGTCCCCGACCCAGGATATGCGGCCAGTCGGTGCGGTAGATGTGATGGCAGCGGAAGTTGCCCCAGAAATGCTCGAGACGGGCGACCCCGTAGGCAAAATCACCAGCGTGGGAGGCGATCACGGCGGCGTTGATAGCGCCGGCTGACGTGCCGGAAATGACCCTGAAGGGGGTCTTGTCACCGCCCAGCAGTTCGGCAACCGCCTTGAGCACACCGACCTGGTAGGCGCCCCGCGCCCCGCCGCCGGGCAGCACCAGTGCCGCATGCGGCGCGCGCTTCATCCGCCGCTGAGCACCATTGCTTCGAAGCCGTTGTCGAGCAGTCGGCGCCTGGCGCCATCGGCTTCGCGCGCGCTTTCGAACGGACCGACCCGAACGCGGTGCCAGGTGGCATCGTCGACCGTCACCGACTGCACCCGGGCGTCGAGCCCCAGCAGGGTGACACGGGCACGCAGGCTGTCTGCGTCGCTGGCCGACCTGAAGGAGCCCACCTGGAGCACGTAGGGCCCCCGGCTGGCCGCCTCGCTGCTGCGATCGCGGGCGCGCTCGGCAATCTCTTCTTTGGGCACCACCACTTCGCGCTCGGGCAGCACGGTGAAGAAATCGTACTGACGGCTGCGCTCACCGGCGACCTCTTCGGCAATCGGCGGCTCGTCGCGGCCCGAGGGCTGCTGCGCTGTTTCGGCATCACCGCGGCCGGGCAGGTAACCGCCCAGCCAGGCCAGGGTGGCCAGCACCAGGCCGCAGATCAGGCCGGCGCCAAAACTGAGCAGGCCGCCGCTGCCAGGCGATCCACCGCGTTTTGCCTGTCGCCGCGACACTACATCTTCTCCGGCGCGCTCACGCCGATCAGTTTCAGACCGTTGCGCAACACCTGGCCGATTGCCGCAACCAGATTCAGGCGCGCGTTGCGCAGGTCTTCGTCGTCGACCAGGAAGGGTGTGGCGTTGTACCAGGAATGGAAGGCGGCGGCCAGCTCGTGCAGGTAATGGGCCACCACGTGGGCCGCGCGCTGGCGCGCGGCCGACTCGATCAGCTCGGGGAAACGACCGATCATGCGCAGCAGCGCCTGCTCGTGGTCGGTCTCGAGGCGTTCCACCGCCACCTCGCCGATGGCCTGGTTGTGACGCAACCCGCGGCTGTCGAGCTCGCGGAAGACGCTCATGATGCGGGCATGCGCGTACTGGATGTAGTAGACGGGGTTCTCGTTGGCCCGGGACTTGGCCAGGTCGAGGTCGAAGTCGAGGTGCTGCTCGTGCGAGCGCATCACGTAGAAATAGCGTGCGGCGTCGTTGCCGACCTCTTCGCGCAGTTCGCGCAGGGTCACGAAACTGCCCGAGCGCGTCGACATCTGTACCTTGCTGCCGCCGCGGTAGAGCACCGCGAACTGCACAAGCTGGAACTCCAGGCGGCCGGGCTCCTCGCCCAGGCCGCTTGCGGCGGCCTTGAGCCGCGGCACGTAGCCGTGGTGGTCGGCCCCGAAAACGTACAGCGAGGTGCCGCTGCAGCGGTCCAGCTTGTCGAGCAGGTAGGCGACGTCGGAGGCAAAGTAAGTGGTGCGGCCGTTCTCGCGCACGAGCACGCGATCCTTGTCATCGCCCAGCTCGGTGGCCCGAAACCATTTTGCGCCATCCTTCTCGTATATCCAGCCCTGCTGGTCGAGCTTTTCGAGCGCGCGTGCCAGCGCGCCGCTGGATTCGAGCTCGCGCTCGGAAAACCAGCGCTCGAACTCGACGCCGAAAGCCGAAAGGTCCTCGCGAATGTCTTCGACCATCGTCTCCAGGGCAGCGTTGAAGCAGGCCTGGTAGCCGTTTGGTCCGAGCAGATCGCGGGCGCGGGCGATGAGGGCATCGACGTGTTTTTCGGCATCGCCTTCGGGCCCGTCGCCGGGCAGGCCCTCGCCGACTATCATGCCCGGATGGCGCAGGTCGTCACCGTGGCGCTTGCGCAGCTCACGCGCGATGTCGTAGACATAGTCGCCGCGATAACCGTTGGTCGGAAAGTCGACCTTTTCGCCGCTGAGCTCGAGGTAGCGCAGCCACACCGAAACCGCCAGAATATCCATCTGGCGGCCGTGGTCGTTGACGTAGTACTCGCGATGGACGCGATGCCCGGCCGCCTGGAGAATGGCCGCCAGACTGGCGCCGTAGGCCGCGCCGCGACCGTGACCGACATGCAGCGGCCCGGTGGGATTGGCGCTGACGAACTCGATGAGCACGTCCTCACGGCTTCCTTCGGGCGCGTAACCGTAGCGGTCGCGCTCGGACAGGATGTCACGAAGCACCACTTTGAGATGATGCGTGCTGGCAAAGAAGTTGAGGAAGCCGGGTCCGGCCACCTCGACACGCTCGACGCGCTTGGACGCTGGCAGACGCTGCTTGAGCATCTCGGCCAGCTCTCGCGGTGGCATCGAGGCCCGGCCGGCCAGTACCATGGCGATATTGGACGCGTATTCGCCGTGGCTGCGATCGCGGGTATGTTCGACTTCGAAATCTGTGTCGATATCCGCGGGCAGCCGGCCCTCGCGTTTGAGATAGCCCAGAGCCTGGCTGATCAATTCCTCGATGTGAGCGCGCATGTTTTGCCAAACTGCAGTATCAGCAGGTATTGTAACGAGGCGCAGGGGGCTTGTGATCTCGAGGTTATCCACAGAGCCTGTGGAAAACTGTGTGAACAAGTCCGGGAAACACGGGTCCGGGCCCCGCGAGGCGCGTGGTGACACCACATTGGCCACTTTCTCGACAAATCAAGAAGCGTCGATAAAACAATGCTTTACGGAACAAATTGGAATTATCTGCTAGCGATAAGGGGCTAAACCCCTGTTTCCTGTATGGCCCGCTGACAATGTGCATAAATTTCGAGGGAGTCGGATCGTGAGTTCTTGCATCAGGGCCTGGCAGGGCCTGCGCCCGGCTGTTGGCGCACGGGTCTGGGTCGACCCCGCAGCCAGCGTCATTGGCCAGGTCACGCTCGGCGACGATGTGTCGATCTGGCCGGCTGCGGTCCTGCGCGGTGACGTCAACACCATCCGGGTGGGGGCGCGCAGCAACATCCAGGATGGCAGCGTCTGTCACGTCACCCACGACGGGCCCTACACGCCCGGCGGCCTGCCGCTGGTTGTGGGGGAGGACGTTACCGTCGGCCACGGAGCCATCCTGCACGCCTGCACGGTGGGCGATCGCTGCCTGATCGGCATGGGCGCGCTGGTGCTCGATGGCGCGGAAATTGCCGACGACGTGATGCTGGCCGCCGGCAGCCTGGTCAGCCCCGGCAAGCGGCTGGATTCTGGCTGGCTGTATCGTGGCCGGCCAGCCGAGCCGGTGCGGAAACTGAGCCGCGACGAGCTCGAAATGCTGCGCTATTCGGCGGCGCATTATGTGCGCCTGAAAGATCAATATCTCAAAGAGGGGGATCAACAATGAGCGATGTGCCGACGATTGCGGCCAATGGCGTCAACATGCCGGCCCTGGGCCTGGGCACCTTCGAGCTGGACGAAGCCACGGTGGAAGAAATCGTGCCGCACGCGCTCGAGCTGGGCTACCGCCACGTCGACACCGCCCAGATCTACCGCAACGAAGCGGCTGTGGGGCGCGCGATCAAGCGCGTTGGCGTGCGTCGCGAAGACATCTTCATCACCACCAAGGTGTGGGTCGATCAGTACGATCCCGCAGCGTTCATGCGCTCGGTCCAGGGCAGCCTCAAGCGGCTGCAGACCGACTACGTCGACCTGCTGCTGCTGCACTGGCCGGTCTTTGGCGGCAGCGGCATGAACCCGACGCTGGAGGCGCTGATGCGCGCGCGCCGCGACGGGCTGACCCGCCACATCGGTCTGAGCAACTTCAATATCGACCAGACCGAGCAGGCCGTGGCCTTCTGCGGAGAAGGGCAGCTTGCGACCAACCAGGTGGAATATCACGTCTATCTGGGCCAGGAGAAGCTGAGACGCGTGCTGGCGCGCCACAACCTCGTGCTGACAGCCTACATGCCGCTGGCCAAGGCGCGCACGGTCAACGACCCGGTGCTGTGGAGCATCGGCGAACAGTACGGCAAGAGCGCCGCCCAGGTCGCGCTGCGCTGGCTGGTGGAACAGGATCGGGTGGCGGCCATTCCGGCCACGTCCAACCCGCACCACGCGGCGACCAACATCGACATCTTCGACTTCCAGCTCAGCGAAGAAGACCAGAAACGCATCGCCGATCTCGACAAGAAGCGGCGAATCTGCAAACCCGAAGGCCTGTCACCACAGTGGGATGACTGAGCGCGGGCGGAGCCGGCGCCGCTCAGGGCATGACCCGCACGCCGTCGGCCACCAGCCGCCAGGTAACGGGCTCGTCGCGCAGGGCCGGGTCGGCGCCGTCGTCCTCGACAAGGTGCTCGATTGCTTCAGGAGACATCTCGTGGTGTTCCAGCACGCCGTGGGCAATCGCCGGGCCGCGCAGGTCGGAGGGAATGGCGAAGCCATGATCGCGCACCACGATTCGCAGCATCGCACCGTCGTCTTCGAACACCGCCCAGCAGCCGCGTTTGGTACACACGTCGGTCATGCGCCCGGAAACCGTCAGGCGCTGATCGCGCCGCGACTCCGGATCGGCCATGAGGGCAGCGACATCGACCGGCTCGGCGGCCTGCTCCGGGGCGGCCCCGAACCAGTCCTGCCCTGCCGATGCCTGAAGACAGGCCAGCAGGCCGATGGCCGCGATTGTGATCTTGCGGGAATTGTTCACGAGCTCTCCTTGTCAGACCCTGGTGTTTTTGATTCTTTTGCGCCTGGGCGATGTTCCATGAACTGCGCAAGAAAGTCCATGGGCAGCGGAAAGACAACGGTGGTGTTCTGTTCGGCCCCGATTTCCGTCAGGGTCTGCATGTAGCGCAACTGCATGGCCCCGGGTGATTCGGCCAGCTTTACGGCCGCCTCGACCAGCATTTCGGAGGCCTGTTGCTCACCCCGGGCGTGAATGACCTTGGCGCGCCGCTGGCGCTCGGCCTCGGCCTGCCGGGCAATGGCGCGAATCATCGACTCGTCGAGATCGACGTGCTTGATCTCGACGTTTGATACCTTGATGCCCCAGCCGTCGGTCTGGCGGTCAAGTATGGTCTGGATATCGGCATTGAGCTTGTCGCGCTCGGCCAGCATCTCATCGAGCTCGTGCTTGCCCAGCACCGAGCGCAGGGTGGTCTGGGCAAGCTGACTGGTGGCGTCCATGTAGCGCTCGACATTGATGATCGCCTTTTCCGGATCGATGACGCGGTAGTAGATCACGGCGTTGACCTTGACCGACACGTTGTCGAAGGAAATCACGTCCTGGGTGGGCACATCCAGAACGATGGTGCGCAGATCCACCCGCACCATTTGCTGAATAACGGGAATGACGATGATCAACCCGGGGCCCTTGACCACCTGGAAACGCCCGAGCGTGAAGATGACGCCGCGCTCGTACTCGCGCAGGATCTTGATGGTATTGGCCACCAGCAGGACCAGCAGAACCAGTCCGGTGCCCACAAAGGTGAGGTAGTCGAGATTCATGTCGTTGCTCCTTGAGGGGGATGACTCGCAGACGGCGGTTCGAGAGGACGAACCTCAAGCACCAGGCCGTCGACTTTGACGACCTCTACAGTCTGCCCGCGCGCGATCGGGTGGTCGGACGCCGCGCTCCAGTCTTCGCCTTCGAGGTGGACACGGCCGCGGCCGTCGCTGAAGTCGCTGATCGCCTCGGCGGATCGGCCGGCCAGGGTTTCGCGGCCGATGACCCGCGGCCGACGAAAGGATTTGACGGCCAGATAGACGATGATGGCGAAGACCGCCGCGGAGGCCAGGCCCATGGCGGCGATCAGGCCGGTGTTGACTCCCATGCCGGGCACCTCGCTGTCGAATAGAATGACCGAGCCGAAAACCACGGCGACCACGCCGCCGATGCCCAGAATGCCGATCGAGGGCACGAACAGCTCGACCGTGATCAGGGCAAAACCCAGCAGCATCAGGGCCAGGCCGACGTAGTTGACCGGCAGGATCTGGAAGGCGTAGAGCGCCAGCAGCAGGCAGATGCCGCCGATCACGCCCGGCACCAGTGCGCCGGGGTTGTAGCCTTCCAGCAGCAGGCCGTAGATACCGACCATCAGCAGGATATAGGCCAGTGTCGGGTTGGTGATGACGCTCAAGAAGCGGTTGCGCCAGTCCGGCTGGCGCTCCACGAGCTCGGCATCGGCAAGGTCGAGCGTCACGGCGCCGCCGGCCAGCTCGACCTCGCGGCCGTCGACCTGCTCGAGCAGCTGCGGGATGGAATCGGCCATCAGGTCGATCACGTTCATCTCCAGCGCCCTGCTCGCGGCCAGGCTGACCGACTCGCGCACCGCGCGTTCGGCCCAGTCGGCGTTGCGGCCGTGGCGGTTGGCCAGGCCGCGGATATAGGCAACGGCGTCCTCGACCGCCTTTCGTGTGGCGGCATCCCCGGCCGGGGCAGCCCGATCGTCTGGGGCCTTGCTGTCGGCCTTGTCGCTGGCACTCTGCCCGTCGCCGTCGGGCTCGTTGGCGGCCGAGCCCGCGCTGCCCGAGTCCTCGCCGGAGAAGAGATCGCGCAGTCCCTCGGCCGCCCCGTTCGGGCGCTCGTCGTCCTGCCGATCGTCTCCGCCGCCGCCACCGCCAATCTGCACCGGCGTGGCCGCGCCCAGGTTGGTCGAGCCGGCCATCGCCGCAATGTGGCTGGCGTACATGATGTAGGTGCCGGCGCTGGCCGCGCGCGCACCGGGTGGGCCCACCCAGGAGGCGACCGGCACTTCGGCGTTGAGAATCTTCTTGATCATGTCGCGCATGGAAGCATCGAGCCCGCCGGGCGTGTCCAGGCGCAGGACCACCAGGCCCGCGCCGGCGGATTCGGCCTCGGCGATGCCGCGCACGACATAGTCGCGGGTGGCCGGGCCGATCGCGCCCTCGACGCTGAGCACGTGCACCAGCGGCGCGGTCCCGTCGGCATCCTGGGCGGCCGGCGGCTGGGCTGCGGAGGCGAGTGTCAGCAGCAAAGTCCCGAGCACGGCAAGCCAGCGTCCAGGGGTTCGCGCACTGGTCAAGAGTGGTGAGTTGGTGACCATCAGTCCCTACATTAGAGCCTCGGGGCCATGATCGCAAACCACGGTGCTTTGAATCGGCGCCGGCGCGCCCCAAACCTTGCACTATCGGGCCAGTGCAACCCCGACCCCACACCTTCACCCCAAGGAGCACCACATGAACGAAAGCAGCATGCGCGAGCAGCTTGCCATGGATGGCAGCTCGCTCTATCTGGAAGAACAATTCAGCGACCGGCGGGTCGGCAGCATCCAGCGCCTCACCCCGGTGACCGCCAATGGCGAGCCCGACGAATCCCGCCCGGTGCGCTATGTCGGCCAGACCCAGGTGATGAGCCCCGCGGGCGCCCTGCCGATCACCTTCGAGCTGGAGGTCGACTCACTCTCAAAAGCCGTGGAACAGTTTCCCGAAGCGGCCGAAAGGGCGGTCGAGGAGACCATCGAGGAGCTCAAGCGCCTGCAGCAGGAGCAGCAGTCGTCGATCATGGTGCCCGGCCAGGGCGACCCCGGCGCGAGCGGCGGCGGCATGCCGGGAGGCGGCATCCGGTTCTGAACCGCCGGCTTTGGCCAACCCTGAACCAAAAAAAAGCCCGGCCGGTGGCCGGGCTTTCTCGTTGCGGTTGAAGCCGACTGCTTACTGCTCGAAGCGATCCTGGAAGATCAGATCCTGCGACACATCAAGCGTGTACGGGATCTCGATCAGCGGTTGCTGCGGATCGTCCGAGTTCAGGCACAGCACGGCCTGGTAGGTGCCGTTGGTCAGGCCAGTGGCGTCGGCGGTGACGTCGACATCCGAGCTGCTGCCGCCCGCGGTCGTGCCCGAGGTTGGCGTCACGCTCAGCCAGGGCACGTCGGTGGGAGCAGCGCAGCCGGCCGCGAGCATCTGCGGGCGGATGAACATGGCCCGGTAGTCCGGGAACCCAGCTGGCTGGAGCTCTTCCCAGGTACCACCGTCGGTCTGGAAGTAGCCGGTCTGCTGAGCCGTGCCGGTGCTCTCGTCGGCCGAGATGAAGATGCCCGGGTCGGTCGGCGCGTAGCGCGCACCGATATAGACCCCGCCGGCCTGGATGGCCAGGTTGAGGCCGCTCAGGTCGGCCGTGAACCACGGCACGGTGGCGGGCATGCCGCCGCCGGGGATGCCGGTGGCCGTGGCCGTGACCGCACCCAGCTCGGTGCCCGGCGCGCCGCCGGGGCCGTCGTCGGCGAAGACCACCATTTCGAAGGTCAGATCGACGTCGCTGGTATTGAGGGTGACAAAGGAAATGCACACCTCGCCCAGGCTGGCCGGATAGGCGGCCGGCTCGAAGTACTCGACGATGGCCACTTCGCTGACGACCGAGGCGTTGCCGGAGTAGCCGTTGTCGATCGAGCCGTCATCGTGAATGACCAGGCCCGGCGCGTTCTCGCAGTCGATCGCGGTGATGCCGACGAAACCTTCGATGCTCGGCAGCGAACCTTCGTAGAGTGAGCGCATGTCGCGGGCGCTGTCGGCATTGCCCATGGCCACACCCGGACCGGCGTTGCCTTCGATTCCGCCAACGAATGTCAGCGGCTCGGCCTCGTCAAGTGTCCAGTTCAGCTCACCGGCGCCGTCGTTGGCGATGGTCAGAGTCTGAGTGGCCATCTGGCCCGGTTCGAGCGTCTCGCTCATCGGCGAGGGTGTCGCCGTGGCGCAGGCGGCATCGAGCTCGAGCGAGAAGTTGGCACTGGTGGTATCGCCAGCGCTGATGACCAGCCCGGTCTGAACGCCGTCGAAGTGACCGGCAAAGCTGGCCGTGACATCAACCGGCGATTCGGCGCTGTCAAACACCAGCGTGTAGTCGCCGTTGGCGTCGGTGGTGGCCGTGAACGTGCTGTTCTGCCCAACGACTTCCACGGTGGCGCCTGCGGCCGGCTGCGGGTCGTTCGAGCAGTAGCCCAGGCTCTCCACGTTGCCGGTGAGCGTACCGAAGCTCGCCGGGGCGTCGACGGTCAGCGTGACCGGCACCCCGATGATGGGCGTGCGCGAGTCGTCCGTGAGCACGCACACTTCCGCCTCGTAGGTGTCCGGGAGCAAGCCGGTGGTATCGACGGTGACGTCGATGTCCGAGCTGTTGCCCGGGGCGGTCATGCCCGAGGCCGGGCTGACGCTCAGCCAGGGCACGTCGACCGGGTTGACGCAGCCGGTAGCCGGCATCAACTGCGGCCGGATGAACATCGCCCGATAGTCGTCAAAGGTGCCACCCTGGCCAAGCTGATCCCAGGCACCGCCGTCGGTCTGGAACCAGCCCAACTGCTTGGTCGTGCCCGTGCTTTCGTCAGAGGAGATGAAAACACCCGGGTCGACCGGCACATAGCGGGCGCCGAAGTACAGGCCGCCGCTGGCCAGCTCGATATTGAGCGAGCTCACGTCGACCGTGAACCACGGCACGGTGCTGGGCAGTCCGCCGCCGGGGATACCGATGGCCGTCGCGCTGACCGCACCGAGCTCGGTGCCCGGCGCGCCGCCGGGGCCGTCGTCGGCGAAGACGACCAGCTCGAAGTCCAGGTCCCTTGTCGGGCCGGTGGTGAGGAAGGAGATGCACACCTCGCCGATCATGGCCGGATAGGTTGCCGGCTCGAAGTACTCGACGATGGCGACTTCGCTGACGACCGACGCGTTGCCGGTGTAGCCGTTCTCGATCGAGCCGTCGTCGTGGACGACCAGGAAATCGGCCGTCTCGCAGTCGATGGCGTTGATGCGGGCAAAGCCTTCGATGGTCGGCAGCTCGCCGGCGTAGAGTGAGCGCAGGTCGGAAGCGCTGCCAGCCATTGACTGACCGACACCGGCGCCGGCGTTGCCGGGCTCGCCGCCGTTGACCACGTTGGGCTCGGCCTCGTCGGTGGTCCAGTTCAGATCGACCGTGCCGGTGTTCGACAGGGTGATCGTCTGCGTGCTGCTCTCACCGGGCAGGTGCGTGGCTGTCAGGCTGTCAGGCGCCACATCCGGGCAGGCCGCCTCCAGGCGCAGGTCGACATCCTGCGTGGTGCTGCCGCCACCCGAAAGCGCCACACCCGAGATCGTCTGGCTGATGTGACCGGCCGCGGTGACGTTGATCACCACCGGCGATTCGGCCACATCGAGCCACTCTTCGTAGTGGCCGTTGGCGTCGGCTGTCAGATTGAAGGTGCTGTTCTGCCCGACAATCTCCACGTCGGCACCGGCCAGCGGCTGCGGCTCGCTGTCGCAGTAGCCCAGGCTGGTGATCGTACCTTCGATCTGCGCCTGATCGGCGGCCGGCGTAACGTTCATCTCCACCGGTACAACGATGTCGCCGTAGGGCGTGTCGTTTTCGACCAGGATTTCGGCGTTGTAGGTGCCCGGCTCGGTGATCGAGGGCGCGCCGGCGTCGAAGGTCGGGGTGATGTTGAGCGCGGTGAAGTCGATCGTGATCGGGCCTTCATCGAAGGTGCCGTTATCCGGCGTGATCGACAGCCAGTCCGGCGTGCCGGTCAACTCGACCTGGTCGACCAGGACAAACCAGTACCAGCCGTTGGCCACGTAGCGGAAGCGAACCTGGATGGTGCTGCCGTCATAGGCGCCCAGGCTAATGCTCTGGGGCGCGCCCGGGCCGTAGGGATCAACGTCGGCGTTGTAGCTCTGAACGACGGTCCAGGTGGTACCACCGTCGTCGGACACCTCGACGTCGAAGCGCTCGTTGCTCGAACTCAGATTGTTGTAGGCGAGCACGAAGTCGACCGTGCTGGCGGCACTGGCCGGGAAGGCCGGCGAAACCAGCGCGGTATCCATGGTCGCGCCCGAGCCGCAGTCGTCGCTGTCGGCGATCGCCGCGAAGCCGTCGCCGCCGGCGTGGTTGTCACGTCCGACATCGTCGTTGCGGACCCAGTCGCAGTCGCCACCGAGATTGTCGACCGTCCAGCCGGCCGGCGGGAAGCTCGTCTCGAAGTCCTGGCGCTCGTAGACCGCGCCGACCGACAGGTTGACCGTTGCCGGGGCGCTGCCTTCGTTGACCAGAATCAGGAATCCGTCCTCGCTGTCGCCGAAGGTGACCGTCTTCGACAGCGACTCCGGCGTGGCCGCCAGGCGGCCGGCGTCAAGCGAAAAGTCGACGCGGCGGGCGTTCGGGTCGGTAAATGTGTCGGCCAGGGTGGCGTCACTGTAGCCGGTCTCGCTGGCGCGCACGGTCTGCGAGCCGGCCGGGACGAACAGGTGATAGGTGCCGTCGCCGAAGGCGGGGTCGGGGCTGGTGGCCGTGGTGGTCGAAATGCTGGTGCTGTCAACCGCCACGGTAGCGCCATTGAGGCCGCTGCCGCTGTTCGTGTCGCTAACCACGCCGGTCAGGATCTCGCCGGCGTCAGCCGAGCACGGGCTGAATGCAGTGACGGAAACGTCATCTACCTGCCACCACCAGTCATAGCTGCCAACGTAGACGAAGCGCACTTGTACGCTGGCGTTGCCGACATAGTCGAGCAGGCTGACCGTGGCGGTTGCCGGGCCGCGGTCTTGGGAGCTGAGGCTCCACTCGGTCGTCCAGGTGGTGCCGCCGTCGGTGCTGACGTCCACGGAAGCCGAGGGGGAACTCCAAACGCGGAAGTCGTATTTGAATTCAAGCTCGGCGTTGGCCTCGCCGCTCAGGTCGAAGGACGGCGAGACAAGCTCGGTGTTCTGTCCGCTGCCCGAGCCGTAGTCGTCGGAGTCGACGATGGCAAAGCCGCCGCTGCCGCCGGTCAGGTTGCCGCGGTTGCCCGGGTCGTCGAAGACCCAGACCTGGCCGCCGCCGGCGTTGTCGACCACGCTCCAGCCGGTCGGCAACGAGGTGGTGTCAAAGCTTTGGTTGAGCAGGATGCCGGGCGCGTCGTCGTAGCCCGGCGCCTCGCAGGCGATCAGGTCGGCATCGAGGGCGAAGTCCTCGGTGGCAGGCGCGGTCAGCGGCCCGACGCTGCGGACTGCGGAATCGTAGCCGCCCGACAGCGCAGTGACGGTGAATTCAAAAGTCATGCCCTCGGGCAGGGTGACCGAATAGCTGCCGTCACTCGGATCGGTGAAGAGCGGGCTGTTCGGGTAGCCGGCGATGTCGATCTGGGCGTGCAGCGGCCAGCCGGTGTCGCTGTCGGTGACCGCGCCGGAGACCTGGTAGTCGGTCGCGGCGGTCAGAGCTGCATCGGCGATGGTGGTCTGGCCGTCGTCAATGACCACGCCGGTGAGCGTGGTGGCCTGATAGCCGTAGGCGGCGATATCGACGTCGTAGGTACCAGTCGGCACATCCATGGTGTACTGACCGCTGGCGTCGGTGGTCGTCGTCCAGTCGGCCGGCGGCGGTGTCGGATTGGTGATCGTGACTTCGGCGCCGCTGATCGGCAGGCCGGAGCCCTGGTCGGTCACGGTGCCGGTCAGGGTGCCCTGCGGGCCGGAAGCGGCGATGGCAGCCTGAACGGCGGCAAAGGCATCGATCTCGCCCCAGCCGGTGGCGTAGTTGGGCACCAGGCCCGGGCCTTCATTGCCGGTGCCGGTGTCGTAGGGAATCGGGTTGGCCGTTTCCATCAGGATCGTGCCCAGAGTCGCGAAGTCGCCCTTGAGGCTGGGCGCGGCGCTGATCATCAGCGCGATCACGCCGGTGGCCGACGGCGATGACATCGAGGTGCCTGAATAGCTGCAGGAATAGGAGCTGTCACCGCTGGAAACGGAGGAACAGATCCCGACGCCCGGAGCCACGACGTTGGGCTTGAGGTCGGGATAGCCCATTGGATCGGGCAGGGTCGGATCGGTGCCGTCGTTGGGATTGTCGGTCGGACCCCAGTTGGAATGGTTGGCGTACAGACCGTTGTTGTTGCCGCTCGAGCCGATGCCCAGCACCGAACCGTAGCGCGCCGGGTTGCCGACGGTATTGAGCCCCGGCGGGTAGGAATAGCCGCAGTTGCCGGCGTTGCCGTTGGAGACCATCGGCACCACGCCGGCGGCGATCCACGCATCCACCGTGCCCTGGTACCAGCCATCGTAGCTGGTGCCGCAGTCGCCCCAGGAGTTGTTGACGACGTCGGCGCGCAGATTCGGATCGGGGTTGTTGCCGGCCAGATCGGTCGGCGCGGCCATGAACTGGCCGCAGGCCAGCAGGTTGGAGCCGGGGCAGCTTGTGCTGGTGCAGCCCAGGCAGGAAATCCAGTCGGCGCCGGGGGCGACGCCGATCTGCTGGTCGGTGCCGTTGTCGCCGATGGCCGTGCCGGTCACGTGCGTGCCGTGCGGGTTGGGCCACTGCGGCTCGGTCGAGCCACCGATGTCGAACCAGTTGTAGTTGTGGTCAAACGTGCCGCCGCCAAGGTTGCCGCGGTACTGGTTGACCAGGGCTTCGTGGGTGTAGCGGGTGCCCGAGTCGATGATGCCAACGACCGCGCCCTGACCGGTGTAGCCGGCGGCCCAGGCGTCGGGGGCGTTGATCTGTTCGACGCTGCTGGTCACCGCGTTGATTCCGACGCCGTCGCTGCTGGAGGCGTCCTGGGGATCGGGGAGGTGGACGATCGGCTCGGCGATCATGCCCTGAATCTCGCTGTGCGATGTCAGGGCGTTGAGCACCTGTGCATCCGCATCGGCGACCGCGATCACGTTGTCGATCCAGAACGGGCGGTAGTCGACGCCCAGCCCGTCGAGCTCGGCCCGGACAGCGGCCTGGCTGCGGTCGGCCAGATCCTTGAGCGTCTTGTAGACGAACTGACCGCGCTCTTCCCAGCCCATGCCGAAGGCGGGCGACAGGTCGGCGCGCTCGCGCATGTAGATCAGCATGTTGGCGCTGCCGCGCGCCTTGATCTGGTTGGCAAGTTCAGGATCAACAAAAGGTGATGAATGATCCTGCGCCAGCGCTGGCGTGGCAACGGCGGCCATGACCGCCAGCAGGAACAAGGCAAACAAGTACTTGATTTTCATGCAAACTCCCTGGACATCTTCTGAATCAACGCAAGGCGCAGGCCCGATTCCGGACGTACCGGAACTGGCTTCCCCCGCGACTTGTCTGGTTGAAGAACCGCACTGCGCCTTTTCTACTTGCCCTGAATCGGGTCAGTCAGGCTGATTCGCGGCACGCTGGTTAAGCTACGCCACCGTCGAGCTGCGCGTCAATACCGCACGCGAAAAAGGTATGTGATGGATTTCACGTTATCCGGAAAATCAGCTCGATGTCCAGCGCAATCGCATCAGGTTCGCAAGCCGGTGCCGCGCTTGAGCAGGTACAGGCTCAGCCAGGCCAGCACCGTGCCGAACAGAAAGATCATGGCGTAGGCCAGGCCCAGCGACACGTCGGTGATGCCGAGCATGCCGTAGCGCAGCGCGTTGACCATGTAGAGGATGGGATTGACCATTGCGATCTGCTCCCAGACGCCCGGCAGCAGGCCAACCGAGAAGAACACCCCGCCCAGATAGGTCATCGGCTGCAGCACGAAGGTGGGAACGATGGCAATGTCGTCGAAGCTGCGTGCGAACACCGCATTGATGAAGCCGGCCAGCGCAAACACCACCGATGTCATGACCAGAATGGAAACGGTGACCGCCAGGTTGTGCATGAACACGCCCGAAAACAGGGACGCAATCCCCCAGACCAGACAACCGATCACGATCGCCCGGAAAAGCGAGCCGGACACGTAGCCGGCCAGGATGATCCACGGCGGCAGCGGGCTGATGAGCAGCTCTTCGATATGGCGGCCAAACTTGGCGCCGAAGAACGAGCTGGTCACGTTGCCGTAGCTGTTGGTGATGACCGACAGCATGATCAGCCCGGGAATGATGAACTCCATGTAGTCGAAGCCGCCCATCTCGCCCACGCGCGATCCGATGATGCGCCCGAAGATGACGAAGTACAGGGTCATGGTGATCACCGGCGGAAACAGCGTTTGCGGCCAGATGCGCAGAACCCGGGTGATCTCCTTGATCAGGATGGTCTTGTAGCCGATCCAGTAGCTGCGCGCGGAAACGTCGACGCTCATGCCGCCTCCTCTTCGATGCCCACCAGGCGCATGAACAGCTCCTCGAGGCGGTTGGCCTTGTTGCGCATGGACACCACCTCCACGCCGTGTGCTTCAAGCGCGCGAAACAGGGCGTTGAGGCTGCGCGACTTGGGAACGCTGGCCTCCAGGGTGCTGGCATCGCGCTGGATGATGTCGATGCCTTCGGCCCGCGGCAGCGTTTCGATCGGCGTGCGCAGATCGAGCACGAAGGTCTCGATCTGGAGCTTGCCCAGCAGGGTCTTGACCGAGGTGTCCTCGACGATATCGCCGTGATCGATGATGGCGATGTTGCGGCACAGGTTCTCGGCTTCTTCCAGGTAGTGGGTGGTCAATATCACGGTGGTGCCGGCGGCGTTGATCTCGGAGATGAAGCGCCACATCGAGCGGCGGATCTCGATATCGACGCCGGCGGTGGGCTCGTCGAGAATCAGCAGCTTCGGCTCGTGGACCATGGCGCGGGCGATCATCAGGCGCCGCTTCATGCCGCCGGAGAGCTGGCGGGCCGAGCCAAAGGCCTTGTCCCACAGGCTCAGCTTCTTCAGATAATACTCCGCGCGCTCGCGGGCCTCTTGACGCGGCACGCCGTAATAGCCGCCCTGGTTGACGACGATGTCGATGGGACGCTCGAACTGATTGAAGTTGACTTCCTGCGGCACCAGGCCGATTTGCGCCATGGCGCGCGAGCGCTCCTTCTGCACGCTGATGCCGAAGACCTTCGCCTCGCCCGAGGTGGCGTTGACCAGCGAGCTGACGATGCCGATCAGCGTCGACTTGCCGGCGCCGTTGGGCCCCAGCAGGGCAAAGAAATCGCCTTCATCGACGGTCAGGTTGACGCCACGCAGGGCGACAACGCCGTTGCGGTAGACCTTTCGGAGGTTGCGGACTTCAAGGGCTTTCGTGACTCTCGACATGACAATCGGCCTATTGGATTCAATCAAGCGACAAGGCAGAATAGCGGACTGTCTCCCGGCCTGCCTTGCCGGGCTCCTTACATCTTGGGCTATATCACGTGGGAATCAAATCCGGATCTCGAGCCATTATGGGCGCCGGCCTGCTGTTGCTGGTCGCTGCCCCGCTGGACGCTCGCCAGACACCGGTCGAAAATCGCTGGGCCGAGCTGCCGAAGTGCGAACTCTCCGCCGCCGCCGGCCGGCTGACCGCCTCGGCCCTGTGCGGCACGCTTGCCGTACCGGAAAACCCCAACCGGCCGGAAGGACGGGCGCTGGAGCTTGCCTTCGCGGTCAAGCCGGCGCGGGCCAGCGCAGCCCTGGCCGACCCTGTCGTCTTTCTGGCCGGTGGCCCGGGCCAGTCGGCCCGCGATGCGCTGCCGATCATGCAGGCCGCGCTCCACGAGCTCAATCGCGATCGCGACCTGATCTTTCTCGACCAGCGCGGCACCGGTGGCTCCAACGCCCTGGAATGCCACTTCGACGATCAGGGCGAGCTGTGGCTCGAACCGGACTGGGCCGAGCTGAACACGCAGTTGCAGGCCTGCCTGACCGACTGGGATGCCCAGGTCGAGTTCTACACCACCACCCAGGCCGCCGCCGACCTCGACGCGCTGCGCCGGGCCTACGGCTTCGAACGCCTCAACCTGATCGGCGGCTCCTACGGCACGCGCCTGGCCCAGGTCTATCTGCGCAACTATCCGGAACACGTGCGCAGCGTGGTGCTCGACGGCGTGGTGCCGACGCGGCTGGCGCTTGGATCGGAACACGCCGTCATGCTCGACCGGGCGCTGGAAAAGGTGTTCGACGAGTGCGGCCAGGCGGCGGCCTGCGCCGAAGCCTTTCCTGGGCTCAGCGAGGCTTTCACCGAGCTCAAGGCACGCTACCGGGCCGACAGCCAGGACATCATGGTCACCCACCCGCGCACCGGTCAGGGGGTCGAACTGGTCTTCACCCGCGATGTGCTGGCCAGCGCCCTGCGCTTTCTTGCCTACAGCCCTGAAACCCAGATGATGGTGCCCTATCTGGTGCACGAGGCCGCGCGCACCGGCAACCCGGAGCGCCTGGCCAGCCAGGCCATGATCGTCACCGACCGGATGGACGACATGATCGCAATCGGGCTGAATTTCGCGGTCGGCTGCAGCGAGGACTGGCCGGTCTGGCCCGAACAGGGCGACCAGTCCGACACCTTGCTGGGTAACAGCATGGCCGAAGTCTACGAGCAGGTCTGCGCCTGGTGGCCGGCGGGTGAGACGCCGACGGATTTCCACCAGCCCTTCGAAAGCGACGTGCCGGTGCTGCTGATGTCCGGCGGGCTCGACCCGGTCACGCCGCCGAGCTACGGCGAGCAGGCGCTCGCGCAGTTCGACCGCGGCAGGCACCTGGTCGCCGAAGGCCGCGGCCATATCGTCATTACCAGCCCATGCCTGAGCTCGATCGCTACCGAATTCGTGCGCACGGCCAGCGTGGACGGCCTCGACGTCGACTGCATGGACCGAATCGGCCACGAACCCTTCTTTCTCGACCTGCTCGGACCGGCGCCATGATCGAAGCGAGCAATCTCCGCAAGACCTTCAACAAGGGCAAGGTGGTCGCCGTCGACAGCGTCAGCTTCACGGCACGCGACGGCCAGATCACCGGCCTGCTCGGGCCCAACGGCGCCGGCAAGACCACCACCCTGCGCATGCTCTACACCCTGCTGCGGCCGGACTCGGGGCAGATGCGCGTCGACGGCGTCGATCCCGAAGTTCAGCCGCTGTCGATCAAGCGCGCGCTCGGCGTCGTGCCCGACTCGCGCGGGCTCTACGACCGCCTCACCGCGCGCGAGAACATCCGCTATTACGGCCGGCTCCACGGCCTGGACAAGGCCACCATCACCCGGCGCATCGACGAGATGGTCGAGATCCTGGACATGGGCGAGTTCATCGACCGGCGCACCATCGGCTTCTCGCAGGGCCAGCGCGTCAAGGTGGCGATCGCACGCGCGCTGATACACGAGCCGCGCACGGTGCTGCTCGACGAGCCTTCCAACGGCCTGGACGTCATGACCACCCGCGCGCTGCGCGAATTCCTGCGGGAGCTGAGAAAGCAGGGCTGCTGCGTGGTGCTCTCGACCCACATCATGCAGGAGGTCGCCGCCCTGTGCGACCGCATCGTCATCATCGCCGACGGCCGGGTGGCCGCCGAGGGCACCGCTGACGCACTGCTGCAGCGCTCCGGCGAAGCCAACCTGGAGGACGCCTTCGTCAAACTGATCGGGTCGGACGAGGGGCTGCTGGCATGAACGCCGTATTCTTCAAGGAACTGCTCGACAACTTCCGCGACCGCCGCGTCATCCTCAACACCCTGGTGATCGGCCCGCTGATGGGGCCGGTGATCTTCGCGGTGATGATCTCCTTCATGGCCAGTCAGGCCGCCGAACGCATGGAATCCAGGCTGGAACTGCCGGTCGTCGGCGCCGACAACGCCCCCAACCTGATCGGCTTTCTGGAGCGACGGGGCGTGCTGATCAAAGACGCGCCCGAGGACCCCGAAGGCGCCGTCCGGCGCGAGCAAGAGGAGGTCATCCTGCGTATCGGCCCGGAATTCGGCGAAGCCTGGGAAGCCGGCCGCCCGGCGCCGGTGGAAATCATCGCCGACCAGTCCCGGCGCTACACCGGCGCCTCGATCAGCCGGGTGCGATCGTATCTCAACGGCTACAGCAGCCAGATCGGCCAGCTCCGGCTACAGCTGCGCGGCGTTCACCCGGAAATTACCCGGCCGATCAACGTCACGATCAAGGACCTGTCCACGCCCGAGTCGCGCGGCGGCATGGTGCTCGCCTTCCTGCCCTATTTCATCCTGATCACCGTGTTCATGGGCTCGATGCACATGGCCATCGACACCACCGCCGGCGAGCGCGAGCGCAAGTCGCTCGAGCCGCTCTTGATCAACCCCCTGCCGCGCTGGCAGATCATGGCCGGAAAGCTGGCGGCGACCACCTTCTTCGCGCTCGCCACCCTGGCGCTGGGCCTTGTCGCCTTCGTCTATGCCATGGGCTTCCTGCCGGTGGCGTCGATGGACATTGCCCTCAATCTTGATTTCCGCGTCGCCGGCCTGGCCTTCCTGCTGGTCGCGCCCGCCGCGCTGCTGGCGGCCGCACTGCTGACCATCCTGGCCTCGTTCGCCAAGAGCTTCCGCGAGGCGCAAAGCTACATGGGCCTGGTCATCCTGGTGCCGATGATCCCCAGCTTCTGGATCCTGATCGACCCCAGCCGCGCCGAAACGTGGATGACCCTCATCCCGCTGCTGAGCCAGAACGTGCTGATCCTCGAGCTGGTCCGCGGCGAGGCGGTCAACTGGGCCTGGTTCGGGCTGTCGATCGGCACCACCAGCCTGCTCGCCGGCATCCTCGCCGCCGTCGCCGGCACGCTCTACAACCGGCCACGGCTGATCTTTACCTCAGCGTAGCAAACGGCGCTACGCTGGATGAGCACAGGCTGCCGGCGGCGGAAGAATGGCGCCGAGGTCACAACCCCGCGATGCCCCGGGCCCCAGACCGTAGGTCGCGGTTACATCCGCGACGGACAAGGTGCCGGACCGGCACCAACGCATGCAACGCGTGTCCAGACCTGTCCACGTCGTCCGTCGGGGACGTAGCCCCGACGTACGCACGCCGCGCCCATCCTTGCCTGCCGGTCGAAGGCGGGCCGCCTGTCTGTCGGTTTCGTTCCATCCTTGCGAACGCCACCAGATCCTCCGACGGAATCCTCGCGAAGGCACCGCCGCAAAGGGGCCAGCCCGCGCAGCAGGCCAGTTCTGAGAAAAAGAGCGTGGGATCTTGACCTTCAAGCGCGCTTTTTCGTGCCTTTTTTCGCGCTGGAAAAAAGGCACCCGCCCAATGAGCTTGCGAAGCAAGCCGGGCGGAACGCCTTTGACTTTGATTTTGACTTGTCGAGACCACCGCGACCGGTGGTGCTGACCCGGGCCGGCCGCGTTAGAATCGAACCTTCGCCAGCCGAACGAGGTGCACCATGCGCATGTTCATGACAGCTGCAGGCGGCATCCTGGCCGTCTTTTCCGCACTGGCCGAGGGTCCGGATTCCAGCGTGGTCGAAGTCGAAGTCCGCCTGTGGCAGGTGCCGTGGGAAAACACCCGCCCGCGTGACCCGGACGTGGCCGCCGACGGGCGCATCTGGTTCGTCGGCCAGGCCGGTGACTACGTCGCGGTCTTCGACCCGGAAGACGAAAGCTTCGAGCGCTTCGATCTGGCCGAAGGCGCTGGCCCGCACAACGTCATCGTTACCGACGACCAGCAAATCTGGTACTCGGGCAACAAGGCAGCACATCTGGGGCGGCTCGATGCCGGATCGGGCGACATCCAGAAGATCACCACGCCTGAAGACAGCGCCCGGGATCCCCACACCCTGATCGAGGACTCGCGGGGCCGGATCTGGTTTACCGCGCAGTGGGGTAACCACATCGGCCGCTACGACCGCAAAACCGGCGAGATCGAGCTGGTCGGTGTCAGCGAAGCGCGCTCACGCCCCTATGGCATCGTTGTCGACGAAAACGACAATGCATGGGTGGCGCTATTCGGCACCAACAAGCTGGCTCGCGTCGACGCCGAGACCTTCGAACTGACCGAATACGAACTGCCGCGCGAACAAGCCCGGGCACGCCGCCTGGTCCTGACCGACGCCGGAATCTATTACGGCGACTACGCCAGAGGCTACCTGGGCCATTACGATCCTGAAACGGGCGAGTTCGCGGAATGGCGCATGCCCGGCGAAGAGGAAGCCGGCGCCTATGCGATGGCGGCCGACCACATGGGCCGGATCTGGTTTGTGGAAACCTGGCAGGATCCCAGCCGCCTTGTCGGCTTTGACCCGGAAAGCGAGACGTTTTTCGTCATGGGCGACGTTCCCCGCGGTGGCGGCACGGTCCGGCACATGGTCTTCGACCCGGAGACCAGATCGATCTGGTTCGGCACGGACACCAACTATCTCGGGCAGGCGATGCTGCCTTAACCAGGGCTTTGGCTCGCGCCGGGCGGTATTCGCCCTCGACGACGCCAGTCAACACGGCCCGGGCGGCGGCAGACATACAAACGCCCACCGTGAAGGCGGGCGTCGGCATCCGGCCACTGGAACTGACCGGTCAGACAGGTGCATCGCAATGCACCACGGGTTCCCCTTCCCGAATTCTGGTCAGGGCACCGGCTTGTCAGCCGGCGACAGCGCGCAGGTTTTGTTCCCGCTCGAGCTGTACGAGCCACTCAACGACGACTTCGTCGGCGAGCAGGTTGTCGAATCCGTGTTCTTCGCCGTGGGCGGACAGTTGCACGTCCTGGTCCTGTTCTGCGGCTCGAATGTTGTTGTTCATGACTGGCATCCTTTGTCAGTTTTGCCGTTCGCTGACATAAATGCAGATCCTGTGCCAAAGCTCGAAATTCGACAGATTCAGGCTTGAGAAACGCTTTTTTGATCAGTTTCTGCTCACGATGTGACAGTTTTTGTCCACTGACTGACGCCCTGCGTCCATTCGGGGTCGGCCGACCAGCGTCGGATTCAGAATCGGTTCAGCGCGCTGCCGCATAATGCCGCCATGAAACGCATTTCGACGCTGCCCGGTTCTTCCGCCCTGCTGGCCATCCTGCTGATCGCCGCCTTCGGTGCCGGCTACGCCGAAGCGCGCCCCCCGCACGGCTGGTCGGGCTGGCCGCCGCCAAGCGAGTACTACCATCTCGAGCATCCGCAGCATCGCCTGGCCTGGTGGTATGCCAACCAGTCGATGCGCCAGTCGCAGCAGGCGCGCGAGATGGCCTGCGGCTTTACCGGCCAGCGCTGGGCCCTGGACTGGGAGCTGCACTATCGCTGGGCCCTGCGTGCCGCACCAAAGCGCGCCTATCAGCGCATCGAGGAGCGCGACCGCCACCTGAGCACCTGCCGCAGCCGCAAGCTGCGCAACTACCAGCGCTCGCCCTATCGCCGCGGCTACGGGCGCGGGTAGCGCCACGCCGCCACCCCGCCGCACACAACGATCACCCGCCTCCGCGGCCGTCCACCGCCCGCGCCGAATACCACGGCGCACTGATGCTTTTCATCTTCACACCACTGTGATAACGTATTAATGTGCTATTACATTGGACCGCCATGAAAGACCTCGACCCCCGACACTCGCAGGCCAGCCGCGCCGCCCGCTCGAGCCTGACCGAAGCCTTGCTGGCCATGCGCACGCCCGAGGAGATGCGCGCCCTGCTCAAGGATCTGACCACCCCGGCCGAGCTCGAAGCCATGGTCGATCGCTGGCGCGTGGTGCGCCACCTCGACCAGGGCCGGCCCTACCGCGAAATCCACGCCCTGACCGGCGTGAGCGTCACCACCGTCGGCCGCGTCGCGCGCTACCTCGAACATGGCCACGGCGGGTATCGGATGGCGCTGGAACGAATCAAGGAAGGGGCTGATTGACTCGGCCGAAATTTCCAATCACCAAACACCAAGTACCAAACAAAGCTCAATGATCGAAATCCCAATTTCCAAACGATCAAGCCCCCCGTTTCGGTCATTGTGAATTGGAGCTTGTCTGGAAATTGGTGCCTGGAATTTGATCATTCCCAAGGGCACAGACGGCTGCAAGAGTCGAAACCGGTAGAGCATCGAACAGAGGCACCCAGCACGTGAACCGCATCCAATTCGCCATCCAGAAATCCGGCCGCCTGGCCGACCAGTCGCTCAGCCTGCTCGAACGCTCCGGCCTGCACTTTGCGCGCAGCAAGGACAAGCTGTTCTGGTACGGCCGCAACCTGCCCGTCGACCTGCTGCTGGTGCGCGACGACGACATTCCCCGCCTGCTCATCGAGGGTGTGTGCCAGCTCGGTATCGTCGGCGAGAACGTCGCCGAAGAGAAACTGCTGGAATACAGGCGGCTCGAGCGGCGGCACCGATCCGACGTCAAGCTCGACCGACTCGGCCGACTCGGCTTCGGTCACTGCGAGCTCAAGCTGGCCGTACCCGAAGGTTCGCAGGCACGGTCCATTGCCGACCTCGCCGGCAAGCGCGTGGCGACCAGCTATCCGCGCCTGACCCGGCGCTTTCTCGACGACAACGGCGTCGAGGCCGAGATCATTAAACTCAACGGTGCCGTCGAGATCGCGCCCAGCCTGGGCACGGCCGACGCCATCGTCGACCTGGTATCGACCGGCACCACGCTGCGGGCCAACCACCTCAAGGCCATCGAACCGGTCATGGGCAGCCAGGCCGCGCTGTACCGCTGCCCGCAAGCGCTCGATAGCGAAAGCGAGCGGCTCGTCGACAAGCTGCTCACCCGCATCTGCGGGGTGCAGAAGGCCGCCGAGACCAAATACGTGATGCTGCACGCCCCGCGCGAGCGCCTGACCGACATCGCCACCATCCTGCCCGGCGCCGAGGCGCCCACCATCCTGCCGCTGGAAGGTCAGACCGAGCGCGTAGCGGTGCATGCGGTGTGCACCGAACAGGTGTTCTGGGAGCACCTCGAGGAACTCAAGGCCGCCGGCGCATCGGCAGTGCTGGTGCTGCCGGTCGAGAAGATGCTGGCATGAAGATCCTGTCCTGGAAGCGGCTTTCGAGCGAACAACGCGCGCAGGCTCTGGCCCGCCCGGCGATGGAAACCGGCCGCGAGCTGCAGGCTGCCGTGGCCGACATCATCACCGCCGTGCGCCACGGCGGCGATACCGCCGTACTCGACTACGGCCTGCGCTTCGACGGTCGTTCGCCCGCCGCCCTGCTCGCCGGCGCCGACGAGCTGGCGGCTGCAGGCGCCGAACTCGACGATGACCTCCGGCGCGCGATCGATACCGCCATCGAAACCGTCACCCGCTTTCACCGGGCCGGGTATCCGCAGGATCTGCGGGTGGAAACCGCGCCCGGGGTGATCTGTCAGGCGCGCTGGCGCGCGCTCGATCCGGTCGGCCTGTACGTCCCCGCGGGCAGCGCGCCGCTGCCCTCGACCGCGATCATGCTCGGCGTGCCGGCCCGCCTGGCCGGCTGCCGGCGCATCGTGCTGGCCACGCCCCCGGGCGCCGACGGTCGCGCCGACGCCGCCGTGCGCCATATCGCCCACCGGCTGGGCATCGACACCGTGCTGGTCGCCGGCGGCGCCCAGGCCATCGCCGCCATGGCCTGGGGCACCCGGTCGGTGCCGAAGGTCGCGCGCGTGTTCGGCCCCGGCAACCGCTTCGTTACCGAGGCCAAGCGCCAGGCCGCGCAGGATCCGCAGGGCGCGGCCATGGATCTGCCGGCCGGGCCGTCGGAGGTAATGGTCATTGCCGACGACAGCGCCAATGCCGATCTTGTTGCCATCGACCTGCTCAGCCAGGCCGAGCACGGCCCCGACTCGCAGGTTTTTCTGGTGACCGATTCCGATCGGCTCGCGCGCGAAGTCTGCGCCTCCATCGAGCGCCTGGTTGCGCGACTTCCGCGCGCCGACATCGCCCGTCAGGCGCTGGCACAAGGCGCGATCGTGATCGTCGAGGCGCTTGCACAGGCCGTGACGGTGGCCAACGACTACGCCCCGGAACACCTGATCATCGCCACCGACAACGCGCGCGAGCTGTGCGACCGCGTCGACAACGCCGGCTCGGTCTTTCTCGGCCACCACACCCCCGAAGCCCTGGGCGATTACGTTTCCGGCACCAACCACGTGCTGCCCACCGGTGGCTGGGCGCGGGCGTGTTCGGGCCTGTCGCTGACCGACTTCATGCGCCGCATGACCGTTCAGGAGGCCACGCCGGCCGGGCTGAAGAATCTTGGCCCCGCGGGCGCACGGCTGGCCGCGCACGAGGGGCTGGATGCGCACCGCCTGGCGATCCAGCTTCGGCTCGAGCGCATCGGGGAGGTTTCGAAATGAGCGTCATCGATCTGGCCCGGCCCGAGATCCGGGCCCTGGCACCGTATGCCTCGGCGCGCGCGCTGGCCGACAGCGCCGGCATTCTGCTCAACGCCAACGAAAATCCGTGGCCGCCCGCGGGCGATCAGGGCCTGGCGCTCAATCGCTATCCCGAGCCGCAGCCGGCATCGTTGCGAAAGAAGCTCGCCGCCCACTACGGGGTGGCCGAAGCCAGCCTTCTACTCACCCGCGGCAGCGACGAGGGCATCGACCTGCTCACGCGCGCCTTCGTTCGGCCCGGCGTCGACCGCGTGATGACCTGCCCGCCGTGTTTCGGCATGTACGCGCTGGCAGCTTCCATCCAGGGCGCCAAGCTGACCGAGGTGCCGCTGCGCGAGGCAGGCACCGGGTTCGCCCTCGATCTGGAAGCGATCGCCGCCGCCGAAACGCCCAGGCTGCTGTTCTTGTGCTCGCCCAACAACCCCACCGGCGACGGCCTGGCGGCCGAGACCGTACTTGGCCTGGCCCGCCGGCATGCCGGGGACGGGCTGGTGGTGCTCGACGAGGCCTATATCGAATTCTCCGAGCGCCAGTCGCTGGCTTCGAGAGTGGCGCAGCAGCCCAACCTGGTGGTGCTGCGCACACTGTCGAAGGCTTTCGGCCTGGCCGGCTGCCGGCTCGGCGCGCTGATTGCCCACGCCGACGTGATCGAGCTGCTTGGGCGCATAATCCCGCCCTATCCGCTGCCCACGCCGTCGATCGCCGCCGCTGAAACCGCGCTGGCGCCCGAGGCCGTGATCGCCCGGCG
Organism: uncultured Wenzhouxiangella sp.; assembly: GCA_964446675.1. Taxonomy (GTDB): domain Bacteria; phylum Pseudomonadota; class Gammaproteobacteria; order Xanthomonadales; family Wenzhouxiangellaceae; genus Wenzhouxiangella. The sequence continues at coordinate 282,015 of CAYUPK010000002.1, forward strand.
CGAGCAGCTCGATCTGCTGATGGACGACAAGCGACGGGTGGTCGCCGCGCTTCGATCCCATCCGGCCATCGATCGGGTGTGGCCCGGCGAGGCCAACTTCGTGCTCGCCCGCGCCGCCAACGGCCCCGAGCTTGTGCGCGCGGCCGCGAACGCGGGCATCCGCCTGCGCGACCAGTCCGCCCAGCCGGGGCTTTCCGACTGCCTGCGCATCACCCTGGGCACGCCCGAAGAAAACACCGCCTTGATCGAATTCCTGCAGGACTGGACCCCATGAAAAAGATGCTTTTCATCGACCGCGACGGCTGCCTGATCGAAGAGCCCGAAGACGAGCAGATCGATTCATTCGAGAAATTCCGCCTGATGCCGGGCGTCATCCCGGCGCTGCTCGAACTCAAGGCCGCCGGCTTCCGCTTCGTGATGGTCAGCAACCAGGACGGTCTGGGCACGAGCGCCTTCCCCGAAACCGACTTTCTCGGGCCGCAGAACCTGCTGCTGCAGATTCTCGAATCCCAGGGCATTACATTCGACGCCGTCCACATCGACCCGACCCGGCCCGAAGACAACGCGCCCACGCGCAAGCCCGGCGTCGGCATGCTGCTCGACTACCTGCGCGATCCCGAACTCGACCGCCGCCGCTCGGCGGTCATCGGCGACCGCGAAACCGACCTCGAGCTCGCCGAAAACATGGGCCTGCGCGGGCTGCGAATCGGCCACAACGATCTCGACTGGCCCGGCATCGCCCGCGAGCTGCTGGCCACCGCGCGCATCGGCGAGCTTGGCCGCACCACGCGCGAGACCGACATCAAGATCCGGGTGGACCTGGACGCCACCACGCCGGTCAGGATCGACACCGGCATCGCCTTTTTCGATCACATGCTCGAGCAGATCGCCGCTCACGGCGGCTTTGCGCTACAGCTCGACTGCCGCGGCGATCTGGAAGTCGACGACCACCACAGCGTCGAGGACTGCGCGCTGGCGCTCGGTGCCGCCCTGGACCAGGCCCTCGGCGATCGCAGCGGCATCGGCCGCTACGGCTTTGTGCTGCCGATAGACGAGTCTCTGGCGCAGGTGGCCATCGACCTGTCCGGCCGCCCGGCGGTCGTCTTCGAGGCCGACTTCCCGCGCGAATCCATCGGCGGCCTGCACACCGAAATGGTGGAACACTTCTTCGCCTCGCTGGCGCAGTCGCTGCGGGCGGCGGTGCACATCAGCGTCACCGGCGAGAACACCCACCACATGATCGAAGCCTGCTTCAAGGGGGTTGGGCGTGCCTTGCGGCCGGCGCTGGCCCGCAGCGGCTCCGGCACCCCGTCGACCAAGGGGGTTTTGTGATGGCAGTGGGGGTTGTTCCTTTTTTCTCACGCAGAGGCGCAGAGGAGCGGAGTTCGCAGAGAAAGAAAGGCTTTTCACTGTTGGGTCGAGGAAACGAAAATGCCTTGATGTGTGCGAGCTCGCGGGAACAATTCTTCTTGATCCTTCAAATGTTTTCCTCTGCGTTCTCCGCCCCTCCGCGCCTCTGCGTGAGTCAAATTACGGGCGCTCGATAATGACAATCGCGGTGATCAACTCCGGCGGCGCCAACCTCGGTTCGGTCCAGCACGGCTTGCGCCGACTCGGCGTGGAGCCGGTACTGACAAGCGATGCCGAAATGATCCGGTTCGCCGACAAGGTGATCCTGCCCGGCGTCGGCGCGGCGGCCTGGGCAATGAATGCGCTGCGCTCGGCCGGGCTGGTCGAGGTGATTCGCGGGCTGACTCAGCCGGTGCTGGGCATCTGCCTGGGGCTGCAGCTCATGTTCGAGTCGTCAGAGGAAGGCGAGACCGAATGCCTGGGCCTGATTCCCGGTCGCGTGCGCAAGCTGCAGGCCGGCGAGGGGCTCAGGCTGCCGCATATGGGCTGGAACCGCCTCGAGTGGCTGGCCGACGACCCGCTCGCCCGCGGGCTTGACGGCGGCGAGTGGTTCTACTTCGTGCACGGCTTTGCCGCCCCGGCCGATCGCGCCGTGGCGGTGAGTGAACACGGCCAGCGCTTCGCCGCCGTGGTGCGCCACAACAACGTGGTCGCCTGCCAGTTCCACCCCGAAAAATCCGCGGGTGCCGGTGCCCGAGTCCTTCGGAATTTTCTCGAGAGCTGAAGAAACCCTTTGGAACCACGGAAGACACGGAAAATGAACGGACCAGTCCAAAACGAGTGGAATCAGACAAGACATCGAGTTAGCTCGAGTCATTCACGCATGGTTTGACTTCCGTGCATTCCGTGTCTTCCGTGGTTCCAGTGTTTTCTTCACCCGGAGTCAACTCATGCAGTTGATTCCAGCAATCGACCTTCGAGGCGGGCGCGTGGTGCGTTTGCAGCAGGGCGACTACGCGCGCGAGACGCGCTACGACGACGATCCGCTCGGCCTGGCAAAGCGCTATGCCGACGCCGGTGCGGGCCTGATTCACATCGTCGACCTCGACAGCGCGCGCTCGGGCGGCGAGACCAACCTCGCCGCCATCGAGCGCGTGTGCAACGAGGTCGACGCCGACATCCAGACCGGCGGCGGCGTGCGCTCGCAAGAGGATTTCCGCCGCCGCATCGACGCCGGCGCGGCGCGCGTGGTGATCGGCAGCCTGTGCGTGCGCGAGCCCGAGTCTGTCATGGCCTGGCTGGCCGGCGCCGACGGCCAGCGCATCGTCGCCGGTCTGGACGTCGTCCACAGCGACGGCGAATGGATGCCTCAGGCGGCCGGCTGGACGCAGCCGGGCAAGATCGATCTGTTCACTCTGCTCGAGCGCTTGTTGCAGGCGGGCCTGGTTCATCTGCTGTGCACCGATATCGAGCGCGACGGCATGTTCGCAGGGCCTTCTCTTGCGCTCTATCGATCGATCTGTCAGCGCTTTCCGTCACTCGACGTGCAGGCCTCTGGCGGCATCGGATCGGCCCAGGACCTGGCAGAGGTCGCGCCCGCCGGTGTGGCCGGCTGTATCGTGGGCCGGGCCCTGCTGGAAGGCCGCGTGGCGCTGAGCGAGGTAAGCAAATGGTCGCGGCAAGGCTGATTCCCTGTCTGGACGTGCGCGACGGGCGCGTAGTCAAGGGCGTGCGCTTTCGCAACCACCGCGACGTGGGCGACATCGTCGAGCTGGCTGGCCGCTATCGCGACGCCGGCGCCGACGAGCTGGTGTTCTACGACATTGCCGCCAGCCCGCTGCGGCGCAGCGTCGACACCGCCTGGATCGAGCGCGTAGCCGAAACCCTCGATATTCCCTTCTGCGTGGCCGGCGGCATTCGCGACGTGGCCACCGCGCGTGCGGTACTGCACGCCGGCGCCGACAAGGTTTCGGTCAACTCACCGGCGCTCGAGCGCCCGGCGCTGATCGGCGAGCTGGCCGACGCCTTCGGCTCGCAGTGCGTCGTCGCCGGCATCGACTCACTGCGCGAAAACGGGCGCTTGCGGGTGCGCCAGTACACCGGCGACCCCGACCACATGGTCGACCCGCGGCGCGACACCCTGAGCTGGGTCGAAGAGGTCCAGCGCCTCGGCGCCGGCGAGATCGTGCTCAACTGCATGGACGCCGACGGCGTGCGCGACGGCTACGACATCGAGCAGCTTCAGGCCGTGCGCCGGATCTGCCGCGTGCCCCTGATCGCCTCCGGCGGCGCCGGCCGGCGCGAGCACTTCCTGGCCGCCTTCGCCGACGCCGATGTCGACGGCGCCCTGGCCGCCAGCGTCTTCCACTCCGGCCGGATCGCCATCCCCGAGCTCAAGACCTGGCTGCGCGAACATGGCGTTGTGCTGAGATGTTAAATCAAGGTTTCAGGTTTCAGGTCGGCAACCGAAAGCGTTGCCGGACGGTTTCAGCGCGTCAGGGTTGGCGGCAAACCGGAATCGAAACCCGCCCGTTTTCCCGGAATCCTTGTTTTCCTGAAACCTGAACCCTGAAACCTGAACCCTTTAAAAACCAACGGAGCCCCGAACACATGAGCGGACGACACGAGCTCGAAGACCTCGACTGGAACAAGGGCGGCGGGCTGCTGCCGGCAATCGTGCAGGACGCCGATGACGGGCGCGTATTGATGCTCGGCTACATGAACGCCGAGGCACTGGAGGCGACCCGGCAAACGGGCCGCGTCACCTTCTTCTCGCGCAGCAGGCAGCGGCTGTGGACCAAGGGTGAGACATCGGGTCACCATCTCGAACTGGTCGACCTCCTGTCCGACTGCGACCGCGACACCCTGCTGGTGCTCGCCCGCCCCGCCGGGCCGGCCTGCCACACCGGCGCCGATACCTGCTTTGGCGACACACACATTCCCCGCGTCGGGTTCCTGGCAAGCCTCGAGCGCACCATCGCCGAGCGCGCAGGAGCGGATCCGAAGGAAAGCTATACCGCCCGGTTGCTCGCCGAAGACAGCCAGCGCTGCGCCCAGAAAGTGGGAGAAGAAGGCGTGGAAGTGGCGCTCGCCGCGAGCGCCGGCGAGCGCGATGAGCTGGCCGCGGAAGCCGCCGATCTGCTCTATCACCTGCTGGTCTGTCTCCGATCGGCCGATACCGATCTGGAGTCAGTTGCCAATATTCTGATCAGGCGACACAGGCGCTGAATCGGGCGCCGGGATCAAAGCTGGGAAAGAAGTCGATCTCTTCCTCCTTCTCCTCCCCGGCCAGCTCGGGTCGGCCGAAGAAGTAGCCCTGAAACCGCGAGACACCGGCCTGGCGCAGCCAGTCCACTTCCGCCTGTGACTCGACGCCGGCAGCCACCGGTTCGATTCCCAATGCCCGGCAGCTCGCCAGGATGCCCAGCACCATGGCCTGTCGGCGCAGGCTGCCGTGTATGCCGGAAATCAGCTCGCGGTCGAGCTTGACGAATTCCGGGCGCAGTACGGCCAGGCGCTTGAGGCCGGCCTCACCGGTTCCGAAGTTGTCGGCGGCGACCCGAAAGCCGTAAGCATTGGCGCGGGCACGAACCTGTGCAAGCTCGCGCGGATTGCCGAGGCGATCGAGCGAGTTGAACTCGAGCACGATCCGGACCGTTTCCAGGCCGCTGGCCGCCACTGCTTCGGCCGTCGACGCCAGCATCAGTTCAAGATTGTCCGGATCGACTTCGGTGCAGTTGATGTGAAGGTTTCCAGCCAGGCCCAGGCGGCTCGCCGAGCGGATTGCTCCCAGGCGGCAGGCCTGATCGAAGTAGAAAAGGTTTTCCCGACGCACCGAGGCGATGATCTGCGCCGGCGATTCGCCCGTACAGCCACGCACCAGCGCCTCGTGACCCACGACCTGCCCGGTCGCCTCGTCGATCACAGGCTGGAACGCGAAGCGGATGCCGACATCGAGAACGGACAGGTAGTCGTCCAGCCGGGTACCGAGGTCGTTGTGATTGTGCGTTGCGGTCACTGTCATTCCCCTTCTTGTGGTTGCCAGCATTCTTGTCCGGGGAGGGCGATGCAAAAGACGTGCCAATTCCGGATGACGGCGCCCGGCAAGGCCTTGCCGGTCGGGAAAGGGTGAACGTGATCACGAACCAGGGCGGTCATCTGACGCCACGCTCGTCGGCGCAACTGCCTTTTTGCGACGCCGGCCTGCCGAAATTCGTCAGCGCAATCAGCGAATTCGTGCGAGCAGTTCCCGCCGCCGCGCCAGACGCGCCCAGGACCGGCCACAGACGAACCAGCACAGGAGGGCGGCTTCACGCAGGCTGGCCACGAGATTGCCGATGGTCGGCAGCCAGCGCGCTTCGGCCGGTACGGGTCTGGCCTGCATACCCAAATGGCGCGCGTAGCACATCGCCCGGGCCAGGTGAAACCGGCTGGTGACGATGCCCACGCGCGCCTGCGCCGGCAGCAGGCCGCGCGCGTGGCGCAGGTTCTCGAAGGTGTCGGTCGAAACCTCTTCGAGCTGAATGCGGCCCGGCGCCAGGCCGCATTCCTGCGTGAGCCACCGCTGGCCGGCCGCGGCCTCCGACGGCCGACCGCCGCCGGTCAGCAGCAGCGGCAGCTCGGGGTTGGCGTCGACAACGGCCGCGGCGCGGGCAAGGCGCGAGCGATAAACCGGCGAGGGCCGCCCGGACGGATCGAGCAGATAGCCGCAGACGACCAGCCAGTCGATATCCGGCCTGCGAGTTCGTGCCAGCGCGCCGCCGAGCACCCACAACCAGGTCACGGCAAGAACCAGCCCGCCGGTGGCCAGAATCGCCAGGGCGCTGACCAGCAGCGACTCGCGCAAGGCCGGATCGGCCAGCGCACGGCGCAGGGTCAGGCTGGATACGGTGCTCATTGCCGGGCGTCCGGGAATCGAATCAGCGGCCTCCATCATAGAGCGGGGCACCTCCCGATTGCGACCGCCTGCGCGCCTGCCTATACTGTCGCACCCTTGAAAAAGTCCGCGGCCCGCGACGGAGCACTGCACGACTCGCATGAAAGACCTGCATATCACCGCCATGACGCTGACCTGTGCCGCGGGCGCCGGCCTCGATGCGCTGCGCCGGGCGCTGCACGAGGGCCGCAGCGGACTGCGCCGCAACGACTACCCGAACTGCGAACTCGATACCTGGATCGGCCGGGTCGAGGGCGTCGAGGCCGTCACGCTCGAAGGCCCGCTGGCACCCTACCAGTGCCGCAACAACCAGCTCGCCAGCCTGGCCCTTGACCAGGACGGCTTCCGCGGGCAAGCCGCCGCCTTGCTCGAGCGCCACCGGCCCGAGCGCATCGCCTGCGTGATCGGCACCTCCACGGCCGGCATCAGCAGCACCGAGCTGGCCTTCCGAGAGCTCGACGAGGCCGGCGAATTCCGCCCCGAACACGTCATGCCCCGAGTGCACACGCCGCACACCTCGGCCGCCTTCGTCGCCGCCGCGCTTGGCCTGGCCGGTCCGGTCCAGACCGTCTCGACGGCCTGCTCATCGTCGGCCAAGGTCTTTGCCACGGCCGCGCGCCTGATCGAGGCGGGCTGGGCCGACGCGGCCGTGGTCGGCGGCGTCGACAGCCTGTGCCTGTCGGTGCTCTATGGTTTCCATTCGCTCGAACTGGTCTCGAGCGAGCCCTGTCGTCCCTTTGATCGCACGCGCAACGGCCTGAACCTGGGTGAGGCGGCGGGTTTTGCCATCGTCGAGTGCGACCCGAAGACCTCGCTGGGCCGGCTGCTGGGCTGGGGCGAGACCTCCGATGCCCACCACATGGCCTCGCCGCACCCCGAAGGCGAAGGCGCCATCACCGCCATGCGCCAGGCGCTCGAGCGCGCCGGGCTGGCGCCCGGTGCCATCGGCTACGTCAACTGCCACGGTACCGCCACGCCGATGAACGACCGGATCGAAGCGGCCGCGCTGACGACGGTGTTCGGCCAGCCGCCGCCGGCCGGCTCGACCAAGGCCTGGACCGGCCACACCCTGGGCGCGGCCGGCATCACCGAGACGGTGTTCAGCCTGCTGTCTCTCAACGACGGTTTTCTGCCGGCCAGCCTCAACTGCACCGACCCGGAACCGGCCGCCGCCGATTTCATCCTGCGCGCAGGCCGCCGGGAAAAGGTCGAGGCGGTGATGACCAACTCCTTCGGCTTCGGCGGGTCGAACTGCACGCTGGTCATGGGGGCGGCATGAGCGCGAAGATTCGAATTCTGGGCTGCGGCGTGAGCGCACCCGGCCTGCCGGATATGGAAGCGCTCTCGAGCGTACTGGCCGGCGCACGACTGGGCGATGAAAAGCCCGGCAGCGCCGGCATTTCCCTGCTCTCGCCGCGCGAGCGAAGGCGCTGCCCGGAGACCGTGCGCCTGTCCATGGCCGCCGCCGAGCAGGCCTGTTCGGCCGCGGGCATCGATCCGTCCGAGCCCGCTGCGGTGTTCACGTCCGGCATGGGCGATCTGGCCATCAGTGACTACATGTGCCGCACCCTGGCCGACACGCCCGAACTGCTCTCGCCGATGCGCTTCCACAACTCGGTCCACAACGCCGCGGCCGGCTACTGGTCGATCGGTGCCGGCGTGCGCGGTGATGTGACCGCGCTCAGCGGCGCCACCGACAGCCTGGTTGCCGGCCTGATCGAGGCAGCGGCCCGCGTAACCGCAGACGGCCGTCCGGTGCTGCTGGTGGTCTATGACGCGGTCGCCGACGGCCCGATGCGCGCGGTATGGCCGGCCCGGCATCCCTTTGCCGGTGCGCTCATGCTGGGCACAGCCGACGACGATCAGGCGGCCATCGTGATGACGCCTGAAAACGGTCTGCGCCGGGACGACGGCCCGGCCCTGCCCGGCGGTCTGGCCGAGCGCGCACAGGACAATCCGGCCGCCCGGAGTCTCCATCTGCTTGCCCTGGCGCTGGGCCATCACCGCCAGCCCCTGCACCTGGGTGCGCGCCAGGGCCCGGGCCTGCTCATCGAGCCGGCGACATGACCACCGCCGCGGTCATTCCCGCCCACAACGAAATCCGCACCATTCGACCGCTCATCGAGGCCGTTCGCGACCAGATCGAGACCGTCATCGTGGTCGACGACGGCTCGACCGACGGCACTGGCGAGGCGCTCGCCGGCCTTGATGTCCAGGTCATCCGGCACGCCACGGCCGGTGGCAAGGCCGCCGCCCTGGCATCCGGCTTTGCCGCTGCGCTTGAAGCCGGCGCGGATCGCGTCGTCACGCTCGACGGCGACGGCCAGCACGACCCGGCCGAGCTCGGTCGCCTGCTGGCGGCCGCCGACGAGCATCCGGAACACCTCGTCGTCGGCGCCCGCCTTCGCCAGCGCCATCGCCAGCCCGGCATCCGCCACTTCGCCAACCGTTTTGCCGACTTCTGGATCGGCTGGGCCAGCGGCCAGCGGCTGCCCGACAGTCAGAGCGGCTACCGCGTCTATCCGCGCGGCCTGATCGAACGCGTTCGCCCTTCGACCGCCCGCCGGCACGGCTTCGTCTACGAAACTGCCATGCTCATCGACGGCGCGCGCGCAGGCTTTCCGGCGCTCGCCGTGCCGATCGACAGCATCTATCGCGACCAGGCACGCCCCAGCTATTTCCGCCCCGGCAAGGACGTGTGGGAAATCTTCTGGTTCGTGGCCTGGCGCATCCTGCTCGCCGGCTTTTACCCGCAGGGCCTGTGGCGCATGATCACGCGCCCGGCCCGCTTTGCCGGGCAGGCGAACGAGCGGCATGCTCGGGCAGATCGCTAACCCGAGCCCCTTGTCAGCCCCGGATGGATCCGGTGCTCCTCGTACACCTCGCGGTTGTGGAAAGGCATGTCAGCCACCTCGGCAGGGCCGATGCCGAGCTGGCGGTCGATACGGCGAAGCTCGCGAATCATCCGGCGCCGGTCCTTGTCGTCGATGTAGCGGCGCTTCAGGCCCGAGAGCAACTGGCCGCGTTCGTGCTCGAGCGCCAGCCGCTGGCGCCGAGTCAGCGGCTTCCGGCCACGCTCGGCAGCGGCGTCGGGGGCAGCCTCGCTGCGGCCGCTGGCAGCCTCGTTCTGCACCGTCCAGGCCGGCTGGCCCGGCGACGGCGAAGGACGATGCCCCTGGTGCGGCGTGGCGTCGACCCGCTCGGGCGCCCCGGCATCGGACCGGCAGGGCAGGTGCGAGAAGGTGATCGTGCCGTCCGACGACTCGCAGCGCCAGACCTGCTGCGCCGGCAGCGCATGCCACAGGACGCAAAGAATCAGGGCCACCACGATGCCCGCTGCGCTCTGGCGTAGCTTCATGTTGCCTCCGCTGAATGAATACGAAACCAGCGTAACGGCTGCCGCCGCTGGCCGGAATCGGCCGCCGGCCTGAAGGCCGGTACGATTCCGGCGCGCGTTGCGGTAGGAAACGCGATTGGAATCGGTATACTTTCGCGATGAAAAATTCCCGCAGCACCATTCCCGATACCGCCGACGTCGTCATCCTCGGCGGCGGCCTTGCCGGGCTCACGCTGGCCCTGCAGCTCAAGCAGGCCCAGCCGCAGATTCGCATAGCCGTCATCGAACGCAACCGCCATCCGGTGCCGGAAGCCGCCCACAAGGTCGGCGAGTCGACCGTCGAGATTGCGGCCGACTACTTTGCCAACCTGCTCGGCCTGAAGGACCACATCGAGCGCGATCAACTGCGCAAGTACGGCCTGCGCTTCTTCTTTCACGCCGGCGACCACGACGACTTGGCCAATGCCGCCGAGCTGGGCGCGGCGCGACTGCTGACCGTGCCCAGCTACCAGCTGGACCGCGGCATTTTCGAAAACCACCTTGGCGAGCGCGCCCGCGAGCTCGGCGTGGCCTTCATCGACGGCGCACGCGTGGCCGCCACCACGCTGGCGAGTGACGGCTCACCGCACAGCGTCCATCTCGAACGCGACGGCGAAGCCTTCGCAATCGAGTCGCGCTGGATTATTGACGCCATGAGCCGCGCTTCGCGCCTGCGCCGCAAGCATGATCTGGTCGAGGACAACGGCCATCACTGCTCTGCGGTGTGGTTTCGTATCGACCGCCAGATCGACCCGGACGAGTGGAGCGACGATATCGACTGGCGGGCACGCTGCAGCGAGCTGCCGCGCCGCCTGTCGACCAACCACCTCATGGGCAAGGGCTACTGGGTGTGGCTGATTCCCCTGGCTTCGGGCTCGACCAGCGTCGGCATCGTCTTTGACAACGCCCTGCACGACTTCGACGCGCTCAGGTCATTCGACGGCGCCATGAGCTGGCTTGGCGAGCACCAGCCGCGCTGCCGCCAGGCCGTTGCCGAAGCGCTGGACAAAGCCGGGGGCACGCTGCAGGATTTTCGCTATCTGCGCCATTTCTCGCACGGCTCGCGCGCGGTCTACTCGGGCCAGCGCTGGGCCCTGACCGGCGAAGCCGGCGTGTTTCTCGATCCCTTCTACTCGCCCGGCAGCGACTTCATCGCCATCTCCAACACCTTCGTGACCGACCTGGTGCTGCGCGAGATGGCCGGCGAGAGCATCGCCCGGCGGGCGACGGTCTATGAACGCACCTACCTGAGCTTCTACGAGTCGTCGCTGGCGCTGTATCGCGGCCAGTACCCCCTGTTCGGCCACTTTCGCGCGATGAGCGCCAAGACTGTCTGGGACTACGCCTATTACTGGGGCGTACTGGCGCTGCTGTTCTTTGCCCGCCGCACCACCGACATGCCCTTCATCGCCCGCCACGGGGCCGCGCTCGAGCGGCTGCGCGCCGTCAACGTGGAAATCCAGGCGATGTTCCGGCGCTGGGCCGAACTCGAGCCCGACCATCGGGCCGCGGGCGTGCTGGTTGATCAGTCGGCCTCGCCGCTGCTGGCCCGGCTCAATAGGGAGCTGACCGAGGTGGCCGGCGAGCCGGACAAGGCGCTGAGCGCGCGCCTTTGCGCCAACGCCGCAATGCTGCACGCGCTGGCGCTGCAGCTGTGCGCCATCGCACCTGCAGGCGCGCGCGATCGGCTGCAGTCGGCGGACGCGGCCCAGGCGGTCGACGACAACCTTCTCGCCGGCCTGCCGCCCGCCCTGACCGAGCAACCCGGGTCGGCTGCCGCCTGAACCGCTTTCAGATCGGGGTGACCGCCTCTATCTCGACGAGCAGATCCGAGCGGCACACGTCGCCGCGCAGGCCGGCCAGGCGCGCAAGCGGCCAGCGCTCGCGCAGACGCCGCTCGACGGCCGGCCAGTCACCAGCATGGCGGACGTAGACGCGCAGCAGACTGCTTGCGTCGAAATCGACCGGGCGCGAGCGGCCGAGCCGGCGCGCCGACTCCCCCATCAGCGATTCGAGATTGCGGATGAGCTCCTCGAGCTGGGCGGCGACATCGTCGTCGTGCACCGTGCGATGCCCGACCACGCTGGCCGTACCCGAAATCATCAGCAACGTGCCCCCGTCGGCGCCGGCAACGGCCGTGGCGCGCGCAAACGACGGGCTGCGCGGCCCGTAGCGGCGGGGATAGCGATAGGCGCTGACCTGCCGCGGGTTCTCGATATTGACGCCGGGCTCGGGAGCGCACAGCAGGTAGATTCGCAGGCAGGGCTCGTCGGTACCGATGGCCGTGCCGGCACACAGCTCACCGTCGCCGTAGCCAGCCTTGTGCAACGCGGCCGCCCGGCCCAGGCAGAAGCGTCGATAGCGCTCGGCGTCGCCGTCTCCGGCATTGATCGCCGGCAGGTAGTTCCAGGCCCGCAGGAGCTGCCGACAACCGCTGGTGGCAACCGCCGACAGCAGCTCGTCGTAAGCGGCCTCCACCGCTGCGGCCGGATCGGAGGACGGATCCTCGGGCTGTTCCAGGGCCAGAAAAAGCAGCTCGCCGGAGCGGCGCCAGACGACATCGCCAATCTGTCCGGCTGAAACCTCCCCGCCGGTGCGCCAGCTCTCGTCGGGCAGGTCGCCGCCAAGCCATTCGAGCCCGCAGCCGACCGCGCCGGGCCTGGGCCGCGCGAGCGCAAACTCGAACAGAGCCGATGCATCAACAGCGGCAGCGGGCTCTATCGTCAGGCCGCCGGGCAGATCGGTGCGAACAGCCTCAGGTCGCATGGCCAGTCTCCATCGCATCCTTGCGCAGCCGGCAATCTCGGCCGGCCAGGGTCAAGTCAAAAGAAGGTAATTGCGCTGAACGGGGTTCGAAGGCAACAGACGTATATGACATCTTCGGTATTATAATGTCGTTATTCCAACTGACCACCGCCATCGACGGGTCGCGGTGCAATCCGTACCATCATACTCTTCGTACCCGATAAACCCGGGGCAGGTGGGCAGCCGCTGCCGGGAGGAGCAGACATGAGCACACAACAGTCGCCGCAGGAACGCGAACTGGCAGAACTGATCGTCACCTCGCTCAACCTCGAGGATCTCTCGCCCGAGGACATCGAGCCTGAGAAACAATTGTTCGGCGGGGAATACGGCCTTGATTCGATCGACGCTCTGGAGCTGGCGGTAGCCGTTTCCAAGCAGTACGGCGTTCAACTCAAGGCCGACGACGAGCGCAATCGCAACGCCTTTGCCAACCTGCGCTCGCTCAACGAGCACGTCCAGACCCTGCGCGAGCAGGGCTGACGATCCGTCAAGGGGAGCTGCATCATGCCACGCTGGCGCCTGATTGCCCTGGCCGTCTATCCGGCGCTGGTCTACGTCTCGCTCCATCTTGGCCGGCCCGAACTGCGCTCGTTGTGCCTGCCGCTGCTGGCGCTGCTGTTCCTTCCCCTTGTGCCGGGCCGGATCGCGCGAAGCATCGTGATGGGAATTGCGCTGGGGCTGGCCGCCCTCGCGCTGTTTGCTCCGCCGCTGGCGCTGTGGCCGCCGGGTCTGATCTTCGTGGCCATGGGCCTGTGGTTTGCCTCGACCCTGAGGCGTGACACCACGCCGGTCATCGCTCGATTCGCCGAACTGGTCCACGCCGCCAACGGCAGCGAGGCGCCCGCGCACGCGGCCGGCTGGCTGCGCGGGTGGACGCTGACCTGGGCGGTGCTGCTGGCGGCGATCGGTGCCGTGGCCCTGTGGCTGGCCGCCGGCGACCGGGTCCAGGCCTGGCTGATCTGGGTCGTTCTGGCCGCCCCGCTCATCATGCTGGCGACGCTGTGGTTCGAGCTGTTGCTTCGCCGCCGCCAGTTTCCCGACGACGAACACCCCGGCCTGATCCGCTTCCTGCTCGACGTCATCCGCATTCAGCCCCACCATTTCGCCCGATGACCACACTGCCGCTGACTACACGCTCTTCCGACGAACTCGTCATGCTGCATGACGGCGAGCCGGTCAGCATCGGCCGGCTGATCGCGCGCGCAGCCGCGCTGGCACAGCAACTGCCGCCGGGCACCGCGGTCGTCAATCTGTGCCAGGATCGTCACGCCTTCAGCGTGAGCTTTGCCGCTGCCATCATGGCCGGCGGCTGCAATCTGCTGCCGGCCAACCGTCTCAAGGCCACCGTCGACGATTTGATCGACGGCTTCGAGGGCGCGGTGGTCGTTTCCGACCAGCCGCTCGAGGGCTTTACCGGGGCGCTGATCGACCCGGCCGAGGCGCTGGCCTGTGACGAATCGGCACAGCATATTCCACGAATTCCAGCCGCGCAGCTTGCCGCTGTGGTTTTCACCTCGGGCAGCACCGGGCCTTCATCGCGCATCGAAAAGCCCTGGCGCACGCTGCACGACAGCAGCCTGCTCAATCTGGCCCAGCTCGACCCGCCAGCCGGCGCACATGTGCTGGCAACCGTGCCGCCACAGCACATGTGGGGGCTGGAAACCTCGGTGCTCATGCCCTGGTTCGGGCCGATTACCGTGGCTTCGGCGCACCCCTTCTTCGTCGCCGACATCTGTCGCCAGCTTGAACAGCTCGAACCGCCGCGCATGCTGATCTCCACCCCGGTGCACCTGCGCGCCCTGGCCGAGTCCGGCATCGAGCTGCCGGACGTCGAGCGCATCTACTCGGCCACCGCGCCGCTGAGTCGCGCGCTGGCGCGGCGCATCGAACGCCTCAGCGGCGCCGTGGTCACCGAGATCTACGGCTGCTCGGAGACCGGCTGCCTGGCGCGTCGCCAGACCGCACGGGACAACGACTGGCAGCTTTTCGACGCTTTCGCACTGGCGCCCGGCAGCGGCGGCACACTCGCCAGCGCCGACCACCTGCCCGGCCCGGTCAGGCTGATGGATCAACTGGAATTGCGCGCCCGCGGCCGTTTTCGCCTGCGCGGCCGCCAGAGCGATCTGGTCAATATCGCCGGCAAGCGCGCCTCACTCGCGGAGCTGACCACCACCCTGCTCGACATTCCCGGGGTGCTCGACGGCGTGATCTTCCAGCCACCGGAAGCCGACGATGGCCCCGCACAGCGCCTGGCCGCGCTCGTCGTTGCCCCCAATCTCACGCCCACCGACATCCGTCGCGCGCTGGGTCGGCGCATCGATCCGGCCTTCATGCCCCGGCCCCTGCGCCTGGTCGAACGCCTGCCGCGGGCCGAGACCGGCAAGCTGCCGCGCCATTCGCTGCTCCAGTTTTTCGCTCGCACCTGCAGGCAGGCCGGATGAACCCCGTCGACATCATCTGCCGCATTCCTGCCGATCATCCGGCCCTGCCGGGACACTTTCCGGGCAACCCCGTCGTTCCCGGCGTGGTTCTGATCGAGCTCGTCCACCGCCAGGCGCGCGCCCTGGCGGGCTTTGGCGACGGCCCCACTCGCTGGCAGCGCATCAAGTTTCTCCGGCCGGTTCGTCCAGGCCAGGCCATCCGGCTGCGCATCGAAGGTGCCGCCGAGCAGTTCTCCTTCATCATCCGCGACGAGGACGGTGAGACAATCGCCCGTGGACAGTGCCGGCATGGCCCACTGGCGTGAACGCCCCGAGGGCGGCAATCTCTTCTGGCTCGGGCTGATACGCTGGCTGATTCTCAACCTCGGGCGCGGCGTGGCCCGGGCCTGTCTGTTTCCTACCACGCTGTATTTCTTCATCGTGCGCGGACCGGAGCGCCGCGCCTCGAAGCGCTGGCTCGAGCACGTCGACGCGCCGCGCAAGGGCTGGCGGGGCACGATGATCCACATCTACACCTTCGCCATCACCATCGTCGACCGGGTACTGCTGCTGGCCGGCCGCGGCGACGAACTCGACGTTCGTGCCGAAGGCGTCGAATACCTGCACCAGGTGCTCGACGCCGGCCGCGGCTGCATGCTGCTGGGCTCGCACCTGGGCAGCTTCGAGGCGATTCGCGTGTTCAACCGCTCGGCACCGCCGGAGTACCGCCACCTCAAGGTGGTGATGGATCGCGACCAGAATTCGCTGATGACACAGGTGATGGAAGAAATCTCGCCGGAAATTCGCGATACGGTGATCAGCGCGAGCCAGCCGGGACCCGCCATCGTGCTCGAAGCCGCCGGGGTCATGGAAAGCGGCGGCATGGTGGCGATGCTAGCCGACCGGGTGCGGGGCAGCGAAACAACTGTCGAAGTCGACTTTCTGGGCCGGCGCACCCGCCTGCCCGCCGCGCCGCTGGCCATCGCCGACATGCTCGATGTGCCGGTGGTGATGGTGTTCGGCCTCTACGAGGGGAGCAGACGGTACCGTCTGGTGTTCGAGCCCCTGCCGGGCCCGGCCACGCCGGCGACCACGCGCGGCGAGCGGCGGCAGCGCCTGAACGAGCGAATCCAGCGCTACGCCGACCGCCTGGGGCATTATGCTTGCCAATACCCCTACAACTGGTTCAACTTCCATGATTTCTGGACTGCTGACACTGATCCTGATCGCAGCGACCGCGAGCGCTGAGGGGACACCGGACAGCGACCTCGACCATCTGCTGGCCACCCTGGCTGCGGCGCAGCAAACCGCCGAGCTCCACTTTCGCGAGCGGCGCGAATCACCGCTGCTGTCCGAGCCGCTGATCGTGACCGGCCGCCTGTGGCGCAATCCGCAGGGCCAGCTCGTGCGCCAGACAACAAAGCCGCGTGAAGCCACCTACACGCTCACCGCAAACATGATCATGATCAATCGCCCGGGCCAGGCACCGCGCAACTACAGCCTGGGCCACGTCCCGGAACTGGCCGTGCTCTACCACGGCCTGTCGGCGCTGCTGTCGGGCAATGCCCACGCGCTGCGCGAGCGCTTCGAGCACGAGCTCGGCCGCACCGACGACGGCTGGCTGCTGAGTCTCGCGCCCCGCGACCCCGCGCTGGCCGAAAAGGTCGAATCGCTGGCGATCAGCGGCCAGGGCGACAAGCTCGAGCGCTTCGAGCTCAAGCTGGCCGATGGCGAGGCGATTCAGACCGAGCTGAGCCGATAATGAGCCACCTCTGGCGCCCCCTGCTGGCCCTGCTGGTGCTCGGCGGCATCGGCGCCCTGGCCGTATCCGCCCTCGAGCTCGACTACCGGCTCGACGCCTTCCTGCCCGCGCCCGAAACGACGCAGCAGGAAATCGTGGTCGAACAGATCTCCGGCGGCAGCGCGGGCCGCCTGATTCTGGCGGCCGTCGAAGGCGGCGATCCCGCCGCGCTGGCGGCAACCAGCAGCGCGCTCGCCGCCGCCTGGCGCGAACTGCCCGGCGTCGAGCGCGTCGACAATGGCGGCTGGTCGGACAATCAGGCCATCGTCGACAAGCTCATGCTCTCGCGCTTCGTCCTGACCGCAAACGTGTCCGAGCGCGTCGAGCCGAATGCCGTGGCCAAATCACTCGACGACCGCCTGGCCGACCTGGCCCTGGCCGGCGGGCGGGCCGAGGAGCTGATTGCCCGCGACCCCCTCGGTCTGGTCGAATCCCTTGCCGGCCGGCTCAGTGGCGGCCGGCAGGCTCGCATGATCGACGGCGTGTGGTTCGATCAGGCCGGCCGGCGCGCGCTTGTGGTCGTGCAGTCAGCGCACGCGCCGTATGCGATCGAAGCGCAGGCGCGCCTGCTCGAGGCCCTGCAGCGCCGCTTCGACGAGCTGGCACCGCAGGATCAGCGCCTGCAACTGGCCGGGGCGCCGGTGATTGGAGTAGCCAGCGCCGAAGCCTCGCGCAGCGACGCCGTGCGCCTGAGCCTGTGGGGCAGCGCCTTGCTGCTGGTCGTGCTGGCCTTCGCCTGGCGTTCGCTCAGCGCCATGCTGGCCGGCGCGGTGCCGCTGGCCTTTGCCGTGGTCTGCGGCCTGGGCGTGACCGTGCTGGCCTTCGGCCAGGTCCACGGCCTGACCCTGGCCTTCGGCTTCACCCTGCTGGGCGTAGCCCTGGATTATCCGGTACATCTGTTCGGCCACGCCGACCGGCGCGCCCTGTCGGCCACCGCCCGCAACATCCGCACGCCGCTTCTGCTGGGCGTGGCCAGCACTCTGATTGCCTACGTCGCCATCTGGCTGTCGAGCAGCCCCGGCCTGGCCCAGTTGGGTGCCTTCTCGGCCGCTGGCCTGGCCGGCGCAGCCGGCGCCACCCTGCTGTTGCCCGCACTCGACCCGGCGCTGCCGCGGCGGGTCCAGCCCACGCGCACAAGATCGATCCACTGGCCGGCGATTCCCCTGCTGCTGGGCACAGCGGCACTGGGTTTTCTGATCTGGCAGGGCGCGGATCGCTGGTCCAGCGACCTGTCGCGCTTGAGCCCGATCGACCGTGACCAGATCGAGGCCGACCGCGAGCTGCGCGGTGCGCTGGGCGGCGGCGACCTGCGCTACCTGATCGCCATCGACGGCGAATCGCTCGAAGCCGCCCTGCAAGCAAGCGAGGATACGACCCGGCTGCTTGCAAAGGCGCGCGAGCTCGAGCTGATCGCCGGCTGGCAGGCCGCCACGGACCTGCTGCCGTCCGAGCACACCCAGCGCCGGCGGCTCGCGGCCTGGCCCGCGCCCGAGGAGATGCGCAATCGCCTGGTGTCAGCCGAAGCCGGCTTCCGGGCCGACGCTTTCGAGCCCTTTCTCGCCGATCTGGCCGAAGCCCTGGAGCGGGGCCCGATCACACGCCAGTTCTGGCAGGACACGCCGCTGGCCGCCCGCCTGGAATCGCTGCTGGCCGAAACCGACTCGGGCTGGCGCGCCCTGATCCAGCCGGCCGGACTGGCCGACGCGCAGGCGCTGGCCGACTTTCTTGAAGGCCGGCAGGCCCCGGCCCGGCTGATCGACCTGTCGGCAGGATCCCGGGCCATGGTCGCCGCCTGGCGTCAGGAAGCCGGCCTGAGCCTGGGTATTGCCGCCGCGTTGATCGTGCTGCTGCTGTGGCTGCGGCTGCGCCGGCTGAGGGATCTGCTGGCGGTGACGCTGCCGCCCGCTGCAGCCGTGCTGGTCACCGCTGCGGTCATGAGCGGCTTCGACGGCGGGCTGAGCATCGTGCATCTGATCGGCCTGCTGCTGAGCGCCGGCATCGGGCTCGATTACGCGCTGTTTTCGCGCAGCTTCCGCAGCGACCCGCCGGCAGCGGCGCGCAGCCGCCGGGCCATCAACACCTGCGCGCTGTCGACCGGCGGGGTGTTCTTCGTGCTCGCCCAGTCGCGCATCGGCATGCTGCAGATGCTGGGCATGACCGTGGCGCTGGGCATTCTGCTATCTTGGCTGCTGACTCGAATCGGGCAGCCCGAGTGAACGAACGCATCACCGACATCGACTCCTGCGTACCGCACGCCGGCGACATGGTGCTGATCGACGAGGTGATCAGCCACGACGACGAGCGCATCACCTGCCGGGCCGCCACCGGCCCGCTGGACAGGCATCCGCTGGCGCGCAAGGGCGTGCTGCCGGCCAGCGCCCTGGCCGAGTACGGCGCCCAGGCCATGGCTGTGCACGGCAGCCTGCTGGCCGCCAGCGAGGCTCCGCCGCGCGAGGGCCGGCTGGTGGCCCTGCCCGAGCTCGAACTGGCCCTGTCCGCGCTCGAACAGCCAGCCGAGCTGGCCATCCACGCCGAGCGCATCGGCGGCAGCGCACTTGGCGAGGTTTATGAATTCAGCGTGCTCGGCGACGGAGCGATGCTGGCGCGCGGTCGCGCGACCGTGATGTTCCCCGATCCCGGCGAGGCGGCATGAGCCGCGCCCGACGGCAAGGCCGTCCGCAGCCCTGCCGGGCGCTGGTCACCGGCGGCTCCGGCGAGATTGGTGCAGCCATTTGCCGGGCTCTGGCGGCCGACGGCCATGACCTGCTGGTTCACGCCGGCCGCGGCCTGAATCGAGCCGAGGCGGTGGTCGAGGCCATCCGTAGCGAGGGCGGCCGCGCCGAGACCGTGCAGTTCGACCTGGCCGATGGCGAGGCGACGCGGGCGGCAGTAGCCAGGCAGGTTGACGCCGCACCGCTGGGCGTGGTGGTGCACAACGCCGGCGTGCACGACGACGCCCCCATGGCCGGCATGTCGCGCGGGCAGTGGCAGCGCGTGATCGAAATCAACCTCAACGGGTTTTTCAACGTGGCCCAGCCAGCGCTGCTGGGCATGGCCCGCCTGCGTTGGGGGCGCGTGGTCGCGGTCTCGAGCGTGGCCGCGCGCATCGGCAACCGCGGCCAGGTCAACTACGCCGCCGCCAAGGCCGGACTGCACGGCGCGGTCGCCTCGCTGGCGCGCGAAATGGCCAGCCGCGGCGTCAGCGCCAACGTCATCGCCCCGGGCGTGATCGACACCGGCATGCTCGGCGAGATCGACCGCGACGGCCTGCTGGCCGCCATCCCGGCGCGCCGCTTCGGCCAACCCGAAGACGTTGCCGCCCTCGCCGCCTTTCTGTGCTCGGACGCGGCCGGCTACGTCAACGGCCAGGTGATCGGGGTCGACGGCGGCATGGCGCCAGGATAAGAAGCTCGCTACAGCTTGTAACCACGGAAAAACACGGGATGACACGGAGGAGAAAGTCTTTCGACACATCCTCGAGGGTCATTTTCCGCGTGTTTACCGTGTTTTTCCGTAGTTACAAAGATCTGTTCTTGCTGAATCTGAGTCAGTCAGCGGTTGCAATAACAAGTCCCGGGGCACGCCGAGTGATCTGCATGATCAGGTTTGTGGCGGCGGCTCGGTTTCGGTCTCTTCTTCCACCTTCTCTTCTGATTCTCCGGAATCGGAAGGATCACCGGGCTCATCGTCCTGTTCGGAGTTCGATTTCTTGTCGCGCTCGAGCAGACCCTTCAGCAGGCCGCGCGCGGCTTCGCGGCGGCGCTCTTTCCGGTCGGCTTCGGCATCCTGCTCCTCGCCAGCCTCTCCGGCGCCGGCAGGCTCGTCGCTGCCGCTGCCCTGGGCGTCGTCCTGCGCGCCTTCGGGCTGGGGCGCCTGCTCATCCTTCTCGTCGTCTTCCAGCGCCTCGAGCAGGCGGCGGCCGAGCTCCTCGCGCACCACGCCCTCGGCCAGGCTGGCCAGATCCACTCGAACCTTCGGTGCGCCCAGATCGCCAGAAATGCTCAGCGGGATGCGGCCGTCGGTGGCCCGCCTCAGGGCGCGGGGCAGCTTCTGCGTGAGCTCCTCACCCAAGTCCAGCGCCAGCACATAGTCGACCTGGCCGGCGCCCAGATCGATGCGGCCCTGCCCGGTGGCGCCGTAGCCGGCCGCCGCCAGATCCAGGCTGGGCAGCTCGACCACGCCGTCTTCGATCCGAAGGCCGCCGCTGAGATTGCTGAAATGCGTCTCCCCGCCGAATGCCCGCGCGATGTTACCGAGATTGTCGCGGGTCAGCTCTTCATTGATCAGCGCGTCGAGATCGACGCCCTGCAGCACGCCCTGAGCCACGGCGAAGCTGCCGCTGCCGTCGAGCGAGCCCAGCATCTGCTCGGGGCTGAGGCCGCGAAAGCTCAGATCCATGCTGAATTCGCCTTCGCCGTCGACCGGCGACTTGCCGGTCACAAGGGCGACCAGTTGATCGACGTGAACCCCGGAAAGCCGGGGCGTGAGAACCACGGCCGGCGGCTGCTGGTTGAAGTCGACCCGGGCGCTTCCCTGGAATTGTCCGCCGAACAGTCGCGCCGAAAGCGGGTCGAGCGTGAGCTTGCCGCCGCTGAGCCGGCTGCGGGCGGTCACCTGGGTAAGCGTGGCGCCGTCGATCAGAACCAGCTCGCCAAGATCGAGCGAAAAGCTCAGGTCGAACATCTCCAGCGCGCTTAAGTCCTGGGCCGCAGCATCATTCTGGCTGGCCTGCCTGTCGCGCGAAGCGTCGTCCGCATCGGCCGGCGCCAGGCGGGACAGATCGAGCCGCTCGCCGGTCACCGCAAGCTGGCCGCTGATCGTCTCGCCGATGCTGGCCTCACCGTCAAGGTTGAGCACGTCACCGTTGAGCGCGAGCTCGATGCCGGGCAGGCTGGCCCGAACCGCCTTGCCGATCGACGCGGTGATGGGCTGCCGGGCGGTCAGCTCGGCGACCAGGGTGCCGAGTTCGGTGCGGTTGGTCAGCTCGCTCAGCTCGATTGCCAGTGGTTCGGCTGTCGGATTGACCGCCAGGCTGCCGTCGGCCTTGCCCCCGACGCCCGCTGCCGGCAGGGTGTAGTTCAACGTCCAGTCTGAAAGTGCAACCTCGCTCAGGTCGGCGGCCACGCGAATGCTACCGTTGAAGTCGAGAGTCAGCGCCGTATCGCTGCCTTCGATCAGGCGGCCTTCGAGCGACAACGGCACATCCTTTCCAGCGGCGAAGGAATCCAGTTCCAGGCTGTCGAGCTGCAGTTCGGTGCGTGAGCCGGCGGCCAGGTCGATCAGGCTCAGAACCACGTTTTCAAAGCGCAGGGTGCCGGTGCGGATATTCGAAAGATCGATCGGCTCGTCCGGTTCAGCAGCCTTATCCGAGGGCGCGAACAGGCCTTCGAGATTGCTCGTGCCGCCGCGGGCTGTCACCACATGCAGGCCGGCACGCTCGATGGTCACCGTCCCAACCTCGATCTCGCCGCGCAAGAGCGGCACAACGCGAATGGACGCCGTCGCCCGCTCGATGCCGGCCAGCGGCGGCGCCTGATCGAATGCGGGCGGGTTGCCCACCGTGACGTCGCGGATATCCAGGGCCAGCCACGGGAAGAACCTGAGTTCCATCGGCCCTTCGAGCTTCACCTCGCGACCCAGCTGCGTGCTGGCACGCTCGGCGAGCTCTTCGCGGTAGTCGTCCGGGTCGATCAGCAGGACCGCGGCCACCACCGCCACAACCAGCACGACAATCAGGATCAGTACAGCAACAGCGATCTTGCGCAACATCGAACGCCTCCGGTAAAAGCAATGCCGGCAAGCTTAGCAGATGCCGCCGCCGCCGCAGTGCGAAGGCGGCATTGGCCTTCAGCAGCGAAATTTCGCGGCTGAACGCAGCGCAGCCGTTGCTGACCGAAACCGCCGGAACACAGGATGCGGCGCGTACGTGATCAGTCCGAGTACCGCCGGACGCCGTCAGAGCGGCGGGCAGTCGCCCTGATGCGAAATTTCAGATTCCGAACCACGCAAACGCATACCCCTCCATCAGCTCCTCGCGATGGGGCGAGACCATATCGACAACCTCGTCGGGTACCTGCTGGCTGCGCACCTGCGGAGCCTGGTCACCGAAGGCGGCCACGGCCACTTCCTGCCCCAGGGCGCGGTAGCTCTGGTTGCGCACGTACAGATACTCCTGAAGCGAGAAGTTGTAGCGGTTGAGCGCCTTGACCTGGGCGCGCTTGGCCTTGATCAGCAGATCGCCCAGGCCCTGATAGGCCGTGAACATCTCGCTGAAGCCGGCCTCACGCTCGTCGTCCTTGATTTCCTGCTTCATGGTGTCGATGCGCTGCTCGAGTGCCTCGAGCTCGCCTTCCATGGCCTGGCGCATGTCGCGCTGAGCCACCAGAAAGCGCTGGAACTGCTCGCTGGTGATGCTGCCATCCTGAGGTACTTTGAAGTCGTCCTGGCGCTCGATCTCTTCGTTGAGCTCGGCGTATTCCTGAACGAATTCCTGCACCCCGCCGGCAAGTTCCCAGGCGGGCTTGATGACGAAGAAATAACCCGCTGTACCGCCAGCGGCGACCAGCACGACGGCCACGACCAGGCATCCGACGAGAAACTTTTTCATTTTTTGTTCCCTTTCAAAGATCAGATGCCGACATAAACGGATTCCGCGACCCGAACCGGCCATCGATCTGACCGTGATCGAGTGACCCGGCCCTGCTCAACGCCCTTTGCAGACGGCGGCAGCAGTTTTGGCGAGCAAGGGGACATGGCCGCGGGTAAAATAGCGCCTGACCCAACCCCGGCAGGCTCGATGATCGCTTTTCCACACAGACTTCGCCCGGTTCTGATTCTTCTGATCGGGCTTGTCGCCCTTGTCGGCTGCAGCGCCGACCCCGGCGAACGCCAGCAGGACAAACCGCACCCCCTGCTTCTGATCTCGATCGACGGCTTTCGCCACGACTACATCGAACGCTTCGACAGCCCCGCCCTCGACCGCATGATCCGCGAAGGTTTCCACGCCGACAGCCTCTACGAAGCCTTCCCGACCAAGACCTTCGCCACCCACTACACGCTGGTCACCGGGCTGCACCCGGGCACGCACGGCATCGTGGCCAACAACATGTGGGATCCCCGCCGGGAGGCGAAGTTTTCGCTGGGCAATCGCGAGGCGGTCAACGACGGCTTCTGGTACCAGGGCGGCGAGCCGATCTGGGTGAGCGCCGAGCAGCAGGGCCTGATCGCGGCCACCTACTTCTGGCCCGGCTCGGAAGCGATGATCCAGCGCACCCGGCCGACCCACTATCGCGCCTACGACGGGCGCGTGCCCCACCGGGAGCGAGTCGACCAGGTGCTCGAATGGCTTGCGCTGCCCGAATCCGAACGGCCGGATTTTCTGACCCTGTACTTCAGCCGGGTCGACTCGCGCGGCCACCGCGACGGCCCGGCCGCGCCGAGTGCGCTGGCCGCGGCGGCTGAAATCGACGGCCAGCTCGAATACCTGTTCGCCGGACTCGAGGCCCGGGACCTGCTCGACGAAATCAACATCATCCTGGTCTCTGACCACGGCATGTCCGCGGTCAGCCCGGAACGCACGGTGGCCCTGGACGACTACATCGATCTGTCAAAAGTTCGCGTGTCCGACTGGGGGCCGGCGGCCCAGGTCTGGGCCGAGCGGATGCCGGCCAGTGAGATCCTTGCCGCCGTCGACGGCGCCCCCCATCTTCGGGCCTGGGCGCGTGCGGACATTCCCGAGCGCTACCACTTCGGCAGCCACTACCGGGTGCCGGACGTGATCATCGAGGCCGATCCCGGCTGGCTGATCTCCAGCCGCCCCTACATGGATCGACCCGATCCGCCCAAAGGCATGCACGGCTGGGATCCTGCGCTGGCGGAAATGCACGGCATCTTCATCGCCCGCGGTCCGGATTTTGCCGCCGGCAGCCACGCGCCGGCCGTGGCCGCCGTTGATCTGTATCCGCTGATGGCGCACCTGCTCGGCCTGAAGCCGGCCGACAACGAAGGCCGGCTGCAGACCTTTATGCCCTACCTCGACGGCGACGCGCCCCCGGACTATCGCGTCGAGCGATTCGACTGCCGGGCAGGGGAAGTGACCGCGCGCATCGGGCCCGAACACATGGCGCTCGAGCTCGGACCGCGTGTCTATGTGCTGGCGCGCAGCGGAAAGCAGGCGTTTCGCGCCGCCGGCCTGAGTTTTCGTATGGCAAATGGAACAGCCGAAGGCTCGATCGACGGCCGGGCGCTGACCGGCTGCCGGGCCGTGGCCGGCGAGCGCTGAAATCCCGGCCCACCCGGCCTCATCTGGACGGCGGGGTGGGCCGGAGTCGCTCAGTTGCCCTCGAAGCGGTCGGCGAAGATCTTGTCGGGCAGCCACTCGACGCTGCCCAGGTCGCATTTGCTGCCGCCGCCTCCCGGGCGCGGCTGGCCGCGCTGGTCGAAAGCAAACGTGCTGCCGCAGCCGCTGGTGCCCAGCGAAATCACGTTGAGCCCGGCCCCAGCCGCGTCCGGCAGGTGGGTCAGGGTGAAGCCGCCGTTGTCGGCCAGCGGCCCGAGCATGGGGTCGGCGCCGATCAGACTCTGGGTGGTGCCATCGAGCGTGAAACCGTGCCCCGGGTCGATCGCACCGACCAGGGTGTAGTTGATGTCGACCTGCGCACCGGCGAGATCCGCCGGCCCGCCCGAGTCGCTGTTGCCGGCAATGATGCTGTTGCGCAGCTCGAGCTGGCCGCTGGTGGCGCCGCCATACAGGGTCATCCCGCCGTACTGGTCGGCCTGGTTGCCGGTCACCGTGACCCCGTCGATCAGGGCACCGGCATCGTCCTCGACAGTGAGCCCGAGCCCGCCAACATAGTCGTTGGCCTGATTGCCGCTGACGGTGGTGTTCCGGATCAGAACCTCGGCCCCCGCGCGGGCCAGCACCACACCGCCGCCCACGTATTGACCCGCACTGTTGCCGCTGATGGTGGTGCGTTCGATCTGAAGCGCTCCATCAGCATAAACGCCCAGTCCGCCGCCCACGGCATCTGCCTGGTTGTCCGAAATCTCGGTGCCGAGCAGATAAAGATCCGTGAAGTAGGCGAAAAGCCCGCCACCAGCGCCCGCCTGATTGCCGGAAATGACCGACTCTTCCACCAGCGCCCAGCCCCCATACAGATACACGCCGCCGGCCGCATAGTAGGCCTGGTTGTCGCTGATGGTCGAACCCAGCATCACCGTTTCGGACGATGGGCCAAAGGCAGCGACGCCGCTCATGCCCTGCGGCCCGCCGTTGCCGCTGACGGTGGTGTCGATCAGCGTCAGCGCGGTCTGTGAAGCGTAGATGCCGCCGCCGTCGTTGCCGCTGATGGTGGAGTTGACGACGGTGGCCTCCGGAGAGTATCCAAAAACGAGGCCCAGGCTGCCGTCAGGGCCGGCCGTGTTGTCGGCGATAGTCGATCCGGCGATCAGGGCATCGCTGGCCAGCGCGAATACCGCGGTACTGTAGGCAGCACCCGAGCTGTTGCCGCTGACCGCTGAGTTGAAAAGGCGCAGCCGGGATTCTCTCAGGAACACCGCGGCAAGACCACCGCTGTAGTTTCCACTGATGGTCGAGTCGCTGATCGTCACGGTCGCGTAGTAGCGACCATAAACGGCGCTGCCGGAATCGTAGCTGGTATTGCCGCTGATGGTCGAACCAGCCAACCTCATGTCGCTCCCGTACAGGTAGACCCCACCACCGTAATACCCCGTCTCGTTGCCGCTGATGGTCGAATCGGCGATCGACACCTGGCTGTATACGGCGGCAGCGCCCCCACCGATGTAGCCGGCGTAGCTGTGGGTGATGCTCACGTCCTTGAGATCGAGCTCGCCGCTGTAAATGAAGATGCCGCCGCCGTAGTCAGAGCGGCTGCAGCGGGTGATGGTCATGCGCTCGGCGGCCAGGCGCGCGCTATCGGCGCTCAGGCAGGCGTGAGCATCATCACCCGAGAGCGTGACCTCGCTGCCCTGCAGGGTCATGTCTTCGGTGATGTCGGGCAGATCGGAAGCCAGGGTGATGGTCTGGCCGCTGATGGCCGAGAAGTCGAGCGTATGCGGCCCGGCCTGGCCGTTGGCGTCGATGATCGCCTGGCGCAGGGTGCCGGCGCCGGCGTCGGCGTTCGATGTGACCGGGAAGTTGGCTGCCTGGGCTCCGGAGGCTGCCAGAGCCAGGCTGATTGCCGCGACCAGCGCTCTTGGCCGACAGCTTGACGATTGATTGACCCTCATGTTTTTCTCTCCCTGTAATCACGCCTGCTTCGGCAACGAACGGCCTTCGGCACGGCGATTGATGAACCTCTAAACCAGCCCGCGCTGCCGGTCAAGGCCGGCGGGCGGGCGCTGGATGAGCAAGCCCTGATCGCTGTCTTGTCAGCGATCAAGGGCCTGTGTCGCCGAGCCGGCCGGGCGCGAGGCCCGACCGGCTCGATGCGCTATTGCGTTTAGCTGCGCTGCCGGAGCCGGCCGAAGCCGAGCAGGCCGAGCAGCCCGGCGCCAAGACCCAGCAGGCCAAGCGCCAGCGGGTGGTTGACGGGCACCGACACCGGCTCGGCCGGCGGCAGGGTGCCGGTCAGCTCCACGGCACCCAGATCACACGCGTTGCCACCGACCTCCGGCCGAGGCTCGCCGCGCTGGTCGATATTAAAATCCGCGCCACAGCCACTCTGGCCCGACGGAATCGCATTGACGCCGGCGCCGCCGGCCGCCGGCAGATGGGTCCAGGTCGGTCCGCCGTTGGCCGCCAGCGGCCCAAGCTGGGGATCGGCGCCAACAAGGCTGGTGCTTGCGCCGTCGAGTGTGAAGTTGCCCGACGCGGGCGCAGATCCCAGCAACGTGTAGTTGATGTCAATGCTGTTCGACACCCCGGCCGGAACCGAGCCGGATTTGCCTTCGGTTCCGGCAGGCGAACCGCCGCTACCGGACCAGCCCGACGCCCAGAGCGATCTGCCGCGCCGCTCGGCGCGGCCCTGGCGCCAGGGCCGCGAAGCCTTGCCCCCCGGCTCGGCGCTGGCCGCCTGCATGCTGCCGCCCGCTGCCTGCGGCCCCCCGGGGCCAGCTAACCCACCGGCCAGGTCGGCGCCGCCGGGCGCCGTGTTGCCGGCGATGATGCTGTTGCGAATCTCGAAGCCGGCCGGTGAGGTGCCGGCATAGGCAGAAGCCTCCAGGCCGCCGGCATACTGCCCTGCCTGGTTGCCGGTGATGGTCACGCCGTCGAGCACGACCGGCTCACCGGCATAATAGATCTCGACCATGAAACCACCGCCATAGTCATTGGCGGAGTTGCCGCTGATGGTGGTGTTGCGCACGGCGATATTGCCGCTGTAGGAGCTGATTGCGCCGCCGGCATCTACCTCGGCCTGATTACCGCTGATGGTCGAGCCGCTGATCACGGTGGCCTGCTGGTCGGCATAGGCAGCTAGCCCGCCGCCGAAGCGGGCGGTATTGCCGCTGATGGTCGAATCAGCCAACCTCAGGTCGCTCCCGTACAGGTAGACCCCACCACCGTAATACCCCGCCTCGTTGCCGCTGGTGGTCGAATCGGCGATCGACACCTGGCTGTATACGGCGGCAGCGCCCCCACCGACGTAATAGGCGCGGCTGTCGGTGATGCTCACGCCCTTGAGGTCGAGCTCGCCGTCGTAAATGAAGATGCCGCCACCGTAGCTGGAATAGCAGCCGGTGATGGTCATGCGCTCGGCGGCCAGGCGTACGAGAGCCGCCCTCAGGCAGGCGTGAGCGTCATCGCCCGAGAGCGTGACCTGACTGCCCTGCAGGGTCATGTCTTCGGTGATGTCGGGCAGATCGGCGGCCAGGGTGATCGTCTGGCCGCTGATGGCCGAGAAGTCGAGCGTATGCGGCCCGGCCTGGCCGTTGGCGTCGATGATCGCCTGGCGCAGGGTGCCGGGGCCGGCGTCGGCGTTCGATGTGATCGAAAAGGTCGCCGCCTCAGCGCCGGAAGTCGCCAGGGCCAGGCCGATAGCGGCCGCCAGCGCCCGGGGTTGGAGGCGGCTGCTTGATCTCGTCTGCATGTTCTATCCCTCTTTGCTTGATGGTCGTGTGCCACGCCGGAAGCGTTTGCTTCTTCAGCCCGTCAAGAGCACGGGCGCAGTGGCCGTGTGCATCCCTGACTTTACAACAACGCCCGGAAAATTGACACTGATCACATTTTTTTTGCGCGGTGGCTGGCTATTCAGCGTCCGGCCGCCGGTCGGGGTCAGCGGCATCGGCGTCGTCTTCCTGACCGCCCTGCCGATCGGCATCGTGCTCGGCAAGCAGCCGCAGAACGCGCTCGCGCAGCAGGGCTTCGTGCAGCTCCTTCTGGCGCTGCTCGGCCTGAAAGGCACGCAACAGCGAGGCGGCCATGAAAATCATCAGCACCATGAACGGCAGGGCGGCAATGATCGAGATGGTCTGCAGCGCTTCGAGCCCGCCGCTGGCCAGCAGCACGCCGGTGACCAGAGCGGTGACCACGCCCCAGGTCAGGCGCGTGGGCCGGGCGGGGTTGAGCCGGCCCTGGCTGGTGAACATGCCCAGCACGAAGGTGGCCGAATTGGCCGAGGTGATGACGAACAGCACGATGAGCACGAGCATGGCGATGCCCAGCAGGCCAGAAGCCGGCAGCCCCTCGAGCATGGCGAACAGCCCGGCGCTCATTTCGCGGCTGACCGCCTCGCCCAGCCCGGCGCCGTCGAACAGCTCGAAATGCAGCGCGCTGCCGCCGAAGGTGGCGAACCACAGCATGCTCAGCAGCACCGGCACGCCGATGACGCCCAGCACGAATTCGCGCACGGTACGTCCGCGCGAGATACGGGCGACGAAGCTGCCGACGAACGGTGCCCAGGACAGCCCCCAGGCCCAGTAGAAGATCGTCCAGCGCTCGACCCAGTCCTCACCGGTATAGGGCTCCATGACCAGGCTCATGCCGATGAGGTTGGAGAAATAGTCGCCAAGACCATTGGTCAGCACGGCGGTGAGAAAGTCCGTCGGCCCGGCGAAGAAAACGAACAGCAGCACCAGGCCGGCCAGCAGCATGTTGGCGTCACTGACGTAGCGGATTCCGGCTTCCAGCGGCGTTAGCGAGGCGAGCAGGAAGATGAGCGCAACGCCGCCGAGAATGGCGAGCTGGTTATCCAGCCCGAAGCCCAGGCCGGCTACCGTCTCCAGGCCGCTGTTGATCTGGATGATGCCCAGGCCCATGGTCGTGGCCACGCCGAAGACGGTCGAGACCACCGCCAGCACGTTGATGGCGTAGCCGGCGCTGCCGTCGACGCGATCGCCGAGCGCGGAGCGAAAGGTCTCGCTGATCAGCCCCGGGCGGCCGAGCCGGAAGCGGGCATAGGCAATCGCCAGGCCGACGATGCCGAAGTTGGCCCACTGGTGAAAGCCCCAGTGAAAGAAGGAATACTGGATGGCCAGTTCGGCGGCCTCGGCGCTGCCTGCCCTGGCCATGCCCAGCGGTGGCGTGGTGAAGTGGCTTATCGGCTCGGCCACGCCCCAGAACACCAGGCCCACGCCCATGCCGGCCGAAAAGATCATGCCCAGCCAGGTCAGGTAGGGAAACTCCGGGGCCTCACCGTCGGCACCGAGGCGGATGCGGCCGTAGGGGCTCAGGCCCACGCCGATGCAAAAGAGCAGAAAGCCGGTGGTGGCGAACAGGTAGAGCCAGCCGAAATGCTCGGTGGTGAAAGCCAGCGCGGTATCGGCCCAGACCGTCAGCTCGGCGGGCATGCGCACGCCCAGTGCGACAAAGCCGAGCATGATCGCCAGCGACAGGATCAGGGTCCAGGGGGCGTGCTTGAAACGCCGGCGCAGATTGCGAGGAGACACGGCTCAGCGGCGCAGTCGAGCTGAGCGATTTCCGTGCGATGCCATCAGAAAGGCTCCGATTCGTCTCACGACCTTCATTCTAGGACGTCCCGGCCGGCCAGGAGGCCCCGATCTTGCGGTGCCGGCGCGGCGCTTGGTCGTGCGCCGAGAGTAGACGCCAGCGCGGCGCTCGCCGGCGAGAAGAACAGCTGCGCGCTGCAGTGGAGATCGCCGGAGGTGTGGACGAGGTAAACCGCCCACTTCGGCGGCCGGCCGAGGCGCTGGAATTCGGACTCGGCCCGCTCCTGAATTTCGGCAACCTCGGCCTCGGCCAGCAGCGCATCGCCCAGATCGAGCCGATACCAGCTCATGCCGGAGCTCATCGCTTGCGTCGACGAACGCCTGGCACCGAAAGCCAGCGCGACGTGTGCCGACAGTAAGCTTGATAAGCTGCGCCGAAGTGCCTGTCGAGCGCGCGCTCTTCGGGCCGGATCTGGAAGCGCGTCATCCAGGCAACGAAAGCCACCGGGCCAAGCAGCGCCCACGGCGCGGCCAGCCATATCGCCCAGGCCAGCAGCAACAGCAGCAGCGCCAGATACATCGGATTGCGGCTGCGCTGATAAATTCCGCTGGTGACCAGCGCGCTGGCGCTCTGCGGCCGGATCGGGCTGGCCGTGGTGCCGGCGCGTCGAAAGGCGGCAACAGCGCTGACGCCGATCCATGCCGCGGCAACAAACAGCGCCAGCACTGCGGCGCCTTCAAGCAGGGGGGCAGTAGCAAGCCGAAAGGTCAGGCGCGCCAGCCCCCACATGGCAGCCGCGACGAGCACGAACAGCAGCGCCGGCGGCAGCTTGAGCTCCAGGCGACTCATGCCGGCCGGCCCGCAGCGCGTGATGCCAGGCCAGCCAGGCAAGCCGGCAGAACGTGCCTGCGGCTGAGCGGCGCGATCGTTACCGCACCGGGGCGGAGCGGATCCACCCAGGCCAGCTCCGCGATCTCGGCGCCGACTCGCGGCGGGCCGTCGATGGCCACGACGAAAACCTCGGCGCGCACGCGCCGCCCCGGCTCGTGCACCGCGCAATCCTCGAAACAGCCCAGGCGAATGGCCGAGGCAGGATCGAAGCCTGCGCTGATCTCCTCGCGCAGCTCGCGCGCCAGGGTCGTGAGCGAATCCTCGCCCGGCGCGCGCTTGCCGCCTGGCTGGATGAAGGTGTCCGAGCCGTGCTTGCGCACCAGCAGCACGCGTCCGCGCTCATCGGCAATCACCGCCGCCACCGTTTCGATATATTTCATGCCGGCCATGGACCCCGCTCGTTGTTCACGACGACTGCCCGTTGTTTGCAACCGAGTCCAAGGATAACGGCTGGCCGAGCCGGTGTCTCTGACTGTCGTGGCTGGCATGATTCAACGACAAACCCCGTATAGTTGGCTTTCATCGCGGCATAACAGGCTGGACGAACACAACCCGCCATATGGTCCACCCGCATTCCCAACCCCGTATTGCCAACCAATGAGGCGATCCATGAAACGTTTGCTGCTTGCCGTACTCGTGCTGGCCACCTCCGGCGCGAGCGTTGCCGACCAGGCCCCGCCACAGCAGAACCTGCTGTTCATTTTCGACGCCTCCGGCAGCATGTGGGCACAGATCGAGGGCACCGCCAGAATCACCATCGCCAGAGAAGTGATGACCGACCTGGTCGAAGAGCTGCCGGAGACCAGCCAGGTCGGCCTGATGGCCTACGGCCACCGCCGCAAGGGCGACTGCGACGATATCGAAACCCTGGTGCCGCTCGGGCCGCTGGATGCCGGCGCAATGATCGAGCATATCGAAGCGCTCAACCCCAAGGGCAAGACTCCGATCACCGCCGCGGTGGAGCAGGCTGTCGAGCAGCTGCGCCAGATCGAGACATCAGCCAGCATCGTGCTGGTATCCGACGGGCTGGAGTCCTGCGGCGCGGACCCCTGTGACGCGGTCAGGTCGGCCAGGCAATCCGGGGTGGACTTCCAGCTCCACGTGGTCGGCTTTGCCCTGGGCGACGCCGATACCGAACAGCTCGAGTGCATGGCCGAGGCGGGCGGCGGACGATTCTTTACCGCCGCCGACGCCGATGAATTGACACAGGCTCTGGAGACCGTCAGCGCGCCGGTCGAGCCGCGGCCGGAAACCACCGACGTCGTCTTCGAGGCCACCGATGGGGAGGACGGGCCGGTGATCACGCGCGGCCTGGTCTGGACGCTGCGTCGTGCCGACAGCGACGAGGTGGTGATCGAGAACTTCGATGTCGCCAGCCTGACGATGGCCGTCGAGCCCGGCGAATATGTCGCCGAAGTCGAGCGCAGCGGTGACGGCGCCACGGCCGAAAAAGCCGTCACGGTCGAGGCCGGCGAGCGCCAGCAGTTTTCCCTGCCGATCGTGGTCGAGCGACCCGAGGCCACGGTTTCAGTGCCTGAAGCCGCCGCGGCCGGCGCCACCATTGCGGTCAGCTGGACCGGCCCGGATGAACACAAGGACTACATTGCCGTGGTCGAGGCCGGCGGCGGCGTGCGAGACCATATCAACTACACCTACACCCGCGAAGGATCGCCGCTGAAGCTGACCATGCCGCCAGAGGCCGGCGATTACGAGATCCTCTACGTGCAGCGCCAGGGCCGGGAAGTGCTGGCGCGCCAGCCCATCGAGGTCACCGCCGTCGAGGCCAGCGTCGCAGCCTCCGGCTCGGCCGCGGCCGGCGCCACCATCCCCGTCGAGTGGACCGGACCCGACTACGACAAGGACTACATCGCCGTGGTCGAGGCCGGCGGCGGCGTGCGAGACCATATCAACTACACCTACACCCGCGAAGGATCGCCGCTGAAGCTGACCATGCCGCCAGAGGCCGGCGATTACGAGATCCTCTACGTGCAGCGCCAGGGCCGGGAAGTGCTGGCGCGCCAGCCCATCGAGGTCACCGCTGTAGAGGCCAGCGTCGCGGCCGCCGGCTCGGCCGCGGCCGGCGCCACCATCCCCGTTGAATGGAGCGGGCCTGACTATCATCGCGACTATATCTCGGTCGTCGAGGCCGGCGGCGGCGGACGAGACCATATCAACTACACCTACACCCGCGAAGGCTCGCCGCTGAAGCTGACCATGCCGCCAGAGGCCGGCAACTACGAGATCCTCTACGTGCAGCGCCAGGGCAGGGAAGTGCTGGCGCGCCAGCCCATCGAGGTCACCGCCGTCGAGGCCAGCATCGCAGCCGCCGGCTCGGCCGTGGCCGGCGCCACCATCCCCGTTGAATGGAACGGGCCTGACTATCATCGCGACTATATCTCGGTCGTCGAGGCCGGCGGCGGCGGACGAGACCATATCAACTACACCTACACCCGCGAAGGCTCGCCGCTGAAGCTGACCATGCCGCCAGAGGCCGGCAACTACGAGATCCTCTACGTGCAGCGCCAGGGCCGGAAAGTGCTGGCGCGCGTGCCCATCAAGATCAACACTGAAGAGGAATGACGAACTTGTCTCAGCTCATGCACTGGATCCGCGGAAAGGCCGGGCGCGCTTATCGAGCGGCGGCCACGGTCGCACTGATCAGCCTCGCCCCGGTGGTTCTGTTACTGCCCGGCTGCGCCACCCTGTCGGAAGGCGAGTGCCTGACCGCCGACTGGTACCAGATCGGCCAGCAGGACGGTCGCCACGGGTTTCAGCGGGCGCGCTTTCACAAGCACCAGAAGGCCTGTGCCGAACATGGTGTGCGCCCCGACGAAAACGCCTACTACGCCGGCCGCCTGGCGGGGCTGGAAAGCTACTGCGCGCCATCGAGCGGTTTCCGCCGGGGGCGCGATGGCGACCGCTACACGGGCGCTTGCCCGCCCGAGTGGGAGCCGGCCTTTCTGAGTGAGTTCCGCAAGGGCGAGGAGTTGTATGCGCTCGATCAGGAGATTCAGAGAGTCGAGCGCGAGATTGCTTCCAGGGAGGCACAGCTCGACGAGGAAGATACCGGTGACGAGCTGGCCGACCGGCTACGCCGGGAGCTGCGCGAGCTGCATCGGGACCTGCGTCACCTCAGCCGGGAACTGATCGCGCTGGAGCAGCGCTACCTTTCTCCACGGTATTCCCATTGACCCGGCCGGCAGCCGGGTCAACAGGACAATTCAGGAAATGTCGGGGCGCGGCGGCCCGGGCGGCGGCAAGTCGCCGGCCGCACGGCCATAGAGCAGAAAGTAGCGGATGCCACCAAGCAGGTGGAGCCCAAGCAGGATCGGCAGGATCCACAAGCCGTTGTAGACGTGAATGAGCCCGATGAAACCCTGCACGGCCTCGCTCTCACCGACCGGAATGCGAAAGCTGAACCAGCCGAATACGTTGACGGAATGGCCGCCGAGGAAGATGGCCAGCGGCCCGCTGAGCACCTGGACCAGCAGCGAAATCAGAATCAGGCGGTGCACCAGCCAGGCCAGCCAGCGCTCGCCGCCGGTCGGCCCGACGTTGGGCGGAAAGCCCTCGTAGAGGCGCCAGAACACGCGCCAGAGCACGAACAGCAGCACGAAGAACCCGACCGACACATGGATGCCCATCAGGTAGCTGCGAATGTCCTTTTCCGGCGCAAAGGCCGCGGCAAAGCCGATCAGCAGCATGATCACGACCAGCACGGCCGTCAGCCAGTGATTGATGATGGCAATGCCTGAATAGCGATTGGTATCGGGCATGTCCTCTCCCTCTCAGGGCATGATGTTGGCCTGAAACTACCACAAGAGCTGCGCCGACAACAATGGCGCATGCATTCTGGGACCAGGCCGGCGTGCTCGTGTTATGCCCCGGCAAGTTGTGCGCGGGCACTGCCAATGACTCTGAAGGCCGAGCGCATCAAGAACAGCACCAGCAGCGAGGCCACCAGGATGTCGGGCCACGCCATACCGGTCGCCCACACCGCTCCGGCGGCCACGAACACCGAGAGATTGGCGACGATATCGTTGCGCGAGCACTCCCACACCGAACTCATGTTTATGTCGTCGGCGCGGTGCTGCCACAGCAGATACAGGCAGGTGCCGTTGGCCGCCAGCGCGAGCAGGCTGAAGATGCCCATCAGCTCGAAGACCGGCGTCGCCGGCATCACCAGCAGCCGATACGCGATCTGGGCGGCCACGGCAGCGGCGGCCAGCAGGATCAAGACACCCTTGAGCAGCGCCACCCAGGCCTTGGTGCGGTTGCCGCGGGCAACGGCGTAGAGGCTGATCGCGTAGGTAAAGGCATCGCCCAGGTTGTCCAGGCTGTCGGCCAGCAACGCGCTCGAGCGCGCCAGCAAAGCCGCGGCCACGATGACGACAAACATCACCGCGTTGATCACCAGAACGACGTTCAGCGTGCCGCGCTGACGCTCGCGCAGCGCATCGATCGAACCGTCGTGGTCGCAGCATCCGCCCATTATTCTCTCGCCAATCGGTTGCGGAAACGAGGTGGTAATTCGACCGACAGCATTGCCCTTCAGGCGTTCCCTGTGGTCTTAGAAAACAAATTGATGACGACCACGCCGATGACGATCAACGCCATGCCTACAATGGCCGGCGGATCGAGCGCCTGGCCAAAGAAGGCGTAGCCGGCCAGCGCGATCAGGGCCACGCCAACGCCGGCCCAGATGGCATAGGCAATACCGACCGGAAGCGTCTTGAGGGCCAGCCCGAGAAAGAAGAAGGCGACGGCATACGATACGGCCACGACCAGCGACGGCCCGATCCGGGTGAAGCCCTCGGCGCTCTTGAGAAAGGTGGTGCCGACAACTTCAGCGACTATCGCAATCGACAGATAGAGCCAGTGAGGCATCGGGTCTTCTCTTCATGCTCATGAGCGCGCTGACCGCGTCCCATCAGGCAATGATCTTCAGTGCCAGCCAGTGCGCGAAGTTGAACACGAATATCACGATCTTGTATTGCCCAAGGTACTGGAAGTATGCCCGGCCCACATCCTTGCCGTCGAGCCCGAACAGGGCCGAATGAATACGCGCCAGAGGTCTGCGCAACGTGATCAGAAGCAGGGCCGACAGAGTCAGGACGATCAGGTTGATCACCAGCGACCAGCCCAGCAGTGCACTCAGTGTCTGCAGTGAAATCATGGCGTCCTCCAATGGCATGCGGTCGGTCAGTCCGACAGGTAGTACTCGATGGTCGAGACCACCCGCACCTTCTTGATGTGCGGCGTGGTCGGGTCACGATCGTTGATCGAGAACTGGCCCTGGCGAGCGCGTTTGATCTTGCCCAGACGGCTGTTGGAATCCTCGGCGAACTTCTCGGCCACCGAGCGCGCCTTCTTGGTCGCCTCTTCGACCATCTCGGGCTTGATGTCATTGAGCCGGGTATACAGGAACATGCCGGAGCGCTGCCCGGCGTACTGGTCGCCGGCCACGACAACGCCGCGCTTGCCCAGCTCGAGCACGTTGGCCATCGCCTCGCGCACCGCCTCGACCTGCTCGGAGTGCACCGTCACCGTGCCACTGCCGCTGTAGCGAAACTTCACGCTCGACTGATCACCCCACTGCTGGGCGTATACATCGGTCACGTTCGGCGGCGAGGGGATGATTTCCTCATCAGAGATGCCGTAGCGCTTCAAAAAGTCCCGGATGATGGCGGACTTGTCCTCGATGGTCTGATAGACCTCGTCGAGATCGTTGCTGGCCACCTGAAAGGTCAGCGGCCAGGCAGCGATATTGGCCGTCACCTCACGCTCCGACAGGCCCTTGACGGTCACCGTGCGCTCCATGGCCTTGACCGACAGGGCCGCGTTCCCGGCCACATAACCCAGCAGGGTCAGGCCGACCACCAGACAGATTCCAAGGATCAGGGATCCCGAACGAAGGTGATTCGACATCGCGTCACTCCCGGTCAATGCACATTCTGATCAGCCCTGCAGGCCGCCCGAACGCTTGTTCAGGGCCCGGATGGCCAGCGCCAGCATCACATAGGCCCAGCCGTGAAAGATCAGCTCGATGGCCACCAGCAGACCGATCAGCCACAGCGCCGATGCCGGCCACTGAAACAGGATCAGGCCGCCGAGCACCAGTGACGCCAGACCGGCAAGCGCAATCCAGCCCCAGGCCGCAGCGCTGCCGCGAAGCTGAAAGCCCATCAGCAGCCGCAACACGCCGATGACGACAAACGCACCGCCCAAAAAGGCGGTGAGCACCAGCGAGCCGGCCACAGGCTCGGTCACCAGCATGAAGCCCGCGGCCAGGTAAAGCAGGGCGATCAGCACGTGCAGCAGCGTGCTCTTCCAGCCCCGGCACCTGAAGGCATCGACGAGCTGAAAGGCGCCGCCGACCAGCAGCAGCGCGCCGAAGAACAGGACGGTGACGATTGTCATGGTCACGCTCATGCCCAGGGCAATCACGCCCAGAACGATGAACAGAATGCCCAGAGCCAGCAGCCAGCTCCAGCTGTGCCGCCGCTGACCGAACACGGCCCTGATCTCTTCGGCTGAACCGGACAACCGTTCCTGCGATGCGGGTGTCGTCATGTCTTGCTCCTGGTGGCCCGGCAGGGCTGGCGCCTTACCGGTTTCACTAATGAAGTCGTCAGTTCAAGTGTACCAGCCCCGGTCGGCGGCCGGCCCGCCGGGCCTGTCAGTCGGACACCTTGACCACGACCTTGCCCCGGGCATGCCGGGTTTCGGTTTTTGCCAGGGCATCGAGCGCTTCTTCAAACGGATACACCTTCTCGATTTCGACGCGGATGTGCCCGCGCGCAACGGCGTCCACCAGCGCGCGCAGCCGCTCGCGGGTGTCGCCGTGCTCCATCTGATGCACGGCAATGTCACGCACCGGCGTCATGCGGTCGGCGTCGCCGGAAACGGTAATCAGGCGCCCGCCATCCCTGACGGTCTCGATGCTGTCATCCCCGGTGCCCGGCTGAATGGCCAGCGTGCCGATCGCCCCCGAGGCGCCGGCAATGAACAGGCAATCACCGGCTTCGAGCGCGAGGCCGCGCATGCACTCCAAACGCCTTGACCTCGATGAGCACTTCATCATCGCTGATCTCGGGGATCGGCACGTCGGCCGGCCGCACTGTCTGGCGCTTCGCCTCGACTCTGGTAAATGCTTTCATGGCTACTCCCGGGCCGATGCCGCCTCGCTGAACATCGCTCGCGCGGCTCACGCGGCTGGCGTTACACTGAATGGATGACCGAGAAAACAGCTCTGATTACCGGCGCCACCGCCGGATTTGGCGCCGCCATGGTGGCGCGCTTTGCTGACAACGGCTGGCGAATTGTTGCCTGCGGACGCCGGGCCGAGCGGCTGGCCGAACAGGTCGAGCGTTTCGGCGCCGAGAGGATTCATGCCGCCGCCTTCGACATTCGCAACGCCCGCGAAATGAACGATGCCCTGGCTGCTCTGCCCGCCGGTTTTTCCGATATCGACCTGCTGGTCAACAACGCCGGCCTGGCGCTGGGCACCAAGCCGGCGCAAGACTGTGATCCGGACCAGTGGCGGCAGATGATCGACACCAACGTCACCGCGCTGGTGGCGCTGACCCACGCCCTGCTGCCCGGGCTGATCGAGCGCCGCGGCGCGATCGTCAACGTCAGCTCTATCGCCGGCACTCATCCCTATCCGGGCGGCAACGTCTACGGCGCCACCAAGGCTTTCGTGTCCCAGTTCTCGCAGAACCTGCGCGTGGACCAGCACGCCACCGGCGTGCGGGAGACCAACGACGAGCCGGGCCTGGCCGAAACCGAGTTCACCCTGGTGCGCACCGGTGGCGATCAGGCCGCGTCCAAAGCGCTGTATGCCGGCACCCACCCGATCACCGCCGCCGACATCGCCGAGACCGTCTGGTGGATCGCCAATCTGCCGGCGCACCTCAACGTCAACCGCATCGAGATCATGCCCACCAGCCAGAGCCCGGCGGGGCTGCAGATCTACCGCGAGAACGCGCCTGACTGATTGCTCCCGGGGCCCGTGGTCCGGTCCGAGCGCGCGTCAGCGCAGCTGGTCCTCGGGCAGCGCATAGGCAATCACGGCGTCGCCGAGCCGGGTGCCGACATAGCCGTGGCCGCCGGCCACGACCACCAGATACTGGCGCCCGTCGCGCCCCAGATAGCTTGCCGGCGTGGACTGACCGCCCGCGGGCAGGCGCGATCGCCACAGCACCTCGCCGCTGCGCAGATCATAGGCGCGCACGTAGTAGTCGACCGTCGCCGAAAGGAAGGCGACGCCGCCGGCGGTGGTGATCGGGCCGCCGATGCCGGGCACGCCGGTTTCAAACGGCAGCGGAATCGGCGCCATGTCGCGCACGGTGCCGTTGACGTGCCGGTAGACGGTCTCGCCGCTGTCGAGATCCACCGCCGCGATATAGCCCCAGGGCGGCGCCTGGCAGGGCAGGCCGAGCGCCGACATGAACGGTTTCAGCACCGCGGCGTAGGGCGCGCCGAAGTTTTCGTTGCCCATCGGATAACCGGGGGCGGAGACGACCTGCTCGAGCGAATCGGGCCGCGGCACCAGCGTCGAGACAAAGCCCAGATACACCGGCATCGCGAACATGATCCGCCGTTCGGGATCCACCGCGACGCTGCCCCAGTTGAAAATGCCGAAGCTGCCCGGATGGGTCAGCGTGCCGGCCAGGCTCGGCGGGGTGAAGCGGCCCTGATAGTTCAGCTTTGCAAGGCGGATGCGGCACAGCATCTGATCGATGGGCGACAGACCCCACATGTCCGCACCGGTCACCGGCTCGGGCGCAAACGAGATTTTCGACACCGGCTGGGTCGGGGCCGGACGCTCACCGGGCACGGCCTGTTGGGAAACGGGCACTTCCTCGACTGGATGCACCGGCTCGCCGCTGCGTCGATCGAGCACGAAGATTTCGCCCTGCTTGGTTGCCTGAACCAGCGCCGGGACGACCTCGCCATCGACGGTGAGATCGATCAGCGCGGGCGCGGCCGGAACGTCATAGTCCCACAGATCGTGATGGACGGTCTGGAACGACCACGCCACGGCGCCGGTGGCCGCGTCCAGCGCGACCACGGCAGCGCCGAAGCGATCCTGCTCGGGGCTGCGGTCCCCGCCGTACTGGTCGGGCGAGCCGCTGCCCATCGGCAGATACACCTGATCCAGATCAGGGTCGTAGCTCGACAGGCTCCAGTTGTTGGGCACGTTCTGCGTGTAGGTTTCACCGGGCTCGATGGGCTCGGTTGCGTCTGGGTTGCCCGGGTCGAAGTTCCAGACCAGGCGACCGCTGCGCAGGTCATAGGCGCGCACGACGCCGGACGGCAGCGCGGTCGACAGATTGTCGTTGACGCTGCCGCCGATGATGACGAGCTCGTCGGTAATCAGCGGCGGCGAGGTGCTGTAGTAGGCGGTCGGCGACACGTTCGGCTGCCCGGCCCACAGGTTGACGGTACCGTTGCCGCCGCCGAACGCCGGGCAGATCGTTCCGGTATCGGCGCTGACCGCGATCAGGCGGGCATCGCGGGTCGGCAGAAAGATGCGCCGCAGGCAGTCGGGCCGCAAGGGAGCCGGCTCGGCGGGCATATCGGCAACCACCACTGGATTGGGCGCACCGGCCTCGGCCACGCCCGCAACCACGTTTTGCGGCGCGCCCGAGGCGGTGGTGGTCACCTCCGCGCGGCTGGCTTGTACAAGGGCGCGAGCGCGCGCATCGTCCGGCGGCGGCTGCCCGGAAACCGCCCAGCCCATCCCCCCCCTCTGTCAGGATACATGTCGCCTCCTCTAAAATAGTCTCTAAGAGGGGGCGGACAGGAGCTGACAGTGAAGTATTCAGAAGAACGCAGACGGGCCGTGCTGGCTAAGCTTTGCCCACCGCACAATCGCTCGGTGCGAGAGGTTGCCGCCGAGGAAGGCGTTTCGGAAGCGACCCTGTACAACTGGCGCAAGCAGGCTCGGGACCGTGGTGAGCTGTACCCCGACGCCGGCTCCGACGCCCAGGGTTGGAGCGCCCGGGACAAGTTCGCCGCCGTGATTGAAACCGCGCCGATGAACGCCTCCGAGCGCTCGGAGTACTGCCGCAAGCGCGGGCTGTATCCGGAGCAGTTGGCCGCCTGGCGCCGTGCCTGCGAACAGGCCAACGGCTGGGCCGAGGAGCGCGGTGCCCAGCAGGTCAAGGCCGACCGCGAGCAGCGGCGCCGGACACGCGAACTTGAGCGCGAGCTGGCGCGCAAGGAAAAGGCGCTGGCCGAGACGGCGGCCTTGCTCACCTTGTCAAAAAAAGCCCGGGCGATCTGGGGG
Source organism: uncultured Wenzhouxiangella sp. (assembly GCA_964446675.1). Classification (GTDB taxonomy): domain Bacteria; phylum Pseudomonadota; class Gammaproteobacteria; order Xanthomonadales; family Wenzhouxiangellaceae; genus Wenzhouxiangella. The sequence goes on from CAYUPK010000002.1 coordinate 323,737, forward strand.
GACGGAGAGGACGAATGATCAGCACCCCGGATCGCCATAAAGCTGTTGAGCTGATCGACGAGGCCCGCGCCGCCGGCGCGCGCCTGAAGCCCGCTTGCCGGGTTCTGGGCATCACGGCGCGCACCTACCAGCGCTGGACGACGGGTGGCCGTGTCCGTGCCGACCGGCGGCCGCAAGCGGTTCGTCCGCTGCCGTCTCACGCCCTGAGTGATGAGGAGCGGCAGGCCATCGTGGCGGTCTGCAACGAGCCCGAACACGCCTCGATGCCGCCGGGCCAGATCGTGCCAAAGCTGGCTGATGAAGGCCGCTACCTGGCCTCGGAGTCGAGCTTTTACCGTGTGTTGAATGACGAGAACCAGCAGCATCATCGCGGGCGCGCCAAGCCACCCCGAGTGCCCCGGCCGCCGGCGACGCATCGCGCCGATGCACCCAACACCGTTTGGTGCTGGGACATCACCTGGTTGCCAGCCGCCGTCCGCGGCCGCTTCTTCTTCCTGTATCTGATCATGGACCTGTTCAGCCGCAAGATCGTGGGCTGGGAAGTGCACGAGAACGAGAGTGCCGTGCACTCCAGCGACTTGGTCCAGCGGAACGTGTCAACATATTCCCAACACATCGGCGACGTTTTCTATGTAACAACCTCGGGCAGCTCGGTGCTGACCGGGGTTGGTGAGACTTTGAACGCGTCTGGCGTGCCCAGCAGATCCGCCGCGGCCTGACCATCGTCGGGATTGATCGAGACGACGGTCGGTGGCCGGGCCACTTGGGGCGGGCCGTTGACGTAGCGCCTGGGATGCTCGGCATAGTGCCGGTCCATGGCGGCCTGTCGCACCTGCCACAGCGCTTCGAACTGTCCGGTGTAGAGATCTTCGGGGGTGAACAGCGCCAGGCCTTCGTGCGGTCGGCGGCTGTAGGCCGGGAAGAACTCGTTGCACCACTGCCGAGCGTGTTCATCGCCCTGGAAGCGACCCGGGTAGCTCGGCCAGTACTTGGCCGTCTTGAACTGGCTTTCGCTGAACGGGTTGTCGTTGCTGACTCTCGGCCTCGAGAAGCTGCGCTCCACGCCCAGATCGGACAGCAGATCACCGAAGCTGTGCGCGATCATCGGCGAGCCACGATCCTGGTGGACGATCAACTGATTGGGCTCGATGGCCCGCCGCGACAGGACCTCCCGGAACAGATGGCAGGCCAGGCCGGCATTCTCCTTGCGCGAGACCATCCAGCCGACAGGGTATCGGCTGAACAGGTCAAGGATGACATACAGGCTCAGGTAGACGCCGCGGGTGATGGTCGGCAGTTTGGTGATGTCCCAGGTGTAGACCTGATCGGGGCCCGTCGCTTCCAGTTGCGGCTTGACGTGGTGCTGCGCCGGGCGCTGGTTGCGGCGCTCGCGCGTTTCCTGCCGGCGGCGCAGCAGGCGGTACATCGTCGAGACCGAGCCCAGTACGGTGCCCTCGCTGAGCAGCGTCGCATGGATCTGGCGCGGGGCAGCGTCCTGGAAGCGTTCGGAGTGCAATACATTGAGGATGCGCTGCTGTTCGGCTTCCGACAGGCCGCGACCCCGGCCGGCCGGTGCCGCAGCCCGCTTGCGTTGCCGGCGATCCGGATAGCACCAGTGGCGTGGCACGTTCAGGGCCCGACAGGCCTGCGCCTTGGGCACGTCCGGTGGCAGGGCCCTCAGGCAGCTCACGATTTGTTCCCGCCGTTTTCGTTGTCGAACAGGTGCAAGACTTTTTTTTGGAGATCGACCAGCTGCTCGGCGACATAGACGCGCTTTTCCAGCTTGGCATTGGCCTTCTTCAGCCGCTCGAGTTCCTTGTCGCGGGGATCAGCGGGCTTGCGCCCTGGTTGTCGCGCAGCGACACCGGCCTCGCCGTGCTCGGCCAGGTCCTTGCGCCAGGTCGACAGCTGGCCGGCGTACAGGCCCTGTCGGCGCAACCAGGCGCCTTTCTGGCCATGCGGCAAGGCATCAGCCTCGGCCAACAGCCGCTTCTTCTCGGCTACGCTGAAGCGGCGTCGGGTCCGCTTCTCCAGCCGTGGGTCGGTGACAACTTCGTTGGAATCAGACATTTCTTCGCTCCGTAAGCGCCCTGAATGTTACAGATAAAACCGATCAGGCACTGTTGGGAGGGATGTTGACACACAGGGCCTCCCCTTGCCGTAGACCTTACGGAGCCGAGGCAGTTCACGGATGGACCAGCCCACGGCAAAGGTCTCAGCTCCCTCAATTTCACTTACGATTTCGAAGGTCACAAAAGTCTACTAGGTCGAGACTGCATAACGATTTAGCTAAGCGGCGCGCGTAAGCGCGTCCGGTGGAGGGCCGACAGGCCCGGAACGTACTTGAGCGGCTTGTTATGCAGCAGTTGGGATTCTGGCTAACTAACGGCTGCAATGTACTGCATTAGAAAAGAAGAGCTCAGCAAAATCCATCCGGTCGGCGTAAACCATTTTTGTCGCCAATGGGACCGCTTTACATGCTTCTTGTTCCGCTCTACGGGAGCCATATCATCCAGGCCGTCGAATCGCATTCTGTAATCAGCCATGATGGTGCCCTTTGCCTTTGCGAAGAATAAGAGCACAGTGCCGAGGAAGCCACACAAAAGTCCAGATTGATTCAGGAAGGTAGTGATGTCCATATTCATGCCGATAGGTGTAATGAGCTATGTTACAAATGATCCGTATATGATTATTCGGCACATATTCTCGACCAAAAAATGCACGTCTTTACTTTACTTACTCATCGTAGAACCACCCTGTCTCATCTAGTCGAGCCCAGTCGTCCCGATCTGATTCCAAATCTGAAAGAAGCTCTCTGCGCTCTAGTTCGGCAATCCATTCTTGTTCTTCTCGCCATAGTTGCTCCTCGTGCTCCGAATCTCTAATTGCTGCATCATCCTGCTTCGCGTTTTCCTTTTCAAACTGTTCCTCGAACGCCTTGGCTACCCGAGCCTCGAACTCGCTCTTCAACTGTTCAGCCGGCTGAGGAACCAAAACGACCCAGCAGTCTTCTGAAATTTCGGACCTTCTTACGATAGCGGTGAGTGAATGACAGGCGCTTACTTCCTTGGCCTCGGCGCTTGCCTCTTTAAACGACCTATGCTGAGAGTATTGGTACAAAGGCTTCATATTGGAGCGAGCGGATGATCAAGCGGGCAGACTCTATGCATAACGTCTGAGCTAAGCGGCGCAGGTTTAGCTGCGTCCGGTGGAGGCCCGAAGGGCCGGAACGTACTTGAGCGACTTGTTAGCCATTGAATAGTACGCGCCGCCAGTTGAAATATTGGCACTGGGACAGTAGACACGTAACGTCAATGTACCTGCGCTTGAAGAGACGCTCCTTTTTTAGCAGGTCGACGGCGGCCAGAACGGAAGCTCCTATGTCATCATTAGAGTCATTCGGATGAAAGCTCTTCTCAAACGCCTTTCCCCGGTCCTGGATGCGACGCTTCTGTGGAGCTAAGCAAAGTTTCTTTCCAACGGCGAAGTATGTTTGACCCCGAATTTGGTTTCCAAGCGCGTAAATACGTACCCACCCAACAACTTCGTTGAACAACCAAGGCGCGGCTTTCTCGTCGCGAAATCGCTGACGCTCGCTATTGACCATGTGCTCCGGAACTGACGGGCTATCGATAATATCGCCAACAAAGCTATCGGCGGCCTTCTCAAGAGCGGCTTCATGCTGCTCTCGACTCAGCCGATAGATCGGGACGTCAATGATGCTAGTTTCTGCGCTCATATGGCTAACGTGAGCCTTAACCGGCGCGGCTAAGGAGCCAACCCGGCGAAGCCGGCCCGGAACTTACCCCGCGTCCGGTTGAAGGCTCTGTTAGCACTGCGATGCCAGAAACTTGTTGAGCTTTCGGCAGACCATGTCAAGTTCCTTTTGCCATTCGTCTCTATCTACATAGATTAACGGCCCATCCCCTCCAGACGTTGCTTCAAGGAGAAGCTGGTGCGCGTCTATTGGTGCGTTATCCTCGGCGGCCTTCTCGACAGCCCAGCCACCAAGGGCATCTAGAGCACCACTATACCGTTGCCGTGTACTTTTCGACTTCTTATCGAGATCAGCCCATTGCCAAAAGCGCTGAAAAATGGCAATCGCATCTCGGCCAATCTCGCCCTCCTTGGCGGGGGAAACCCCAATCCTCCAATCCTCTATCCAAGTCTCAGTGGGTTTCATTCTCTCTCAAGTGCTAACGCCTGAGCTAAGCGGCGCAGCTTCGCTGCGTCCGGTGGCGGCCGAAGGCCGGAACGTACTTGAGCGACTTGTTAGGTAACTTAAGGACAGCGGTAGGCTTCAGCGTTCATACTGGCGCCTGTGAAGAGACCCTGTTGATTGGTTAAGATCTTCATATGTGTCCCGCCCCGCTCAGCCACTTTATTCCGAGCGTCGTTCATAGCGTATTCCGTTTCTTGGGCTGGTGTAAGCGCTAACTCCGGACTTTTGGCTGTGATAACACCTCTGAACTCACAATCACTCAGATCGTCTGATGCGTTTACCGTTCGAATAGTAGAGCCTTCCTTAGTCAACGCCGTGGAACATCCAGCAAGCACAAATGCTAAGGCTAAAGCTATCAGGACTTTCGAGCTCATGGATTAACTCCTTTTGTGTTACCTAACGCCAAGCTAAGCGGTGCCCTGACAAGGGCATCCGGTGGACGGCCGCCAGGCCGGGAACAAACTTAAGCGCCTTGTTAAGCGCTGTTTTACAGGCCACGCTCAATAGCCTGTTTTATAATCGGTGCCACGGTTTCTGAGGTGATATCACGATCTCGGCAATATTTGGTTTGCAGCCATGTGGACAGCTGCTTTTGGCCTTTGCTTGCATTACAGCCGCAACAGCAAAGGGCAATATTTTCTCTTGTGATGATGCTGGCATCGTTAATGATGTGCTCCCAGCTTGCCGCAGACTTTCTTGATACTTTCGCGGGAGTAAACTCATTATGGTAATAAACGCACTCCGTGTCTCGTTCTCGGACTTCTTTTTCCAACCAGTCCGGTATATTCCAATTATTTGCCATTACCCCCCCTTATTCTTCAATGCGGGCTAGAAAGAGGTATGGCGTGTCAATTT
>CAYUPK010000003.1:0-178854 GCA_964446675.1 uncultured Wenzhouxiangella sp.
GCCAACCAGCCAACCAGCCAACCAGCCAACCAGCCAACCAGCCAACCAGCCAACCCGGCCTTTACCATCGCAGTCTGCCGCCCACGCCGCTACAATGGCGGCCATGGCACTGATCAATTGTCCCGGCTGTGGTCGGCGTGTTTCGGACAAGAGTACGTTTTGCGCGCACTGCGAATTGCCGCTGGGCGAAATGTCGCAGGCTGATATCGCGCGGCTGAAGGCGCGCCGCTGGCGGCGACGTGTATGGCAGGCGAAGAACGTGACCTACGCGGCGATGACCGCGCTGGTGCTTGGCGCTATCTGGTGGTGGCTGGCCGACCCGCAGGGCTGGACCCTGCCGCCGCCGGTGCTGCCGATTGGCCTGATCGTGCTCGGCGGGCTGGCCTATCTGGCCGGCCGTTCATGGCTGTTCTGGCTGAAGATGCGCCGCAACCGGCCGACCTGAGCCCGCCTACTTGACGCGCTTGACCTGGACCTGCTTGTTGTAGCCCTCGACCTGCATGCGCCAGCCGCTGAGCATGCCCCGCCTGATGGTCACGCGCGGGCTTTCGACCGCGGATATCCGGTAGGTATCGGGAGCGCTTTGCTCCCAGACCATGCCGTTTTCGAGCTCGAAGCGGGTGTCGCCGTCCCAGCCGTTGAAGCTGCCCACCAGCCGGCTCTGAATCGGCGCGGTGTTTCGTCCCTGGTGTTCGAATCCGCGCATGTCGCCTTCCGCGGTACTCGCATTGCCCTGCCCGGCGCGCTGGCGGTTGAGTTCGATGGCTTCTTCCTGCGTCAGCGAGCGGGCGCGAATCCACTCGTTGAGTGCGGCCAGCTCGTCCTTGCTGAGCTTGTGAAGGCCGGTTTCCATGTACTCCTGGCCGGTCATGCGCTCTTCCAGCGTGGAAAAGGATTCCTGGGCCAGGACGGTTGTGCACAGGGCAAGCGCAATCAGTGCGATGCAGGAACGGTGGGCAACAGTGGGCATATCCAGGATCCCCGGTAGGTTCTTTCGATCAGATGACAATGGCTGTGGCTACAGATCCTGCTTGTAGCGCACGTAGGGAATGCGACCGTAGACGCTTTCGAGCGGATCTTCAAGTGCCACGTCCGGGCCGGCCTCGTCGGCGCGCACAGCAGCGTCCATGACATTGCTCACGCCGATCGACAGCGACGCGTTGCGCTGCGGCTGCCAGGAGAACTCGAGGTCAAAGGAGCTGAGCGTGCCGGGGGCCTGTTCGGGGCCCATCCATAACGGCAGCTCGCGATGGTGGCCCATCATTTCGCCGCTGAAGCTGCCGCGGCGCCAGCCCAGCAGCACCTGAGCGCTGTTGCCATAGAGGGTATTGCTGCCCGAAGCCGGCGCCTCGAGCGGCATGCCCAGGTCGGTCAGGCTCATGCGCTGACGGTAGCGGGCAAGCTGCAGGCCCACCAGAAAGTCACCGATGCGCTCGGTCTGGATGCCGAAGCTGACGTTGAAGTCCAGGCCCTGAACGCCACCATCGAAGCGAGTTTCCACGGGGCGGCGGGCGAGGAGGTCGGGCTCCAGGTCAAAGCCGAAGGGTTGTTCGACCTGGCGCAGAGGTTCGTCGCCGTGGAAGGCGCCGATGCCAAGTTGCAGCCCCGGGGCGGCCATCCAGTCGCCGGAAATCTGCAGCAGGTTGACCGAATCGCGGGGCAGAGGGCGGTCAACGAAGCGGCAGTCCTGCGCCACGTAGGAGTTCATGGTCATCATGCCCTGGCTGCACTGGATGTGCGCCAGGCTGGCGGTATTCATCTGCCAGGCCTTCAGCGACCATGAAAAGGCGCTGCTGGCGTCGACCCCGTCGCTTGTGGCCACATCGTTGCGGCCCGAAATCGGCAGAGACATGGAAACGCGCGGGCGCTCACCCGGCAGCCCAAGCGGCGAGCGATCGGCGATGACCTGCACGATCGGCGCCTGGTCGCCGCCCGGCCCGATCGCCTGGCTGTCGGGCACGATCGACCATGGCACATCGTCCACCGTCTGGGCCTGGGCCCCGGTGGCGATCAGCGCGACCATGATCAGAATGTGCTTGAGGTAGCTCATCACCCTCATTTCCGTTATCGAAAAAGCCCCTTATCAGTAGAAGCGACCAGGTTGTCCCGCTTTGACGTCACTGGCCCGATAAAGTTTTCCGAGATTGAAGTGTATCAGGGTTCGGTGCAGGATGCACTCGCAAAGAATCACGCAAGTGCCGGATATTCCCGCGTTTGTTTCGTTTCATCCGGCCCGACGGCGGCGCCGGGACGGCGCTTGGGGCCGAGGCATTGCCCAATACCCGTCGGGCGCGGGTAGAATGTGCGGATTTCCCGCCCAGAAACCAAGCAGGTAGCATATAGTTTCATGACCCAGAAGAAACCGGATCGACGACAGCTTGCCAACGCCGTTCGCGCGCTGGCCATGGACGCCGTCGAGCGTGCCAACTCAGGCCATCCGGGCATGCCCATGGGCATGGCCGACATCGCCGAAGTCCTGTTCAACGACCACCACAGGCACAACCCGGCCAATCCGGACTGGTGGGATCGCGACCGCTTCGTCGTCTCCAACGGCCACGGCTCGATGCTGCTCTACAGCCTGCTGCACCTGACCGGTTACGATCTGCCGCTCGACGAGCTCAAGAACTTTCGCCAGCTTCACTCCATGACGCCCGGTCACCCCGAACGCAAGGATGCGCCGGGTGTGGAAACCACCACCGGCCCGCTGGGCCAGGGCCTGGCCAATGGCGTTGGCATGGCGCTGGCCGAAAAGCTGCTGGCCGCGCGCTTCAACACCGACGAGCACACCATCGTCGACCACCACACCTGGGTGTTCGCCGGCGACGGCTGTCTGATGGAAGGCATCTCGCACGAGGCCTGCTCGCTGGCCGGCACGCTCAAGCTCGGCAAGCTGGTCGTCTTCTACGACGACAACAACATCTCCATCGACGGCGACACCGACGGCTGGTTCACCGACGACACGCCGGCGCGCTTCAAGGCCTACGGCTGGCACGTGGTCGAAGATGTCGACGGCCACAGCGCCGAGGCCGTCTCTGCGGCGATTGACCGCGCAACCGCGGTGCATGACAAGCCCACGCTGATCTGCTGCAAGACCACCATCGGCTTTGGGGCGCCCAACAAGGCCGGCACCGCCGGCGTGCATGGCGCGGCCCTGGGCGCGGACGAAGTCGCCGCCGCGCGCGACCAGCTCGGCTGGCACCATCCGCCTTTCGAGATTCCCGACGATATTCGTGCTGCCTGGGACGCGCGCGCGGCCGGCGCGACCGCTGAGAAGGAATGGCAGGGCCGCTGGCAGGCCTACCAGACTGCCCACCCCGACAAGGCCGCCGAGTTCGAGCGGCGCATGAACGGCGAGCTGCCCGAAGACTTCGACGAGCTGGTCGCCGGCATCCTGGAGAAGATGCAGGGCGACGACAAGAAAGTGGCCACCCGCAAGGCCTCCGGAGTCAGCATCGAGGCGTTTGGTCCGCATCTGCCCGAGCTGATTGGCGGCTCGGCTGACCTGACCGGGTCCAACAACACCAACTGGTCGGGCAGCGTCGATGTGCTCGACGACCCGGCCCGCGGCAACTACATCTACTACGGTGTGCGCGAATTCGGCATGACCGCGATCGTCAACGGTCTATATCTGCACGGCGGCTTCATTCCCTATTCGGGCACCTTCCTGGTGTTTTCGGACTACGCGCGCAACGCCGTGCGCATGTCGGCGCTGATCCCCACCGGCGCCATCCACGTCTATACGCACGACTCCATCGGCCTGGGCGAGGACGGCCCCACCCACCAGCCGGTCGAGCACGTCGCCAGCCTGCGCATGATTCCCAACCTGGATGTCTGGCGCCCGGCCGACAAGGTCGAAACCGCTGCCGCCTGGGCCGAAGCCCTCAAGCGCCGCAGTGATCCGACCGCGCTGGTGCTCACCCGCCAGGGTCTGCCGCACCTCGAAAAGAACGCCGAGCAGATCGAGGCGATCGCGAAAGGCGGCTACGTGCTGGCCGATGCCGAAGGCGGCGAACCCGAGGCGATTCTGATCGCTACCGGTTCGGAAGTCGGCCTGGCAATGGACGCTGCGGCCGAGCTGAAGAACAACGGCACCCGCGTGCGCGTCGTCTCCATGCCCAACCCCGGCCGCTTTCTCGAGCAGGACGAGAGCTATCGCGAATTCGTCCTCCCTGGCCATATCACCGCCCGCGTGGCCATCGAAGCCGGCGTTACCTGGTACTGGTGGCACTTCGTGGGCCAAAAAGGCAGGGTCATCGGCATCGATACCTTCGGAGCGTCCGCGCCGGCTGACGAGCTGTTCCGGGAGTATGGTTTTACGACTGAACGGGTGGTCGCTGCCATCCGCGAGGTGCTGTGACCGGCCCGGACGGAATGGCCAGGTGCCGGAAATGACCAAGTGCCAAGCACCAATTTTCAAACAAGAACCCAATGATCAATGACCAGTTCTCAAACGCTGCGGCGCCGGTCTTGGGCATTGCTCATCGGGATTTGAGAATCGTTTGGTACTTGGTGCTTGAAAATTGATCATCAGGCGGGAACCGCTGGTTCACCGGGCCTGCCCGCAGTACAATCTTCACAGCCCTGAAAACCAACGATTCTGGAGACTCAGATGCCCATCAAGGTTGCCATCAATGGCTTTGGTCGTATCGGCCGCAACGTGCTGCGTGCACTTTATGAAGCCGATCGCACAGATGAGATCCAGATTGTCGCCATCAACGACCTGGCTGATACAGCAACCAACGCGCTTTTGACTCAGCGCGACACTGCCCACGGCAAGTTTCCCGGTGAGGTTCACGTCGACGGCGAGCACATGGTCGTCAACGGCGATAAGATCCGGGTGCTCGCCGAGCGCGATCCGTTGCGCCTGCCCTGGCGCGAGCTTGAAGTCGACGTGGTGCTCGAATGCACCGGGGCGTTCACCAGCCGGGAAAAGGCTTCGGCGCACCTGAAGTCTGGTGCGCGCAAGGTGCTGATTTCAGCAGCCGCCGGCAAGGACTTGCCGACCGTCGTCTACGGCATCAACCACGATATTCTTACGGCCGATGACAACATCGTCTCGAACGCTTCGTGCACCACCAACTGCCTGGCACCGCTGGTCAAGCCGCTCAACGAGGCCATCGGCGTGGAGAACGGCCTGATGACGACCATCCACGCCTATACCAACGATCAGGTGCTCACCGACGTCAACCACAAGGACCCGCGGCGCGCCCGCTCGGCCACGCACAATCAGATTCCGACCAAGACCGGGGCGGCCGCCGCCATTGGCCTGGTCTTGCCCGAACTGGACGGCAAACTCGATGGCTATTCCATCCGCGTGCCGACCATCAATGTCTCGCTTGTTGACCTGAGCTTCATCGCCAGCCGCGACACCTCGGTCGAGGAAGTCCACGCGGTGATGAAAAAGGCCAGCGAAGAAGGGGATCTCAAGGGCATTCTTGGTTACAACAGCGAGCTGCTGGTCTCGAGCGACTTCAATCACGACCCGCGCTCGGCGATCTTCGATGCCACGCTGACCAGGATCAGTGGTCGCCTGGTCAAGGTCTTCGCCTGGTACGACAACGAATGGGGCTTCTCCAACCGCATGCTCGACACCGCGCTGGTGCTGTTCCGCGTCTAGCCAGGTTCTGTAATCCCGGAAAGCGCCAGGCGCTTATCCGGGACTTACCGAAGCAACTCCAGAAAAGAGCCCGGCCGCTGCGCCGGGCTTTTTCGTATCCAGTCCCGTAGTCCCGGCCGAAGTGCCGGGACCTTTCCGGAGGATGCCGACATGGCCCGCCACCCGGTGCCGCATTCGGAGAGGCCCCGGATCGGCGCTTTGCGCTGTCCGGGGCTACGGAAGCCATGACATGGCGCTGACCATACACCCCTTGAGCCCAACCTCGGCCCTGTCTAAACTGACCCAACCAGCCAGCCAGCCAGCCAACCAGCCAAGCAGGAAACCGAGAGATGAAAACGCTCGACCAGATCGACATCACCGGCAAACGCGTACTGATCCGCGCCGATCTCAACGTGCCCATCCGCGGCGGCAAGGTCACCAGCGCCGCCCGAATCGAAGCCGCCCTGCCCACGATCAGGCAAGCCGTCGACGCCGGTGCAGCAGTGATGGTCATGTCCCACCTCGGTCGCCCGGAAGAGGGCAGCTTCGACGAAGAGTTCACCCTGGCCCCGGTGGCCGAGAAAGTCAGCCAGATGCTCGGCCAGCCCGTCGAGCTCAAGCGCGACTGGATCGACGGCGTGGAAGTCGAGCCCGGCCAGGCCGTCCTGCTCGAGAACGTGCGTTTTCTCACAGGCGAAAAGGCCAACGACGATGATCTGGCCAGAAAGATGGCAAACCTGGCCGACGTTTTGGTCTTCGACGCCTTCGCCACCGCCCACCGCGCCCAGGCCTCCACCGAGGGCGTGATCCGGCACTCACAAGTCGCCTGCGCCGGCCCGCTGCTCGCGCGTGAAGTCGAATCGCTGGAAAAGGCCCTGGCCCACCCCGAGCGCCCGATGGTAGCGATCGTGGGCGGCGCCAAGGTTTCGTCCAAGCTCACCGTCCTCGAAGCCCTGATTGAAAAGGTCGACCAGCTTATCGTCGGCGGCGGCATCGCCAACACCTTCCTGGTCGCCGCCGGCCAAAACGTCGGCGGCTCGCTGTATGAAAAAGACCTGGTCGATACCGCGAAAGACCTGATCAAGCGCGCCAAGGAAAAGGGCGCGGCCATTCCGCTGCCTACCGATGTGCTGACCGCCGAACGCTTCCACGAAGACGCCCACGCCACGCTGCGCGACGCCGGCCGCGTCCATAAGCAGGAAATGATCCTGGACATCGGCCCGGAATCGGCCCGCAAACTCGCCGCCATCGTCCGCGAAGCGGGCACCGTTATCTGGAACGGTCCGCTCGGCGTGTTCGAATTCGAGGCGTTTCATTCCGGCACCCAGACCATCGCCCAGGCCGTGGCGGAATGCGAAGGCTTTACGCTGGCCGGGGGCGGGGACACCATCGCCGCCATCGAGAAGTTTCATGTGGCCGGTCAGATTGATTACATTTCGACTGCGGGCGGAGCGTTCCTGGAGTATGTGGAGGGCAAGCCGCTTCCGGCAATCGTGGCGTTGTCCGGAGGCGACTGAGCTGCCATCGCCCGCTTCGGTGTCTCCGCGCCGATGGAGAGCGTGTCTGGCGAGCGCGGATTCACGAGTGAGTGCCTGGTGGCCGCGGCCTGCTCTTGACGCAGCTTGAAGGTTGGCCACTGAAGCATCTCAACCGCAGTACAATATGCAAATCACTGAAAGCCAACCATTCTGGAGACTCAGATGCCAATCAAAGTTGCCATCAACGGCTATGGTCGCATTGGCCGTAGCGTGCTGCGCGCACTCTACGAGACCGGACGCCGAGACGAAATGGAGATTGTTGCCATCAATCAGCCAGCCGAGCCCGGGATCAACGCCTTGCTGACCAAGCGTGATACCGCCCACGGTCCGTTCCCGGGCGAGGTCAGTACCGATGGCGACGACATGATCGTCAATGGCGACCACATTCGGATGCTCGCCGATCGCGATCCGACCCGCCTGCCCTGGGGCGAGCTCGAAGTCGACCTGGTGCTCGAATGTACCGGAGCGTTCACCAGCCGGGAAAAGGCTTCGGCGCATCTGAAGTCTGGTGCGCGCAAGGTGCTGATTTCAGCGGCTGCCGGCAAGGACATGCCGACTATCGTCTACGGGGTCAACCACGACATCCTCACCGCCGACGACGACATCGCCTCGAACGCCTCATGCACCACCAATTGCCTGGCGCCGCTGGTCAAGCCGCTGAGCGACGCCATCGGCGTCGACAACGGCCTGATGACGACCATCCACGCCTACACCAACGATCAGGTGCTCACCGACGTCAACCACAAAGGTCCCCGGCGCGCCCGCTCGGCCACGCACAACCAGATTCCGACCAACACGGGGGCGGCTGCCGCCATCGGCCTGGTCATTCCGGAACTCGCCGGTCGTCTCGACGGCTACGCGATCCGTGTGCCGACCATCAACGTGTCGCTCGTCGACCTGAGCTTCGTCGCCAGCCGCGACACCTCGGTCGAGGAAGTCCACGCGGTGATGAAAAAGGCCAGCGAAGAAGGGGATCTCAAGGGCATTCTTGGTTACAACAGCGAGCTGCTGGTCTCGAGCGACTTCAATCACGACCCGCGCTCGGCGATCTTCGATGCCACGCTGACCAGGATCAGTGGTCGCCTGGTCAAGGTCTTCGCCTGGTACGACAACGAATGGGGCTTTTCCAATCGCATGATCGACACGGCCCTGGCCCTTGCCAGGGCGTAACGACCCCACCAGGCCACCTCCTCCCGGCCCCGAGCCGGGACCGCCTGGCACCAGGCCCGCGAAGCCCGGCCAAAGCGCCGCCTGCGCTCGACACCCTAGCTGAACGCAGCCATTCGGCCAGCAGCGGTGAGAGTTGGTCGCGCGTCTTGCTGCGCGACGCCGGCCGCGTCCATAAGCAGGAAATGATCCTGGACATCGGCCTGGAATCGGCCCGCAAACTCGCCGCCATCGTCCGCGAAGCGGGCACCGTTATCTGGAACGGTCCGCTCGGCGTATTCGAGTTCGACGCCTTCCACTCCGGCACCCAGACAATCGCGCAGGCGGTGGCTGAATGCCCCGGCATTAGGCTCGCCGGGGGCGGCGAAACGATCGCCGCCATCGAGAAGTTTCACGTGGCCGGTCAGATTGATTACATTTCGACTGCGGGCGGGGCATTGCTCGAATATGTGGAAGGCAAAGCCCTCCCGGCCTTGCAAGCACTCGAAGGCTAGCCAGCTCGAGAACAGCAACGACGCGCTATTTTCAGGCGACTCGTACCAGGCTGGACCGCGCCGGTATCGAGGGCGAGTGGCTTGGGCTCGCCGTGGACAACCCCGAGCATCAGGTTGATCAACACAACGGCCGCATCCAGCGCCGGGCGCCAACCGACGAGGCTCAGGGCCGGCACTTGCATTTCATTGAATTCAAGTTGCCATATCCCAAACGGCATATTACTATTAACTAATAAAGGGGGTTCTGGTTCATCTGGTTCCCGATACTTGTGTGCTTACCGGCTGCCTGGCAGCCATACAGGTGGGATCATGCTTGAAAAAGATGGATTTTCAGCACCAGTGACCGTTGCCGGTTCGTCCTGGGTGACGGTTCCGGTTTTCATTCTGATCGCTTTGATGGGCAGTCTGGGGCTGATTTCTCATGCTCAAGCCAAGAAGTTTGTGGTCGAAGAGATCAACAACAGCCCCGGCTTCAGCATGACCGTCAATGTCAACGGCGGTAAATTTCTCTCGGAAACCAGCACCTGGGGTTTAATGAACAACCGTGCTGCTCTGTTTCATTGCCCGAGCACTGGCAGTGTTTCCGTGTCCGTGCACGTAGATCATCCTGGTTGGGTGGAAAACCCACAGGTCAATGGACAGGACGGCACCTCCATTCGCGAAAGCCTTCACATGGAAATCGACCAGGACTATATGTCGCGAACGCAGGGGGTCGGTCTGGTCAATCTGACCGGTTGGGTGGAAATAGATGACGACCAGTGGGAGCCGGTGCACAAGCAGTTTGTCTTTCACGTGTTCTGCTACAAGCCTCTCGACGTGCAGATCCAGAATTTCCAGTTCGACTTCAGCCGCACGGTCACGTCCTACAAGATGACCCCGTATTTTGCCACCGCCGGAAACGGCGAGACCATCGTGGAGTTCCAGAGAAGCAATTGGCCGGATGTGGGCGTTCAGGTCACAACCGAATCCCCCTTGTTCGTGACGCCGAATTTCTGGGAGCGCACCAATGAGAACGGCCGAAAAAGCTTTACGTTTCGCGCCGATACCGATTTCGGCCCGTTCGACGAACACGGCTTGTGGCATCCGCCCGTCGGCCTGCGCGCGGTCAAGGACCAATACGAGCTGGAGTATCAAAGCGGTACCAGCTTGCCCTACACGGTGATCCGGAATGTGCGGGATGTCTGGTATCTCGGACCCTCCGGTTCGATCGGAGACCTGGAAGACAGGCTCACCCATATTGACCGGCTGGTTCCAGGCGACAGAATCCAGATTGGGTCGAGAACGACATCAAACGCATATGTGGCTGTGGAATTCATCAACGGCCAGATCGTTCGCAGCCAGTCCGGAAGTTTCGGGGGGTTCATCGCCACAGTCAAGGACGATGGGCTTGCTGAAGGCACCGCCTTGCTCTGGCTGGACGTCAGGAATACGGTGCAGGAGCTACGCAGCTCTCCGCGCCGCGCCGCGCGGATGCTCGTTTACAAGGCAGCGGGTGCCGCGATCGATACCGCGCTCGGTGTTCCCGATGCGGTGGGCTTTGTATCCGAAACACCCGGAGGTGCCGCTTCGAAACACCTCGCGAAATGGGGAGAAGAGGCCTACAAGCAACGCTCGGATGAGTCGCGCGTGTGGATGGATGGTTCTGCCGGTTTCAATTTCTTCACCGACGGCACGGTTGTCGTTGAAAACCATGCGGCGCCGTTCACCCTGATTGACGAGTCAGGCCGCAGCGCTGCCGTCAGTTCCGGCAGCTCTCGATTTGTGCCCAGTCAGGGCATCATGCAGGGCCGGCCGGTACCGCCGCTGACTACCAGCCGGGCGTGGGAGGCGGCCGAGCCGGGGGCCTGGCAGATTTCTCCGGCCCAAGGCTCTACGATCATTACCGCCCTGCCGGAAATTTCGGTGACCAATGCCGAACCTTCGGCGCTGGACTGGTCCAGCGCGGCCGTCCGGCTCGACGGAGTCGACATTACGCCGTGGCTGACCCCGCAGCTCGAGTTTGATTTTTCCGTTTGGGGCCTGCTGGGAACGCTACCCGCCTCGGCCCGTCTCGACGATGGCGAACACACCCTGGAAGTGACGGTCAATACGCCGCGGGGCGCCACGATTGAACACGCCATTGCCTTTTCGGTGGATCTGCCGGTCGATACCGGCGGCTTCGCGGTCGCCCGGGCGTATGAGCCCGGCGTATGGCTGAGCTGGATGCCGCCGGAAGGTGCGGGCGACTTCCAGATCTTTCGCGCCGCCAGCGCCGATGGGTCTTACACATTGCTCAACGAGACTACGCCCCTTCAGCAGCCCGGCTTTTTCGACTCCGCGCCCCTGCTCGAGAACCATTACCGCATTGAGGGCACGTTGACGTCGGGCGATCCCATGGAGCCGCTCGAGGTTGTCGCCGAATGGTCGCTTACCGCACCGCCGCCGCCGCCCGAAGCCGTCGCCCGCTTGCGCGTCGAATCGGAAGGCGACGCGATCGTGGTGCGCTTCGATCACTCGTATACATCGACGACTCGCTGGCGTCTGGAGCGCTCCATCGACGGCGGCACCACTTTCGAATCGCTGCTGTCCGAACACGAACAGACCGCAGTCAGCGGTTATCGCGATCGCACGGTACCACCGGGCGTGGCCGCCGAGTACCGCATCACGCCGCTGTCTGCCGACGGCGGGCTGGAAGGAACGCCCGCCCACGCGATAGCGACGCTGTCGACCATACCGGCTGCGCCCAGTGGCCTGACCCTGCTGAAGACGGCCACGGGCGTACAGCTGCAATGGAACGCCTATTCGGACCGCAGGGCCACGGCGCTGCGCGTGTATCGGGATTCTGGCAGCGGTTTTGAGCTTTTTTCGACCTTGGGTACCGACGCTGAAGACCAGCTCGACAGCGGCATCGGCGACGCTCCCGTTCAGTACTACATGACCGCCACGAGTGACCAGGCCGAAAGCGTTCCGACCACCACGCGCGGCCTGCTGGCCCATCGGACGGCCGACGAGGCGGCCAGTATCCGCATGGCCGACGCGGAATTATGGGTACGAGAAGGCAGCGGTCTGGCGCGCATCAAGGTAATCCGCAGCGGCAACCTGTCCGAATCGGCGCTGGTGCACTACACATCCGACGGCCCGACCGGCGGAACCGCCGTTCCCGGAGAGGACTACATTCCGGTCTCGGGCACACTGTGGTTCGCGCCAGGGCAAACCGAGGCCGAGATTCCGGTGGAACTGCTGCCCGATGCCGAATACAAGTGGCCTATCGATCAGATGTTTTATGTCTGGCTATACATCAATGACGATGTGTTCGGGCCCAGCACGCTTGTTCCCGACGAAAAATCGACTTCCGTCTGGATCGACGAGTCTGACGTTATTTTCTTTCCGGATCACGATCTGGGAACAACGGCCTATCGATCCGATGGCATGGCGGACATCGTGATCCAGCGTGCCTATCCGTCCGAACGCGATATCTCGGTGGCTGTCGTTGTCGACCCCGACGATTCTGGCGACAGCGTACCGGGCGTCGACTGGGTCGACACGCGGCCCTGGAGCGTCTCGTTCGAACCCGGTCAACCCACCGCCGTGCTGACGCTGGACTTGCTCGACGGTGGCGGCGGCGACCGCGTCCTGAATCTGAAGCTGGAAGACCCGCAAGGCGGTGCGAGCCTCAACGAACCATCTGCGACGCTGGAACTGACCATCCTCGATAACGCACCGTCGCCGCGCGCTTCGGTTGAAGTGTCCGCCATGGCGCAGCGACCCGCGGGCGGCTTTGCTGCCGGCGAAATGGGTTGCGTCGATATCACTTATGTCAATCGCGGGGCCGTGCCGACCACAGGTTCAGTGGAAGTGGAATTCATGCCGCCGCTGGGCTTTGGCTTTCCCGAGGGCTCGACCCTGGATGAGCTTATCGTCAGCGATCCGGAAATGGACTGCTTCTACTGGAGTGATCCTGAAAGCGATCCGACGGTTACCTGCATGGGCAGTACCAGTCTTTCGACAGGGCAGTCAGGTACGTTGTCGGTAGCGTTCGAGGCCGGTTCACGGGGGCATGAGGAGGTCCCGTTCCACGTGAGCGTAGGTGATTTCAGTCGGCCACCGCCGGATCTCGCGGTCTGTGCGGCCGAAGAGAACCGGCCGGGCTGCGGAACAACGTGGATTCCGGTTCTGCATACCATTTTTGTCGATGACTTCGAGTCCAGGGACGCTGCCTGTCTGCAGGAAATCCGACAGTGAATTCAGGGTTCCCCCGCGACATGTGATTTCTCCAGAGGCACCGGATGCCCATGGTTTCGACGGCTGCGCATGTCTTGGTAACCCGGCACGAATGTGATCTGCATTCGTGTCGGATAAATACCTTGAGTGCAACTTCCCCCGACACGCCTTTCATCCAACCTGGACCAACAGCGGCGATCAGGTAAACGTTCCCGTCAAGGCGATACTTGCGAGCCGGTCGGGGGAACCAATCCCGACTTTTCTGCATCTTCGGGGTTCAGCACACGCCAGTGCGTGTGGACTCGCTGCGCTGCTGGCAGGTATCACGCGCATACAGCTCATGGAGACGGGATATGGCCAGGCTACGTTCGCCGCAGGAGGCGCCGCGGGTTCAGTTGAAGGATGTTGACGGCAAGTTGATCGTGTTCGGTCAGGGGAAGCGGACGCTGCTGACCTTCTATCGGGATCCAGCGTGTCCGTTCTGCAATCTTCATCTGTATCGGCTAACCAACCAGTACGGAGCGCTTGAAAGATCGGGTCTGCGGGTGGTTGCGGTGTTTGCCGCCAGCCCTGACGAGGTGCGAAGGTTCATTCTGGCGCGACCGCGGCCGTTTCCGGTCGCCGCCGAGCCGGATCACGAGGCATACCAGATCTACGGCATCGAGGCGTCCGTCACGCGCAAGCTGCTTGCCGTGTTCAGGCGCCCCCTGCAGTGGTTTCGAGGCATGGCCAGGGTCGGCTTGGCCGCAAGCCTGAAGACGCTGGGCGGGGTGGGGACTTCCAACACCATGCCGGCTGACTTTCTGATCGATGAAAAGGGAAGGATCGTCGAGGCCTATTACGGCAAGGACGCGGGGGACCATATTTCCTTCGAGCGCGTGGATGAATTCGCGAACCAGGCGTCTGCCAGGTCCTGCCAGGACATGCAAGCGAACCGACTTGCTATCATGGAAAGTGGCCCGCCTTGTGAAAGGATTCGCTGATGTTTTATCTTGATATGCCCGATACCGGCGAAATTGCCGAGCTCGACCGGGTTCGCGCCGATGCCTGTGTTTCGATCTACTTGCCGACCACGCCGATTTCGCGCGAGATCGAGCCGGCCCGGATTCAGCTTGGCAATCTGGCCAGGACGGCCATCACTCAGCTCGAGGAGGCTGGCCTGGACAAGCGGCGCATCTGGCCGCTCGAGGAGCGGTTCGAAGCTCTGCGCGATGACACCGAGTTCTGGAATTACCAGGCGCGCAGCCTGGCCATTCTGGCCACGCCCGATTCGCTACGCACCTACCGCCTGGCCAATCGTATCGGCGAGATCGTGGAGGTCTCCGACCGTTTCCATCTCAAGCCGCTGCTGCGCGCCATTACCTTTTCGCATTCGGCCTTCGTGCTGGCGCTGTCGGAAAAATCGACCCGGGTCATCGAGCTGTCGGCCAGCGAGCCGGCCGTCGAAATCGATATCTTCAACCTGCCCGATGATGCGGCCAGCCTTGGCGGGCCTGAAGCCCGGAAGGGCCACAGCGGAATCGGCCACCGTCAGGGCGACGAGGCAGGTTACGCGCCGCTGGCCCGCTTTATTCGCCGCATCGACGCCGCGCTGCGGCCCGTGCTCAAAGGCGCCAACGTGCCGGTCGTGCTCGCCGCCGCCGAGCCGCTGGGCTCCATGTTTCGCGCGAGCACCAGCCTGCCGCTGGCGCCCGAGATCATCGAGGGCAATCCCGACCACCTCAGCGCGGCGCAGTTGGGCGATGCCGCCCGCCCCATTCTGGATGCACGGCATGCCCGCAAGATCGAGGACTTTCGCAGCCTCTTCGAACAGCGCGCGGGCGACAACCGCACGACCACAGACCTGTCCGACGCTGCACGCATGGCTACCTTTGGCGGCATCGACAGCCTGCTGATCGACATGGACAGCGTCGTCGACGGCTTCATCGACGAGGACACCGGCGAGGTCAGCTTCGATTCGCAAGGCGATGCCGCCAACTACGGCATTGTCGACGAGATTGCCGGGCGCGCGCTGCGCACCGGCGCTTCGGTTCTGGCCGTTCGCCGGGCCGAAATCCCCGGCGGCGGAGAGCTGGCAGCGATCCTGCGCTACCCGATCTGAGGACGGACGCTCAGCGTCCGGGCGGCTGGTCAAGGGGGAGGCTGTCCAGCCCCCGCAGCAGCGGTTCCAGATGATTCTCGTAATTGCGCCACCGCCCGATGGCGTGGCGATAGAGACCCTGACGCACCTGCCAACTGCTTGCCGTGGTCACGACTTCCTGCTCGCGGGTGTGATCGGTAATTTCAACCGATGAGCTCAGGCCGCAGCAGCGCAGCGCATCGGCAATGGTGTTTACGGGGTCGGTGACCAGTGCTTCGTAGGGGACGACGCCCACCGGATTCGGCAGGGCTTGAAGCCAGTGCTCGGCCAGGCACTGAACGGTCTGGATTTGCCGACCGCAGTGATACAGGTCATGGCTGAAACTCTGGCCCTTCTGGAAGCGCGTGAAATAGCATGACAGCCCCACGTCGCGCGGGTCGCGCCAGGTGAACAGGATCGGTGCCCCTGGCATGAGCAGGCCCACGAGCCACAGGCGCCAGATGTTGCCCGGCAGCTTGTCGGTCAGGACGGATGCCTCGGGCGCCGCCTCGAGGTGCCGGTCCAGTATGCTCGCGGCTTGCTGAAGGATGCCGGGTCCGGCCCGGGCCCACTGCCCTGGCTCTCGCAACCCCAGAGTCTCGGCTGCTTCGTCAAGAACTTCTTGCAGTTCCATGCGCTCGCCACCGGCGACCACGTCTGGGTGGCGGGCAAGCATGGCTTCCAGCAGCGTTGTGCCCGAGCGGGGCATGCCGACGATGAAGATGCGGTCGCTGCGGGCAAGCGCAGCGGCTCTGCCCTGGCGGAGGCGCTCGCCAGAGAAGGCCTCGACAAGGCTTTTCGCCCATTGGTCGCGCGCGTGTGGATCATGCGCCACCCTGCTGAGCCGGTTGGCGCGGTGATGGGCTTCGATGGCCTGGTCGTATCGCCCGAGATCGTCGTTGAGCTTGCCAAGCGCCGAGTAAAGCCAGCCGGCCTCGCGAGGTGGCCAGTCATGCTGCGCCATCAGCGCTTCGATCTGTGCGATCTGCTGATCGTCGGTTCCTTCGGCCCGGCGGGCATGGGCCAGGTGAAAATGAGCTTCGGGGTAGGCCGGCTGTATGTCCAGCGCCCGGTGGAAGGCGCTCAGGGCCTCGTCGAGTCGGCCCAGCATCTGCAGCACCATGCCGCGGGCATGATGCGCTCCGGCCAGGGCAGGGTCGTGTTCGCAGGCGGCCTCGTAGGCCGCCAGGGCCAGTTGGTGGTTACCCAGGTCTTCGTGCACCAGCCCCAGGTTGTAGCAAGCGCCGGCGAAGCCTGGCCGGAGCTCGAGCGCCCGTTCCAGGGCTCCTTGTGCCGCTTCGGTGTCTTCCAGATCGCGCAGTACCACGCCCAGACTATTGTGGAAGCGAGCCATCTGCGGCTGAATTTCCACCGCCTTGCGCAGCTTGTTGCTTGCCTCGACGAGGTCGCCGCGGCGATGGGCAATCAGGCCTGCCAGATGCAGCGCCTCGGGTTCATTCGGGTTGCTGTTCAACAGCTCGCTGCAGGCCTGTTCGGCCGCCGCAAGCTCCCCGCGCTGCAGCCGCTGTGCTGCCTCGAGCAGAGTGGCTCTCAAATTGTCAGCGTTTGGCCGGGAGATCCTGTTCATTCAAACGGTCGACCTGGCGGCAGCGACCCACCGCATTCGAGATGGTCGTGACACAAATACCAGTCTACTCGCTTGCTTATTGCCGGGTTGGCGCGGTCGCTTTCAGCTTCTCTGATCGAGTTCGCCTTCGCGGTTCCATGAAACCGGGCCCTCGTGCCGGTCCGCGCGGTCGAAGCAAAACAGGCGCTCGTCGCTGCGGCGCGGCAGCACGACTTCGATTTCGGTGACTTCGTCGGGGCGGATCACCTGCTTGAGCTGCGACCTTTCGATTTCAACGCGGAAGTGCTCTGGCTGGTAGCGCGTCAGCGGGGAGTCCGTCTCGGCGTGAAAATCCATGAAGTGGCGGTATCTTCGATCCAGCTTCGAGGTGTCGATGAAGACGACCAGCCGGCTGCCGTCGATTTTGTTCTTGTGGACGTGCACGACGGCGCCGGCCGATTCGTTGTCGCCGCGGCCCAGAACGACGCTGTAGTCGTGAATTGGCTGGTCATCCTGGTCTTTGAAGCGGAACACGATCTGGGCAAAAGGGCCGTTGCGGCGGCCTTTGCCGCTTTGCCTGGTCAGCCTGCCTTTCATGGCCCGGTACTCGGCCTCGCTGCCGACCTTCAGGCAGTCCAGAATCAAGCGCAGGTTCTGCCATTGCGGCTGGTCCGGGTCGGCATCCGGGCCAATCGAATTCATGATGCCGTGATCCGGCCCGGAATGGGTATATCGTGTGAGTGCGCAGAAGCCGATTCCCGATATCTTTCCCGCCTTGTCGAGAGCCGCGTTTTGCGCATTCAGCCGAAAGCGCTGCATGTTGGCATTTGCCGCCGGCACCCGGACGACCATGTCGGAGCCTTTTTCCCTGCCGGCCGAGAAAATCCGCTGCAGCAGGCTGTCGGCCACGACCCGGTCGCCGGCCAGGCAGAAGGGGCGGATGCCCTTGTCGCGCCAGTTGGCTTCGTCCATCCACTCGGAGTTGCCCTGCCAGGTGAACCGGCTGCCGAGCTCCAGCGCCTTGAGAAGCTCCTTTCCGGTGTCGCCCAGAAAGCGAACGGCGGCGATCAGGGAGCGGCCGTGATGCGCCAGGCGCGAGCCGCCGTGGGGCCCGGCCAGAAAGACGACGTTGCCGATCGCCCGGCTTGCGGCGACCTCGTCGACGTAGTGGTGGACGATCCAGTGGCGAACAATCAGCGCGCCGGTGCTGTGGGTGATGAAGTGGATCTCGTCTTCCCACGGTGGCGCGCCGAGCGAATCGGTGAGTGCGCGGTCAAGCGCCCGTGCCAGGTCGCGCAGCTCGATGTCGTTGTCGAGACTGACGTAGCGGCCGAGCTCGATTTCCTCGAGCTCCCAGCCGTGCTCTGCCAGCTTGGTGTGCAGCGAACGGTAGGTTGCCGTGCTGGTCACCGACCAGCCGTGGATGAGGAAGACCCTGCTCATGACCTGTCAGCCCCGCGCCAAGCCCGTCCTGATACTAATCGGAAGCGTAAACAACGCGCAACTGCATGCCGGCGTGTCAGTCGTCCGTCGTGGACGTAGCCCCGACCTTGTATGTTGTTGCCCGGACGGCGCCGGATTCGCGCCGGTGGGTCGCGCTTACATCGGCGACGGACGGGGTGCCGGTGGGTCGTGCGGAGGCTCAGCCCATCGGCGCGTTCGAATAGTAGTGCCACACGAAGATCGCCACCGCGCCGCGATGGGGCCGCCAGGGGCGCGCCACCGCGTCGGTTCTCTTGCGGTCGGGGCGCTTGCGCATGTTCTTTATGCGCTGGACGCCGGCCTGGATGCCCAGGTCGTCGGCCGGCCAGACGTCGGGCCGGCCCAGCGAGAACAGCAAGAACATCTCTGCGCTCCAGCGCCCGAAGCCCTTCAGGCGGGTGATCTTCTCGATCACTTCCTCATCGGGCAGATCGGCAAGCGCTGTCGGCACCAGCGAGCCTTCCAGCACGGCCTGCGACAGGCCCCGGGCGTAGGCGACCTTCTGTCTGGACAGGCCCAGTGCCCGCAGCTGATCGTCGTCCAGCGCCTGCAGGCGTTCGGGCTGGAGATTGCCGTCAAGCGCGGCTTCGAGACGGCCGAAAATCGTCGCGGCGGCCTTCACCGACAGCTGCTGCCCGACGATGATGCGCAGGAAGTGTGCGTAGCCGGGCTCGCCTGCCCGGCGTTCCTCCGGATAGCCTGCCTGTTCGAGCGCCGTGGCGATATGTCGGTCCCGCCGGGCGATCTCGTCGAGCGCGGTTTGCAGGTGGCGGGTCGTCAACTGGAATGTCATCGCGCTTCCAGCAGGTCCTCGCCCTGATACTCGGGGTTGTTGACGCGCCTGGTCACCGGCTCGGCGCGCAGGCCGTCTTCCGGCGGCGGGCCGAGCAGTCGTTCGGCTTCTTCCACCGGACCCGTCAGCCAGGTCGACCACTGCTGCTCGTCGAGGATCACCGGCGCGCGGTGGTGGCCGATGTCGCGCAGCAGGCCGTTGGGTTCGGTGGTGATGAGCGTGAACGACCGCCGCGCCTCGCCGGCCGGGGTGGTCGATTCGTCCCACAGCCCGGCGAATATGAACATGGGTGCGCTGGCCGGCATCACGCGCCAGGGCTGCTTGGGTGTCGTTCGCTGGTCCCATTCGTAGAACCACGAAAATGGCACCAGGCAGCGCCGGCCGCCGCGCCAGGCATTGCGGAAGGTCGGCTTTCTGCCCACGGTCTTCGAAAACGCTTCGCCTGGTTCGCTGCGGCAGTTGGCGGTGGAAAACTTGGGCAGCTCGCCCTTCAGCCATCCGGGAATCAGCGGCCAGATCATGTGCTCGAGGATTCGGTGGCCATCATCATCGCTCGTGACCACCGGCAGGACAGTCCATCGAACCGAGCCGCCCCGCCGGGTGGAAGGCGCGACGTTGAGCAGGCGCAGCCCGTCGTCGGGCGGCGTACCGAAAAGATCGAGGTATTCGTAGACCTCTCGCCAGGAGAATTCGTGACCGCCGCGTCCGCACATGCCGTCAATCCTACCGCGAGGCGGCGGTCGCGGGCGAGGGGCCGGACTCGCATCGCTCAGCCCCCGCAAGAAAGGCGGCAGCCTTCAATCCCACGCGGCGGCCTGATGCCGGCTTGCCAGTGACTCGATCCGTTCGCGCAGGGTCACAAGGAAATCCTCGTGTCCGTCTTTTCCGTGCAGGGCCGGGCCGACGTAGATGTCGAGCATGAACGGCACCAACAGGCCCTCGCCGCGCGGCAGGGCCTTGCCCAGGCCGTGCATGAACACCGGCGTGACGGGCACATCGGGATACAGGCCGGCCAGTTTGGCCACGCCGCCGCGAAACGGCGCCATCCGCTCGGGTTCGCCGCGCGAGCCTTCGGGAAAGATGATCAGGATCTCGCTGGCTGCCAGCGCCTGGTAGCAGCCGGCGAGCGGATCGTCGCCGGAACTGCTCTTTCGCGCGATGGGCAGGATGCCGATGATCTTCGTCGAGAACCAGCTCAAGAAGCGTCCTTTCATGAAGTAGTCCGCGGCCGCCACCGGCCGCACCCGGTGCAGCAGCCGATGCGGCAGCAGCGACATCAGCACCATCGCGTCGAGATGCGAGTTGTGGTTGGCGGCGATGATCGCCGGGCCGGACTGTGGCAGATGCTCGCGCCCGCGCACGTTCATGCCCAGCACGATGCTCACGATCGGGCGCACGATCAGCGAGAAGAACAGCCAGCGCAGGATTCTGCTCATCAGTAGTGCAGGTAGTGAATGAAGTGGAAGAACAGCGGCGCGGTGTAGATCAGGCTGTCGATGCGGTCGAGAATGCCGCCGTGGCCGGGCAACAGGCTGCCGGAATCCTTGACGCCCAGATCGCGCTTGAGCGCCGAGATGGTCACATCACCGATGAAGCCGGCCATGCCGATCAGCGCGCCGGCGGCCAGCGACTCGGCACTCGACAGCGGCGTCAGCCAGCCGGCCAGCAGCCAGGCCAGGGCGATGGTGGTGACCAGCCCGCCGACCACGCCCTCGGTGGTCTTGCCCGGGCTGACGGTGGGCAGGGCCTTGTGTCGGCCCAGCAGCTTGCCCCAGCAGTACTGCGCGACGTCGTTGAACTGGGTCAGAAAGACGAGAAACAGCACCAGCCCCGCCCCGCCGGCACCCGGATTGATCTCGGTGGGCAAAACGAGCAGATAGGCGACATGGCTGATACTGAAGACCATCGCCATCAGCCCCCAGTGCGTGATGCCGGCCGCGCGCAGGAAGTGCCGCGTTTCTCCGGCCAGTACCATGCGCATGGGCAGCAACAGGAAGGCATAGACCGGAATGAGGATGATGAACATCCCGTACCACTCCATCGCCACAAGCACGTACTGGGCCGGAATGGCCAGGTAGGCCCAGAACAGCAGGCGCCGGTCGGCCCGCCGCGTCGGCACCAGGGAGAAGTACTCCTTGAGCGCCATGAAGGAGATGAAAGCGAAAAACGCCAGCGAGACATTGCGCGACAGCGCCATGGCCACCGCAAAAATGGCAAACATCAGCCACCAGGACTGGATGCGCGCGACGACTTCTTCGCGCACGGGCTGCGACAGGCGCGAGCGGATGACGACGACGACCAGGCTGGCGACCGTCAGCAAAACGAAGATGCCGCCCAGGGCCTCGAGCACCATCGGCTGCAGGCCGAGAAACCTCATGCCCGCTCCCGCCCGGTCAGCGCGCCGCGGGCGCGATTGACGATCATTAGCAGCGACAGCGCCGCCACCAGCCCCAGCGCCCAATCGGCCCAGGGCTCGAGCGTGCCGCCCAGGCCGGCCCAAAGCGCCAGCGCGCCGAAGGCGAACGCCCGATCGCTCTTGCCCATCGGGCCGTCGTAGCGGCGTTCGCCTCCGAGCGCCTGGCTCATCACGCCGGTCATCTCACCGACGATGCCCAGCACCACGATCAGCACGATCAGCTTCGGGCTCAGGCCGGGCACCAGCGCCAGGGGAAGGTAGAGCGCGGCGTCGGACACCACGTCGCCGAGTTCGTTGAGCAGTGCGCCCAGGTGCGTTCGCTGGTCGTGTTCGCGCGCCAGCATGCCGTCGATCGCGTTCATGGCCATGCGCACGAACAGGAAGACCGGCAGCAAAAGCAGCGGGCCCGGCTGGCCGGGCTGCAGGAAAAGCGCCGTGCCGACACCGACCGACAGCACGCCGGCCAGGATGGTCACCGAATTGGCGCTGATTCCGCCTGCGGCCAGACGCCGAACGAGGGGTCGAAGCAGAGACTGAAAAGCAGGCTTCAGTTCGTAAATGCTGGCCAACGGCGCGCGCTCCGGTCAGGTGAGCGCATTGTATCGGAACAGGAAGGCGGCCTCGGTTGAGGCCATCGGGTGACTGTCATGGTCCGCCGGCTTTCGCGCTTCGTCAAGGGTGTTTATACTGCGTCTGGGGGTTGTGAAACATAGACAGTGGTGTACGGTGAGGCGCCGTCAGCGCTGGGTCCCGCCGCCCGTGATCCGGATGGATTTGGCGTTATGGAAAAACTGCTCCAGCCGCTTTTCGAGCTGCCGTCGCTGACGGTCTACATTCTGATCGGGCTGCTGTGCTGGACCGAGGCCGCCTTCTTTCTGGGCTTCGTGACGCCCGGCGAGCTGGCCGTGGTGACCGGCGGGATTCTTGCCTCGCGCGGCCAGGTCGAGATGGACGTCCTGCTGGGCATCGTGCTGGTGGCGACGGTCACGGGCAACGCCACCGGCTTCTACCTGGGTCGCCGCTGGGGCGGCAAACTGCTGGGCTGGGCGCCGTTGCAGCGCTTTCTGGGCCCGGCGATCCAGAAATCGCAGGAATTCATGGCCCGCCGGGGCGAGTGGGCCATCGTGCTCGGCCGCATCTCCACCCCGACCCGGATCATCGTGCCGTTTCTCGCCGGCGCGTCGGGCGTTCCCTATCGCCGATTCGTGCTCTTCGATATACCCGCCAGCCTGGTCTGGGCCGTGGTCTGGGCGGTGCTGGGCTTCGTGCTGGGGGAATCCTGGGACGTGCTCAAGGAGATCAGCGGCACGGCCGCGCTGCTGGTGCTGATCCTGTTTCTCGTCGCGCTGGTCATCCGCTGGGCGACGGTGCGCATCGCCAGGCACCAGCACCGTGCCCGGGCCGCCTTTCGGCTGGTGCTGCGAGCGACGGGGACGCGCGGCCTGGCGCGCGTGCTCGCTCCCGGTTTCCGCTGGCTGACCCGGCGCTTCGACCCGCGCGTGGCCCGGGGGCTGAGCCTGACGATCTGCTTTGTCGCCCTGCTGGCCGGGATCGGCGGCATCGGCCTGGTGTTCGACCAGACCCGCGCGGTAGAAGGGCTGGCGCTGATCGATTTTCCGGTGCTCGAGTGGATGGGCAATACCCGAACCGACCAGGCGGTGTCGATTGCTCGCGGCGGGCTGCGCGTCCTGCACTGGCCCGGCGCGGCATTCATGGCGCTGCCGCTGATGGCTCTGGTGCTCTGGCGGGCGGGTTGGCTGGCGGCGCTTCGCATTGGCGTCGGTGTGGCGGGGGCGGCCGGCGGCGCGTACTTTCTCGACCGTTTCGTGCTCGAAGGGCACGTGCCCGACGCGGAGTTTCCTTCGGTGTCGGTGGCCGTCGCCGCCGTGCTGCTGGTTCAGATCACGGCGCTTGCGGCCAGGGCGCTGGACTGGGGAGGGGCCGTGGGGGTTGCCGGCATCAGTGTCTTTTTCGTGTGCACGGTCGCGCTGGCAACGGTCGTGGCCGGCTGGGCTGCGCCTTCGGGCATCGTGCTCGGGCTGGCGCTTGGCCTGGCCTGGGCTACTGCTCTGGAGCTGCCCGGCACGGCCCTGAGGCCCGCCATATCGCGCGGGAAAAACGGGCGCCCCGAGGTCGCCGCCACGCCACCGGATCAGACGCCTTCGGGCTGATGAGCCTGAGGCCTGGCCGGGCCGGCGTGAAGCTCGGGCGGCAGCGGAATGGTCCAGTATTCGCCGCGCCGGGTTTCGTAGAGCGCGACACGCAGGGTTTTCCCGTCGGGGCCGAATTCGATCTCGCGCTGGGGGCTGGTCAGATCCTCGGGTCGGGCGGCGAGCAGTTCGGCGGGCGAACGCCCGTCGCCGGCGTGGCGCCGCATCCAGGCCAGGGTGCCCAGAACCCGCAGCTTGGCGCCGTAGTCGAGCAGGCGCTGCCGGTAGCCGGCAAACGCAGGGGCCGAGATCGAATCGAGCATGCAGCCGATGGGGTTGCCCAGGCAGGCGAAGCGCGACGTCACCGGCGCTGCATCAGCGGGCGGGGGCAGATCCGCGCGCAGCCTGTCGCGCTCGGCCTGGCTGCACATGGGTTCAAGGCCCTGCGCGATCATGCCCAGGGTGGTTTCGGCGTCGTAGAACGCCGCCCAGGCCAGGGCTTCGAAGGGGCCGTCGTTGGCGGCGGATTCCGGCAGGCGTCGCATGGTGGTGACGTTGAGGTCGAACTCTCCGTGCAGCGCGCTGCACAGCGATAGCTCATCGACCTCCGGCGCGGCCAGGGCCTGGTGGCAGGGTTGGGGCAGCGGCTGGTCGGCCGGTATCTCGGCGAGCATGCTGGCAAGCATCTGGCCGCTGTGATCCGTGGCGTTGGCAATTCCGATCATCCGCGTGATCAGGCGGTCGGTGTTCGCGCCCAGGCGACGCCAGGTGGCGATATCGCGGCAGGTGGCCGCCAGCGCTTGCCGGGTCTGGCCCTGGACGAAGCGAACAGCGTGCCGGGTTCCGGGATGGAAAACGCTCTGATACGCCGGGATTGGCGCTACTGGCCGATAGGGAAAATCCGACTGCACGTAGTCGAATTCGTGCAACCTCTCGATGCGGTCGAGCAGCTTTTCATGGCGATCGATCAGGGCGGTATAGGCTTCGGGATCGCTGCGCACCCGATCGAGGCAGCTTTCGTTGCCGGCGGTACAGAACAGACCCCGATCCGCCGCGCTCGGGCTCAGGTCGGGATAGTCACTGGCCGCCGACTCGAACTGCCAGGCCTGCTCGTCGCCGGCATCGGGAAAGAGCGGCAGCCGCGCCAGTTGTTGCGCGTCGCTTGCCATCACGCTGTTCATCTTGCCGGCGGGCACGTCGCGTTCGATCGTCCACAGCAGGGGGAAAGCGTTGTCGCCGGCGTAGCCGAGCGGCTGCCCCATCCTGGCAAGCGCTTTGCGCTGGGCCTCGTCCGGGTACATGATTCGAGAGACGAGCCAGGCGGCGATCAGCAGCACCAGCAAGGCGAGAATGAAAAGAACGCTCCACTTGAGGACGGTCTTGAGACGGTTCATTGCATCGGCATGTGGCTGAAAACGGCCTTCACTCTACCAAATGGCGCCTTCTCCGGCAGTCTGCCGCTGTTGGCGGCATGGTCGATCCTCTGCTCAGGGGCCCTCGAAGCGGTCTTCGAATACGGGATCGTCGACGGCGGCGGGCTCGACCAGAACGAAACCGGTTTCGACCAGAATGGTCATCGGAAACGGGTCGTTGATCTGCATCGAGCCCCACAGGGTCATGACCGGTTCCGGGCCGCTGGTGTCGACGCTGTACTCGGCGGCGTTCAGGGTCGTTTCGCTGCCGCAGTCGTTCTGGAAATCCAGAACCGTACCGCTGGCCGCGTATGGGCCGGCCCCGGTTTCGTCGAGTTGATAGGGGGCCGGCGCGGTGATCGTGACGTTCAGGGCCAGGCTTCCGTTGCCCGATGTCGGTGAGGCCGCGTCGAGTTCCAGTGCGCCGGTTGCGTTGCCTGTAATCGGCAGCGGAGAACTGCCGTGGCGCACGCTTTCCAGCTCCCAGCGTCCGCCCGGGATATCGCCGCCGGTGCCGTTGGCCGGTGATGCGCCGCCGCTGAGTGATACCGGAGCCATGCCGCTCTGATCAGGAAAGTTGCACACCGCGCCCTGAATCCCGGCGGCGTGGGCGGGCGGCCCGATGGCCAGCAGCGCGTAAGTGAAAAATATATTCCGTGCGGTGAGGTGCATGCGCGATGCTCGTCACAAATCAGCCGTAACGATACCAGTCCGCATTCGGCGCTGCACCACGGCTGTACCCGTGGTGCCGCCGTGTAGCATCGTCGTCGCGTATCATGTGCGCCATGTTTCTTTTTGTCATGATCGGCGGCCTGATCGGCTTGTTCACCGGTGGTTTCGGCGGCCTGTTGCTGGGTGCGGCAATCGGCTACGGCATTGGCCATGTGATGACGCGCGTGCTGCTGCCGCGCGGAGTCGCTGCGGTCCAGATCCAGTTTCTCGACTCGACCTTTGCCGTCATGGGTGCGCTGTGCAAGGCCGATGGTCAGGTCAGCCGTGACGAGATTCGGGTTGCCGAGTCCTTCTTCGACAAGCTGGGGCTGTCCAGTGACAAGCGCCGCGAAGCGCAGGCGTCGTTCAATCGCGGCAAGGAAGCCGGATTTGATCTGGCCGCCGAGATCGAGCGCCTGCGCGGCGTGGTCCGCGCCAATCCGGCGCTGCTTCAGCTGTTCTTGCAGGTTCAGCTTTCGGCCATCGCCGCCGACGGGGTGCTGCACGAGGCAGAGCGCAACATGCTGTTTCGCATCGCGCGCCTGCTGGGCTTGTCGGAAATGGATGTCAAGCGCCTGGAAGCGACCCTGCGGGCTGCTTCCTCGGCGGGTGCGTCGGCAGGGCCGGCCGGAATGCCGCCCGGCAAGGACCTTGACGATGCCTACGCCACGCTCGGCGTCGATTCCAGTGCCGGCGATGCCGAGGTCAAGAAGGCCTATCGGCGCCTGATGAGCAAATACCATCCCGACAAGCTGGTCGGCAGCGGCATGCCCGAAGACATGCGTTCGATCGCCCGCGAGCGCGTGCGCGAAGTGCGCAAGGCCTACGACACCATCACGGGCCACCGCCGGCAGGCGGCCTGAGCCGGTTCAGGCCGCCCAGGGTTACGTGGCATCGCGCGGCAGGGCCGGTGCGACGACGCCGATCAGGCGCTCCCACAGGTCGTTGATCCATTCCATCATCTCGGCCACGAAGGGTTCACTCACGGCAGCCGGATCGATGCTCCAGATGTCGATGTCGGGGTGGCCCGGCGCGGCGTATTCCCAGTCGATGAGGTACAGCCTTTCCGGGGTTTCCAGGATGTTGTCGGGGATGAGGTCATGGTGGACGAGGCGAGCGGGCCAGTCGGCCTTGTCGAAGGCCCTCAAGCGCGGCTCGAAGGCCCGCCAGGCGTGTTCCAGCGCGGCGTCGACTCGCCCGGCCTGCTCGAGCTGTGCCCAGTAGCTGCAGACATAGGGGTGATACTGCCGCCGTGGCCAGGGCGGTTCGATTTCGTGGAGCCGTTCGAGCATCTTCAGCAGCCGAGCTAGCTGATCGGGGTCTTGAAGGTCTGACGATGTCCATGCCCGGCCGGGCAGGTAGGGAAAGATCGCGAAGCGCTGTTCGGGATCCTGGTACAGAAGCGGGCGCGCAATGCCCGCCTCGGCGGTCAGCCGCAGGATCTCGCGCTCGCGCTCGCGATCGATGCCCAGACGGCTGGAGGCGGGATGGTTGACGCGCAGCAGCAGATCGCCATTCAGGCCGGGTGCGGCGAGACGATAGTTTCGATTGGTCTTGCCGGCCTTGACCTGTTCGATCATGCGCGGCCGTGCGCTCAGCGCCAGGCCCCAGTCGCGCCAGGTATCGATCAGGACCTCGAGGTCTGCAGGCGTGTCGACTCTGGTTTTGCGGTTCATGTCCTCGCCGCTTCCTGCTGACGCCGGTAATCGCGCTGCCAGCTCATCCAGCCGTAGACTGCAATCACCAGGTAGGCGACATGCAGCAGCGCGGTCAGCGCCATGCCGCGATCGATGAACAGGAAAATCGCCAGGCTGTTGATCACCATCCAGTAAGCCCAGTTGTCGAGTACCTTGCGTGCCACCATGAAGGTCGTGATGACCGCACCCCAGGTGACCATCGAATCGAGATACGGCCAGGCCGCCTGGCTGTGCAGATCGAGCAGATAGCCGGAAACCAGCGCGCAGGCTGCTATCAGGCCGACTGTCAGCACGTGCGTCGATGCACGCCAGCGCGTGATGCGCAAGCCCTCACCGCCTTCGTCGCCGTGCTGCCAGTGCCACCAGCCGTAGACCGCCATCGCCATGTAGTAGCCGTTGAGCGCCGACTGCATGAGTAGCTGCACGCGCCAGAACAGCACCGTGAAAATGGCGGTGCTGATAAAGGCCGCCACCCAGCACAGGCGGTTCTGGCGCACCGCCAGCAGCAGGTAGGTGACGGCCAGGATCACCGCGACCAGCTCCCAGCCGGACATCTCGGCCCAGCGTTGAGCAATCGGTTCGAGCCAGCTTTCCGGGATCATGTCGGCCTCCGGCCGTTCGTGAGCGTGCTGACGGGCTCAGAATTCATAGCGCGCCGTCAAGCCGAACGTTCTGGGCTGGCCAAACTGGAAGTAGTGGTCGACCACATAGCCCTTGCGCGGATCGTTGCCGAAGGCGCCGAAGGCACGCGTTCTGATGTCTTCGTTGGTGATGTTGCGGGCCCACAGCGCCAGCTCCCAGCGGTCGATCTGGTAGCCCAGCCGGGCGTGGAACATTTCGTAGGCGTTGGCGCGGGCCTCATGGCGGCTGGAGAAGTAGAAGGCGTCCTTGCCTTCGGCCTCGAGGCGGGCATACCAGCGCTCCGAGAAGTGAAAGACTGCGCCAAGATTGAACATGTAGTTGGGGGCGTGCGGCAGGTCGCGGCCATCCATGTCGTGGGGCCGGCCGATTTCAGGGTCGGCACTGACGTGCGAGTAGCTGAGAAAGTCGTCGAAGCCCGACTCGAGCAGCCCCAGGCTTGCGAACGCCATCAGGTTGCGGCTGACTCGCCAGTTGATTTCAGTCTCCAGGCCGTAGCTGTGGCCGGCCGTGGCGTTGGTCCTGTAGTCGATGAAGTGGCATGGGCAGTCTTCACCCTCGATTGGCTCGACCAGGGACTGTTTGGTCTGTACGTCGTTGCGATCCTGGAAGAACACGGCGGCCTTGAGATCGAGGCGACCGTCGAGCAGACGCGTCTTGACGCCCAGTTCGTAGTTCCACATCGTTTCGGTGTCGAAAGCGCGCTGGTCGTCCGGGATGAGCGAGTCGCTGTTGACCCCGCCGGCCTTGTAGCCGCGCGAGGCCAGCGCGTACCAAAGCCCGCCGCCGTCGGTGCGATATTCCAGCGCCAGCTTGCCGCCCCACATGCCCTCGTCGGGCGTGAAGGTGGCACCGTCGCTGTCGCGGTAGCGAACGTCGCGCTGCTCGCGGCGCAGGCCGGCGGTGATTGACAGCCGCCGGTTCAGGGGCACGTTGACCTGGCCGTAGACGGCACGGCTTTTCGTGTTGTAGTCGAACAGATAGTTTTCGGCCAGAAAGGTGTACTCGCGGTCGAGCGTCTGCGTCTGATCGCGCCCGTAGGCCCCGACGACCCAGCCCGTCTCGCCGCGCCCGGTGCGCGAGATCGCGCGGACATCCAGCGTGGTGTTGCGATCGCTGCGGCGGTAGCGGTCGAAGGAATGAAAGGACGGGGCCAGGCATTCGTAAACCTCGCACAGATCGAGGAAGGTCCAGTCATCATCGTAGGCGTAGTCCAGATTGGCATCGGTGCGGCTGATCAGCGCTTCGATGTCGAAGGCCTGGTGCGCCCGCCAGTTCACGCGCAGCGAGCCGGCCACGGTTTCCTGACGGTCGTGGCCGGGTTCGTCGGACAGGGTGGTGCGGGTGTTGTCGAGCGAAAAGCCGTCGTAGCCGTTGTCGACATCGATATACAGGGTGGACAGGTCCACGCTCACATCGTCACTGGGCTGCCAGCGCAGCTTGCCGCGGAAGGTCTGCTCGTCGATGTTCTGGGCGTCGTCGATGCCCAGAAAGGCGTTGTTCTGGAAGCCGTCGCTTTGGTGGCTGCCGTAGGCCAGGCGATAGCCCAGCCGATCGTTGATCGGTCCGGAGACCACACCCTTGATCGAGCGCGTGTCGTAATTTCCTGCGCTGGCTTCCAGGCGGCTGTAGAAGGTGTCGGCAGGCGTGCCCGAAACCATGTTGATCAGCCCGGCGAGCGCGTTGGCGCCGAACAGGGTGCCCTGCGGCCCGCGAAGGATCTCGACCTGCTCGATGTCGAGCGTGGTGGCGGCGCCGCCCAGCCCGGTCATGTCGATGCCGTCGATGAGCAGCCCGACCGAGGCGTTCATCGGTTCGACGAACTGGCTGCGCGCGCCGATGCCGCGGATCTGGAAGAAGCGGCCGCGTGATGCGCCAGCGGAGAAGTTGACGTTGGGTGCGGTATTGATCAGGTGCTCGAGGTGCGAGGCGCCACGCTGGTAGATCGTCTCGCCGTCGATCAGGCTGATGCTGCCGCCAAGCTCGAACAACCCGGCCTGGCGGAAGTCGGCGGTGACCACCATGGGCCCGTCGGATTCCCAGGGCGCAAGGTCGGACTGCGCCGCAGCGGCGGCCGGCACGGCCAGCACCAGAGTGCAGACAAGTGGAATCATTTTCATGTTGAGTCTCCAGTTCAAGAGTTTGTGGAGACCCGGTATGCGCGGGGGATTGCCGAAAGCGCCTGCGTTGAACGGTCAAGGGCGCTTCCCGTTCCTGTCCCTTCGCCGGCATTAACCGGATCAGGTTCAACGGGTCCACCCAGGACAGGTGTCTCAGGCGCGAGCGCCACCCCGAGGAATCACGTCCATTTTAACTTATTGGTCGCTCGCGTTCGGCATGAATATCTCGTAGTCGTCGGGGTGATCCATGTAGTTGTCGAGGTTGACCGAAGACAGTGGTTCGGCGGCCACGGCCGCCTCGACGACGCGTCGGTTGAACGGCGAAGTCGCTTCACGCGCCAGGTAGTCGTCGACCGGCATCCACAGGGCTTTTTCGAGCTCGTCGTTGTCGACCCGGATGTCGAAGTTCAGCGGGGCCAGGCGGCAGACGGCGTAGATGTTGGAGGCGCCGAACTGTCCGCGATGGTGATGGCGCATGCCGATCAGGCCGCGGAACTCGGTGTGGATGCCGGTTTCCTCGAAGACTTCGCGCACGGCCGCTTCGGCCAGATGCTCGCGTCGCTCGAGCATGCCGCCGGGCAGCTTGAGATGTCCGGGCCGCTTCACGCGGTCGCGTTTTTCCAGCACGACCAGGATTTGCCGATCGTCGGACAGCACCAGCCCACCGGCGCCGATGCTGTGGGTGCAGGCTTCGGGAATGTAAGCCTCGTCGATCAGGCGCCGGACAAGCATCAGGGTCTCGCCGCGGCAGTGATGCAGAGTAAAGCCCAGCTCGAGCGCGGCGGGCAGCAGGGCGCCGCGGCGACCCGGAATCTCCAGCCAGGCAAGCTTGAGACCCTCGCGTGCCCATGCCGACAAGGCGACGGCCATTGCGTCGCGGAATTCATCGTCTCCGGCGGGCAGGTTCCTGCCGGATACGAAGATTCCACCGTATTTGTTTCTGACCGCCTGAAGCATGTCGAATCGGCGCGCGGGCCTCAGGAAAGCCCGCCGAACGGGAGGCTGGCGCTCATGGCGGCGACAAGCAGCACGATCCGGCGCGTTTTTCTCTTCGTGGATTCCACGGTTGGCCTGTCCGGTTGGATGGTGGCTGAGCCAGTGATTGTATATCTTCGCGCCTGCATTGCGTCTGTGCGGCTTGCCATTCCATACGGGAACCTGCTGAGGGAATAGAATGGGCTTGTCATTCGTCAAGAGGAATGAGTGTTGAATCTGGCCGAGGAGCCGCTCAAGCGGGCCATTGCCGAGCATCTGGAGCCTCTGCGTCGGTTTTCCGCGGCTCTAACCGGCAATGCGGCCGACGGCGATGATCTGGCTCAGGGCACGATTGAAAAGCTGCTCGACAAGGGCGTGCCGCAGAATGCGATATTTGCGGCCTGGATGTATCGGGTGTGCCGTAATCTCTGGATTGACCAGGTGCGCAAGAACGCGCGCATGACTACACCCGGACAGGATGACCTGGAGAGGCGGATGGACAAGGTCGACGGCGAGCGCGTGGCAACGACCATGATGCGAATGGACGAAGTCGAAGCGGCCATGCACAGCCTCGACACCGACCAGCGCGAAGTGCTGGCGTTGGTCGCGATCGAGGAATGCAGCTACCGGGAAGCGGCCGAGATTCTGGATATTCCCATCGGCACGGTCATGAGCCGCCTGGCAAGGGCGCGCAAGCGTCTGCTCGAGCTGATCTGAGCTGCATGGCGATTGTGAGTTGCATGAAATGAACAGCAGCAGTCCGGAAATTTCCGACGAAAGGCTCTCAGCCTACCTCGATGCCACTCTGGAGGCGCCGGATGCCGACGCGCTGGAACGGGCCCTGGAGCGCGATCCACGCTCTGCCAGGTGCCTGGCCAGGATGATTCGCAACGACCGACGGCTCAGGCAGCATTTCCACGCAGCCGCACGACGGCCTGTGCCCGAATCGATAAGCGCGCTGCTCGAACCATCGCCGCGCCCGGGGCGTTCGTGGTGGACGGCCCTGGCCGGGCGTTTGCCGCAATGGTCTGGCGCGCCGGTGCCGTGGCGCGTTGCCGGTGCCGTGGCGCTCGTGGCCGTAGTTGGTCTGGGGCTGCTGGTGGTGCTCGATCAGGGCGAATGGTCGAATGCGTCGCGGAAGGGCCCGGCCCTGGTTCAGGTACTGCCGTCGACCAGCGCCGATATCTCGGACTTTCTCGATCGGCAGCCCTCGGGTCGGGCAGTGACGCTGAAGGACGACCTCCGCGGCGTAGTCGACATGAGCTTCAAGCATGTCGACGGCCGCCATTGCCGGCAGTATCGCGTGGCGCTGGGAGACAGGCAGCCGGCTTTTGCTGCCATCGCTTGCCGATCGGGGAATGACTGGCAGGAGGTGCTCATGCAGCGCCTGGATACGCCGATTGCCGAATCCGGAATGTTTCATGCGGCCAGCGGGCAGGCTTCCTCCCTTCTCGACGGCTATATCCTGGAGCACAAAAGCGGCGATATCATGGTTGGCGACCCGGAGGCCCAGCTGATCGAGTCGGGCTGGTCAAAGCCCTGATCGGTACCGGTTGAAATGACAGAGGGAGAGGCGATGATGAAAGCCATTCGGCCTCAAGGTGGCCCTTCGAAGAACAGCACTGCCTTTGCGAAACGGTTGATGAGGCTGCTTTGTCTGCCTGTCTGGCTGGGCCTGGCTGCCGCGAGTGCGGCCGCGCAGAGCGATCAGGACGAGTCGTCTCAGAATCGCGATGAATCGAGGCCCTGGCCGGTCGATATCACGCTGGCCGCCGGTCTTCAGTACGATGATCTGGTCACAGTCGACGAGCTTGATCAAAGCCTGGACGAAAGCGACATGGCAGCGGTTGTCGACCTGGACATCGAATACGACAAACGGTTCAGCCAGGGCACTGATCTCGATCTGGGGTACAGCCTGTCGCAGAAGTCGTACTTTGATCAGTCCGGGTTCGATCTCCAGATCCACAATATCAGCCTGGGGCTCAAGCAGAACTTCGACGACTTTGATATCGGGATCAGGAGCTATGCCGTGCATGCGCGGCTGGACGACGAGGGGCTATTGAATTTCCAGCATTTCTCGCCGTATTTCACGACCTTTCTCACCAGGCGCGTCTATCTGCGCGCCGGCTACTACTACCGCAACAAGACCTTCCCCGACAATCCCGGCAGAGATGGCCATGTGCATGCTGGCAATGCCGACTTCTACTTCTTTGTCAACGGCACGACGAATTACTTCGTTGCCGGCTACACCTTCGAGCGTGAAGACACGTCCGCCGGCGAGTTCGGTTTCGATGGCCAGCAGCTGACCGTGCGCTGGTCGCGGCGTTTTCACTGGTACGGTGAGCGGCCGGTGCGCCTGCGCCTGGACTGGCGGCTGGAAAAGCGCGGCTACGTGGCCATCACCCCGTCGATCGGCGTTCGGCGCGACGACGAGCGCCAGCGCTGGCGCGCCCGCTTCGATTTCCCGATCACGTCCAGGCTCACCGGCCTTGTGAGCTATCAGCACCGCTCGCATGATTCCAATCTGCGCGCGGCCGACTACGACGACAATCGCGTCCAAGCCCAGATCGAAGTCGTGTTCTAGCTGGACTGGCTCAGTTGCTTGCTGCGCCGGCGCCGTCTTCGAGCAGGCTGGCGCCGATCAGGCCGCGACCGAATACGGGATCGGGGCCGGGATCGCCCAGATCCACCACATCCGCGTCCAGCAGCCGTTGCAGACTGCCGTCTTTGGGCTGGGCGCGCGAGAGGTGATGAACGATCAGCCCCGTCACGAAGGGCGTGGCGTAGGAAGTCCCCGATACGCGCCGGTAACCGTTGTTCGACGCGGCATCGGCAACCAGCAGATCCACGCCGGGTGCGGCGTAGTCGAGATGGTCGCCGCGGCCGGCTCTCAGGTAGGCACGGTTGCTTGAATCGACTGCAGTTGCAGCGAACACGGAATCGTAGGCAGCCGGATATTGCGGCGGCGATCCGGGGCCACTGTTGCCGGCAGCGGCCACGATGAAAAGTCCCCGCCGGCGCGCCAGGCGCAGGGACTGTTCCAGGACGCGATTGTCGGGTCCGGTCAGGGACATGTTGACAACGCGAACCTTGCTCTCCATCAGCCAGCTCAGTGCCCGCACCAGACTGTGGCTGGTCGCGATCAAGCCGAAATCGGAATCACTGAAGAACACTTCCGCGGCATGGAGCCGTGCCGAGGGTACGATGCCCAGAATCTGCGGCGAGTTGCCCACCAGAAGCGATGCAACGGCCGTTCCGTGGCTGGCGTCGGCCATCTGGCTGGCTGTGAGAAAGGAGCGTGTTCGAATCTTCGATCGGCGCAGGGAAGCATGGTCAGTTGCAACGGCGCTATCGATCATTCCCACCGCATACTGATCGGCGTAGTCAATCGTGGCCGGCCGGTAGCGCTGCGCGGCCAGCACCACCCCGTGGCTGCTTGCCGTTGAAGCGCTGTTGCTGCTGACACCGTAGCCGTGGTTGTAGTCAACAGCCGCCCCTGGTAGCAGCTTTCGCACTGCCGCCAGGGCCTGGTCAAGCGGAATGGAGGCGGGCACCAGCAGACGGACCAGCCGTGTTTCGAGACCCGGCAGCGCCTCGTTGCTTAGCTGCCGGTAGCCGGTAAGCCGGTCAAGGCGGCCGAGCTGATCCTGGCGCGCCATGACGATCAACTCGTTGCGGCTGACAAG
The DNA here is from genome assembly GCA_964446675.1 of uncultured Wenzhouxiangella sp. GTDB lineage: Bacteria > Pseudomonadota > Gammaproteobacteria > Xanthomonadales > Wenzhouxiangellaceae > Wenzhouxiangella. Next base: position 34,763 of record CAYUPK010000003.1, read on the forward strand.
CTGTCCGTCCTCGTTGAAGGTTATATCGATGGTGTCGTCGACAAGAGCTTCGATAACCGAGTCACTCAGCTCATCGCCGTTTTCGTCCTCATCGATGTCAATCTCAATGCTAAAGTTGTCATCATCCAGGTTGTCTTCCGAGTCGTCTTCTGCGTCGTCCTCGGCATCATCCTCGGCATCGTCCTCGGCGTCATCTTCGGCGTCGTCCTCGGCATCATCCTCGGCGTTGTCCTCCGCATCGTCTTCGGCGTCATCTTCGGCGTCATCTTCGGCGTCATCTTCGGCGTCGTCCTCGGCATCGTCCTCCGCATCGTCTTCGGCGTCATCTTCGGCGTCATCTTCGGCGTCGTCTTCGGCGTCGTCTTCTGCGTCGTCTTCGGCGTCGTCCTCGGCGTCATCTTCGGCGTCATCTTCGGCGTCGTCCTCGGCGTCGTCCTCGGCGTCATCTTCGGCGTCATCTTCGGCGTCGTCCTCGGCGTCGTCCTCGGCGTCATCTTCGGCGTCGTCTTCGGCGTCGTCCTCGGCATCGTCTTCTGCAAAGCCAGCCGGGCCGATGCTTGCCATCAGGGTTGCTGCCACGGCCGAGATCGGCAGTGCCGGTCGGGTCATGAGACTTTTCGGCTGACCGGCCGCCAGAGAAAGGCCGGAAAGAATGATCAGAAACAGTGCGGGAACGGTTGATCTCAGCGCGTGCATAAGGAAGTTCTGGCGAGGTTCCGGCTTGATTCTAGCAGCACGGAGCACAAGGAAAACCCGCCCGGAGGACCGGGCGGGAAGCTTGAGGCAGCCGCTGCTCCTGTGCTTCAGATGGCTGCCCGAAGGGTGTGATTCAGATCGTTGACGGCTGATGACTGGCCGGATCAATCATCATCATCATCATCATCGTCGTCGTCATCATCATCGTCGTCTTCCTCATCGTCATCGTCTTCGTCTCCCGCGCCCGGCTCGCTGGGGAACTTTGCTTCCAGAAAGACGCTGCCACCTTGTTCGATCGAGATCCACTGGCCGAGCGGGTTGAAGTCAAGCAGTGGCTTGCCGGCTTCTGCGGGGTTGCGAAACTCGATTTCACCTTCGGTGCCGTTATCGTCGGGCACAACCTCGATCTGGCCCCGCATTTCTCCGCCAACCCACAGTACGTAGGTGCCGGTATCCAGATCCTCGATCGACACATCGAACTCGACACGATCGGAGCGTTGTTCCAGTTCGGCATCGCCGCTGGCTTCCGGGTCAAGGCCGGTGTTGATCAAGTCGACTTGGGTTTCGGCGCTGCCGGGGGGTGGACCGCTATCGCTGCCGTCGTCATCGTCGTCGTCATCGCCCGGACCCGTACCGGTGGGTTCGAGAACGGCGCTGAAGATCACGCTGCCGCCTTCGGCAACTTCGATCAGCGCGCCCAATGGGTCGAAGTCCAAAAGGCGGTCGCCGCCGTCCTGCGGGCTGGAGTATTCCACTTCGCCGTCGGTGCCATCATCGGTCATCACTACCGAAATGAGGCCGCGGTCGACGCCGTCGACGAGCAGGGTGTAGTCGCCGGCGGGGACGTCTTCGATCTCGACTTCGAAGTCGATGTTTCCCGGGCGGGACTCGTAGTCGGCGTGGCCGGAACCCTGCGGATAGATGCCCTCATTGAGCAAGTCAACCCGAAAGTCCTGTACCGGGGCCGTCCCGCTGTTGTTGTCGGCAACCGAACCTGTACAGCTGACGCCGGCGGAGCTGCTCAGGCGTTCGAGGGGCATCTGTCCGGAGCCAAAATCGGGGTGGCTGCTCTGCCAGGTGGCGGTTCCGCTGTTGCAGTCGTCGAACTTCAGGCTGACCGTGCCAAAGGGGATCAGATCCACATCGTTCGAATCGTAGTTATCCCCGAAGCTTGCGCCAGTTGGCTGCGACATCTGCATTTCCAGCGTGTCGTCCCGAATGTAGTCTTCGCCTATCAGCCACACCTGGTTGCCGTTGGCGTCGTAAGTGAACCAGAACGCGACGGCTCGGCCGTCAGGCATGATCTGTAGCTGAAATCCCTGGCCGCTGGTCTCCGGGTTGTACCAGTTGCCGGTGAAGCCTCCGGAAATCATGATGGCGTGGCTGCTGCCGATCAGCAGAAACGACGCCGCAATTGCAAGAATCAATCGTTTGATATGTGTCATGGCAAACTCCTGGTCTTGGGTTGTTTCGATTCAACGGTCGCCGCCCCCGTAACGGCGCTTGCATACGGATTGACGAATTGAATCGAGAACTTATTCCCGCTTTCGGTCAGAATTTTCATCTGGCGGTGTCTACAGGTCTGGCTCCCGTCTCGCTGGCCTGTGCGCCATTTGCAGGGAGCTATGGGAGCATCCACGCTTTTCTTTCAATCAAGCGGGCTGCATAATCAGAGCCACGACCAGTATCGGGCTGGTTGAATCTGCTGATAAAAGAGAGGTCAACATGGCGGGAAAATTCGAGATCTACAAGGACAAGGCCGGGGAGTTTCGTTTTCGCCTCAAGGCGAGCAACGGCCAGAACATCCTCGGCAGCGAGGGTTATACCAGGAAGTCTGGCTGCACCAACGGCATCGAGTCGGTGCGCAAGAACTCGCAAGTGGAAGGGCGATTCGAGAGCAACCAGACCGCGACCGGCAAGTGGACTTTCAAGCTCAAGTCCACCAACGGCCAGGTCATCGGCACCAGCCAGACCTATGACTCGGAATCCGGCTGCCGCAACGGCATGAAGAGCGTGGCAAAGAACGCGCCCGACGCAGCGGTCGACGACCAGACCTGATCGCGGGGGCGGGCCGAATGCCCGCCCCGGGGCGCTGGGTACATTCGGTCGCCACGCGCGGCCGATTTGTTTCTAGAGCAGAATAAGCGAGGCCAGCCCCAGAAAGACAAAGAAGCCGACGACGTCGGTGACGGTTGTCACGAATGGGCCAGATGCCAGCGCCGGGTCGATTTGAAAGCGCTCCAGGGCGATCGGGATGACAATGCCGCCGAATGCGGCGGCGATCAGGGTCATGATCATGGCCAGGGCGATCACCGCGCCCAGCATGGGCAGACCGAACCAGAATGCGGCAACCAGGGCCATGACGATGCCGAAGCCGATGCCGTTGATGGCGCCCACCGTGACCTCGCGCCAGCTCACCCGGATGGTGTTGCGGCGGGTCAGTTCGCGCGTGGCGATGGCGCGCACCGCGACGGTCATCGTCTGGGTGCCGGCGTTGCCGCCCATCGAGGCGACGATGGGCATCAATACCGCCAGTGCGACCATCTGATCGATGGTGTCAGCGTAGAGGTTGATCACGGCCGAGGCCAGGATGGCCGTGACCAGGTTGACCATCAGCCAGGCCGCTCGCCCGCGCGTCGTCTCCCAGACGCTGTCAGACAGGCTGGAATCCTCGTCCACGCCGGCCAGACGCAGTATGTCCTCCTCGTGCTCTTCGTCGAGAACGGTCATGGCGTCGTCGATGGTGATGATGCCGGCCAGGCGGCCGTTCTCGTCGACCACCGGCGCTGAAATCAGGTGGTAGTGGTTGAACAGATAGGCTACGTCCGAGGCTTCCTCGGTGGCGCCGACCGTGCGAAAGCTGGGCTCGGTGATCGCCGTCAGAGGCAACTGGCGGCGCGCGGAAAGCAGCCGGCCCAGAGTCACGTAGCCGGTCGGCTTCATCGCCGGCGAGACCAGAATGACGTGGTAGAACTGGTCCGGCAGACTCTCGTCACCCCGAATGTAGTCGATGGCCTGGGCCACGGACCAGTCCTCGGGCACGGCGACGAGTTCGCGCTGCATCAGCCGGCCGGCCGAATACTCGGGGTAGGACAGCGCGCCCTCGACGCCGATGCGGTCCTTGATTTCCAGGGCGCCAAGCAGGCGCGATTGATGTTCTTCCTCGAGATCTTCGACCAGGTCGACGACGTCGTCGGAGTCCATGTCGCGAATGGCCTCGGCGACCACGTCCGGCGGCAGTACTTCGAGCATGGGCTCGCGCACCGACTCGTGGAGCTCGGAGAGGATTTCGCCGTTGATTTCATCACCCCACAGCTCGACCAGGGCCCTGCGCTCGGCCTGGCTGATCTGCTCGATCAGGTCAGCCACGTCGGCGGCGTGGAGAGGCTCGAGCAGTTCGGTGAGCTGCTCGACATCCCCTGCCTCGACGGCCTCGATCACCGACTGGATGTGGGCCTGATCCAGGCCGTCTCCGATTTCTTCCTTGTCCGGCGGTGTGTCCTGCTGCACGGGTGCTCTCCTCGTTGGGGTTGTGCGGCCGTGTGACGGCCTGCTCCGACCAGTGTTGTCGTTCGCTGAGCGCAAATTATTACAGGTCTCGATGGATTGCACGATCACCGTCGATCGGAAGGGCTTGCTCGCTGCCGGTAGAATCGGGCCATGGCCGATACTCGATTTGTCGTCGAATACCCGCCCCTGAGACGCCATCGCGAAGAGCTGAGCGAGCAGCACAGGCAGCGCCGACGGCGCCTGATGGTCGCGATTCCGGCGGCCCTTGTGCTGGTCGGTACGGCCGCCGTCTGGAGTGCGCAGCTGGCGGTGTTTGTTGCCGCCGTGGCGGCCTTTGTGATTCTGCTCATGGCGCTGCCCGGCTCCAGCTCCGTCAATCCCGGTCAGCTCGCCGGAGTGGAAGGTGAGGCGAGCGTTCTCGAGCGCCTCGAGGGCCTGCCTGACGACTACCTGATCCTCAATCGCGTGAAGCTGCCCGACGAGACGCTGACCAACCGGCAGCGCGAGCTCGATTTCATCGTGGCCGGGCCGACCGGCCTGTGGGTGGTGGAGGTCAAGAACACGCCGGGTCACCTGCAGGTCATGCCGGGTCGCGAGCACTGGCCCCTGGCGCGCCGCGCCGGCTGCGGCAGCCGCCCGAGCTGGAACGCGATGCGCAATCCGGTGCCACAGGCGCGGGCCCAGGTGGAGGCGCTGGAGCGCTGGCTGCTCAAGAACGGCAGCCAGGCCCGGGCGCGCGCAGTGATCGTCATGGCGCATCCCGAGGTTGCCATTACCGATGCGGACGCGGCGGAAATTCCGGTGCTGGTCCGCGACCAGGTCTCCGGGTTTCTCGAAGCGGGGCCGCCGCGGGCGCTGGAGAAGTCGGTGCCCAGGCATCTGGCCGATCTCAGGCCGGGCTGAGCACGGGGGTCGCTGGCCAGGCTGGCCGGCCAGCCTTGTACAGTGGAAATCGATCGTGGTTGACCCCGGTCGATCTGTCCGGTGATCCGTCCGCCAGCCAGGTGCGCATCTGGCCGTCAGAGTGTCAATCTTGTCAATGTGATAAACTGGAAATCATATTGACAGTCTGGAATTATGTGATGAGCACGTCACTGCAGCGCATGGTCCGCGACGCCTCGCCCGAGGCGCGCTATCAGATCGAACGCCTGCTGAAACAGGACGCTGACGACCAGGCCTGGGCCGAGCAGCTTGGCCCGGCCTACCGACAGGGTGATGTCGCGCGCCTGCTGGGCAAGTCCCGGCAGGCGGTCTCGGCCGACCGCGGCCTGCTCAGATTACGCATGCGCGACGGCGAGATTGCCTATCCGGTGTTCCAGTTCGACGGCCGGCGCCAGTTGCCGGGTATTCGCGAACTCGTCCGGGTCTTCGAGCCGGTGGTGGCTACCGCCTGGACCACCGCCTCTTGGCTGACCTCGCCGGCGCCGGAACTCGACGATCGCACGCCGCTGGTGCTGCTGCGTGAAGGCGAGCGCGAACGGGTGCTGTCACTGGCACATCGTACTGCCTCGACCCTTCGCGACTGACCCGAGATGCCGCTGCCGAACCCACCCGAACGGGCCGGCAGCCTGGCAGCGCTGCCCAGGCAATCGCTCTCGCGGCATACCCTTTATCGCGTCTGGCGCCATGGGCTGCCGGACGGGACGACGCGCCGGAGCCCCTGGTGGTTTGCCAGCGCTGCTGCCGACACCCCGGCTGGTGGCCGCTTCGATCTTCCCGAACCCATGGGCACATGCTATTTCGCCACCCGGCCCGAGGCGGCCGTGCTCGAGGCTTTGCAGATGCGCTTGATCAATCTGCCGCGCGATGAACTGACCGCGCGCCGCCTGGCCACCATCAAGCCGCCGACCGACGCGCCGCCCGCCGCCATGCTGACTGCCCGCCGTCTCGCCGGTGAGTTTGGCATCACCGCCGAACTCTGGGCAGGGCGCGATCGGGCGCTGACCCGCGCCTGGGCGCAGGCCCTGCGTCGTGATGGCTGGTGGGCGCTTTACGCCGGCATCGCGCACGACCCGTCGGGGCGCCTGCGTTCGGTTGCCCTGTTTGACCACTGCGGCGATCATCCACCCAGTCACGGCGGCCGTTGGCACTACCGCACGCAGGCAGTTGACGGTGACAAATCGCTCGAACAGGCGCTGGCCCGGTTCGGCGTGAGCGTGCGCGAGCCCGGTCAGCTTCCCCGGGCCCGCTTTGACCGATAGCGCCGCCGCCTTTGCCTGACGCATGCACCGATTGCAGTCGGTTTCCTGGCCATGCACGTCACTCAGCCAGCCCGGGGTCCGTGTGACTTGAAACCGCAGATTGCGCAGATTGACGAAGATTCAGAAAAACCGAACCCCGGCAACAACGGAAATTGCGAAATGGCACCGTAGAAAGGTCCTTTGACAGATCCCCAGGATCCATTTTCCGTGTATGTCCGTGTATGTCCGTGTTTTCCGTGGTATCCAGGTTCTGCAGGACCCGGGTCGCCACTGGAGAGGCGAAGCGCGTCGCCACAAACCGGATCAAGTCTGCGTCAATCTGCGCAATCTGTGGTTTCTTGAACTGCCAGACCGAGCGTGGCTGGTTCACGTACGTAATCAGGATCAGTTTTCTTCGTCGCCCACCTTATCCCAGGTGCGGTGCTCGAAGTCGCTGGCGTCGTGGCGTTCGCGAAGCTGCTCTTCGGGCTCGCCGAACACCGAGCAGACCATTCGCCCGCGCTTGACGGCCGGGCGCTCGTCGATGACTTTGGCCCAGCGCATGACGTTCTTGTATTCGTGCGTCTGCAAGAACTCGGCCGCTTCGTAGACGCGGTCGAGCGCCAGGCAGCCGTACCACGGCCAGATCGCCATGTCGGCGATGGTGTAGTCGTCGCCGGCAATGAATTCGCGCTCGGCGAGCTGGCGGTCGAGCACGTCGAGCTGGCGCTTGGCTTCCATGGCGTAGCGGTCGATGGCGTACTTGATCTTGATCGGTGCGTAATTGTAGAAGTGGCCGAAGCCACCCCCGAGCAGCGGCGCCGCGCCGGTCTGCCAGAACAGCCAGTTGAGCGTTTCGGTACGGCCGTCGGCGTCTTCGGGGATGAATTCGCCGAACTTCTCGGCCAGATAAAGCAGGATCGAGCCTGACTCGAACACCCGCCGCGGCGGGTCGACGCTGTGGTCAGCCATGGCCGGAATCTTGGAATTGGGGTTGATCCCGACAAAGCCCGAGCCGAACTGCTCGCCCTCGCCGATGCGAATCAGCCAGGCGTCGTACTCGGCGTCGGAATGGCCCTTCTCCAGCAGCTCCTCGAACATGATCGAGGCCTTGGCGCCGTTGGGCGTGGCCAGGGAGTAGAGCTGATGCGGATGCTTGCCGGTCGGCAGTTCCTTGTCGTGGGTGGGGCCGGCAACGGGGCGGTTGATGCTGGCAAACTGTCCGCCGTTGTCATCCTTTTCCCACTGCCAAACCGCTGGCGGCTGATATTCGCTGTCGTTCATGCTCGAGCTCCTTGAGTGATCCGGATGTTTGTAGTTTATAGATGAGACCGCTCGCCCCCTTCATCAATGGGGTGCATACTGGGCCACATGACGAGAAGAACCAAGATCGTGGCCACGCTGGGGCCGGCTACCGATGAGCCGGACGTGCTCGAGCGATTGATCACCGCCGGCTGTGATGTCGTGCGGATCAATTTTTCGCACGGCAATGCCGAAACTCATTCCCGCCGTATAAAAATGGTGCGTGCCGCCGCCCGGGAGCTCGATACCGACATTGCCGTGCTGGCCGATCTGGCCGGGCCAAAGATTCGGATCGACCGCTTCCGCGAGGGTGCTGTCAGTCTGAAATCCGGGCAGGCATTTGCCCTGTATGCGCGCAAGAATCCGCCGGTCGGCAACGAGCACGGCGTGGGCGTGACGTATCCGGGCCTGGTCGACGACGTCAAGCCCGGCTCCGAGCTGCTGCTTGACGATGGCTTGATGGCGATGCGCGTCGAGCGTATCGAAGGCGAAGCCATTCACTGCACGGTGCTGACTTCGGGCCGGCTGTCGGACCGCAAGGGACTCAATCTGCGCGGCGGCGGCCTGTCGGTGCCGGGTATTTCGGAAGCCGACGCGCGCGATATCGAGCGCGCGGCCGATTGGCAGGTGGACTACCTGGCGGTGTCCTTCCCGCGCGGGCCTGAGGACATGCAGCGCGCGCGCGAGCTGATGGAGGCCGCCGGCGGCCACGCCGGCCTGGTATGCAAGATCGAGCGGGCCGAGGCGATCGGGAATCTCGAGGCCATCATCGAAAACTCCGACGCGGTGCTGGTCGCCCGCGGCGATCTGGGCGTGGAAATCGGCGATGCCGAGCTGCCGGGCCTGCAAAAGCGCATCATTGCGGCCTCGCTGGCGGCCAATCGGCCGGTGATTACGGCCACCCAGATGATGCAGTCGATGGTCGAATCGCCCATCCCGACCCGCGCCGAGGTACTCGACGTGGCCAATGCCGTCATCGATGGGACCGACGCGGTCATGCTGTCGGCCGAAACCGCCGTGGGCCGGCACCCGGTGACGGTCATCGAGGCCATGCGCCGCATCTGCAGGGGCGCCGAGCGCCACGTCGACACGCATCTGCCGATGGGACGACTCAATGTTCAGGCCGAACGCATCGACCAGGCGGTGGCGATGGCGACGATGGTGACTTCGCACAAGCTGTCGGTAAAGGCCATCATCGCGCTGACCGAGTCGGGCTCGACTGCGCAGTGGCTCAGCCGTGTGCGCTCACCGGTGCCGATCATCGCGCTCTCGCCCAACCGCTTCAGCCTGCGCCGGATGCGCCTGCTTCAGCACGTGCGCCCGCTGCTGTTCGTGCCCCGGGACATGCCTACGCCCCGGCTGGCCCGCTCGGCCATCGAGCAGGTCAAACGCGCCGGCCTGGTCGAGCCCGGCGACCGCGTGCTGATGACCCTGGGCGACGCGCAGGGCGTGATGGGCGGCACCAACACGATGAAAGTGCTCACCGTCGAGTAGCCGGAATGTTTGGAAACCTGTCCTGATTATGTACGTGAATCGGCCACGCTCCGACTTGCAGTCCAGGAAACCGCAGATTGCGCAGATTTCCGCAGATTCGGTCCAGTTTGTGAGGACGCGGATCGCATCTCCAGTGGCAGTCCAGGCTCTCCAGAATCTGGAAACCACGGGAAATACGTAATGGCACGGAAAGAAAGTGTTTCGATCGAACTGCTGAGGTTCATTTCAAAAAATCGCAATCGGTTGCAGCCGGGTTCTCGCCGAGCGTTCTTTCCGTGCCTTCCGCGGTTCCAGGGTTTTTGTCATTGGAGGCCCGGGCGCGTGAACTTGACCCCGTGGCTGGCTACAATAGGGGAATCCATTCCATCCACCCTTAAACTTTGCATCAGGGGTTTCCAAGAACATGACGGACAAGATCGAACAGCTCGTTGAAGTTGCACAGGCGATGGTCGCTCCCGGCAAGGGCATTCTGGCTATCGACGAATCCACTGGCACGATCAAGAAGCGCCTGTCGTCGGTCGGCGTGGAGTCCACCGAGGATAATCGCCGCGACTACCGCTCGATGCTGTTGTCCACACCTGGCCTGGGTGAGCACATTGCCGGCGCGATCCTGTTCGACGAGACCATCCGGCAACAAGCGCCGGACGGCACGCCGATGGTCGATCTGATGAAGAAGGCCGGCATCCTGCCCGGCATCAAGGTCGATACGGGTGCCAAGCCCCTGGCCGGCTTCGAGGGCGAGAAGATCACCGAAGGCCTCGACGGCCTGCGCGAGCGCCTGGCCGAGTACGCCAGGCTGGGCGCAAAGTTCGCCAAGTGGCGCGCGGTGATCACCATCGGCGAAGACATTCCCTCGCGGACCTGCCTGGACGCCAACGCCCACGCTCTGGCGCGTTATGCCGCTCTGTGCCAGGAAGCGGGCATCGTGCCGATCGTCGAGCCGGAAGTGCTGATGGACGGCGATCACGATCTCGACACGTCTTATGACGTTACCGAGGCCGCACTCAAGAGCCAGTTTGCCCAGCTCTACGAGCACGACGTGCTGCTTGAGGGCACCGTGCTCAAGCCCTCGATGGTGATTTCCGGGTCCGAGGCCTCAAACCGTGCCAGCACCGAAGAAGTGGCCGAGGCCACCGTCGACTGCCTGCTCAACGCGGTGCCAGCCGCTCTTGCAGGGATCGTGTTCCTGTCCGGCGGGCAGGGTGACGTGGAAGCGACCCGGCATCTCGATGCAATGAACAAGATGGGTGATCTGCCCTGGCCGCTGTCGTTCTCTTACGGCCGCGCCCTGCAGCAGGAAACCCTCAAGACCTGGGCGGCCGACCCGAAGGGCAACCGCGAAAAGGCACAGAAAATCCTCGCCCACCGCGCAAAGATGAACGGCCTGGCTGCGCTGGGGGAATGGAGTGAGAAAGAAGAGTCGTAGTCGGGACTGTGGTTCTTGAACTGAGCAGCCTGAATCCGGCCTGGGTGTACCGGGTCTCGGGGCCCGGGACCCGGGACTCGCTACTGGAAAATTGTTGCTCGTTTATGTATTTGGCCCTTCCGTTCCGAACTCGTCGGGAAGGAAAACGTGCCGTGGGGTGCCTTCGAGTTTCGAGTCCCGAGTCGAGGACATCGGCGCCAGATCAAAGCCGCTCCCCTTCGAGCAAGCACAAGACAGCCGAGCGTCCCACCCATGACCGATCAGGATAAATTCCGCGAAGAAGCCCTCGAATACCATCGCCAGTATCCGCCGGGCAAGATCAAGCTGGTGCCCACCAAGGCGCTGACCACGGCCAAGGACCTGGCGCTGGCCTACTCGCCGGGCGTGGCGGCGGCATCGGAGGAAATTGCCCAAGACCCCCTCAAGGCGCTCGACTACACCGCGCGCGGCAACCTGGTGGCGGTGATCTCCAACGGCACGGCGGTGCTGGGCCTGGGCGACATCGGAGCAGCCGCTTCCAAGCCGGTGATGGAAGGCAAGGGCGTGCTGTTCAAGAAGTTCGCCGACATCAACGTCTTCGATATCGAAGTCGACGAGCACGATCCCGACAAGCTTATCGACATCATCGCCAGCCTGGAACCGACTTTTGGCGGCATCAACCTGGAAGACATCAAGGCGCCGGAGTGCTTCAAGGTCGAAGAAGCGCTCAAGAAGCGCATGAATATCCCCGTCTTTCATGACGACCAGCACGGCACGGCGATCATTACCGCCGCTGCCCTGGTCAACGGGCTGAAGCTGGTCGGCAAGAAGATGGAAGACATCCGCCTGGTCGTCTCCGGCGCCGGCGCGGCCGGCATTGCCTGCCTGGATCTGCTCGTCACCATGGGTGTCAAGCGCGAGAACATTGCCGTGTGCGATCGTGACGGCGTGGTCTACGTCGGCCGCGACTCGGAAATGGACGCGCGCAAGGCGGCCTATGCCGTCGAAACCGATGCGCGCACGCTCGGTGAAGTGATCGAGGATGCCGACGTCTTTCTCGGTGTGTCCGCTCCGGGCGTGCTCACCCCGGAGATGGTCAAGTCGATGGCTGACAAGCCGATCATTCTGGCCCTGGCCAACCCGGTGCCCGAGATCATGCCCGACGTCGCGCGCGAGGTCCGGCCCGATGCCCTGATCGCCACCGGTCGCTCGGATTTCCCCAACCAGGTCAACAACGTTCTGTGCTTTCCCTACATCTTTCGCGGGGCGCTCGATGTTGGTGCCACCGCCATCAATGACGAGATGAAGATGGCCTGCGTTCACGCCATCGCCGAGCTCGCCCAGAAGGAGGCCTCCGACGTGGCCGCCCAGGCCTATGGCGGCCAGGCGCCCAAGTTTGGACCCGACTATCTTATTCCGCAGCCCTTCGACCCGCGGCTGCTGGCCCACCTGGCGCCGGCGGTGGCAAAGGCCGCCATGGATTCCGGCGTGGCTGCCCGGCCGATCGAGGATCTCGACGCCTATACCGAACGGCTTTATCAGCACGTCTTCCGCACCGGCCTGCTGATGAAGCCGGTGTTCGACGCCGCGCGCAAGGACCCCAAACGCGTGGTCTTTGCCGAAGGCGAGGAGGAAACCGTGCTGCGCGCGGTGCAGACCATCGTTGACGATGGCCTGGCCAAACCCATCCTGATCGGCCGCCCCAAGGTGGTCGACATGCGCATCGAGCGCGCCGGCCTGCGGCTGACGCCCGGCGAGGACTTCGAGCTGGTCAACCCCGAATCCGACCCGCGCTTCAAGGAATACTGGCAGACCTTTCACGAGATCACCCAGCGCCGCGGGGTCACGCCCGACTCGGCCAAGGCCATCGTGCGCACGCGCACGGCCGTTATTGCGGCGGTCATGGTCCATCGCAACGAAGCCGACGCTTTGATCTGCGGCGTGGTCGGCCGCTACCAGAAGAAGCTCCAGTACATCAACGAGGTGCTGGGCGCCAACGATACCGGTGTGCTGGGTGCGCTGTCGGCCATGACCAACGAAAACGGCGCGTGGTTCGTGTGTGACACCCACGTCAACCCCGACCCGAGCGCCGAGGAGCTGGCCGAGCTGACCCTGATGTCGGCCGAGCGCCTGCGCATGTTCGGTATCACTCCCAGGGTCGCGCTGTGCTCGCATTCGAACTTCGGCAGCCACGTCGATCCGTCCGCTTCGAAGATGCGGCGGGTCTTCAACATGCTGCGCGAGCGCGCGCCCGAGCTCGAAATCGAGGGCGAGATGCGCGCCGACGCTGCCCTGATGCCGGCCATTCGCGAACGCATCTTTCCGAACTCCCGCCTCGAGGGCGAGGCAAACCTGCTGATCATGCCCAACCAGGACGCCGCCCATATTGCCTTCTCCATGGCGCGCGTGATCGGCAAGGGCGTGACCATCGGCCCGATGCTGATGGGCATCGGCCGCCCGGCCCACGTGCTCACACCCTCGGCCACCGTTCGCCGCGTGGTCAACATGACCGCCATCGCCGTGGTCGACGCCCAGCAGTACGAGCGGCGCACGCGCACCGGCGAGGAATGACCGGGCGGGCGGACGGTCTGTCAAAGACGGCGGCGAATGGGCCCGGCCGGCGCCTCTTCTTCGAGGATCGAATCAGTAGATCTCGACGTCCCCGGCGGGGCTGATCACCATGATGCCGGCCTGCTCGCTGCCGGTATAGACCAGCGAAGCATCATTGCCCATCGTGCTCGCGCCCGCGGCCCGGAATTCGGCCGTGCGTTCTCCCAGATCGCTGTAGCTGAAACGCTGCTCTTGCCGCCGGGCCTGGGGTGGACCACGAACATTTCGGCGTTCGCCGTTTTTCCCAAGCGCAAGTTGCAACGCGGACCTTGACGGGATCGTTCGATTCAGTGTGGTAGTCTTCGAAGGAGCGAACCGGAAATCAGAACCGAAACAGGAGGATCCATGGCTGCCAGCACCGACAAGGAACTTCAGGAACTCAGAGACGAATTCAAGCAACTGAAGGAAGAGCTGTCCGGCATCGGCCAGACTGTCCGGCAGTTGGCTCACTCCGCCACTGATGAAGGTCGCGAGCGGCTGCGCTCGGCCGCCGACCAGACGCGCCAGCAGGCGCGCGAGACCTGGCACGCATTCGAGCACGAAATCGAGCAGCGCCCGATGACCAGCATCGCGGTGGCGCTCGGTATCGGCTTCATCCTCGGCAAGCTGTTCGATCGCTAGGCACGCGCCCCGGGCCGACTCGAATGCTGACTCGGTTGAAAAAGCGCCTGGAGACCGGCGTTGTCGTAACGGCCATCATCGTGCCGGTTTCGCTGTGCGTGTTTGCCTTTCTTGCCCTGGCCTGCTACCTGGCCCTGCTCGAGAGCCTGCCGCCGGCGCTGGCCGCCCTGGTGACGGCAGCGGCCGGGATCGTCGTGATCGCGCTGGTTCTGGTCATCGCGAAAATTGCCGACCCGGCAAGAAGGCGCGCCGGCCGGCAGCGCGAGTCGGCACCCGACCGCGACGATTTCGAGCGCTTCTTGCGCGAGCATGCCGATCCCGTTCTGGCGCGCTGGATCCAGGACAATCCCGACAAGGCCGCGATCACAACCCTCGGGCTCGGCATCGCGGCCGGCTACAGCGAGCCCTTCCGCCGGGTGCTGTCCGACCTCTACATTCGCTACTCGGAGTCCGAAAGCGTTCGTCGCCGGCGGGATCGCTGAGCAAGCTGCACAATGGCCGAAACCGGCTGTGACCGTCAGTCTCGGCCCATCTGCGCGAGCAGTTCGGCTGTTCCTATCCGTCGATCAGCGCCAGCCGCGTCGGGCTGGCGGCCGTTTGTCGTCCCCGGCCGCGGCGGCGCCTGATGCCGGCATCGCCGTTTCGCGAACATCGCCCTCACGGGTGGCACATTCCTGCGCTGTCTTTCGACTGTCTGATCAGGGCTTGCCTGTCATGCAAGCGATCAAACCCCGACAGACGAGGGCGATATGTCATATCCATACCAACTGTTCGTGCTGGCGTTCGTGGCGCTGGCGGCGTCGACCGTGCAGGCTGCAAATTTCACCGTCAACGAAACGGCCGATCTGGTCGATGTCAATCCCGGTGACGGGGTGTGCGAGGCCACCCCGGCCGGGCTCGACTGCAGCCTGCGCGCCGCGGTCATGGAGGCCAACGCCGCGGCCGGGCCGCACTGGATCGAACTGCCCGCCGGCCAATTCACGCTGACCATCGCCGGCGTCGGCAATGACGACGCCAGCGCCGATGATCTGGATGTTCATGTCGCCACCACGATCCGCGGTGCAGGCATCGCTCACACCCGCATCGACGGCGGCGCAGCGATGCGGCTGTTTCACGTGCTCGGCGGTTACCTCGATCTCGAAGACCTTACGCTTGAAAACGGGTGGGCGGGTTCGGCCGCCGAACACTCCGGCAGCGGCATTCTGGCCGAGTCATTCCTCGGGTTGCGGCGAGTCCGCATGCACGGCCACCGGGCCAACGCCGGGGCCGCGATCCGCGCCTATTCCACCGCCGTGGAAATCATCGACAGCCTGTTTGTCGACAATCGGGCCGAAGATCTGGGCTACGTCAATTCCTTCGGCAACGTGTTGTCGGGTGCCGACACCCAGGTGCTTATCCTGCGCTCGACACTCACCGAAAACGGCCCACCGGTTCCACACGACTACCTGAATAACAACATTTATCTCCAAAGCGGCGGCGGACTGACCATGATCAACACCACGATTGCCGCCAACACCGGGATGGGCATCTCGATCCAGAACGCCGACCTGATGCTCAGAAACAGCACCCTGGCGGGCAACTAAGGGGCGCAACTGCACACCCATTCGGCCTCCGGCGCCCACAGCATCGAAATGGCCGGCACCCTCCTCCAGCGTTCGCCCTGGGGGTACGTGGTCTGCAGCGGAAATTCCCCTCAGTCGCTTGGCTACAATATCAGCGAGGACGGCAGCTGCCCGCTTGTCGGCGCCGGTGATCTCGAGGAAACTGACGCCCTGCTCGGTCCACTGCAGATGAACGGCGGCCCGACCCCGACGCGCCGGCCGCTGCCCGGCAGTCCGGCGATCGATCGCGTGCCGGTCGCTGTCTGCCTGGATGAGGACAACGACCCGCTCGGGCACGACCAGCGCGGGCTGCCGCGTCCGGCGCCGGGCAGCGCGGCCTGCGACGCCGGAGCGGTGGAGTCGGGCAACGAGGGCGTGTTCGCCGACCGCTTCGAATCCTGAGCGCAGGTTATCGGCCAATCGGCCCGCCGGCGGCGATTTCGATTCTGTTTGGGTTTGAGCGCGTCGCGTTTTACTATTCCTGCCTGCAAAACGACGCGACAAACGCAGGGAGCGCCGCATGGAATGGATCGCCGACCCCCAGGCCTGGATCGCGCTGGGCACATTGACCACGCTCGAGATCGTGCTCGGCATCGACAATATCATCTTCATCTCGGTGCTCGTCGCCCGCCTGCCGGCGGCCGAGCGCCAGCGCGCGCGCATCATCGGCCTGGCGATTGCCATGATCAGCCGCATCGCGCTGCTTCTGGTCATTGCCTGGATCATGCGCCTGGACCAGACCCTGTTTTCGGTCTTCGGCCAGGCGATTACCGGGCGCGAGCTGATCCTGATCGGCGGCGGGCTGTTTCTGCTCGGCAAGGCCAGCCACGAGATTCACGGCAACCTCGAGGGCGACGACCCGAGCGAGAAGGGCAAGGGCGCGAGCGCCGGGTTCTGGTTGGTGCTCATCCAGATCGGGCTGATCGACCTGGTCTTTTCGGTTGACTCGGTGGTCACCGCCGTTGGCCTGGCCGATCACCTGGCGGTGATGATCATCGCCATCGTCGTTGCCGTGGGCGTGATGATGGTCTCGGCCAAGGCCGTCGGCCAGTTTGTCGACCGCCACCCCACCATCAAGATGCTGGCGCTGAGCTTTCTCATTCTGATCGGCTTCACCCTGGTCGCCGAGGGCATGGAGTTTCATATCCCGAAAGGCTACGTCTACTTTGCCATGGCGTTTTCGGTGGGCGTGGAGCTGCTCAACCTGCGCGTGCGCGCCATTCGCCGCAAGAAGCGCCAGCCCATGCGGCTGCGGCGGCACATGTCTGGCGAGCAGGCGAACGAACCGGAAGGCTCGTGATCGGGACGGAGGGTTGCCGGCTGGTCACAGCCAGCCCTGGTCGCGCGCGATGCGCCAGGCTTCGATGCGGTTGTCGGCGCCGAGCTTGCCGATGGCCTCCGACAGGTAGTTGCGCACCGTGCCCTCGGCCAGGTGCAGGCGCCGGCCGATTTCGGCGTTG
This sequence comes from uncultured Wenzhouxiangella sp., assembly GCA_964446675.1. Taxonomy (GTDB): domain Bacteria; phylum Pseudomonadota; class Gammaproteobacteria; order Xanthomonadales; family Wenzhouxiangellaceae; genus Wenzhouxiangella. The sequence goes on from CAYUPK010000003.1 coordinate 51,642, forward strand.
CCCAGGCCCTCGCCGGCGAGCCTGAGCACCTGGCGCTCGCGGTCGGTCAGCGGGTCGGGGCTGTCGAAGGCAGTCAGCGCCAGCTCCGGGTCGATCACGCGCTGTCCTGCATGGATGCGCCGGATAGCGTCGGCCAGCTGTTCAGCCGGCGTTTCCTTGAGCAGATAGCCTTTGACGCCGGCCTCGAGTGCGCGCCGGAGGTAGCCGGGACGCGCGAAGGTGGTGAGGATGGCCACGGCTGTGCCGGGCGCGCTGGTGCGCACCCATTCGGCCAGGTCCAGGCCGGTGCTGCCCGGCATCTCGATGTCGGTCAGCAGCAGATCGGGTCTCCTGGACTCGATCAGGCGCCGGGTCTCGTCGCCATTGGCGGCCCGGCCGACCACCCGGATGTCGTCTTCCAGGTCGAGCAGCGAGGCCAGCGCGCCCAGAAGCAGGGTCTGGTCTTCGGCGAGCACCAGGCGGATCATGCCGTCCCCAGGGGCACTCGCGCGCTCAGGCTGGTCGAGCCGTTCGACCCGACCTCGAGCGTGCCGCCCAGCGATTCGATGCGCGCGCGCATGCCCTGGACGCCGCTGCCGTCCATGCGGATGCGCCCGCCGCCGTCGTCGTCGATCGCCAGGTTCAGTTCAGCACCGCCCGATTCAAGCCGGATGCGGCAGCGGCGGGCCTGCGAGTGCCGGATGATGTTGGTCACGGCCTCGCGGATGACCAGCGCCAGCATGCCCTGAGTCTGGGCCGGCAGGTCGAGGCCCTCGTCGACCTCGATGAGGGCCTCGATGTCGGCCGCGCGCAGGCTTGAGCGCATGTGCTCGATGGCAGCCTCGAGTGTCTGTTGCTGGTAGCCGCTGATGGCCTCGCGAACGTCGGCCAGCGCCTTGCGGGCGCTGTTGCCCATGGCGCGAATCTCTTCACGCGCCTTGTTGTTGTCGCGCGCGACCAGGCGTTCGGCCAGCTCGCTCTTGACGGCAATCATCGACAGAGTGTGGCCGAGAACGTCGTGCAGGTCGCGGGCGATTCTCTCGCGTTCCGCGACTCTCGCCAGGCGCCTGGTTTCGGCCTGGCTGAGCTTGAGCTCGGCGTTCTTTCTGGACTGCTCGGCAAAGAAGATATTGGTCAGGCCGATCATGATGCTGATGAACACGCCGGGAAGCCAGTAGAAAGGCTCGGGCCGGGCGAAGGGCGCGATCGCGCCGGCGAGCGCGGCAATGCCGACCACGACCCAGACCGACCGCCGCGGCGGTCCGACCAGGTGGGCGAAGGCGGCAGCGTAGATGAACAGCACGCTGGCGCCGGCGTTGACCCAGCTCCAGGCCGCGGCCAGCGCCGTGATGGCGGCGATATGCGCCAGGGCAGCTGCCCGTGACCGGCTCCGGAAGGCGCTGAAATACAGCACGAGGAAGACCACGATAGTCGCCAGCCCCAGGCTCAGCTCGACCGCGCCGACCGGCCGGAAATACCACTCGATGAAGAAAAAACCCAGATAGACCAGCCAGACATAGGCTGTCCAGCCCTGGCCGCTTTCGGGCGGCACCAGGTACTCGTGGACTCCTTTGAGGCGTTGTCGGGCGCTCATCTACGGTCTTCCTTCGACTGCCCGGCCGGCCCGGGCATGCCTGAATTGTAGTGTCATTGCGGCTATTCGCCGGATTCTTCCTGCCGGAGGCCATTCTTCCAGACAGCGTCGATGCGGACCGTGTGCCGGATGTCGTCGAGCGGATTGCCGTCGATCAGCACCAGGTCGGCGCGGCAGCCCGGCTGCAGGCAACCGCGACCATCCAGGCCGAATTTCCGGGCGGGAATGCTGGTTGCACAGCGCAATGCCTCGAGCGGTGTGAGCCCTGCTTCGACCAGAAGGGCCAGTTCGTGGTGCAGGCTCGGCCCGTGAGCGGTGCCGGGATTGCCGGCGTCGCTCCCGGCCAGCAGCGGCACGCCGGCCGCATGCAGCTTGCGGATGTTCTCCAGAACCACCGGCCAGCTTGCGCTGCGCATACTGGAGCCTGGAGAGGACTGCGCGAGCATGGTCCGCTGCGGCTGCGTGATCCGGTTCCTGGCGTGCTGGCCGCCGGTGAGCCATCCAGGGACCGGCTGACCGTGCGAGGCGGCCAGCACCGGCGTAGTGGGCGCGATCCAGATACCGGCCTGCAGGGCCATCTCGATGAAGGCCTGGTCGACCGGCTGGTCGGCGAACAGGTGCACCAGGCCGTCGACGCCGGCCAGCACCGCCATCCTGGCGGCCGACTGTGTCGACACGTGGGCAACGGCCAGCACGTCGCTGGCGTGGGCGGCGTCAACCAGGGCCTCAACCATATCCGGGCTCAGGGTGGGCAGGGGTTGGCCCCAACTCGCGCCGTCCTCGATGATGATCTTGATGTAGTCCGATCCCTCTTCGAGCCGTTCCCGCACCCACTCGTCGGCCGTTTCCGGCGATTCGGGAATGGGTACGGGCAGTCCGTACTGGGTGCCGTGGCCGCCCTTGGCGGTGGCCAGGTAGCCGGCCGAGAACAGGTCGGCCTGTTTCGTGGCCAGCAGGGACTCGCGCTGGGAGATCATCAGCGCCTGATCGGTCGGCGGGCGGAACATGTCGAGCAGGGTGGTCACGCCCATGCGCAGGGCGTCGGCCCGGGCATTGCCGTAGGCGTGGACGTGGGCGTCGATCAGGCCCGGCAGGACGGTCCGGTCGCGGCCTTCGACGACCCGCGCCGCTTCGGGGACGGTTACCTGCGGGCCGACCTCGGCGATCCGCCCATTTCTGATGAGCAGATGGGCTTTGTCGATCACGCGCTCGCCGTCGAACACGCGCACGTTGGTGATGGCCGTGATTCCGCGGTTGCCGTCGGCCGGCCCGGGCAGTAGCAGCAGCGTGACGACCGCGGCCAGCACAATGGCGATGATGCCGAAGAGGCTTTTCATGATTCGGCCCTGTTGTTCACGACACGCCGTCAAGGCGCCGCCAGCCCAGCGCGGTCAATACGGTGAAGATCAACGCAAAGACGCCGAGCACGGCCAGCGAGTGGCCCCAGTCGGCGTTTTTTGCGCCGGTGACATCGAGCGCCAGCGCGGCCAGGTGGTAAGGAGGCAGCCATTCAGCCAGCGACTGCAGCCAGCCCGGGAACATGGTCGCGGGAATCCACAGCCCCGACAGAAAGCCCAGCGGCAGGTAGACCAGATTGAGCACGGCCGGCGCGGCATTGGGGCTCAGCCACAGGCCGGCGGTGAGTCCCATCAGGCAAAACGGCAGCGCGCCGACGGTGAGGATCTCTGCCAGGGCGAGCCATTGCGTCGTCGCCAGCCGCACCTCGCCGAAGGCAGCGGCGAGCACGCTCATCAGGACCACGATCATGGTCGCAAACAGCAGGGCGCCGAAGGCCTTACCGGCGATCACCGCCGACACTGGCGCCGGCGACGCGCGCAGCAACAGCAGCCAGCCCTGGGCGCGCTCGGTGGCGATACTCACACCGAAGGAAAACAGCGCCGCACCCATGACGCCAAAGGTGGCAAAGGTGCACAGGAACCACAGCGCCTGCCCGCGCATCATCACCAGCCCGAAGAAGGCGTAGAACATGACCGGGAACAGCAGCGTGGGCAGGGTGTAGGCGGGTGTGCGCAGCAGGTTCAGCCACTGCGCGCGGACAAGCTGGATGGACGGATTGGCGGCGTTCATGCGGCCTCCTGTTCGGTCCGGGCGGAATCGGTCAGGGCCAGAAAGGCGGTCTCCAGGTCGGCCCCGGCGACTTCCAGATCTTCGATGGACTCGTCGGCGGCCAGCAGCGCGCGGACCGTATCGACGCCGCGGCGGCTGAGGATTTCGGCGCGCTCATCGCCTGCGTTGACGGCGGTCACGGCCGGCAGGGTGCGGAGTTTCTCCGGCGGCAGGGCGGTGCGCACCCGGATGCGATCGCTGGGTACGCGCCGGCGGATGGTATCCGGCCGACCCTGATCGAGAATACGCCCGCGGTCGAGCACGACGACGTGGTCGGCCAGGGTCTGGGCCTCGTCCATCAGGTGCGTGCACAGCAGAATGGATACGCCGGCCTGTCGACGCGCCTCGATGGCGCGCCAGAGAATCCGGCGGGCGGCCGGATCGAGCCCGGTCGTCGGTTCGTCGAGAATCAGCCAGTCCGGGCGGCCGACGACGGCCAGGGCAAAGAGCACGCGCTGCTTCTGGCCGCCCGAGATGCGCTCGAAACGGCGATCGGCCAGATCGACCAGGTCGAGTTCGTCGAGCAGGCCGATCTGCGAGTCGGCTTCGGGATAGAAGCTGGCGAATAGCGCCAGCAGCTCGGCGACGGTGAGATTGTCCTGCACGCCGCTGGCCTGCAGCATGACCCCGATACGCCGCTGCGCCTCACTGCTGCCCGGCTTCAGGCTGCCGAACAGCTTCAGCCCGCCCTGCTGAATCGGCAGGACACCCAGCAGCAGGTGAATCAGCGTGGTCTTGCCCGCCCCGTTAGGGCCGAGCAGGGCGGTGACGCGGCCGCCGCCAAGGGTCAGATCGATGCCGGCCAGCGCCGGGGTGGCGCCATACTGATGTTGCAGTGCCGAACATTCGGCGACGATGGGATGGAACATCTGTCTTGCTCCCGATCAAGTGTCGGAAACATTCTGGGCAAATCGGGCGTCTACGCCCAGTGACGGCCCTCAGCAATCAGTCATGACATTTGTCACGCGCCTGATTACGATCTACGTGCACGTCCTGATAATTATCAAATGCCGGGCATCCGGGTGCCTGGCCCTGTTGGAGCAGAGGAGCGATCAAGGAATGAGCGAAGTATTCAAATCGAGCGCACGCAATCCCGGCTTTCTTGCGGGCCTGGCGCTGCTGGTCGGAAACCTTCTGGCGCTGCCTGCAATAGCGCAGGACGCACCCTCCTTCATGCGGATGAAAACCGGCGCCGAGGGCGAGCCGCAGGCGCTGCAGGTGGGGCTTGCCCGCTACCGCGATGGTGACGGCCGCAGGCTCGATCTCATCGGCGCCGTGCACGTGGCCGATCGCGAGTACTTCGAAGATCTGAGTGAGCGTTTCGACCACTACGACGCCGTGCTCTACGAGCTGGTCGGCGATCCCGACGGCAGTGACAGGCCCGCCGGAATCGGACTGAGCCTGGTCGGCCTGATGCAGGGCGGCATGAAAGAGGCGATGGGACTGGCTTTCCAGCTCGAGGAAATCGACTATCAGCGCGACAATTTCGTTCACGCCGACATGACGGCCGGGGAGTTCAGCGCCAGCATGGCCGAACGCAATGAGTCCTGGGTAGGCGCCTTCGTGCAGCTTTGGGCGGCCTCGACGCTTTCGCAGGATGCCGGAGCGCAGGAAGCCGGCATGCTGCAGGTGCTTTTCGCCGACGATCGTCAGTTGGCGCTCAAGCGCGCAATGGCCGCGTCCATGGTCGACCAGGCTCACGTGCTGGAAATATTTGCCGATGACAACGGCTCGGCGCTGATCACCGAGCGCAATCGCAAGGCGCTGTCGGTGCTCGAGCGTGAGCTTGGCAAGGGCGCTCGCGATCTCGCGCTGTTTTACGGCGCCGGGCATCTCCCCGATTTCCACCGCCGTGTGACCGGCGAGTTGGGCTTCGAGCTTGAGGTCGTCGAGTGGCTTGACGCCTGGGACCTGAGCGGAAACTGAGCGCGACCCTGCCGAGCTGGTTCCGCTATCGACTCAGTTCAGCCAGCCACGGCACGCCGAAAGGCATCAGCTGCATGGCATCGTGGATTGCTTGCTCGCCGGGTCATTGTCCACTACCGCTCGCATCATCGCAGCAGACTGGATGGTGGCTCCCGGGCCGCGTTGCACCGGCTTGAGCGACATTTGCTGTCCAAGTGTGATCAGCAGGGTCTTGCCGGGCTCGGCGATTTGTGAAACGACCAGTTCGACAGGCTCCTTGAGGGGTTTGGGCGGCCAGATCCCGTCGATGCGAATGCTCACTGCCATGCCCACGAGAACGAGAAGTATCACGACTAAGATCCGCATGGCTCTGCTACTTGGCCCTGTTGGCAGCCGGTCCTATACATAGGACGTCGGGGACGGGCATTTGGTTGCATCCGGCGCCGTTGCCGTCAGGATTCAGGCTCAGGCCCTCGTTTACCGGAACTTGTCGTGCCGATGAACAGTACGCCGCAGTATGGTGATTCCATTGGCGTTTGGCCTTCGGACAGGCGCGCGGGCAGTCGCTACAATAGGCGGTCTTGAAACGAATACGCCCTATGAAGAGGACTGGCATGGCCCACGAGTATCCCCATCCCGATGACATCGATTTCCAGGAAACTCAGGAATGGCTTGAGTCACTGACGGCGGTTGTTGATCGTGACGGCCCCGAGCGGGCGCATTTCCTTCTCGAGCGCCTGGTCGAACTGGCGCGACGCTCAGGCGCGCACCTGCCGTTCGATCTGACAACGGCCTATATCAACACCATTCCGCTGCATCGCGAGCCGACCATGCCCGGCGACGGCGCCATGGAACGACGGATCCGTTCCATCATTCGCTGGAACGCCATGGCCATGGTGGTGCGCGCATCACGGCGTGGTGGCGAGCTGGGCGGACATATCGCCAGTTTCGCCTCGGCGGCGACGCTTTACGACGTCGGTTTCAACCATTTCTTCAAGGGCCCGGATCATGAAGACGGTGGCGATCTGGTGTACTTTCAGGGACACTCCTCGCCCGGGTTTTATGCTCGCGCGTTTCTCGAAGGCCGACTGAGCAAGGAACAGCTTGATGGCTTCCGTCAGGAAGTCGATGGCAAGGGCATCAGCTCGTATCCGCACCCCTGGCTGATGCCCGACTTCTGGCAGTTTCCGACCGTGTCGATGGGCCTGGGCCCCATCATGTCGATCTACCAGGCGAGATTCCTCAAGTACCTGACCCACCGCGGCTTGGCCGATGCCGGCAAGCGCACCGTGTGGAGCTTTCTCGGCGACGGCGAAATGGACGAGCCCGAGTCGCTGGGCGCCATCTCGCTGGCGGGCCGCGAAAAGCTCGACAATCTGGTGTTTGTAGTCAACTGCAACCTGCAGCGCCTGGATGGGCCGGTCAGGGGCAACGGCAAGATCATTCAGGAGCTCGAAGGCTTCTTCCGCGGTGCCGGCTGGAACGTCATCAAGGTGATCTGGGGTTCCTACTGGGATCCGCTGCTGGCACGCGACACCAAGGGTCTGCTGCGCCGGCGCATGCAGGAAGCGCTCGACGGCGAATACCAGAAGTACAAGGCCAACGACGGCGCCTATGTGCGCGAGCACTTCTTCGGCGCCTACGATGAGCTCAAGGAAATGGTCGCCGACATGTCCGATGCCGATATCTGGCGGCTCAACCGCGGCGGCCACGATCCGCACAAGATCCACGCCGCCTACCACGCCGCCACCCACCACGAGGGCCAGCCCACCGTCATCCTGGCCAAGACCATCAAGGGCTACGGCCTGGGTCAGTCGGGCGAGGGCCAGAACATCTCGCACCAGCAAAAGAAGCTCGACGATCAGGGCGTGAAGTACTTCCGGGATCGTTTCAACGTGCCGCTGACCGACGAGCAGCTCGAAGGCGTGCCCTATTACCACCCGGGCGAGGACTCCGACGAGATCAAGTACATGAAAGAACGCCGCGAGAAGCTCGGCGGCTATCTGCCCCAGCGCCGGGTTGAAAACGACACCCTCAAGGTGCCCGATCTGGAGGCCTTCTCGAAGCTCCTGGAGTCAACCGGCGAGCGCGAAATCTCGACCACCATGGCCTACGTGCGCTGCCTGTCGCTGCTGCTGCGCGACAAGAACATCAAGGAACACATCGTGCCGATCATCTGCGACGAAGGGCGCACCTTCGGCATGGAAGGCCTGTTTCGCCAGATCGGCATCTATGCGCCGTTTGGCCAGCTCTACGAGCCGGTCGACTCCGACCAGCTTGCCTACTATCGCGAGGCCCAGCACGGCCAGGTGCTGCAGGAAGGCATCACCGAAGCCGGTGCCCAGAGTTCGTGGATTGCCGCGGCCACCAGCTATGCAACCACCGGCGTGCCGATGATTCCGTTCTACGCCTTCTACTCGATGTTCGGCTTCCAGCGCGTCGGCGACCTGGCCTGGGCGGCAGGCGACATTCACGCCCGCGGTTTTCTGATCGGTGGCACGTCGGGGCGGACCACGCTCAACGGCGAGGGCTTGCAGCACCAGGACGGCCACAGCCACGTTCAGGCCGGTCTCATCCCCTGCTGCATCAGCTATGACCCGACCTTTGCCTACGAGTTGGCCGTGATCCTGCAGGATGGCCTGCGGCGCATGTACGGCGAAGGCGAAGACGTCTACTACTACATCACCGTACTCAACGAGAACTACCAGCACCCGGCCATGCCCGAAGGCGCCGAAGAAGGCATCCGCAAGGGCATGTATCTGTTTCGGGACTCGGGACTGGGCACCCGGGACTCCTCGGACAAGCCCGTCGTTCAGCTGATGGGCTCGGGTGCGATCCTGCGCGAGGTCATCGCCGCGGCCGACCTGCTTGAGCAGAACTATGGTGTCGGAGCCGATATCTGGTCGGTTACCAGCTTCAACGAACTGCGCAAGGACGGGCATGAAGTGTCCAGGCGCAATCTGCTCAATCCCGACCAGTCGCCGAACACGCCGTGGATCACCGGCCTGCTCAAGGACCGTACCGGCCCGGTGGTGGCGGCCACCGACTACATTCGCAACTATGCCGACCAGGTGCGCGAATTCGTGCCGACCGACGACTACATCGTGCTCGGCACCGACGGCTTCGGCCGCTCGGACACGCGCGAGAACCTGCGCCGCTTCTTTGAGGTCGACCGCAAGCACGTCGCTTACGCGGCGCTGGTCGGTCTCAACCGGCAGGGCAAGTTCGACGACGACAGGTTGATCAAGGCCAGGAGCGCACTCGATATCGACCCGGACAAGCCGCTGCCGACCACGGTGTGATGCTGTGTAAGCATTGGCACCGCAGGTCGGGACGCGCTCCCGACTGACGACTCCGAATCTTCAAGCGAGACAACGATGAGCAAGAAACAGGAAATCAAGGTCCCCGACATCGGTGATTTCGACAAGGTACCCGTCATCGAGGTATTGGTCGCCGAGGGCGACACGATCGAGAAAGAGCAGTCGCTGATCACGCTCGAATCCGACAAGGCGACGATGGAAGTGCCGTCACCCGGATCGGGCAAGCTCGTCGAGCTCAAGGTCTCAGAAGGCGACGAGGTTGGCGAGGGCGATGTGATCGGGGTCGTCGAGCTGGCTTCGGAGGATGAAGGTGGCGAGTCTGACGAAGGCGACTCTGGAGACGAAGGTCAACGGGACCCGGATGAAGGCCGGAACTCGGGGTCCGGGACTCGGGACTCGCGGGAGGATGGCGCCAGGGAGGCTGATGAGTCCGACGGCTCTGAGCGCGCTGCTGATGCCCGGTCGGAAGCCGCGTCGCGCCGCGACGACCTGCCGCCCCCACCGGTGCCTTTCGAAGCGATGGATATGGATCCGTCGAAGCTGCCGCACGCTTCACCATCGGTGCGCCGGCTCGCTCGCCAGCTCGGCGTTGATCTGAGCGGCGTTTCCGGCTCGGGACGCAAGGATCGCATTACCGAAGACGACCTCAAGGCTCACGTCAAGCAGGTCATGGATGCTGGTGCGGCAGCCGCCCCCGGGCCGGGGCTGGATATTGCTGATCCGCCACGGGTGGATTTCGCGAAGTTCGGCGAGATCGAGGAAGAAAAGCTCTCGCGCATCAAGCAGATCTCCGGGCCCAACCTGCACCGCAACTGGGTCTCGATTCCGCACGTCACCCAGTTCGACGAAGCCGACGTAACCGGGATGGAGGCCTTCCGCAAGGCCAACAGGAATACCGCCGAGGAAGCCGGCACGAAGATGACGCCGCTGGTGTTCCTGATCAAGGCGGTAGTGGCGGGGCTGAAGGAGTTTCCGCACTTCAATGCCTCCCTTTCCGATGACGGCAAGAAGCTGATCAAGAAGAGGTATTTTCATATCGGCGTGGCGGTGGATACGCCCAACGGTCTGGTCGTGCCCGTGATCCGCGATGCCGATCAAAAGGGCCTGCTCGAGCTGGCGAGTGAGCTGACCGATCTGTCGGTCCGGGCCCGCGAGGGCAAGCTCAAGCCCGGTGAAATGCAGGGCGGGTGTTTCTCGATCTCCAGCCTGGGCGGCATCGGCGGCACGGCCTTCACGCCGATCATCAATGCGCCCGAACTGGCCATCCTGGGCGTGTCGCGCTCTCGGATGAAGCCGATGTGGGACGGTGAGCAGTTCACTCCGCGGCTGATGCTGCCGCTGTCGCTGTCCTACGATCATCGCGTCATCGACGGCGCGGATGCGGCACGCTTTACCCGCTATCTGGCCAATCAACTCGAGGATCTGAGGCGGCTGCTGCTTTGAGTCGGCACCGGACGGGCTTTGGCATGATGCTGGCCGCCGCGGTCGGCTTTCTGCTGTTGCTCACCTTCGTTTTTTCAGGCCTGATCGACGATCGGAGCAAGCCCAACCGGCAGGTCGCCAGCAGCCAGGTCAACGGCGGCATCGAGGTGGTGCTGGAGTCCGATCGCCAGGGGCATTTCATTGCCAGCGGGGCGATTGGCGGGCGTGAGGTGACCTTTCTGGTCGATACCGGTGCCACTCTGGTTTCCGTGCCCGAGAATCTGGCCGATGAGCTGGGCCTGGAGCGCAAAGCGCGCATCGGCCTGGAGACCGCCGCCGGGTCGGTCACTGGCTGGATGACGCGCATCGACGAGGTGCGCCTGGGCGATATCGTCCAGCGCGACGTGCTTGCCGCCATCAGCCCGGCGCGCAGCGATACCGTGCTGCTGGGGATGAGTTTTCTCAAGAATCTCGAGATGACTCATTCGGATGGCCGGTTACGATTGGTGGCAAGGATGTAGATTGCAGCCGCATGCCTGACGAACGACGACGCGGCACCAGACGGACAAAGAGACGAATGCCATGAGCAAAACAACAGAAATCAAGGTCCCCGACATCGGCGATTTCGACAAGGTGCCCGTCATCGAGGTGCTGGTCGCCGAGGGCGATACGATCGACAAGGAGCAGTCCCTGATCACGCTCGAATCGGACAAGGCGACGTTGGAAGTGCCGTCGCCCGAGTCGGGCAAACTGGTCGAGCTCAACGTTTCCGAAGGCGACGAGGTTGGCGAGGGGGATGTGATTGGCATTGTCGAGGTGGCTTCGGAGGGTGAAGGTGATGAGCCTGACGAAGGGGGCTCTGGAGACGAAGGAGAGCGGGATTCGGATGAAGCCCGGGAGTCGGGACCCGGGACTCGGGACTCGCGGCAGCAGGATGGCGGGAGTGGGGATCAGGGGCTGCAGGCTTCAGATGACTCGGCCGGGGATCCCCGCAATCACGACCACGAATTCGACCTGGCGGTGCTCGGCTCCGGGCCGGCGGGGTATACGGCGGCTTTTCGCGCCGCCGACCTGGGGCTGAAGGTGGTGCTGATCGAGCGCTACGACTCCATCGGCGGCGTGTGCCTCAACGTCGGCTGCATTCCGTCGAAGGCCCTGCTGCACGTTGGCCAGGTGATCGATTCGGCCGCGCATCTGGGCGAGCACGGCGTGTCTTTCGGCGAGCCCGATATCGACCTGGACAAGCTGCGCGGCTTCAAGGATTCGGTGGTGAAAAAACTGACCGGCGGCCTGGCCGGCATGGCGAAGAAGCGCAAGGTCGAAATCGTGCAGGGCGTGGGCACCTTCAGCGGCAGCCACGAGCTGACGGTCGAACATGACGGCGACAAGCGCACGATCGATTTCAACCAGTGCATCATCGCCGCCGGCTCGCGCGTGGTCGACATCCCCGGCCTGCCCGAGGACGACGACCGCGTGATGGACTCGACCCGGGCCCTGGAGCTGGCCGACGTGCCCGAGCGCCTGCTGGTCATCGGCGGCGGCATCATCGGCCTGGAAATGGCCTGCGTCTATCGCGCCCTGGGCTCGAAGGTGACCGTCGTCGAGATGATGAAGCAGCTCATGCCGGGCGCCGATGCCGATCTGGTCAGGCCGCTGCAGCAGCACCTGAAGAAGCAGGGCGTCGAGTTTCATCTTGAAACGAAGGTTGCAAAGGTCGAAGCCGGCGACTCGGGGCTGACCGCCCACCTCGAGGGCGAGAGCGCCCCGGAGACCGCCGGGTTCGACCGCGTGCTGGTCTGCGTCGGCCGCCGCCCCAACGGCGACCGGCTCGCGGCCGAGGCCGCCGGCGTCAAGGTCGACGACAAGGGCTTCATCAAGGTCGACGGCCAGATGCGCAGCAACGTCGATCACATCTTCGCCATCGGCGACATTGTCGGCCAGCCGATGCTGGCCCACAAGGGCTCATACGAAGGCAAGGTCGCCGCCGAGGTCGCCGCCGGCCACAGGCGCGCCGCCGACGCGCGAGTCATTCCCTCGGTGGCCTACACCGATCCGGAAGTGGCCTGGGTCGGCCTGACCGAGGCCCAGTGCAAGGCCGGCGACGTCAACTACGGCGTCGGCAAGTTCCCCTGGGCAGCTTCGGGCCGGGCTTTGGGCATGGACCGCAGCGAGGGCTTCACCAAGCTGATTTTCGAGGCCGAAAGCAACCGGCTGATTGGCGCCGGCGTGGTCGGTGTGCACGCCGGGGATCTGATTTCGGAGCTGGCACTGGCCATCGAAATGGGCTGCGACGCCGCCGATATCAGCCTGACCATCCATCCGCACCCGACGCTGTCGGAATCGGTAATGATGGCGGCCGAAGCCCATGAAGGTACGATTACCGATCTGTACATGCCAAAAAGCGAATAACGCCCATGAAGGCTGAGCGCCCCAGGCGCCCCTGGCATCAGCACTTCCAAACCATCGGTTCGATCAGCGCGATCGTCAACCCCTTCGCGCTGCGTGCCGCCGACTCGGGCGGCGCCGACGTTGTTGCGACCATGGCGCGCCTGGAGCGCGAGTGGACAGCCGAGGTCTGCTATTGCTCCACGCTCAGGCAGTGCCGGGTCGCCGATGTCTCGGGTGAGCCGCCCCGGCAAGTCCAGCGCTGCGACGATCAGCCCGCCGGCAATTTCTGACCGCGGTCTGGCAGCAGGCCCGGAGCAGCTTCTTGCCGAAAGTCAGAGCCCCGAGCCCGGTCTGAGGGCCGCCTGGCCCGGCAGGCTGCACCGACCAGCGGCACGAGACTTGTTTCATGCACCGGCCGCGCCGGCCATCGGCAGGCCGGGTCCGAGGGTAGTCATCGTTTTCTTGACCGCGGCTGCTTGCAAAAGTAAAGAACATGTTCATATCATACAGGCGGTACAACTCGGTACTGCGCCATACCGGACAGTATTGAGCAATAGCTAATAACATCTCTGCTTTGGGGAGAAATCTGATGAAGTCATGCCGATTCCTGGCGCTCGCACTCGCGCTGCTGTGGCTGGTCGGCTGCGGCGGCGGTTCAAGCGTTGACCGCACCGTACCTCAAGAACCCGCCAGAAAACCCGACGGCGAGCCCGTTACCGGCGTCATAACTGCCGTTTTCGACCCTGCCGGCGGCAAGATCCCGTTTCCCAACACGCTCCTGCTGTCGGGCACGGACGACCTGACGCTGAACATTCCGGTGGCGGATCCGGCCGACTACGGTGATCCCGCGGTGGCCATGAACGCGCTTGACGGATTCAGCACGGTCGCGCCGTGGACCTTCAATTTCAGCGCAAAGATCGACCCGGCCAGCGTGGTTCCCGGCAGCACGGTTCGCTTCTACGAAGTGACTTTCGTGCAGGGCCAGCCGGTCGTGTCGGGCGTCAATCGTGAGCTGGTGCCGGGTCAGGACTATGTCGCTGTGGTGGCATCTTCAGACCCCACAGGCCAGACCATCGCGGTCGTGCCGCTCAAACCACTGCAGGAGATGACCGGCTACATGGCGGTGCTGACCGACGGCATCACCGATATGGACGGCAACCCGGCCACGCCTGCCCAGACCTATTTTCTTGCCAAGCGGCCCGATCCGCTCATCGACGCGGAGGGCAACAGCACCGATCCGCTGCTGGACAACCCCACGGCACAAGCCCTGGAGCCGCTGCGCCAGATCATCAACACGCACCTGGCCGCAGCCTCCTCGCAGGGCGTGGCGCGCGACAGCATCGTGCTGTCTTCCACCGCCACTACCCAGTCGATCACGCCGGTGCTCTCGAAGCTGCGCTCGATCATCGGCCCGACCAGCAGCCAGGTGGCTCAGGCCTGCGTCGCACCCGGTGCCTGCCTGACCACGGCCGATGTGCTTCCGCCGGGGGCGTCGCCAGGCATCGCCGACCTCTATATGGGGATCGTGGAAGTGCCGTATTTTCTCGGCGTTCCCTCCCAGCAGAATCCGACCGCGCCCCTGACTGAATTCTGGGAAGCCGCGCCGGGCAACTACATTCCGCCCTTCGACCAGCTCGGTTTCAACCCGGACTCCACCAATGTCACGGTAGCCAACCCGATTCCGGTGGAAACCGCCCGTCCGATGATCCCCTTGCTGATGACCGTGCCCAATGCGATGTCGGGTCAGACGCGGCCGGCGGCCGGCTGGCCGGTCGTGATCTTCCAGCACGGCATCACCGGCAACCGTTCGCAGATGCTGGCCCTGGCCGACACCATGGCCTCGCAGGGTTTCGCCGTGATCGCCATCGACATGCCCCTGCACGGCATCACCGACCAGGCCAGCCCGCTCTATATCGGCAATACACCGTTCGCGCCGGCATCGATGGAGCGTACCTTCGATCTCGACCTGCGCGATAACGAGACCGGCGCGCCGGGCCCTGACGGCATGATCGACAGCTCGGGCGCCTGGTTCATCAACCTGCAGAGCCTTCTGACCTCGCGCGACAACCTGCGCCAGGCCCAGATCGACCTGTCGACCCTGGCACTCAACGTGCCGGAAATGGACATCGACGGTGATGGTGTCAGCGACCTCGACGGCTCCAGCATCAACTTCGTCGGCCTCTCGCTCGGCGCCATGAGCGGCACGCCCTTCCTGGCGGTCGAGCCGACCGTGGGCAACGGTGTGCTGTCGGTACCCGGTGGCGGTGTCGCCAACCTCCTGGCCGGTTCCCAGACCTTCGGCCCGGTCATCCGCGCCGGTCTGCAATCAGCGGGCGTCGAGCCCTACTCGCCGGACTACTACCAGTTCCTGCTGGCCGCACAGACGGTGATTGATTCGGCCGACCCGATCAACTGGGGCGCTGTAACGTCCGCCAGCAACTCCGTGCTGCTGCAGCAGGTTGCCGGCGATGCCGTTGTTCCCAACGCGGTCGATGGTGCGCCACTTTCCGGTACCGAACCACTGATCCGGATCATGGGCCTGGATGCGATAACGCAAACCACGCAAGACCCGATGGGTATCCGCGGTGCAGTCCGGCTGCTGCAGGGCAGCCACGGCTCGCTGCTCGACCCGAGCGCCGATCCGGCGGTAACGGCCGAAATGCAGGGCGAAGCCGCCAGCATGGTGGCCTCCGGTGGCGCAATGGTCGTCATCGGCGATCCGTCACTCATCCAGACCGACGATTGAGAGGGAGAATCCGAACATGAAACGTCAAGAATTCAAAACCACTCGGCGCGGTCCCGGGCTCCGTTCCGGCATCCTGCTGGGCGCCATCGGGCTCGCCCTGGCCGCCCAGCAGGTCCACGCCCTGGACCTGAGCACGGATGAGGTCGAGATTCGCCTTGATACGACCGTAAGCTACGGTGTCGGCATGCGCGTATCCGAGCGTGACGACGCGCTGATCGCCAAATCGCAGTTCGATCCACTTGTGTTCCAGCGTTCGCTGGAGCAGCAGATTGCCACCACGGGGCGCTTCTCGGCCAACTCCGACGATGGCAATCTCAACTTCGACAAGTGGGATTCGATCTTCAACCAGGCTCGCATCAACTCCGAGCTGGCGATCAATTTCGATAATTTCGGCGCCTTCGTCCGGGGGAACTATTTCTACGATTTCACCCTCAGCGACATGGATCAACTGCCCGACGGGGCGAAGGACCAGGCGGCCGAACGCGCACGCCTGCTCGACGCCTACGTCTACGGCGATTTCTTCATGGGCGATCGCCTGCTTTCGTTGCGACTCGGAAGGCAGGTCGTCAGTTGGGGGGAAAGCACCTTCCTGGCCGGCGGCATCAATACGATCAACCCGGTTGACGTGACTGCACTGCGCACCGCAGGCGCAGAGCTCAAGGATGCTTTTCTGCCGCTGACCATGCTCTGGGGCACGGTCGATATCACGCCCAACCTCTCGGTCGAAGCCGTGATCATGGGCGAATGGGACTACGTCGAGGCCGAACCCTCCGGCACCTTTTTCGCCACCAACGACTTCGCTACCGCCGGCGGCAGCTACGCCATGCTCAACTTCGGCATGGTGGCGCAGCCGGTCAACAATCCCGATCTCTACGAAACGGTCTGCCGCAACGGCAACTACGGGGCATCCGACCGCGATCTGCCGATCGAGCTGGTGGCCGCCGGATGCGGTGCATCCTTCCCGCGGGCAGCCGACAACCGGCCCGATGACTCCGGTCAGTACGGCCTGGCCTTCCGCTACTACGCGCCGTGGCTCAACAGTACCGAATTCGGTGTCTACTATCTGCGCTATCACAGCCGCCTGCCGCTGCTCTCCGGTCGGGCTGCATCTACCGCCTCGCCCGACTCAGGCGCCGTGATCGTCGAGTATCCCGAAGACATCGATCTGCTGGGCGTAAGCTTCAATACCAACGTGGGTACCTGGTCGGTGGCCGGCGAAGTCAGCTACCGGGACAACGTTCCCGTCCAGATCGACGATGTGGAGTTGCTCTACGCAGGCCTGTCGCCGCTCAATGCCGCCATCCCCGAGCCCTACAACCGCTTCATAAGCCAGTTGGGTGACTACGAGCCGGGTGAGTACATTCAGGGCTATGAGCGCCGTAAAGTGTCGCAGGCCCAGTTCACCCTGACCAAGCTGTTCGGGCCGGGCAACTGGCTGAAGGCCAATCAGGTGGCCCTGGTAGGCGAGTTCGGCGTGACCCACGTCTGGAACCTGCCCGACCCCAGCGAACTTCGCTTTGAAGGACCGGGCACCGATACATTCGGCGGGCCCTCGCGCCAGACCGGCGGCAACTCGCGCAGCCCGATCACCACCACCAGCGGATACGTTACCGATACAAGCTGGGGTTATCGTCTCCTGATGGCGCCGACTTACAACAACGTGTTCGGTACCGCCTGGAACATGACGCCGCGCATTGCCTTCAACCACGACGTCGATGGCGTTTCCCCCGGGCCGGGTGGCAACTTCGTCGAAGGGCGCAAGCAGGTGACGTTGGGCGTGAACTTCAGCTATCAGTCAAGATGGCAGATGGGAATGTCGTACACCAACTTCTTCGGCGGCGGCATCAACAATCTCCTGAGCGATCGCGATTTTGTCGCGGCATCGGTCAGCTACTCTTTCTAATATGACTTCAAGGCAAGAGGCCAAACGAATGCAAAAGTTTATCCCAGCAGTTCTGGTGCTGGCTGGCATGACGATGCTTGCCGGCAACGTAGTGGCCCAGGAATCGAGCGGTGAAGAAAACGCCGATATCCGGGTTTCGGATATCGATGCGGTCATCCCCAGAACGCCGGAGAACATCGCTCGTCTGGGCAACGATCTCACGCCTCTGGGTGCGCCCAAGGCTGGTAACGCAGAAGGCACGATTCCCGAATGGACCGGTGGGCTGACGCGCGAAGACTGGCCTGAAGGCTATCAGCCGGGCGATCGCCATCCCGACCCCTTTGCCGGGGACGAGCCCCGGTTCCGGATCACCGGGCAGAACTACCAGGAGCACAGCGACTATCTCTCGCCCGGCCAGGAGGCGATCTTCGAGCGCTATCCTGACACGTTCTTCATGGATGTGTACCCGACGCGGCGCAGCACCTCGTTCCCGGAGCGTATCTACGAGATGACCATCCGCAATGCCGAAACCGCGCGTTTGGTCGCCAATGGCGAAGGTGTTGCAGATGCAGCCGAGGGAACGCCGTTTCCGCTGCCGCAGAATGCGCGCGAGCTCCTCTGGAACCACAAGATGAAGTACAAGACCGTCGGCAGCATTCGTCACTGGAACCAGGTGGTGCCAACGGCAAGCGGCAGTTACACGATGATCAAGATCCGTGAAGAGATCCTGGGCCTGTACTTCAAGAAGGGCATGACGATCGACGATATCGACAATGTGCTGCTGTACTTCTTCCAGGAGGTCGAATCACCGGCGCGCCTGGCCGGCAACATACTGCTGGTGCACGAGTCGCTCAACCAGATCAAGAAGCCGCGTCAGGCCTGGGTCTACAACCCCGGCCAGCGCCGGGTGCGTCGCGCGCCCAATGTTGCCTACGATAACCCGGGCACTGCATCCGATGGCCAGCGCACCAGCGACATGACCGATATGTTCAACGGCGCGATGGATCGTTACGACTGGACGCTGGTCGACAAGCGCGAGATGTACGTTCCCTACAACGCCTACAAGGCCCACAGCGGCGACCTGACCTCTGACGATCTGATCATGCCCGGTCACCTCAATCCCGAGCATCTGCGCTACGAGTTGCATCGTGTCTGGGTTGTGGAGGCCAATATTCGTGAGGGCACCCGGCACATTCATCCGCGGCGAACCTTCTACATCGACGAAGACAGCTACCAGATCCTGCTGATCGAACACTATGATCAGCGTGGAGAGCTGTGGCGCGTATCAGAGGCGCATGCCATCAATTACTACGATCAGCCCCTGGTGACGCCGACCATGGAGTCCACGGTTGACCTCCAGAATGGACGCTACATCGTCAATGGCGTGAACAATCAGGATCCCGTCATGCAGTTCGGGCTCGATCTCTCGCCCAGTGATTACACGCCGCAGGCGCTGCGAATTCGCGGCAGAAGATAGGCCGCCGGCAGGGCATCACAGGCGAGCGATTGCCGGTACGCAAAACCAGCGCTCCAGAAAGCGAAGCAGAGGCTGCAATGTATAAAAACATGAAAACAGGCAAGGTTCTTGTTGGCACGGTCCTGTTGGCCCTGCTGCTGGCGGGATGCGGCACCGCTCCGGTCAGCGACGAGCATGACCAGCCGGCTGAAAGGAGCTCGCCCTCTGCCGCTGAGAGTGCGCCCGACGCCTCGCAGGACGAAATCGGCATCAGCGATCGCTTCGAGTCAGACAAGCGAGAAGCTGAACAGGCGGCGCGTGCCGAAGCCCAACAGCAGCGTGAGATCGAAGAACGGGCCGCTGCCGAACAGGCGGCCCAGGCGAAAGCCCGGGCCGAACGCGAAGCAGCTGAACAGGCCGCCCGCGAGGAAGCGGCAGCCGAAGCCGAACGGATGGCAGCCGAGGAAGAGGCCCGGCGCGAGGCTGAAGCGCAGGCCGCTGCCCAACAGGCCCGCCGTGAGGCCGAAGCCGAACGCCAGGCCGCCGAAGAAGAGGCGCGCCGCCAGGCCGAAGCACAACGTCTTGCCGCCGAGGCAGAAGCCCGGCGCCAGGCCGAGGCCGAACGCCAGGCCGCCGAAGAGACAGCCCGGCGCCAGGCACAGGCTGAGCGAGCCGCCGCTGAGGCCGAAGCCCGGGCTGACGATCTGCAGGTTGCATCGGCGCCCGGCGATGGAGCGCTTGACGGGGAGGATGAACCGGAGCTGGCCGAAGAAGCCAGCGCCGAGATGGAAGCCGCTCAATCCGGCACCGAGGTCGAAGCCGCGCTGGATCCGGTCGTGGCTTCCTCGGAGCTGGAGATCATCATCCCGCGTACCGCAGAGAATATTGCCCGCCTGGGCAACGATCTCACGCCGATGGGCTCGATCCGCGCCGGCAATGCCGATGGCACCATTCCCGCATGGGACGGTGGCGTCACTCAGGACGACTGGCCGGCCGGCTACCAGCCGGGAGATCGCCACCCGGATCTTTACGCCGGTGACGAGCCGCTGTTCACGATCACCGCTCAAAACTACCGTGAATACGCCGACCGCCTTGGTGCCGGGCAGATTGCGCTGTTCGAGCGCTATCCGGATACCTACTACATGAAGGTCTACCCGACCCATCGTTCGGCCTCCTTCCCCCAGCGGATCTACGAGGCCACCATCGACAATGCGGCGACAGGTCGATTGGTAGCCAACGGTGAAGGCGTCGAAGACGTCTACGAGGGCTTTCCCTTCCCGCTGCCGCAAAATGCCTACGAGCTGATGTGGAATCACAAGCTCAAGTACAAGGGTATTGGCGGTGCCCGCTACAACAACCAGGTCGTTCCAACCGCGAGTGGCAGTTTTCAGTTGATCAAGCTTCGCGAGGAGCTGCTGGGGCTGTACTACAAGGAAGGCATGACCATCGACCAGACCAACAATATCCTGCTGTATTTTTTCCAGGAAGTGGAGTCGCCGGCACGTCTGGCCGGCAACATCCTGCTGGTGCATGAAACCCTCAATCAGCTCAAGCAGCCGCGCCAGGCCTGGATCTACAACCCGGGACAGCGGCGGGTGCGGCGCGCTCCCAACGTTGCCTACGACAACCCCGGCACGGCCTCGGACGGCCTTCGCACCAATGACATGACCGACATGTTCAATGGCGCCATGGATCGCTATAACTGGGAAATAACGGGCAAGAAGGAAATGTACATCCCGTACAATTCTTACCGCGCCCACAGCTCCGATCTGACGCCGGACGATCTGGTGCAGCCGGGTCATCTCAACCCCGAGTACATGCGCTACGAACTGCACCGGGTCTGGATCATGGATGCCAACCTGCGCGAAGGTACCCGCCACATTCACCCGCGGCGCACCTTCTATCTGGACGAGGACAGCTACCAGATCGCGCTGATCGACCACTACGATCAGCAGGGTAATATCTGGCGCGTCTCCGAGGCCCATACCCTCAATTACTACGAGCTCCCGACTTACTGGTCGACAATCCTTTCTCACATGGATCTGCAGGCCGGGCGCTACGTGGCCACGGGGCTGGATAATCAGGATCCGGTGCCCAGCTTCAATGTCGAACTCAGCCCAAGCAACTACACGCCGCAGGCCTTGAGAACGCGTGGCCGACGCTGAGTCGGACTACCGGTCCAAACCCAGGGGGCGGCCGTGCGCCGGCCCCCGCGTCCCGGAGTCAGCGAAAATGAAACACTTCAAGCGGATCGCGCTGGCGCTACTGCTCCTGCCGGCGTTCGTTCAATCGCAGGATGCAACGGAAGCAATCGAGCCCGAGCCGGCCGAACACGCGCCCCTGGCCGACGAGGCCCTGGTCCTTGACGTCACCCGCGCCGGCGAGCGCTACGTGGCCGTCGGCGCCAGGGGGCACGTGCTGGTTTCCGGAGACGGCAAGGAATGGACGCAGGCCGACCGTGTGCCAGTACGGTCCACTCTCACGGCCGTGGCCTTCAGCGGCGGGCACCTGTGGGCGGTTGGCCATGATACGACCATCATCCACAGCAGCGATCTTGGCCGCACCTGGACGCTGCAGTACTTCGAGCCCTTGTGGGATGGTCCGATCTCCGAGCAGCCCTTGCTTGACGTCCACTTTTTCGACGCCAATCGCGGCTTGGCTGTCGGTGCCTACGGCCTGATCATGCACACCGAAGACGGCGGGCAGAGCTGGTCAGTGGAGCACATGGGTGATGTGATGGTTTCGGAGGCCATCAACTGGGAGCATCCCGGAAGCCAGTCCCGGATTGAAGAGGCCGAATCGGCGGACGTTTCGAATGACGATTACTACGACGCATCGCAGGACTTCGATCGCGGCTGTTACGAGTTCATGGAATGCCACCTCAATGCCATTCTCGCGCTCGGCGAGGGCCGTGTGATGCTGGCTGCCGAGTCCGGCTATGGATTCCGCAGCCGCGACAACGGAAGAACCTGGGAGAGTTTCCGCTTTCCCTATCCAGGCTCGATGTTCGGCCTGGTGTCCAGCAACGGCGGACAGATCGCTTTCGGCTTGCGCGGCAATGTGCAGCTCTCACACGATTTCGGCGAAAGCTGGGATGAGCTGGATTCCGGCGTCGAGTCGACCCTTCTTGGCGGCGCGGTGAATTCCAGAGGCGACGTCATCATCGTGGGTGCGGGCGCAACCGTGCTCGACTACGAACCCGCATCGGGGCGCTTTGATATTTCACAGGACCGCCTTGGCAGTGACTACGCTGCGGTCGCCTTCGACAAGGACGGTGGCCTGATCCTGGCCGGTGATAACGGATTGACCAATGAATGATGCTCCCGCCATGACGCGCCGAATTGCAGACGCCGTATTCAGCGTCCGCCCGCTGATCCTGCTGCTGTTCCTTCTGGGCACTGCGGCAATGGTGTACTACAGCCTGCAGCTGCGCGTTGACGCAGGCTTCAAGAAGCAGTTGCCGCTGGAACACTCCTACATGCAGACTTTTCTCGACTACGAGGAAAGTTTCGGCGGCGCAAACCGGATCATGGTCGCCCTGATCGATCCGGACGGCAACATGTTCACCCCGGAATTCTTTCGGGCCTTCGAGCAGCTCAGTCAGGACGTGTTGTATGTGCCTGGCGTGGATCGATCCTCGGGCCGCTCGATCTTCACGCCCAATGTCCGCTTTGTTGAGGTGGTCGAAGACGGATTTGCCGGCGGCAACGTGATTCCCGCTGACTTCTCGCCCACCCCGGCAATGCTCGAGAAGGTGCGCGCCAATATCATCAAGTCCGGAGAAGTCGGGCGACTCGTGGCAGAAGACTTCTCCGGTGCCATGGTCTGGGCCAACCTGCTGGAAGAAGACCCCGAAACTGGCGAAAAGCTGGATTACCAGAGAGTCGCGGCCGAGCTCGAGAATATTCGCTCGCGCTACGAGAACGAGGAGCACGTTGTGCGCATCATCGGGTTCGCCAAGATCGTCGGTGATGTCGCCGACGGCGCACGCGGTGTGGTGATGTATTTTGGCGTTGCCTTCCTGATTACCGCGGCTCTACTGCTTCTCTACTCCCATTCCCTCTGGCTTACCATTCTGCCCCTGGTCTGCTCGGTCACTGCGGTGGTCTGGCAGCTTGGACTGCTGAGCCTGCTGGGCTTTGGCATCGACCCGATGAATATCCTCACGCCGTTCCTGATCTTCGCCATCGGGGTCAGCCATGGGGTTCAGATGATCAGCGGCTGGAACGCCGAAAAGCTGTTCGGCGGCTATTCGCCGATCGGGCTGGTGCAGGAAGGCATCCCGCTCGAACAGATCAAGCCGGTTTCCAGCCTGGAGGCGTCCAGAGCGGTATTCGCACGCCTGCTTGCTCCCGGCGCCATCGCGCTTTTGAGCGACACCATCGGTTTTCTCACCATCCTGCTGATCCATATCCAGATCATTCAGGAGCTGGCCATTACTGCCAGCATCGGGGTGGCCGTGATCATTCTCACCAACCTGATCCTGCTGCCGGTGCTGCTGTCCTACGTGAAGCTGCGCAACGAAGAGAAGAAGCGCCGCAAGCAGTACGAAAACAGCCAGAAGCCGAGCATCATCTGGGACTTCATGGCCCGATTCACGCAGCGCGGTGTGGCCGTGGCTGCCGTCATCATCGGCATCGTCCTGTTCGCCGGGGCCTGGGTCAAATCACAGGACATGCAGATTGGTGACTTCGAAGCCGGCGTGCCGGAACTGCGTGACGACGCCCGCTACAACCGTGACGCTCGCGCCATCCAGGAGCGTTTTTCACTGGGCACCGACGTGATCAGTATCATTGCCCAGACCGAAGCCAACGCCTGTACCGAGTCCTACGAGATCATGGACGCGATCGACCGCTTCGCCTGGCACATGCGCAATGTCGAGGGCGTTCAGCGCGTCATCAGCCTGCCGATGGTTGCCAAGCAGGTCAACGCAGGCTGGAACGAAGGCAGCCTGCGCTGGCAGATTCTGCCGCGCGACAAATACGCTCTGGCGTTGACCACTCAGAACATTCCGACCGACAGCGGCCTGCTCAACCGCGACTGCAGCGCCATGCCGATCATGATCTTCACCGAAGACCACAAGGCCGCGACGATCGATCGCGTGGTCGCACGGGCGCACGAACTGCAGGGCGAGATCCAGATCGATGAGCTCGGCTACCAGCCGACCGTGCAGGCAGCCCACGGCAACTGGCCACAAGAAGGTGAACACCCGCCGCTGGTCTTTCGCCTGGCAACCGGCAACGTCGGCGTGATGGCCGCCACCAACCAGGAGGTCGCCGCGGCGCAGACGCCCATGCTGTTCTACGTCTACAGCGCGATCGTGGTGCTTTGCCTGATCACTTTCCGCACCGTGCTCGGCACCCTGTGCATCGTGCTGCCGCTGGTGCTGGTCAGCTATCTGGCCTACTCGCTGATGGCCTTCATGGGCATCGGTCTGAAGGTCAACACCCTGCCGGTTGTCGCCCTGGGCGTGGGCATTGGCGTGGACTACGGCATCTATATCTTCAGCCGCATGAAAAGTTTCCTGGACGCCGGCGTCGGCCTCGACGATGCCTATTACCGCACTCTGCGCCTGACCGGTCGGGCCGTGTTCTACACCGCGGTGACGCTGGCGGTCGGCGTGGGCACCTGGCTGTTCTCCGATCTTCAGTTCCAGGCCGACATGGGCCTGCTGCTGGCGTTCATGTTCATCTTCAACATGATCGGCGCCATGCTTCTGCTGCCGGCGCTGGCGCGCGTGCTGCTGGCCTGGCGTGAAAAGCCCGGCGATAACACCTGATATGAACGGCAACCAGCGAAGGCTTCGATCGATCTGCATTTTCCCTTCGGTGTATTGGGTGGCTGCTTCTTCTTAAAGTGACGGCGCGCTCGATCGTTGCGCTGTCCTCCGGCGGCAAGGACAGCCTGTTCATGGTCAACCGGCTCCGGTGCGATCCCGCCTGGCGGGTCGAGGCGCTGGTGACCACCGTCAACGAGGCCAACGGACGCGTGGCGATGCACGGCACCTCTGATGGGCTGCTGCGCCGGCAGGCCAAGTCGTTGGGCCTTGAGCTGGTCGTTATCGGCCTGCCGGAGAACTGCGACAACTGCGAGTACGAGAAACGCCTGGCCGAAGGTTTGCAGCCCTTTCTCGCGCGCGACATCGACACCGTTGCCTGCGGCGATCTGCTATTGGAAGATATCCGCCATTGGCGGGAGCAGAGCTTTCGCGGTATGGGCTGGGAAGTTGTCTTCCCGATCTGGGGCACCCCTACCGATGAACTGGCGCAAACGCTGACTCGAGCGCCCTGGGATATCGTGCTGACGTGCATCGATACACAGCGACTGCCCGAAGGCCTACTGGGCGCGCGCCTCGACGCCGACCTGATCAAGCGGTTGCCGAAGCATGTCGACCCCTGTGGAGAAAACGGCGAATTCCACACCTTCGTGTGCAATGGCCCGGGTTTCACCGCGCCGATCGAGGTAATACCCGGCCATCGCGTGCTGTCTCACGGGCGTTTTCTGATGCTTGATCTGGGGCTTGCCTGAGTCCCCGCCGGTCAGTCCAGTCAGTCGCCTGGCGCCCGCTCGCTCCCAGCCGTGTCCTGTGCGTCCAATTGCTCCACCAGAGCGCAGATATGGCGAATGCCGTCGATGATGCGCGGCGTGGGACGTACCAGGCGCTCGGGTTCGACCGCTTCGAGCCGGGTTCGGCCCTGTTCCACCATGCGGGTGGCGCGCCAGACTGCCAGCGGATCGTCGCCGGGTAGCTGCCGGCTGGCGACGATCAGATCGGGCGCTCGGGCGATCACGGCCTCGCGATCAATGGATGCAGCCTCGGTATCGAGGTCGCCAAAGGCGTTGCGGGCGCCGCACACCTTGAATACCTCGGTAATCACGTGGGGTTTGCCCAGCGTGAACAGCGGCCGGGCCGAAACCTGATAGAAGATCGAGACATCGCTGTCATCGTCATGTCGTTGGCGCAGGGCCGCCAGCTCTTTCCGGTATCCAGCCGCCGCTTTCCCGGCCTGATCGGCCGATCCCAGGCGGGCACCGATCTGCTCCAGGGCATCGCCGATGTCGGCCAGCGTGCGGGTTTCGACCCACATTACTTCGATGCCCAGCTCTCCCAGGCGGCGGGCCACTGCCGCGGGCGTGCCGCCCGTCCAGGCCAGCGCCAGATTGGCGTTCAGGCCGAGAATCGTCTCCATGTCGAAACGATAGGCATCGCCGATCAGCGGCAGCTCCTGGGCTTTTTCGGGCCAGTCACTGTAGGCAACAACACCCACCAGCGTATCTCCCGCCCCGGCGGCAAACACAAGCTCCGTCAGATGCGGTGCCAGACTCACGACACGCAGTTCTTCTTCTGCGGCCGCGCCAAATGGTGGCGCGACCATGAGCACCACCCATATCCCCAATGCGAGAGCAAAGGGCCAGGCCAGCCGCTGGCCCAAGTGCCGAGCCCTAGATCTGATACGCATAAGCCAACGTCAGCGTCAGCACCACCCACAGCACCAGCATCAGCGGCAGCCCAACGCGTACGAAGTCGTTGAACTTGTAACCACCGGCATTCATGACCAGAAGGTTGGTCTGGTAGGCCATTGGCGTGGCGAAACTCAGGTTGGCGCCGAACAGTACGGCCAGCACGAAAGGCTCGGCCGGAAGCATCAGTTGCTGGGCCAGGCTGATGGCAATCGGCGTGCCGATGACCGCCGCGGCGTTGTTGGACACCACGTTGGTCAGCGCCGCCATGGCCAGCATCAACAGCCCAAGGATCGCCCAGGACGGAATCCCGAAGCTGATCGCCAGGAAGATCTGCGCCAGCCAGTCGGCGCCGCCGGTGCGCATCAACGCCGCGCCCAGTGCCAGCGAGGCGACGATGATCATCACCACCTGGATGGAAAGGGCGTTCATCGCCTCCTTCCAGTTCAGGCAGCGCGTGAGCAGCATGATCAGCACCCCCGCTACCGCACTGATGGCGATCGGCAGGATGCCGGTGGCGGCAACCACGATCACCAGCGCCATGATGGACAGGGCAAGTGGCGCCTTGGCGGTCTTGGGCAGGTTGACCGAGCCGTCGAGGACCAGCAGGTCGCCGCCTTCCTTGAGCTTGTTCAGGCGCGCGCCGGGCGACTGTACCAGCAGCACGTCTCCGGAGCGCAGCACGGTGTTGTCCAGGCCGGTCGAGCGGGTCTGGTTTTCGCGGTTGTAGCGGTGCAGGGCCAACAGCCTGAGCCCGTAGCGCGAAAGCAGCCGGGCCTCGCTGATGCGCGAGCCCACCAGGCGGGACTGCGGCGTGACGGCCACTTCCGCGATCTTGTGGTCGCCGGGCCCCAGCGGATGGTTGTCGTTGACCTCCACATCACCTGAAAAAAGCCGACCGCCGAGCAGGTGGGCGAACTCGCGCAGATTGTCACGCGTGTCGGTGGTGGTGATGCGATCGCCGGCCTTGAGCGTGACATCCGGTAGCGGTGTGACGAACACGCCGGGGCCGCGCTGGATCTTTTCGACTTTCAGATTGCCGCTGCAGCGCTCGATTGCCTCCGCCAGGGTCTTGCCGACCGCCTCGCTGGCCTTGCCCAGCCGGATCTGGGCGGTGTAGAGTCGGTTGACCGTCGACTGCATCGGCACCTGTCGCTCCGGTATCAGGCGCGGTGCGATCAGCCACAGGTAGAGCACGGCAACCGCACCGGCGATGGCTGCCGGCACGATGAAGTCGAACATGCGAAAGGGCGCCACGCCCATGTCGGCGGCCACGCCGACGACCAGCAGGTTGGTCGAGGTGCCGATGGTGGTCGACATGCCGCCGACAATGCTGATCAGTCCCACCGGCAGCAGCAGCGCCGACGGCGATTGTTTGGTGCGAAGCGCCACGCCGATGAGAATCGGCAGCAGCATGACCACGATCGGCGTGTTGTTGATGAATGCGCTCAATACAGCACAGATCAGCAGCGTGGCCAGCATCGACAGTTTGGGCGCCTTGCGCCAGGAAATCGCCAGGCCGCGGCCGACCGGCTCCAGCGCGCCGGAACGGACCAGCCCGTGGCCGAGGATCATCAGCGCGCACACCGCGATAAGGGCCTGATGGCCGAATCCGGCATAGAAGTCGGTGGGGCTGAGCTCGCGCCCGTCCGGCCCGGCATAGGGGAAGACCTCGAATCCGATCGTGAGAATGGCCAGCACCACCAGCGAGCTGGTCTCGAGCGGAATGCGATCGCGCGAGAACAGCACCAGCGCAAGCAGCAGCAGCAGCAGTACGCCAAGGGCGTGATAGTTGGGCAGGGCGAAGATCATAAGCAGCCGATTTTACGCGTAAACGCCCGCTCGAGCGCGTCAGCTACCGGCTTCGGCCAATTGCGTCTCGAGCGCGCTGAGCGTGTGTACCGGCGCCAGGCAGCGCTGACCCAGGCAAACCATGGCGGTTGCCCGGGTTTTACCGGCCAGCGGCTTCAGTTGCTCGGGCAGGTCTTCGAGCGCCAGCTCGTGGGGCAGTCGATAGACCTCGAAGCGGTCGGTGCCCGCCAGCTTGCGCTGCCAGTCTGCTACGGGATCTGCCGGGCCGGCCAGCATGATCTGCGGCCCGGGTTGCTCCAGAGCGCGCCAGGCGCGCAGCAAGGTCGCGTGCGCCAGGGCCGAGCGCTCGATATCGCCGCGGGCGGCTGCAACGGCCCGGTGCGCGGCATCGATCAGCGCCGGCTCGCCGCACAGCTGGCCCAGCCTGGCCAGGCCGATTGCCGCCTGACCGGCCCCCGCCGGCGTGGCATCGTCGGCGTGCGCCAGCGGCCGGGTGAGCAGGTTTTCGTGGTCGCGGGGCGTCATGTGCAGTGCGCCGCTGGCCTCGTCGACAAACTGCTCGACGATGCGCTGCCCGATGCGCCGGGCGAGATTGAGCCAGCGAATATCGAAGCGCCAGGAAAGCAGCTCCAGGCAGGCGACCAGCACGTTGGCGTGCTCGTCCAGCAGCGCGGTCTGGGCGCTGCGCCCGTCGCGCCAGACTGCCCGCGGCGGTTCCTGGCCGAACAGGTTCACCGCAACGCTGTCGAGCGCCCTGGCCGCGCGTTGGCGCCAGTCCTCGCGCCCCAGCAGCCGGCCGGCGACGGCCAGGTTCTCGATCATCAGTCCATTCCAGCTTGCCAGCATCTTGTCATCGCGGCTCGGCGCCGGGCGCTCCGCTCTGGTCTTGAGCAGGCGGCTGCGCGCCGCTTCGAGACGACGCCTGACTTCGTTTTCGTCCAGGCCTTCCTCGACCAGCTCGCCCGCGGAACGGGCCATGATCAGATGCCAGGCTTCGCCCTCGAAATTGGCCGGACCATCCAGGCCGAAGCGAGCGTTGAACAGATCGTGCTCGTCGGTTGGCAGGCGCTCGGCCACTTCCTTGCGCGTCCAGACATAATAGGCGCCCTCGCCGTCGGCGCTTTCGGCATTCAGGCTGGTGGCAAATCCGCCGCTCTCCAGGCTCATTTCGCGCTCGAGCCACTCCACCAGGTGATCGCACACGGCGCGAAAGTCCGCGCGCTGCCAGCGCCTGGCCGCGCGGGCGTAAAGCCCCAGCAGCAGGGCGTTGTCGGACAGCATCTTCTCGAAGTGGGGAATCTCCCAGACGGCATCGACGCAGTAGCGGAAAAAGCCGCCGCCGAGCTGGTCGTGCAGGCCCAGGCGCGCCATGGCCGTGAGGCTGTCGCCCAGCATCTGCGCCGGCTGGCCGCCGTCAAGCTCGGCCAGGGCGACCAGCTGGGGTGCCTGGGGAAATTTCGGACCGTCGGTGCCGAAGCCGCCGTTGTCGCGGTCGAAGCGCGCGCCGGCTTCTGCAACCAGGGTCTCGAGCGCCGATTCGAGATCGGCCTCGCCGCCGGGCCGGGGCGTGGCCACGGCCTGCAGGGCTTCCTGCACCTGCAGATGCTGCGCGCGCAGCTCCTCGCGGCGGGTCGACCAGACCTGATGGATGCGCTCGATCAGGTCGCCGAAGGCCATCATGCCGTGGCGCGGCTCGGGCGGAAAATAGGTGCCGGCAAAAAACGGCGCGTGGCTGGCCGGGTCGAGAAAGACGGTCAGCGGCCAGCCGCCGCCGCGGCCGGTGAGCAACTGGTGAGCAAGCTGATAGATGTGATCGAGGTCCGGGCGCTCCTCGCGGTCGACCTTGATGTTGACGAAGAACGCGTTCATGCGCTCGGCGATCTCGTCGTTGTCGAAGCACTCGCGCGCCATCACGTGGCACCAGTGGCAGGCGCTGTAGCCGACCGACAGCAGAATCGGCTTGTCGAGCGTGCGCGCCATCGCCAGCGCCTCGCGATCCCAGGGCTGCCAGGCCACCGGGTTGCCGGCGTGCTGAAGCAAATAGGGGCTCAGGGCATCATTCAGTCGGTTGTACGGCTGCTGCGGGTTCATGCGGCTATGGTAAGGGTTCGGGTTTCGGCTTGCAGGTTTCAGGTTTCAGCGGGCCAGGACCTCAGAAGAGGGCTCGGTGAGCTGGACGATCTGCGATAATCTGGCGTCATGAATCAGTCCGACTTCCATTTCCACAGCATCGATCCGGTGGCCATCGAGATTGGCGGCTTTGCGATCTACTGGTACAGCCTGATGTACCTGGTGGCCTTCGGCGCCTTCTGGTTGCTGGGCCGTTTGCGCGCGCGGCGCGACGATGCACCGCTCAAGCCTCAGCAGGTCGGCGACTTTCTGTTCTGGGGTGTGATCGGCGTGATCGTCGGCGGGCGGCTGGGCTACGTGCTGTTCTACGGTTTCGACCAGCTCCTGTCCGATCCGCTGTTTCTGTTCCGGATCCGCGACGGCGGCATGAGTTTCCACGGAGGCCTCATCGGCGTGCTGGTGGCGCTGTGGGCCTACGGTCGCCATCTGGGCTGCGGTTTTCTGCGCCTGGGTGATTTCGTGGCTCCGCTGGTACCCATCGGTCTGGCCGCCGGACGGCTGGGCAACTATATCGGCGGCGAGTTGTGGGGGCGCACTACCGACGTGCCCTGGGCGGTGATCTTTCCCGGATCCATCCAGGCCGGCGGGCGCGGCTCGGCGACCCTCTACGAGCAGTATCTGACCGGCGCGCTCGACGAGTTCGCGCGCCATCCCTCCCAGCTCTACCAGGCCGCACTCGAGGGTCTGGCGCTGTTCGTGGTTTTGTGGATCTACTCGGCGCGACCCCGGCCCACCGGCGCGGTCGGCGGTGCTTTCCTGGCCGGCTACGGGGTGTTTCGGTTCATCGCCGAGTTCTACCGCGAGCCGGATGCGCATCTGGGCTTCGTTGCGCTTGACTGGATGACCATGGGCCAGATCCTGTCGCTGCCGATGTTCATTGTCGGCGTGGCCCTGATGGCCTGGGCCTGGCGGAGTCGAAGATGAAGAATTATCTGGATCTGCTGCGCCACGTGCGCGAAAATGGCAGCCGCAAGGACGATCGCACCGGCACGGGTACCCTGAGCGTTTTCGGTTACCAGCTCCGCTTTGACCTGTCGGAATCCTTTCCTCTGGTCACCACCAAGAAGCTCCACCTGCGCTCGATCATCCACGAGCTGCTCTGGTTTCTGCGCGGCGACACGAATATTGCCTACCTCAAGGAACACGGGGTAAGAATCTGGGACGACTGGGCCGATGAGAGCGGCAGCCTGGGCCCGATCTACGGAGCACAGTGGCGCACCTGGCCGGCACCCGACGGGGCCACTATCGATCAGCTCGACGAGGTGGTCGAGCAGATCCGGCAGCGCCCGGATTCACGCCGCCACATCGTCACCGCCTGGAATCCGGTCGAACTGCCCGACGAGTCTCTCTCGCCGCAGGACAACGCCCGCGCCGGTCGGATGGCGCTGGCGCCCTGCCACTGCCTGTTCCAGTTCCACGTCGTCGATGGGCGCCTGAGCTGTCAGCTCTACCAGCGCTCGGCCGACTGCTTTCTGGGCGTGCCCTTCAATATCGCCAGCTATTCGTTGCTGACGCTGATGGTCGCCCAGGTCACGGATCTCAAGCCCGGTGAGTTCATCCATACCTTTGGTGACGCGCACATTTACCTCAACCATCTCGAGCAGGTCGACGAGCAGCTCGCGCGCGAACCCTTCCCGGCCCCGCGAATGCGCCTCAACTCCGAGCGCCGCCGCCTGCAGGACTTCGTCTACGATGATTTCGAGCTTGTCGGCTACCGCGCCCATCCCACCATCCGCGCGCCGATTGCGGTCTAGCGCGCCGCAGAAGCCGTGCACTGGAGCCCGACGCCGTGACCGAAATCACTCTGGTGGCCGCAATGGCCAGAAACCGCGTGATCGGACGCGACGGCGGCATGCCCTGGCATCTTCCGGCCGATCTCAAGCACTTCAAGGCGGTGACGATGGGCTGCCCGATCGTCATGGGGCGGCGCACCTTCGAATCGATCGGCCGGCCGCTGCCCGGTCGGACCAGTATCGTGATCAGCCGGTCCCGCCCCGAATTGCCCGACGGCGCGCTGCTGGCCGGCAGCCTCGACGAGGCCATCGAACAGGCCGCAGCCGACCGGGTGATGGTCATCGGCGGCGGCCAGATCTACCGCGAGACGCTCGGGCGCGCGGACCGGCTGGAATTGACCCTCATCGACGCCGTGATTCCGGGCGATACCGTGTTTCCCGCATGGTCGGCGGTCGACTGGCGGCTGGCAAGGATGCGCGCGCGGCCGTCCGACCAGGCCAACTCCTGCAATATGGTGTTCGCGACCTTCGAGCGCGCCCCTTCGCGTCGCTGAGCGTTCCGAAGGTACAATGATCGACCCGCCAAAGGCTTCCCCGAAGAATGGCCGCCGCATTTCGCCCCAATCCCCATCTCGACGAGCACTGGCCCGACAAGCGCCGGGTCACCATCGTTGGCGCAGTATCGAACCTGCTGCTGGCCATAGGCAAGATCCTCGCCGGCGTTCTGGGCCGGTCGCAGGCGCTGATCGTCGACGGCATTCATTCGCTCTCCGATCTGGTCAGCGATGCGGTGGTACTGATCGCATCGCGCTGGGGCGCCATCGAGCCCGATCACAATCATCCCTACGGTCACGGCCGCATCGAGACGGTGGCCGCGGCCATTGTCGGGGTGCTGTTGCTGGCCGTGGCCATCGGTTTCATCGTCGATGCGGTGATGCGGCTGCTCGAGCCCGAGCGGCTGCTGCAGCCCGGCTGGCTGGCGCTGTGGGTGGCGCTTGGCTCGGTGGGCATCAAGGAAGCGCTGTTCTGGTACACGCGGGCGGTGGCGAAGCGCTCGCGCTCGAGCCTGATCATGGCCAACGCCTGGCATCACCGCTCCGATGCGTTCTCGTCGGTCATCGTCATCGCCGGCCTGCTCGGCACGCGTGCCGGCTATCTGTGGCTCGATGCCGCCGCCGCGATTGTCGTCGCCGGCACGGTGGCCTGGATGGGCGGGCGTTTTGCCTTCGACGCGCTGGTCGAGCTGGTCGATACCGGGGTCTCGCGCGGTGAGCAGAAGAAGCTCGGCGGCATCATCATGGCCGTCGATGAAGTCCACGGCTTTCGTGAACTGCGCACCCGGCGGATGGGCGGCCAGATCGTCATGGATGTCTCCATCCTGCTCGACGGCCGGCTCTCGCTCGATGCGGCCGACCGCATTGCCGCAGCGGTGCGCGAGCGTCTGCTGAGCGAATCGACCGAGGTCTTCGATGTCGTCGTCAGCGTCGCGCCCTGGCGAGGGCGTGAATGACAGCACGGCAGATCTTCGTTGGCGATCTGCAGGGCTGCCGCGAGCCCTTCGAGCGCCTGCTCGATCGGCTGCGCTTCGATCCGGCAGCCGATCGCCTGTACCTGGCGGGCGATCTGGTCAATCGCGGCGGCGAGTCGCTGGCCACATTGCGCCTGGTCCACTCCCTGCGCGAGGTCTCGACCACGGTGCTGGGCAATCACGACCTGCACCTGCTCGCTTATGCCCGCGGCCTGCTGGGCAAGCCCAATATCGAATTCGATGCCATCCTGGCAGACGAGCGCGGTGACGCCATGCTCGACTGGCTCAGGCATTGCCCCCTGATGTGGCGCGACGAGCCGGCCAGCCTGGCCATGGTGCACGCCGGCGTCGATCCGCGCTGGGGGCCGCAGCAGGCCCGCGCCCGCGCCGCCGAGGTCGAACATGCGCTGGTGCAGTCGCCGGATCGTTTCTTTGCCCACATGTACGGCGACGAACCCGCTCGCTGGCAGGCCGACTTGCCGGAAGCCGAACGCCTGCGAACCATCACCAATATCCTCACGCGCATGCGTTTCTGCACAGCCGACGGCCGTCTGCATCTGGCCAGCAAGGCTGATCCCGACAGCGCGCCTGAGGGTTTCAAGCCCTGGTACGAGCACCTGCATGGCGACTGGCAGGGCTGGACTCTGGTCTTTGGCCACTGGTCTCGGCTGGGGCTCTACGAGGGTGGCGGTGTCATCTGTCTCGACAGCGGCTGCGTCTGGGGCGGGGCGCTGTCGGCTCTGGTTGTCGAAGGCGGGGAACGGCGGATCGAAAGCGTCGACTGCCCGGGCCGCTGAAGCGGCGTTTCTCAGCGCGGCGCCAGCGCTTCGAGCACAGGTGCAAGCGCCGGGCGTTTCCCGGTCCAGATCTCGAAAGCCAGGGCCGCCTGGCCGACCAGCATACCGAAACCACCGTGTACGCTCACGTCTCGATCCTGACACCAGCGCGCGAAAGGTTCGTGCGCCGGGCCGTAGTTGAGGTCATAGGCGATGGCGTCATCAGCCAGCCAGCGTTGCTGCAGCGGCGGCAGCTCGCTGTTGTGGCCGGCACTGGTCGACTGGATCAGAAGATCGAACCGGGCCCCTGGGTCGGATTCGAACCCGCCGCCGGTGATCGGGCCCCGATGAGCGAACTTGTCCGCAATTCGCTCGGCGCGCTCGGCCGTGCGGTTGATGATGGCAATGGCGGCTGGCCGACGCTCGAGCAGCGGGCCGAGAATGCCGGCCACCGCGCCGCCGGCGCCGATGACCAGAATGCGTCGGCCGGCCGGGTTGATGCCGAGGCGATAGAAATCCAGCAGCAGGCCGGCGCCGTCGGTGTTGTAGCCCCGCCAGCCATCCGTGGCCAGGCGCAACGTGTTGACCGCTCGCGCCTGGCGGGCCGGCCGGTCGATGCCCGCACACAGCCTCAGCCCGGCCTGCTTGAGCGGCACAGTCAGGTTGGCGCCGGTGCCGCCCCTGTTTCGAAATGACGCCAGCCGATCGGGCAGCTCGTCGATGCCCGACTCGATCGCGGTGTAGTCAACCTCGATGCCGAGCTGCTTGCCGAACAGGCCATGAATCCGCGGCGAAAGACTGTGCGCCACCGGCTGGCCGAACACCGCGAGCCTGTGGCTTTGCCTTTTCATCAGTCGTTCATCAACCCGGCCGCTTCCAGCGCGGCGTAGGTGAGGATGCCGCTGGCGCCGGCGCGGCGCATGGCGATCAGGGTTTCGAGCAGTACCTTGTCGTTGTCCAGCCAGCCGTTGGCGGCGGCGGCCTTGAGCATGGCGTATTCGCCGGAGACGTGATAGGCGAAGGTCGGTACACCGAAGGTCTCGTGCACCCGGCGGATGATGTCGAGGTAGGGCAGGGCAGGCTTGACCATCACCCAGTCGGCGCCTTCATCGAGATCGAGCTCTACCTCGCGCAGCGCCTCGTCGCTGTTGGCCGGATCCATCTGGAAACCTTCCTTGCCCGCCTTGCCGAGGCTGGCCGCCGAGCCGACCGCGTCGCGGAACGGGCCATAGTAGCTCGAGGCGTACTTGGCGGCGTAGCTGAGAATCAGCGTGTTGACGTGACCAGCCGCTTCGAACTGCTCGCGAATGGCGCCGATGCGCCCGTCCATCATGTCCGAGGGCGCAACCACGTCGGCGCCGGCGGCGGCGTGCACCATGGCCTGTCGAACCAGAACATCGACCGTGCGGTCGTTGAGGACGTAGCCGTCTTCGTCGGCGATGCCGTCCAGGCCGTGGCTGGTATAGGGGTCGAGCGCGACATCGGTGATCACGCCCAGCTCCGGAAAGCGCGACTTGAGCGCGCGCACGGTTGCAGGCACCAGGCCGTCCTCGCGCCAGGCCTCGGCGGCGTCGGCGCTCTTGTGCTCGGCCGCGACGACGGGAAACAGCGCCATCGCCGGAATGCCGGCGGCCAGGCAGCGCTCGGCCAGCTCGAACAGGCCGTTGCGGCCAACCCGCTCGATGCCCGGCATCGAATCGACCGCCTCGCGGCCGTTGGCGTCTTCCAGCACGAAAGCCGGCTGAATCAGGTTGGCCGGCGAAAGCCGGGTCTCGCGCGCGAGTTCACGGGCAAAGCCGCTGGCACGCGTGCGGCGCATGCGGGTCGCTGGGAAAATCATGATCCTCCAGGGTGGTTTTGGGGTGCCTCCATTATAGGGCTGGCGGGTTTGTTCTGGTGGTTTGCCGGCGATGCCGGGCGGTATTTCACGGGTGAGCCGTGGATTGGGCGCTGGCGCCGCAGGCCCGCTGCGCGGGTCTCGACAAGTCAAAGGCATTCCGCCCGGCTTGCTTCGCAAGCTCTTTGGGCGGGTACCTTTTTTCCAGCGCGAAAAAAGGCACGAAAAAGCGCGCTTGAAAGTCAAAGTCCCACGCTCTTTTTCTCAGAACTTGCTTGCTGTGCGGGCTGGCCCCTTCGCGACGGTGCCTTCGCGAGCACTCCGTCGGAGGATCTGGTGGCCATTGCTGCAATGGGGCGAAGCCGGCACCAGGGCGGCCCGGCTTCGATCGGTTGGCTTCGGATGGCGCTGGGGTGGCTTCTGGCTTCCGGGCTGCGAGATTGGCCACTCGGCGATCTTTGGCTGACTTCCATCTCTATCGCCTCCGCTCCCCACAGCCAGCGCGCGCAAAGCGCCAGGTGTAACCCATCCCAAGCGCAAGCCCATGATCCCTCCCATGGCCATTTTCGGAAATCATCCCGGGCACCACGCGACCAGCCGGGCACTCGCGAAGCCCGCTCACCGAAGGGGCCAGCCCCCACAGTCGCCCATCTCCCGAGGTAACCGAGCGTGGGACTTTGAAGTTAGAGAGCGTTTTTGCTTACTTTTGTCGTAATTGACAAAAGTGAGTCGCCGCAAGACCCCGCGAAGCGGGCCCGGGCGAAACCGCCTTTGACTTTGATTTTGAATTGTCGAAACTCGCACCGTGACCGGTGACGTCAACACTCGATCACGCAGGAAATCCTCACCCCTTCGCGCAGCGTTGCAGCGCAAATGCTAATCTCGCAAGCATGTCACCCTCGGTTCGCATTCCTGAAATGCGCCCCGCCGAGCTGATTAACGTGCCGGCCGGAGACGTGGCGCGCCTGGCCGAGTTCATCGGTTCGAACGACCGCCTGCTGGTGCTGACCGGCGCCGGCATTTCCACGCATTCGGGGATTCCCGCCTACCGCGACGGCAGCGGGCGCTGGCTGCAGCGTCAGCCGATTCTCTACCAGGACTTTGTGCGCTGCGAGTCGACCCGCCGTCGCTACTGGGCGCGCAGCTTCTTTGGCTGGCCGATCATGGCATCGGCCCGGGCCAACGCGGCCCATGAAGCGCTGGTCGAGCTGGAGCGGGGCGGGCGGCTGGAGCGGGTGATCACCCAGAACGTCGATGGCCTGCATCGGCGCGCGGGCCAGCGGCGCTTGATCGATCTGCACGGCCGACTCGATCGGGTCGACTGTCTTGACTGCGACGCGATCAGTCATCGAGACGAACTGCAGCGGCGCCTGGCTGACCTGAACCGTGGCTGGACCGCCGAGGTCCAGGGGCTCAACGCCGACGGCGATGCCCGGCTCGACGAGGCCGCCTGGCCGGGTTTTCGCATTGCCGACTGTCTCGTCTGCGGCGGCCGGCTCAAGCCGCAGGTGGTGTTCTTTGGCGAAACCGTGCCGCCGGCTACGCGCCAGGCGGTGGACGCGGCCGTGGCGCGGGCTTCCGCGCTGCTTGTGGTCGGCAGCTCGCTGGCGGTCGGCTCGGCCTATCGCCTGGTGCGTGATGCGGCTGCGCGCGGCCTGCCCATCGCGGCGCTCAACCGCGGCCGCACCCGCGCCGACGAGCTGCTGGCCTTCAAGGTCGACAGCGGTTCCGAGACCGCGCTGGCCGCGGCTGTTGGTCTTCAGGCCGCGGTCGACAGACCGGGATCAATGCCGGCCGACAGCGCGTCGAAGTAGTCGCGCGTCAGGACGAGCTGGTCGCGGGCGCACTCGGCACGGTTGACGATGCGGCGAAAGCCGGCGTTTTCCGGGCGATCCTTGGCATACCAGCCCAGATGCTTGCGGGCGATGCGCACGCCGCGGCGCTCGCCATAGAAGGCGTAGAGGGCTTCGAGGTGTCCGAGCAGGATGTCGCGCACTTCTTCGACCGGCCGGCCGGGCAGGCGCTTTCCGGTGGCCAGGAAATGCGCGATCTCGCCGAAGATCCACGGCCGGCCCTGGGCCGCGCGGCCGATCAGCAGGCCGGCCGCGCCGGTGTGGTCGAGCACCCGGCGGGCCTGCTCCGGCGAGTCGATGTCGCCGTTGGCCCACACCGGAATACGCCGCTGCGAGACGATTTCGGCAATCGTGTCGTACTCGGCCCGGCCGGCGTATTTCTGATCGCGGGTGCGGCCGTGGACCGCCAGGGCGGCAACGCCGGATTCTTCGGCTATGCGCGCGACGACCGGGCCGTTGCGCTGGTCGCTGTCCCAGCCGGTGCGGATCTTGAGCGTGACCGGCACATCGACGGCCGCCACCACCTCCTCGAGAATGCGTGCGACCAGGTTCTCGTCGCGCATCAGCGCCGATCCGGCCCAGGCCTTGCAGACTTTCTTGGCCGGGCAGCCCATGTTGATGTCGATGATCTCGGCACCG
Organism: uncultured Wenzhouxiangella sp.; assembly: GCA_964446675.1. Classification (GTDB taxonomy): domain Bacteria; phylum Pseudomonadota; class Gammaproteobacteria; order Xanthomonadales; family Wenzhouxiangellaceae; genus Wenzhouxiangella. Next base: position 90,230 of record CAYUPK010000003.1, read on the forward strand.
TGATCGACGTTGTAGCGCGCGGCCGCGGCCATGCGTTCGGGCACGGTGCCGGCAATCTGCACGCTCACCGGCCCGGGCTCGCCAGAATGATCCATGCGCTCGCGTGATTTTCGGGTATGCCACAGCGATGGGTCGGAGCTGGTCATCTCCGAGGTCGCCAGGCCCGCACCGAGCCGGCGACAAAGCAGCCGGAACGGCTTGTCGGTCACGCCGGCCATCGGCGCCAGGCCAAGCGCGGGCGCGATCGTGCAGGTGCCGATCATCAGGGCCTGCGTGCGATTGGTAGACGGGGTGCTGCGGGAAGTCATGCTGCATTGTAGGCCGGAAGGCTCGGGGCTTTCCCCGGCAATCCGGGCCCGATCAGGGCCTCTCGAAACCTGGCTGCGCCGGGTCGTTCATGAGCCAGCCAGCCATGACGGCTTCCAGCTCCTCCAGGCCCTGGCCCGTCATCGCCGAGAAGAGCTGCACGCCGACGCTTTCGTCGACCTGTCCGCGGACCTTCATCAGCGCTTCCTTCTGCTTGCCCCGGCCCAGTTTGTCAGCCTTGGTCAGAACCAGATGGAGCCCCAGTCCGCGGTCGGCGGCCCAGTTGGCCAGGTCCACGTCGCCGGGCTTGAGCGGATGGCGAACGTCCATGACGATCAGCAGGCCGGCCAGGGCCCGGCGCTTTTCGAGGTAACCCTGGATCAGGCCCTGCCAGTGCCGTTTGAGATCGCCGCCGACGCGCGCGAACCCGTAGCCGGGCAGGTCGACCAGGTGACGGGTCTCGTCGAGACGGAAATACACCAGTTGCCGCGTCCGGCCGGGCGTGCGGCTGGTACGCGCCAGCGATTTCTGTCCGCACAGGCGGTTGATCAGGCTTGACTTGCCGGCATTGGAGCGGCCCGCGATCGCGACCTCGGCGCCGATATCGGGCGGTAATTGCGGCCGGTCATGGACGCTGATCAGGTATTCGGCCCGCCTGAGCAGCGGTTGGACGGATTGCATGAGGATTGATGCTGGCACGGCAGAAGCTGAGAGGCGATAATATCAGCTTCAGATTCCCAATCAGGAGAAGGATTCCAATGGCTCGATTCTTGGTGATGCTGCTAGCATCGGCGCCCCTGCTGGCTCAGGCGCAGGTCGTTGGCGACCCCGATGCCGGCCAGGCAAAAGCGGCGGTATGCGCTGCCTGTCACGGCATGGACGGCAACTCGCAGGTCAGTATCTGGCCCAAACTGGCCGAGCAGCATGCCGGCTACGCCGCCCGCCAGTCTCGGTTGATTCGGGAACAGAAGCGCGATGTGCCGGAAATGTACCCCATCGTCGCCAACATGAGCGATCAGGAGCTGGCCGATATCGCCGCCTATTACGAGCAGCAGCCGCTCAAGGCCGGTGTGGCGGATGAAGCCCTGGTCGACAAGGGCGAGGCCGTCTACCAGGCGGGCAACCCCGAGACGGGCGTGCCGGCCTGTGCCGCCTGTCACGGCCCGTCGGGCAGCGGTATCAAGGGCGCCTATTATCCGCGCCTGGGCGGCCAGCATGCCGACTACACGCAGAGTCGCCTCAACGATTATCGCAACGGCGTGACCAGCGGCGATGACGACGCCTACAGCAAGATCATGGTCGCGGTCGCCGAAAAGCTGAGCGACGAGGAAATTCAGGCGGTCAGTTCCTATATCGAGGGGCTGCATACGGCACGCTGGTAGAGTTTGGGCGCCGGTCGGAACTCGCCCGCGTCGGGCGAGTCTGAATCGGCGATACAACCAGAACAAACGCGGAGTACCCAATGCGCAAGACGCTTCAACTGATTGCAGGCGCAGCCCTGTTCTTTTCCGGTTCGCTGCTGGCCCAGGAGTTTCAGGAAGGGCAGCATTTTCAGCGAATCGGCAGCCCCGTCGCCACGCCCGACGACAGCGTCGTGGTCACCGACGGCTTTGGCTACCCCTGCGGGGCCTGCCGCCGCTTCATGCCCTACATTTCGGCCTGGGTGGAAAACGCTCCCGACTACGTCGAGGTCGAGCACTTGCCCATCGCGCTGCAGCCGGGCTGGGATCTGTTCGTACGCGGTTACTACACCGCCCAGGTCATGGGGATTGCCGAAGAAACGCACGAGGCCATGTTCAAGGCGGTTCACGACGAGCGCCGCCAGTTCCGCAGTTTCAACGATATCGCCGACTTCTACGCCGAGCACGGCGTGGAGGCTGACAGCTTCCTCAATACTGCACAGTCCTTTGCCGTGGACGCGCGCATTCGCCAGAACCGCAACGACGTGCGCACTTTCGGCATTCGCGGCACGCCGGCGATCATCGTTCAGGGCAAGTGGCGGGTAAGTCCCAATGGCTTCAACAGCTATGACGAGATGCTTGCGGCCGTGGACTACCTGGTCGAGCGCGAAGCCGAGGAGCTGGGCCTGGGCGGCCAGAATGAAGACGATTCCGAAGGCGAGGAAACGGCTGAACCCGAACAGGCTGACGAAGCCTCCAGCTGATCATCGTGGGCGGCGCCAGCCGGCAGTTGAAGCTGCTGAGCTACAACATTCAGGCCGGTACCTCGACGGGCCGCTACCGTGAGTACGTCACTCGCAGTTGGCGACAGGTGCTGCCCAATAATCAGCGCGTCGCCAACCTCGACTCGATTGCCGAGCTGGTGCGTGGCTACGATATCGTGGCGCTGCAGGAAGTCGACTGCGGCAGCCTGCGCTCGGGGTTTCTCAATCAGGCCAAGTACCTGGCAACGCACGCCCAGTTCCCCTGGTGGAGCCATCAGGGCAATCGCAAGGTCGGCATCGTGGCGCACGCCGGCAACGGCCTGCTCAGCCGCATCAGGCCCAGCGATATGGAAGAGCATCGCCTGCCCGGCGCGATTCCCGGCCGCGGTGCCATGATGGTTCGTTTCGGCGAGGGTGAACGGGCCCTTTGGCTGGTTGTTCTGCATCTTGCGCTGGGCCGCCGTGCGCGATCGCAGCAGCTTGACTACGTCGCCTCCGTGGTTCGCTCCTACCCGCATGTGGTGGTGATGGGCGATTTCAACACCGGCCCGGGTTCGCGCGAGGTGCGCAGTTTCTGTGACCAGGCTGGCCTGGTGCATCCGGGCGAGCCGGTGCTGACCTTTCCTTCCTGGCAGCCGCAGCGGGCTATCGACCATATTCTCGTCTCGCCGGCCATGCGGATCAGCGAGCTGCGCGCGCTGCCGGTCACCTTCTCCGACCATCAGCCGCTGTCGATGACCCTGGAGCTCGGCGACGACGTTTGCCTGCCAGGCCGTGCCGAGGGCGAGCACAACAAGAGCCCTACCGAATACTCTTCAGGCTGAACTGGCAGGTGGCGGCGCTGTGACATGCGCACTTGCCAGAACGCCGGACTCGTTGCAGGATGAACGCAGTGGTGGAGTGCTGAGGCGATGAAGGCGAACACGATTGCAACCAGCTTTGCAATGCTGGCGCTGACCATGGGGTCATTTTCGGCCGATGCGCTGCCCGATCGTGACCGGGATCGCGAAACATTTCAGCAGGGCTGGCAGGCGGCCGGGCGCGGCGACCAGGCCGGCATGGTCCAGGCGATCGCCGCGCTGCCCGATTATTCCCTGACGCCCTATCTCCAGTTCGAGTTGTTTCGCCAGCGCATCGACCGGGTACCGGCGACCGTGATGAGCCAGTTTCTGGCGCGCTATCGTGACTGGTCGTTCCATGGTCGGCTCGAGCGGGCATGGCTGCGCAGCCTGGGCGAACGCCAGGAGTTCGATCAGTTGCTGGCCCGCGCCGGCGACATCCGGGATGTCGAAGTGCGTTGCCATGTCGCCCGCGCCAGAATTCACCGCGGCCAGACCGATGGCCTGTCCGCGCTTGTGCGGGAGCTGTGGCTGTCGGGTCGGTCGCGGCCCGATGCCTGCGACGAGGCCTTTGCCTGGTGGCGCCGGCAGGGCGAGCCCGATGCCGACACGGCCTGGCAGCGGTTCAGGCTGGCGCTCGATGCGGGCGAGCGCGGCCTGGCGCGATACCTGCGCCGTTTCATTCCGCCCGGCGAGCGGGAGTGGGCGGATCGCTGGATCGCCCTGGCACAGCGCCCGCATTCCACGCTTCGACAGGCGCGTCAGTGGCGCGATCTCGACCATGCGCGCCTGGCCATCGTCTGGGCCCTCGAGCGGCTGGCCCGCTCCGACTGGAAAGCCGCTGACCAGGCCTGGCACGTGCTGTCTCGTCACTTTGCCTGGAGTGATTCGCAGAAAGCCGGTATCGAACGCGAAATTGCCCTGTTCCGCGCCGTCGCGCTGGACGAGGGGGCGATCGACAGTATCGATGCACTGCCCGAGGCGGCACGCGATGATCAGATACTGGCCTGGCGGGCGCGTTCGGCCATGGCGCAGGAGCGCTGGCCCGAGGTTCTGGCAAGTATCGAGGCCATGTCCTTGCGCGCGCAGGCAGACTCGCGCTGGCGCTACTGGCGCGGGCGTGCACTGGCCGAACTCAAGCGCCCGGAAGCCATGCTGGCCTTCACTTCGCTCAGTGGCGAGGCCAACTACCACGGCTTTCTTGCCGCCACTCATCTCGGTCAGCCGCTGAGCCTGTGCGAGGAAAATCTCAGGGCCGACGACGCCGTCCAGCGGCGTCTGCTTCGTGACCCCGAGTTCGAGCGCGTGCTCGAGCTGTTTCATGTCGGCCTGCCCTGGCATGCCCGCCGCACCTGGCGACACCTGTCCGACCGTCTGATCGAGCGCGAGATCGAACAGGCGGCGCTGATTGCCGCCGGACGGGGTTGGCATCATCTGTCAATCATCGCCCTCAATCAGGCCGGCCGGCGCCAGGCTTACCCCTGGCGTTTTCCAATGACTGCCAAGGGTGTTGTGCTGGCCGAGGCCAGGCGCTACGCCGTTGATCCGGCGCTGGCCTATGGCCTGATGCGGGCCGAGTCGGCAATGCAGCCGGACGCGCGCTCGCATGCCGGCGCGCTTGGCCTGCTTCAGCTCATGCCGGCAACGGCAGCGGCGGTGGCGCGCCGCAACGGCCTTCGCTACGACGGCGCAAATTCGCTCACCAACCCCGATGTCAACGTGCCCCTGGGCATTGCCCACCTGGGCGAGCTGTATCAGAAGCTCGACGGTAACTGGGTGCGCGTGGCTGCCGCCTACAACGCCGGCGCCAATGCGGTTGCGCGCTGGCTCGACGAGCGCCCCGACATGGCCCCGGACGTGTGGATCGAGACCCTGCCCTACTACGAGACCCGCGACTACGTGCCCCGGGTTCTGGCCTTTGCCACGATTTACGAGTGGCGTCTGGAGCGCCAGCCGCAGCTTCTGGCCGGCCAGCTTGTCCCTGATGCCGGATCTGCTGCGGGGTTTGCATGTCCACCGTGACGGTCGACCGGTAGAATGGGGCCGGGATCAATGCTGGAGAGATCATGAAGGTTCTCATTCTGGGCGGCTCGGGCTTCGTCGGCTCGCATCTGACGCGCCGCCTGGCGCGCGCGGGGCATCAGATCACGGTGGCCACACGCTACGCGCCGGGCTGCAGGCATCTGTGGGTGGTGCCCCAGGCCACGATCCGCCAGTTCGATCCCTTCGATCAGGACCGGCTGGTCGAGGAGCTGCGCGGTCACGATGTGGCGATCAACCTGGTCGGTATTCTCAACGAACGCGGCTTCGGCGGCGCCGGCTTCAGGCGCGTACATGTCGAACTGGTCGAGATCATCATCCAGGCCTGCATCGAAGCCGGCGTACCCCATCTGATCCAGATGAGCGGTCTCAACGCCGGGCAGGGCGAAAGTCACTACCTGAGAACCCGCGGTGAGGGCGAGGCCCGGGTGCGCGCAGCCGACCGCGACGGCCGCCTGGTTGGCACGATCGTGCGCGCCTCGACCATCTTCGGGCCCGACGACAGCTTTCTCAACCGTTTTGCCGGGCTGCTGCGTCTCAGCCCGGTATTGCCGATGGCCCGGCCGGGTGCGAAGTTCGCCCCGGTGTTCGTCGACGACGTGGTCGAGGCCTTCATGCGCGTGATCGGCGACGACGACAAGGCCGGCAAGACCTATGAGCTGTGCGGCGCTGAGGAATGGGCCCTGATCGATATCGTGCGCTGGCTGCGCGATCAGCTCGAGCTTCGGCGGATTGTTGTCGGCCTGCCCGATTTTCTGGGGCGTCTGCAGGGTCTGGTCTTCGATTTCGTGCCGGGCAAGCCGTTCTCCAGCGACAACTACAAGTCGCTCAAGCTCGACAGCGTCTGCCGGCACAACGGCTTCGAGGCGCTCGGTATCCGCCCCCGGGGCCTGGGCGAATGCGCCGTTGCCTGGCTGCGCCCGGTCGGCAAGCAGGCTCGTTACCAGCGCTTCCGCCGCCAGGCCCGGCGTGAGCGGAGCTGATTCCGGGCGGGAGCCGACCGCCGGGCTTGAGGTCTACCGCGTAGGAGGGGTAGTGCGCGACCGCCTGCTCGGCCGGCCTGCAACCGATGCCGATTACGTGGTTGTCGGCGCCACGCCCGAGACTATGCGCGCGCGCGGCTTTTGCCCGGTCGGCCGCGATTTCCCCGTTTTTCTTCACCCCGACAGCGGCGATGAATATGCCCTGGCGCGTACCGAGCGCAAGGCCGGTCGCGGCTATCATGGTTTCGTTTTCCGCACCGGGCCGGAGGTGACCCTGGAAGACGATCTCGAGCGGCGTGATCTGACCATCAACGCCATGGCCGAGGATGCCGAAGGCGGCATCATCGACCCCTTCGGCGGCCGGCGTGACCTGGCTGCTCGCGTTCTGCGCCATGTTTCGCCAGCCTTTCGCGAAGACCCGGTTCGCATCCTCAGGCTGGCGCGCTTTCAGGCCCGCTTCCCGGATTTTCGCGTTGCCGAAGAAACGCTCGCCCTGTGCCGCCGGATGGTGCAAGACGGCGAAGTCGACCACCTGGTGCCCGAGCGCGTGTGGCAGGAACTGTCCGGCGCGCTGATGGAAGAGCGGCCTTCGAAGTGCTTCAGCCTGCTGCGCGAGACCGGCGCGCTGGCGGTGATCCTGCCCGAGCTCGATCGCCTGTTCGGCGTCGAGCAGGTGGCTAAATACCATCCCGAAATCGATGCCGGTATCCATACGTTGATGGTGGTCGATCAGGCAGCAGCCCTGGGCGGTGATCTGGCAGCGCGTTTTGCCGCGCTGGTGCACGATCTCGGCAAGGCCCTGACGCCGGTCGCCGAGCTGCCGCGGCATATCGGTCACGAAAAGAGAGGTCTGGTACCCATTCGCGAGGTCTGCCAGCGCCTGCGCGTAAGCGCCGAGTGCCGAGACATGGCTTTGCTGGTCGGCGAGTATCATCTCCACGCCCACCGGGCGCTCGAACTCAGGCCCGCGACGGTTCTGCGCCTGCTCGAGCGGCTCGATGCCTTCCGCCGGCCCGAGCGGCTGGATCCGTTTCTGCTGGCCTGCCAGGCTGATCGGCGTGGCCGGCTGGGGCGCGAGAACGAGTCCTATCCGCAGGCCGAGTTTCTGCGCCGAGCCCACGCCGAGGCCGCGGCCGTGAGCGCCCGGCCTTTCGTCGAAAGTGGCCTTAAGGGGCCGGCGATCGCCCAGGCCGTTCATGCCGAGCGTGTGAGGCGGATCACCAAACTGAAACAAGGAAGCTGATTTTGGGGAAATCGGGCGGCACCAATCGGGCGCATCGTTGTCAACTTCATGATCGACCCCGCGGGACGACTCCCGCGAGCCGAAAAACAGCGATAGCGGAGAAACTCACTTGCCCCTGACTCGACTAGGTTTGAGCAACCCGGTGGCCGTAGCCGTGGGCTGCATTCTGCTGGTGATCTTCGGGCTTTTGAGTCTGTCTCGCCTGCCGGTGCAGATGACGCCCAATATCGATCGGCCGACGATTTCGATCTCGACCGGCTGGCGCGCGGCCGCGCCCTCGGAGGTTGAATCCGAGATCATCGAGCCGCAGGAAAACCAGCTGCGCGACGTGCCCGGCCTCAAGCGCATGACGGCCACGGCCAGCCAGGGAAGAGGCTCGATCAACCTGGAGTTCGACGTCGGCGCCGACCTCAACCGCGCGCTCATCGAGGTCATCAACCGCTTGAACCAGGTGCCGCGCTACCCGGCCGATGTCACCGAGCCGACCGTGCGCGTGGGTAGCGACAGTTTCGGCGACACCGTCGCCTGGTTCGCCATCACGCCGATGCCGGGCAACAGCCGGCCGATCATCGAGTACCAGGACTTCGTCGACGAGATCGTCAAGGAGCGCCTCGAGCGCATTCCCGGCGTATCCTCGGCCAACCCGCGCGGCGGGCGGCCCTTCGAGGTGCGCATCACCTTCGACCCCTATCAGGCAGCCAGTATCGGCATCGATCTGACCCGCATCGGCCAGCGTCTGGGGCAGAACGCCGACGTCTCCGGCGGCTTCCAGGAGGTCGGTCGGCGCCAGTACACCCTGCGTTTTGCCGGCCAGTACGAGATCGCCGATCTGGAAGATCTGGTGCTCGACTGGCGTCAGGGTCGGCCGGTGTATCTGCGCGACATCGCCCGGGTCGAGCGCATCATGCGCGACTCTTCGGGCGTGATGACCCAGAACGGCGGGCCGTCGATCGCGATGAACGTGATTGCCGAGCCGGGCGTCAACGTGCTCGATGTGATGGCCGATATTCAGGCAACCGTCGACGAATTGCGCGACAGCCATCTTGGTCCGGCCGGCCTGGAAATCGAACAGGTCAGCGACGATACCGTCTACATTCGTCAGTCGGTGGGCATGGTCGTGACCAACCTGCTCGCCGGCATGAGCCTGGCGGTGCTGGTGCTGTGGTGGTTCTTCCGCAAGCTGCGCGCCACGCTGATGGTGGCGCTGGCCATTCCGCTGTGCCTGTGTTTCGCTTTCCTCGTGCTCGACGGCGTAGGCCGCACCCTCAACGTCATTTCCCTGGCCGGCCTGGCCTTTGCTACCGGCATGGTGCTCGATGCCGCCATCGTGGTGCTCGAGAACATCGTGCGCCAGCGCGAGCAGGGCCGCGATCCGCTCGAGGCCGCCGACCGCGGCACCGGCCAGGTCTGGGGCGCGCTGCTGGCCTCCACCGCCACCACGGTGGCCATCTTCCTGCCCGTGATGTTCCTGCAGGACGAGGCCGGCCAGCTGTTCGCCGACCTGGCGGTGGTGATTTCGGCGGCCATCATCTGCTCCTTGCTGGTGGCCATCGTCGTGTTGCCCACGGCCAGCTACCGCCTGCTCGGCGATGCCCGGCTCGAGGACCGGCACGGCCACTGGTGGCGCCGCGCGAGCGACTTCGTGATGACGCTGACCGATACCCGCCGCCGGCGTTGGGGCTGGATCGCCGGGCTGACCATCATCCCCATCGTGATCGGGGCGCTGCTCGTGCCGCCGGCCGACTACCTGCCCGAGGGCAAGCGCAACTTCATTTCCGGCTTTCTGCAAACGCCTTCGGGCATGGGGCCGGACACCGCCGCTGCTGAGCTCATCGAGCCGCTCAACGAGCGTCTGATTCCCTACATCAACGGCGGCAAGGAGCCTGGAATTGCCAACACCTTTCTCGGCTTTTTTGGAACCGGTGCCTTTCTGGGCATGCGAGCCGCCGACGAGGCCCGGGTCGACGAGCTTCTGGCCGTCGTCAACAACGAGATTCTCACCGGCTTTCCCGACACCTTCGGGCGTGCCAGCCGATCGCCCATTTTCGGCGGCCGCGGCAGTCGCCGGATCGACATCGACCTGCAGGCGGCCGATGTCGAAGAACTGCTCGAGGCGGGACGAACCGCTTTCGGCCTGATCCAGCAGAAAATGCCCGAAGCGAACCTCCGCCCGCAGCCCGGCCTGGAACTGGCCGAACCGGAGCTGCGCCTCATGCCCGACGATCGCCGCATCGCCGAGCTGGGCTGGACCCGCGGTGATGTCGCCACCCTGATCCGCGCCTTTGGCAACGGCGCCTTTCTGGGCGACTACTTCGACGGTGACCGCCGCCTGGACGTGATTCTGCGCGGCGAGGAGTGGGTCACGCCGGAAGAGCTGATGAGCATGCCGCTGGCCACGCCCTCGGGCAGCATCGCCACGCTCGGCGAGCTGACCGATCTCGAGCGCACCGCTGGTCCCAACCAGATCCGCCGCGTCGACCGGCGCCGCACCCTATCGCTGCAGGTCACCCCGCCTTCGGGCATTCCGATGGAGACGGCGCTGGCCTTTCTGCAGGAAGAGGTCGAGCCGGCCATCCGCGAAGCATTGCCGCCTGATGGGGTCATCACCTACCGCGGCACGGCCGAGGCACTCGACGAGACCCTGTCGAACCTGGCCGGCAGCTTCGTGCTGGCGATCGTGATTCTCTACCTGCTGATCTCGGCGCTGTTTCGCTCGTTCAAGGATTCGCTGCTGGTGCTCATGACCATTCCGATGGCGACCGTAGGCGGCATCGTCGCGCTGCGCATCACCGGCTGGCTGACCGGGCAGGCAATGGACATGCTGACCATGATCGGCTTCGTCATCCTGCTTGGCCTGGTGGTCAACAACGCCATCCTGCTGGTCTATCGCGCCCGCGACGGCGAGCGCGAAGAGGGCCTGAGCCGGCGCGAGGCGGTGGAAACCGCCGTGCGCCTGCGCCTGCGCCCGATCTTGATGAGCACCACCACCAGCGTGTTCGGCATGCTGCCGCTGCTGGTGCTGCCCGGCGCGGGCACGGAGCTGTACCGCGGCCTGGCCGCGGTGATCGTCGGCGGCATGGCGGTCAGCACCCTGTTTACCCTGGTGCTGCTGCCCTCGCTTCTGAGGACCAATGAAGACCAATACGTCGCCGCTCGAGGCAGGGTGGTGCCGGCATGAAAAAGGGACATGGAATGAGAGTATCGATCGTGGCGCTGGCCGCACTGATGTTGACCGGAACAACCTGGGCCCAATTCGGCGCCGCGCCGACCGTGGAGGTGATATCGGCCCAGCAGCGTGAGATGGCGCCGACCCTGCAGGTAGCCGGCACCGTGCTGTCGCGCTCGGATGCCGGCCTGTCGGCCGAAATCGAGGGCCGCCTGGTCGCGGTGGCTGATGTCGGTACGCGCGTGGCCGAGGGCGACGTGGTTGCCCGCATCGAAGACACCACCTTGCAGCTTCGCGTCGCCGAGCTGGAAGCCGAGATCGCCCGCGGCGATGCACGCCTGCAGTTTCTCGACGCCGAGCTTGGTCGCGTCCGGCGCCTGGCCGAGACCAACCTGGCGGCGGTCAGCCAGATCGACCAGACCCGCTCCGAGCGCGATATGGCCAGCAGCGATCTGGACGTGGCGCGTGCCCGCCTGGCCCAGCTCGAGGATCAGATCGAACGCGCCCGCATCCGTGCCCCTTTTCCGGGCGTGGTGGTCGAGCGCGTCGCCCGGGCTGGCGAGCGCGTGGGCGTGGGCACCCTTGTGCTGCGCCTGGTCGACCCGGATCACCTGGAAGTGGTGGCGCGTGCGCCGCTGCGCTACTTTCGCTTCGTGCAGCCGGGCGACGAGCTCACGGTCGACACCGGCAGCGAGGTCTTCGAGGCCCCGCTCAGAACCGTCGTCAGCGTAGGCAACGAAGATCTGCACGTGTTCGAGCTGCGCCTGGACATCAAGCGGCCGCTGCCGGTGGGCCAGACCGCCCGCGTGACCATTCCGGCCGCCGAGCTGCGCGAAGTGCTGGCGGTGCCGCGCGACGCCCTGGTGCTGCGCGGTTCGGGCACGGCGGTCTTCGTCATCGAGGAAGACGGCACGGCGCGGCGCGCCACGGTGTCGGCCGGCATCGGCCAGGGCGAGTGGATCGAAGTCGCCGGGCCGGTTCAGGCCGGCGACCGGGTCGTGGTGCGGGGCAACGAGCGCCTGCGCGACGGGCAGCGCGTCGAGATTCGGGAAAGTTAGGATTCAGGGATCAGGGGTCTGCGGTGGTTGCGGGTCCAGGCCGCCGGCGACGGCGAAAACGCGCTGGCGGCCGTCGTCGACCAGGCGAACGCGGCAGCGGTACAGGCGCGAGAGATTCTCGGCGGTGAGCAGCTTCCGGGCGGGGCCGGCATCCCACTCGCCGTCGCCGTAGAGCAGCAGCACGTGCGAGCAGTAGCAGGTCGCCAGGTTGACTTCGTGCAGCGCCATCACCGCCGTCTTGCGCGCCTCGGCCACCTGGCGATGCAGCACGTTGAGAATGGTCACCTGGTTGGCCGGGTCTAGGTGGTTGGTGGGTTCGTCGAGCAGCATCACCTGCGGATCCTGTACCAGCAGGGTGGCCAGTGCCAGGCGCCTGGACTCCCCGCCGGACAGATCCATGCAGCTACGCCTGGCCAGCTCGAGCATTTCCAGATCGGCCAGGGCATCGCGCGCGCGCTCCCGGTCCGCCCGGGTCTCGCGCGCCCAGGGCTTGATGTGCGGGTGGCGACCCACCAGCGCCGTTTCCAGGCAGGTTGCATCGAAGGCGTAGTGGGTATGCTGCGGCAGCATGCCCAGGCGGCGGGCGATATCGCGCCTGCGGCGCTGGTTCAGGCGCTGCCCGTCGAGCCGGATGCCGCCGCGTTCTGGCTCGAACACGCCAGCAAAGGTCTTGAGCAGCGTGGTCTTGCCAACCCCGTTGGGGCCCAGCAGGCCCCAGAATTCGCCGCGCCCGATGGCCAGGTTGAGGTTGCGCACGACGTTGACCGTGCCGATGCGCACATCAAGGTCCTCGATGATCAGCGGGCTGTCGATTGCGGGAATCACGACTATCTGATCCTTGCGGCACGATAGAGCAGCAGCAGAAACAGCGGCACGCCGATCAGCGCGGTCAGAACGCCCACCGGAAGCTGGCGCGGGCCGAGCAGGCTGCGCGCGGCGGTGTCGGCCAGCATCAGAAAGCCGCCGCCGAACAGGGCCGAGGCCGGCAGCAGCACGCGGTGGTCGGCACCGACGAGCAGGCGCATCAGGTGCGGCACGATCAGGCCGACAAAGCCGATTGCGCCGGCCAGGGACACCGCCAGCGCGGTGAGCAGCGAGGCGGCCACGTAGATTTCCCAGAAGCGCGCGCGCGCCGACTCGCCCAGCAGGGCGGCCTGCAGCTCGCCGCCGGCAAGCACGTTGAGGCTGCGCGCGCGCAGCCACAGCAAGCCGACACCGGCAGCCAGCGGCACGAGCCACCAGGCCGACAGACTGGTATAGCTCAGATCTCCCATCAGCCAGTAGAGCATCGAGCGCAGGCTGCCGTCCGGCCCGGTGGCCAGAATCAGCGAGATGACCGCGCCCCAGCCGGCCGCGACGACCACGCCGGTCAGCAGCACGCGCGTGGTGCTCCAGGCGCCGCGCCCGCGCGCGAGCACGAACACGATGATCATGGTCAGCAGCGATCCGGCGAAAGCGAGCAGCGGCACCGGCAGGAAGCTCAGGCCGAAGCTCATCCCGATCAGGGCAAAGGCCGCCGCCCCGCCCGACAGCCCGAGAACGTACGGGTCGGCCAGCGGGTTGCGCAGCAGAACCTGCATCAGGCAGCCGGCCTGGGCAAGCAGGGCGCCGGTAACCAGCGCCGCAATCGCCCGGGGAATGCGCAGCTCGCCGATGACGCGCTGCATGGCCGCGTCGGCTCCGATAGGCCAGGTCCAGCCGCTGCTGCCCCAGCTTGCGGCCAGCAGGAGGGCCGTCGGCGGCAGAGCCAGCAGCGCTGTCCAGGCAATCAATTTTTTCGTCACTGGTGCATGCGCCATGAATTGATTACCATTCGGGGCAGTTGAATACTTTCGCGGCCCGGTATGATAGCCGGCCGCGCGGACCATCACCATGATCGATCCGGACGGTTTCAGACCCAATGTGGGTATTGTGCTGGCTCGGGAGGACGGGCGCGTTTTCTGGGCGCGCCGTGCCGGCAAGGATGGCTGGCAGTTCCCGCAGGGCGGCATGAACACCGATGAGACGCCCGTCGAGGCGATGTACCGGGAGCTCGGCGAGGAAACCGGGCTGTTGCCCGATCACGTCGAGCTGCTCGGGCAGACGCCGGGCTGGCTGCGCTATCGCCTGCCCAGGCGCTACCGGCGGCGCCATCAAAGGCCGGTGTGTATCGGGCAGAAGCAGGTCTGGTTTCTGCTTCGCCTGCTCGCCAGCGACGATGCCGTTGACCTGGAGGCGACGGACAAGCCCGAATTCGACCGCTATCGCTGGGTCGATTTCTGGTATCCGGTGCGGCATGTGATTCCGTTCAAGCGCCGGGTCTATGTGCGTGCGCTCGAGCATCTCGAACCGATGCTTTCTGAATTTGCAAATCCGGATCACCAGATACCAGACAAACTCGAATGACTGAAATTCGGATGTTCGAATCGGGTCTCGGCGACTGCCGCTGACTGACCACAAGGAGAGTTGTTGAAGTGAAACGCATGCTTTGCATGGCCGCAGCACTGCTGCTGGCCGGCCCGCTGGCCGCCGAAACCTTTTCCGACGAAGACCTGGCCGTGGCTCGAGAGCTGCGCGAGCGGGCGCTGGCCGGCGACGGCGGCTACCAGATCGTTGCCGACCTGACGACGCGCATCGGCGCGCGCATGGCCGGCAGCGAGGCCGACGCCCGGGCCGTGGCGTGGGCCGTGGAGCTGCTCGAAGGCATGGACTTCGACCGGGTATGGACGGAACCGGCCACCTTCCCGACCTGGCAACGCGGCTTCGAGCGCACTCAAGTCGTTTCGCCCGCGTCCCACGAGCTGGTCAGCCTGGCGCTGGGGTTTTCGCCGGCCACGCCCGAAGGCGGCATCGAGGCAGAGGTGGTGATGTTCGACGATCTGGCCGCGCTGAAAGCGGCTGATCCGGCCGCAGTCGCCGATCGCATCGTGTTCATCCGCAACCGCATGGAGCGCACCCGCTCGGGCGCCGGCTATGGTCCGGCGGTGGGCGCGCGCTCAGGTGGGGCCCGGGTGGTCGCCGAAAAGGGCGGCAAGGCCCTGGTCATCCGATCGATCGGAACCTCTGACAACCGGTTTGCCCATACCGGCATGCAGCGCTTCGACCCGGCGGTGGCGATGGTGCCGGCACTCGCCATCTCCAATCCCGACGCTGATCTGCTCGAGCGCCTGGTGGCCGGCGACGAGCCCGTTCGTTTGCACATCGAAGTCGAGGCTCAGACGATCGACTCCTACACCTCCCGGAATGTCTTTGCCGAGATCACCGGCACCGACAAGCCTGAGGAAATCGTGGCGATTGGCGCCCACCTGGATTCCTGGGACGTGGGTGTCGGCGCGATCGACGATGGTGCCGGTATCGCCATCGTTACCGAAGCCGCGCGGTTGATCATGGCCGCCGACGCGCGGCCCGACCGCTCGATTCGGGTAATTTTCTTTGCCGCCGAAGAAATCGGCCTGTGGGGCGGCAAGGCCTGGGCGAAGGCCCGCGAGGAAGAGATCGGAAACTACCAGCTCGTCGCCGAATCCGATTTCGGCGCCGGTGAGATTTACGCCATCAGCGCGCGGGTGCAGGAAGCGGCCTGGCCGATGGTCGAGGCCATCCAGGCCGAACTGGCGCCGCTGGGCATCGAAATGGGGCGCCGCCAGGCCTCGGGCGGACCCGACTTCTCGCCCGCCCTTGCGCTGGGTGTGGCTGCGGTCGACCTTCACCAGGACGGCAGCGATTACTTCGATTTACACCACAACCCCAACGACACGCTCGACAAGATCGACCCTGAGGCCCTGGCGCAGAATGCCGCGGCCTATGCCGTGCTGGCCTGGCTGGGCGCCCAGGCGCCGATGCCCTTCGGCTCGGGCGAGACCATCCTGGCCGAGGAAGCGCAGGCACAAAGCGAGCGGGACTGAGACGTCGGCCCAGGTTTCGGTTCAGTCGTCGGTGTTGTCAGCTTCGGCCGCAACGATGCTGTTACGCCCGCTTCGCTTGGCGCGGTAGAGCGCCTCATCCGCGCGCCGCCGCAGGTCTTCGAGCGGCTCGTTGGCAGTCAGTGCAGCGACGCCGAAGCTCATGCTCAGTGGTTTGCCGTTGCCGCCGTAGTCGATTCGGGCAAGCTGGTGACGTACCTGATCGAGCTGCTGCATGACCCGGTCGATCCGTGCCTCCGGCAGGCAGACGGCAAACTCCTCGCCGCCGATACGCCCGACCTGGCCCAGGCCCGGAAAGTTCTCACGCAGCACGCGCGCCACCTTTTGCAGCGCTCGATCGCCGGCAATATGGCCATGCTCGTCGTTGACCTGCTTGAAGTGGTCGATATCGCCCAGCGCCAGCACCAGTGAGCTGCCGCTGCGGTGGGATTCCTCGACCAGCATGCGAGCGATGTCGAAAAAGCGCGTGTGGTTGCTGACCCCCGTGAGCCCGTCGATTTGCGACAGGCGTCTGAAGTGACGCCGCTCGCGCAACACGTGAATCAGCACCATGACCAGCACGGCGAACAGGAAAACTGCAAAGCCTGCCGCCAGCCAGCGCACTCGCGCCTGTTGACTCCGGGTCTGGGCTTCGAGTTCGGAAACGCGTTTCTGTTCCCGGAGCAGCTCGAGTTCCTGGGCGTGACGCTTGACGTCGAATTCGACCTCGAGGATGGCGAGGCGGCGCACGCGGTCCTGATCGAAAAACCGCCGGCGAGCCTCGCTGTGCGCCACCATGTGGCGGTAGGATTCGGCGTGCTCACCCAGCTCGGCCTGCTGATTGGCCACCAGCCGGTGCAGGGCGGCCTTGCGCTCCCACAGTTCGCGCTCACCGGTCTGTTCTATCAGGCTTTCGGCCAGCTCGATCGCGCGGCGGTGCTCGCCCCTTGCCGCAGCGAGCCTGGCCTGGAGATGCTCTCCGGTGAGGATACCGTCGACCCAGACGGCTTCGCGCAGTCGAGCGAGACCCTGATCGGTATGGACTTGCGCAATGTCGAGCTGGCCTTCCTCCAGCGCCAGATGGGCCAGTTCCAGTTCGACAGTGCCCAGATAGACCTGGTCGTTGGCCCGGCGGCAGTCTTCGAGCGCGGCTCGGGCCGTCGCCTCGGCTTGTTCAAGCTGACCGGCATAGCGGTAGGCGACCGTCAGACGCTGGCCGGCCGAGCAGCGCTCGGAAACCATGCCGGTATCCCGGGCGATAGCGGCCGCCCGGGTTGCATACTGGACGGCGCGTTCATGATCGCCAATGAGACTGTGCACGAAGCCGGCCAGGCTGAGAATGCGCGACTTTTCGGCCAGCTCGCCGCTTTCGGGAATCAGGGCCAGTGCCGCCTTGAGCCGGGCAAATCCCCACTCGTACTGCCCGACATTGATTCCGAGGTTGGCCGCGAGCCGAAGGGCATGCAGCCGCTGGTCGTCATCAAGGCTGGATTCGAGCAGTGACCGGATGTTTTCGATCGCTCCGGTGTAATCGCCCTGCAGCGCGCGGTTTCGGATGTGAAGCAGCCGGATTTCCACGCGCTGCCGGGGCGTGGCTTCGTCCAGGCGCGCCATCAAGGCGTCGATTGCCGGTTCAGAGGCGGGAACGGCGCTGGTGACGCTCAGGTGCCGGGCGTGTTCTATTGCCTGTGAAAGCTCGTCGTCCGTGTTCTGTGCGTTGCCCGAACAGGCGAGCACAACGACTATCAGGACAAGTATGCGCGGCGATCGGATCGGGAATGGGCGGGACAAGAGCGTTTGATCAGTCGTGTGACTTGATCGTGCTGTTGGTCAGGTGCACCTTGCTCAGCCCCGACAGTCGCCGCACGGAATCGACGTCCTTGCGTTTGATCGCTTCGCGGGCTTGTGCGGACAGCCCGCGGCGTTTCATCACATCGTCCGGATTGCTTTCGTATTCCGCAGCCAGTTTTGCGTCGCGGCCCAGATCCTGGAGAAATTGCTTGAGTGTATCCATGGAAAAACCCTCCCGTCCTCAAGGCATTCTAATCGGTTGACATCGTCTTTGCGATCGCTGGTCGGGCGGCGCCTGGCTGGCCGCTCAGTCCAGCGCCGCAAGCGCCTTGATCGATTGCGCGTCTCGAGCGGCCTCCCGGGCTGGCGGAATGACCAGGGTGGTGTATTCCCTGTAGCGGGCCGCGGGCAAGTCGGCCAGGGCCATGCGCTGGGCGCGGAAATCCTCGATCGGCAGTTGTGCCGCTTCGTACAGGATGACCGGGGTGTCGAGGCGGTACCAGCGCGAGAGCTTGTCGACCAGCACCTGCAGCCTGGCCGGGTCGGGCTCGAAGCCGATACAGGCCAGGTTGCCCGCCAGCGCCACCTGCCAGAGCAGCACCAGCGCGGCCGGGTCGAGCGTGTGCTGCCAGGCCAGAAAACGCGTCGCCTCGAAGCTTTGAACGCCGCAGTCGCCAGGATCCAGCTCCAGGTCGGCGTAAAGGCAGGCCTCGGCCGAGATCCCGGGTTCCATTCTGGTATCGAAGCCTTCCGCCCGGAGTAGGGCGATGGCGGCATGCGAGACCTGGGCAAACACGCCGGGGTGGCCGTAGAGCACCAGGCAGACGCGGCTTCCCGCCCTTGTGGCGGTGACGATGACATCGGTCATTTCCCGATACGTCTGGCGCCTGTCCTTGTTCTCTCCGTAATGGCCCTGCAAGCTGATTGCATCGGGCCTGAGGTCGGTTATCCACTGCGATGCGAGGCTGTCGGCCAGATAGTAGACAAGATCGGCAAGGCGGATCTCGGATTCGCTTCTGATGCTGGTGTGGCGAGGCGCCTGAATGCCGGTGCCAACAACGACGAGGCTGCCGTTTGCGCTGGACATGAGTCTTTTCCTGTCGGTCATCAAGCCGGATTGTTATTGCCGGGATCAGTCAGCCGCGACAATCAGGTTGCGGCCGCGGCGCTTGGCGCGATAGAGCGCCTCGTCGGTTCGAATGCGAACGTCTTCCAGCGCCTCATCGGGTTTGAGCTCGGCGACACCAAAGCTCATCGTCAGCGGCTTGCCGTTGCCGCCGTAGTCGATGCCCGCCAGTGCGCTGCGAACGGAATCGAGACGCGGCATCACGCTGTCGATGGATTCATCCGGCAGACAGATCGCGAACTCCTCGCCGCCGATGCGCCCGATGGCGCTGGCCTTCGGGAAACTCTCGCGCAGCGCCTGTGCCACTTTTCTCAAGGCCTTGTCGCCGGCAATATGGCCAAACTCGTCGTTTACGCGCTTGAAGTAGTCGATGTCGCCGATGATCAGCACTATCGAGCGCCCGGTCTGGCCAGCTTCGTCAATCATCATGCGCGCCGAGTCGAAAAAGCGCGTGTGGTTGCTCAGGCCCGTCAGGCCGTCCAGACCAGCCAGGCGGCGGAAATGCCGCCGGTCGCGCAGCACGTGCAAGAGCAGCAGCACGAGCACCAGAAACAGAAACGCGGCGAATACGTAGATCAGCCAACGCAGTCGATCGCGGTTGCGTCTCGACTCCGATTGGAGGTCGGCCACCCGGCGCTGCTCGCGCAACAGGGCCAGCTCCTGCTCGCGCGAGCGCATGTCGAAGGCGACCTGCAGATTGGCAAGCTGGCGAGCCCGCTCGAGGTCGAGAAAGCGCTCGCGTGCGCTCAGTTGCTGGCGCATGTGCTTGAGGGCCTCAACATGGTTGCCGCGGTTGTTTTCGATATTGCTCAGCATTTCGTGCGCTTCGGCCACGTAGTCCCAGGCCTGGTCCTGCTCCATCGGTGGAAGTGCCTTTTCGAGCAGGATTTCGACCTGTTCATGCTTGCCCTGTTCCCAGTTGAGGCGAGCCTTGTAAAGTTGCGCTTCGGCCAGGCCGAACCGCCAGTTGGTCGTCTTCAATCGTGCGATTGCCCGCTCGAACAGCACTTCCGCTTCGCGCGTGTGGCCAATGGCTCGCAACAGATCCGCCAGCCCGCTTTCGATCGAGCCGGTAACCAGGTCATCATCTGCCGCCAGGCATTTGGAAAGCGCCTGGTCGTAATTGCGGCGCGCCAGCTCGAACTGGTGAGCTACCTTGTAAACGTAGGCCAGCCGCCCCTGGTCAATGCACACGTCGCGCGCGCTGCCGTACTGCCTGGCGATAGCGACACCGCGCTGGCCGTAGTCGATGGCCTGGCCCGTTTCCCCGATCATGGCGTAGACGTAGGCGGCCAGGCTGAAGGGCACTACGGCCGATTCCTCCAGCTCGAGTTCGTCGGCAAGTTCCAGCGCCCGGCTGAGGTGGCCGAACGTCTCTTCCCAGCGCCGCAGCAGCATGGCCGCGGTCGCTGCAAGGGCATGCGCTCGCACTCTTTGCCGGACAGTCAATGGCTTTTCGAACAGGACATCGAGCTGCTCCAGCGAGGTCTCGAGGTTGCCCGCCAGAGTCTGATTGCGCGCGCGGATAAGCCAGAACTCGGCGCGTTGCACCGGGGTGGCCGCGGTCAACCTGTGCTCGATCTGATCGAGCACGGCCTCGGATTCGCTCCAGGGGGCGGTCACGCTCAGTTCGTGCGCGAGCGCAAGCTGCTGCTCGACAGTCACGTCGGGTTGTGACTGCGCAAAGACCAGACCAGCCAGAAGAAGCGACAGCGTTGTCAGTAATGACCGGATTGCAAAGCGACCCGGCAGGCAAGGGCAGGATGGATCAGTCAGCTGCACGCCTTGACGGTACTGTTGGATTTCAGATCCTCCAGTCCGCTGAGCTTTCGCAGCCTGTCGACGTCCTTGTCGAGCATGGCCTGGATTTCGGCCTTATCAAGGCCTCGCTTCCTCATGACCGCTTCGGGGTCGGCAAGGTATTGATCGTGCAGCTTCGCATCCTGGCCTAGCTGCTTGAGTAACCGGGTGAGTTCGGACATGGCAGACTCCCTTTGTAGGTGTGCCCGCAGGGCTCCCTGAACCTGGCGGACGGATCATCGATTATACGCAGTATGGCGCTTTTGTCGTTACAATCGGTCCCCGCCCCGCTGCCTGGTGACTCAAGCCTTGCCCAGACTCCTGCTCAATCTGCGCAATGTTCCCGACGACGAGATCGAAGAAGTGCGCGCGCTCATGGCCGAGCACGGCATCGAATGCTACGACACGCCGCCGGGGCCGCTGGGTATCACCGCCGGGGGAATCTGGCTGAGGGATCCCGACGACTACGCCCGCGCCCGGGAGCTGATGGACGAATACCAGGCCGAACGCGCCAGCCGGTTCCGCGCCGACTGGCAGGCTGCCCGCGCGCGCGGGCAGGCCGAGACGCTGATGTCGACCGTGCGCCGGCATCCTGTCAGGACCTTGCTGGTCCTCATCGGCAGCGTGTTCGTCTTGATGGTGCTGTTCGCACCGCTTGTCGTGCTATTCGGGCTCGGCGGCTGAAGTCTGGTCAGCGTCTGCGAGCGTTTCGATGACCGCCTCGCCATAGCGCGCCAGCTTGTGCTCGCCCACCCCGCTGATGGCGGCCAGTTCCTCAAGCGTCTTGGGGCGCGACTCGACGATGGCCGCCAGGGTGGCATCGTGGAAGATCACGTAGGGCGGCACTTCCTCGCTGCGGGCCGTGGCCAGGCGCCACCGTCTGAGCGCCTGCCACAGCGGTGATTCGGTATCGATTTCGACGGCCGGTTTCTTCGACTGGCTCTTGCGGCTGGACGGCACCGCGTCGCGCCGCATCTCGATTCCGGTCTCGCCGCGCAGCAGCGAGCGGCAGTCAGGGCCCAGGCGCAGGCCGCCGTGGCCTTCCGGGTCGGGCACCAGGTGGCCGGCGGCCAGCAACTGCCGCACGACCGAGTGCCAGGTGTTGCGGTCGGTCTCGCGGCCGATGCCCCAGGTGCTGAGCCGGTCGTGGCCGAGTCGTTCGATGCGCTCGGTGCTCTTTCCGGTAAGCACGTCGACGATATGGCCGGCGCCGAAGCGCTGGCCGGTTCGGTACACGCACGAGAGCGCCATGCGCGCGGCCTCGGTCGCGTCCCAGGTTTCGGGCGGGTTGAGGCAGTTGTCGCAGTGGCCGCAGTCGCCGGAATGATTCTCGCCGAAGTAGCCCAGCAGGGTCGGGCGCCGACAGCCGGCGTGCTCGCAGTAGGCCAGCAGGGCCTCGAGGCGCTCGCGCTCGAGTCTTTTCTGCTCGTCGCCGGCGCTCGACTGCTCCAGTAGCTGGCGGATACGGACAAGGTCGGACAGGCTGTAGACCATCCAGGCATCGGCCGGCAGGCCGTCGCGGCCGGCCCGGCCGGTTTCCTGGTAGTAGGACTCGATGCTCTTGGGCAGATCCAGGTGGGCGACGAAGCGCACGTCGGGCTTGTCGATGCCCATGCCGAAGGCGATCGTGGCGCAGATGATCAGGCCCTCTTCGTTGATGAAGCGGTCCTGGGCGGCCTGGCGATCACCGGATTCCATGCCGGCGTGATAGGCGATGGCGTCGAGCCCCTGTTCGGCCAGCCAGCGCGCGGTCTCTTCCGACTTGCGCCGCGAGAAGCAGTAGACAATACCCGACTGCCCGGGGTGCCGGCGGCGGATGAACGACAGCAACTGCTGCCGGGCGTTGCGCTTGATCCCGACTGAATAGCGGATATTGGGCCGGTCGAAGCTGTCGACGAACACCCGCGCATCGGCGCCCAGCAGCCGGCCAAGGATCTCGTCGCGGGTGCGCCCGTCGGCCGTGGCCGTCAGCGCGATGCGCGGGACCTGGCCGAAGCGCTCGGCCAATACGCCGAGCTTGAGGTATTCGGGGCGGAAATCGTGCCCCCACTGGGACACGCAGTGCGCCTCGTCGATGGCGAACAGGTTGATTCGGCTCCTGGCAAGCAAAGCCAGGGTCGCCTCGCGCAGCAAACGCTCGGGCGCGATATAGAGCAGATCGAGGCGGCCGGCGAGCAGATCCTGCTCCGTCCGGCGCCGGGATTCGGCATCCAGCGAGGAGTTGAGCACGGCCGCGGCCACGCCGTTGTGCGTCAGCGTCTCGACCTGGTCGCGCATCAGCGCGATCAGGGGCGACACAACGATGGTCGTGCCCGGGTTCATCAACGCCGGGATCTGATAGCACAGTGACTTGCCGCCGCCGGTGGGCATCAGCACCAGGGCATGGCCGCCGCTGGCGACGTGATCGATGATCTCACGCTGGCGGCCGCGGAATACGCTGTAGCCGAAAACCTGGCGCAGCAATTCTTCGGCGGATCGGGGGGCGTCCATTCTGGCGGCGGTGGTCATCGGCGAACTTTCGGGCGACAAATCAACATTTCGGCCTACAGCCTGCCACAAAGCGCATGGCGGAGGGGGTGGCAATTCGGCGCGATCGAGCGTACGAAATCGACGCTACCGCAAGCTGGCAACAATATCAGCGACCTGATCGGCCCACAGCCGATGGGCGCTTCCGTTGGGGTGGAAGCCGTCGCGGCAGAACAGCCCTTCGGGGTGAGCGGCGAAACTCATGGGTACATGAACGAAGGCCGCGCTGGATTCGGTGAACTGCTCGAGCAGCGCATCGAGCAGCTTCGCGCGCAGGCCCAGCATCGTGGCCAGGGGAGGTGGCAGGGCCGGAAAGTGTTGCATCGGCGCAACGCCGGTAAAGACGATGGTCTCGGGCGCGAGCCGGCTGCCGATGGCGCTGGCGAGTTGTTTGAGCTCCTGGCGCCACTGCCGCGTCGAAGTCATGGCCAGGCAGTCGTTGACGCCGAGTGCCACGATGACCAGATCCGCGCGGCTGGCGGGCAACTCCATCAGCAGTGTCTTGCGGGCGACGCGGGCGGTGGCGCCGCTTCGGGCGGCCGTGCGCCATTCAACGCTGCGGCCGCAGGCAGCCGACAGCTTTGCGGCCACTCGGGGGACAAGGCCATCGACCTGGTCTGCCAGCCCGACCGCGGCCATCGGGGATTCCCCCAGGCCGACGATGCGCAGGGCGGGATCCGGCCCGGGCGCGACACCCGCGCGATTGCCGGGGGCTTCGTCCAGGCGCGGCGTTGCGCGGCGCACCATACGCCCCTGGAACCAGTACAGTGGAGCGCCGGCCAGCGCCAGGGTGGCCGCAGCCCTCAGCAGGGTAATCCGGCTAGTCGAGGCCAAGTCGCTCGGCCGCCTGCGCCGAACGCTCGACGCGAGCGGCCAGCTCCGATTCGCCCGCGTCCCGGCCGCCGGCGAACTCCGGCCAGCCCTGGCCGTGCTGACGACACAGTGCGCTGAGCATTTTCACGTGCGCTGGCGTGTCGTTGAGGCAGGGGATGTATTCCAGCGACTGGCCGCCGGCGGCGATGAACTCTTCGCGGCCTTCGATGGCGATCTCATCAAGCGTTTCCAGGCAGTCCACCGAGAAGCCCGGGCACACGACGTGCAGCTTCTTCACGCCCTGACGGGCGAGCGTTTCGAGCGTGTGGTCGGTGTAGGGCTTGAGCCATTCGGCCCGGCCCAGGCGCGACTGGAAGGAGACCATCCACTCCTCGTCGCCCAGGCCAAGACGCTCGGCGATGCGCCGCGCGCTGAGCTGGCACTGGCAGTAGTACGGATCGCCGGCGAGCAGGTTCTTCTTCGGGATGCCGTGGAAGGAAAACAGCAGCTTGTCGGGCTCGCCGTGCGCCTGTCGGAAGCGGCGGATCGACTCGCTGACCGCCACCTGCCAGTTCTCGTCGCGGTGGTAGTCGTTGATGAAGCGAAGCTCGGGCAGCCAGCGCAGGCGCTGCAGCGAACTGGTGACCTGGTCGAAAACTGCGGCGGTGGTGGTGGCCGAATACTGTGGATACATTGGCAGCACCAGCAGGCGCTGAATGTTTTCGCGCCGCAGCCGATCGATGGCCGAGTCGATGTCGGGGCGGCCGTAGGTCATCGCCAGCCTGACCACCACCCGTGGCAAGTCGCTCTGCAGTTCGGCCTGCAGCTTGTCGGCCAACTTACGGCTGTCGATCAACAGCGGTGAGCCGGCTTCGGTCCATATCCGGGCATAGGCCTCGGCCGACTTCGGCGAGCGAAAGGGCACGATGTAGCCATTGAGGATGAACCACCAGATTGATCTGGGCACTTCGATGACGCGCCGATCCGACAGGAACTGCTTGAGGTAGGGTCGCAGGGCCCGGGCAGTAGGCGCCTCGGGCGTGCCCAGGTTGACCACCAGCACGGCGGCGCGGGCGGCTTCGCGGTGGGCATTGACATTGCGCGTGGCCTCGATGGTCTCGACGAGCTGTTGTTGTGGTTTGCGGGAACTGGGCACTGGGGTTGTCTCCGTTGGGTCAGCAATGGCACCGACGCTGGCTGGATTGTACTGAGCCGCGTGTCACTTGGGGGTTGACGGCGGCGGGTGGTAGGGGTTTTTGGGCAATTCTGCTATGATTGACGGTGTCGGAGTAATAAGGAAAACAACAAGCAATGCGCGCTCGCACATCTCTTGGCTGGAGAAGTGTGCTTCTGGCTATCGCCATGGTGGCCAGCACCGCACTGTGGGCGAACCCTCAGGCCTGGGTGATCAATTCGCGCGATCACGCTTCGGACCAGGAGCGCGTCGGCGCGCTGTGGTCGCTTGATCTGGCAACCGGACAGGCCCGGCTGGACGGCCGATCACGCATCGCTGATTTCATATTCGTCGAGGGCATGGCATTTCGCGACGAAGAGCGCCTCTACGGCGTCGATGATGATACCAACACCCTGATCCGGATTGGCACCGACAGCGGCAATGCGATTGCCGTTGGCCAGTCAGCGGGCAACCTGGGGCTGCGCTCGGGCAACCACGACCCGGGCATCACCTATACCTGCGACGACCGGCTTCTGGTCTCGACCGATTCTGCCTCGCTGGGAGTGAGCCTCTACGAAGGCGACCCCGAAACCGGGCGGCTCGAGCG
Organism: uncultured Wenzhouxiangella sp.; assembly: GCA_964446675.1. Taxonomy (GTDB): domain Bacteria; phylum Pseudomonadota; class Gammaproteobacteria; order Xanthomonadales; family Wenzhouxiangellaceae; genus Wenzhouxiangella. The sequence goes on from CAYUPK010000003.1 coordinate 115,744, forward strand.
CATCGGCGATCTGGGCGTGCCCATTGTGGACATGACCAGCCTGGGCGATCAGATCTACGGCATCGGCCGCGGAATGGCATCCGACGACCAGCCGGCATCACCCAATCTATACCGGATCGACATCGAATCCGGGCGGGCCGAGCTCGTCGGCCCCCTGGGCGAGGAGGCCGGTCTCTACAACAAGGCCGGCCTGGCAGCCGATGCCGACGGCACGCTGTGGGCCGTCACCGACCGACGCGATCCTTCCCGGACGGCGCAATCACTGGCCAGCCAGGTGCTGCGTATCGATCCGGCCACCGGACGTGCCGAGCGCGTGGCCAGCGCGCGGGCAGCCGATACGGGCGCGGCCCTGATCGGCATCGAGTCGCTTGCCATCGCACCGCCGCTGGCCTGTGATCGCGGCACGCCGGTCGAGTCTGCCGCCATTCCCGTGCTGTCTGCGCCAGCCCTGTGGATGCTGGGCCTTCTGATGCTGGCCGTAGCGGCCGCGCCGCTTCGCCGGCAGGCCGGGAACTGATAAACTGGTTTACCCCGGTCGGGCCGAATGCACGCCCACGCACAGAGGTTGAGCACATGTTAGGCAATATAAGCTGGCCCCAGATTCTGGTCGTTCTAGTCATCGTGCTTCTGATTTTCGGCACCAAGCGCGTCCGCAACATCGGCAGCGATCTCGGCGGCGCCATTCGCGAGTTCCGCAAGGGCGTGGGCGAAAGCGACGACGAGCCTGGCCACGAGAAGTCAGCGCAAGGCAAGTCGAGCGAAAGCAAGCCGGACGACGAAAAGGCCAGTCGCGGCAACAAGCGGAGCGAGTCGCCCTCCAGTCAGGAGCATTGAGCCGGTGGGCGGCGTCGGCTTCAGCGAGCTGCTGCTGCTGGCTCTGATCACCCTGCTGGTCGTCGGGCCGCAGCGTCTGCCCGAAGTGGCGCGCACCGTGGGTCGATGGACACGCCAGGCACGCCAGGCCTGGGCCGGCCTGAAGTCCGAATTCCAGGAAGAAATGGATCGCGACCACAACCGCCGCATTCTCGAGGCCGAGCGGCCCGGCGAGCCATCCGAATCATCCGGTCAGGAACCGCATGAGCGAAAAGAACACGCGGACTGACCCCGAGCTCTCCCTGATCGATCATCTGGTCGAGCTGCGCAGCCGCCTGCTGCGGGCGGTTGCAGCCGTCATTCTCGTTGTGCTCGTGCTGGTGCCGTTTGCGCGCCAGATCTACGGCCTGCTTGCCCGTCCGCTGGTTCGCCACCTGCCCGAGGGCACGAGCATGATCGCCATCGACGTGGCCTCGCCCTTCCTCACGCCGTTCAAGCTGGTGCTGATTCTGGCCATTCTCATCGCCATGCCCCTCGTGCTCTATCAGCTCTGGGCGTTTGTCGCACCGGGCCTGTACCGGCATGAACAGCGTCTGGCGCGCCCGTTGCTGGGTATGTCCGTCGGGCTGTTCTACGCCGGCTGCGCGTTTGCCTATTTCGTGGTGTTTCCGGTGGTATTCGCTTTCTTCGCGTCCATGGCGCCCGAGGGCGTGGCGATGATGACCGACATCAATCGCTATCTGGATTTCACGCTGACCCTGTTCATCGCCTTTGGCCTGGCCTTCCAGGTGCCGGTTGCCACCATCATTCTCGTTGCCCTGGGAATCACAACGCCCGCGGCGCTGGGCCGAATACGCGGCTATGTGATCGTGGGTGCGTTCACCGTGGCGATGCTGCTCACGCCGCCCGACATGATTTCCCAGACCTTGCTGGCGCTACCCGTACTGCTGCTCTACGAGCTCGGTATCATTGCGGCGCGCATCCTGGTGCGGCGACCGGAAGCGGGCAACGAAGACGCGGACAGCTCCGATACCTGAAATTATCAGGCCAGCAACTGATTGCCATCGTCAGCGTTGCGGTCGCTGCCGGGCGCGCCGAACACGCTGGCGAAGGCGACCCACTGCGCGCCGGCCATGAGCACCTGGATGAGCATGGCCGTGAGCATGAAAAGGACCTGGACGATCAGTGATCCGGCCGGCCCCAGCGCCAGGCTCAGCGGCATCGCGACGACAGCGAACACGAATCCCAGCGCCAGGACCAGGCCGATCGTCGCCAGACCAAAGCCGAGGAACGCCGACCAGTTGGCCAGCACCGCGCGCAGGCTGGTGCTCAGGGCGCCGGTGACGCGGATGCCGCGGAATATCAGCAGCGGAATGGCAAAATACATCGCCGCCATCACCACGGCCAGGATGGCCACCGGCAGCAGCAATACGGGCCCGAAGGAAAGCTGCTCGAGCAGATCGGTCATGGCGTCCGGCGATTGCTGGGCGGCCTGAATCTGCTCGGGCGAAACCTGGCCGGACAGCCAGGCCGACAGGATCAGCAGCGCCACCAGACTGCCAAGCAAGCCGAAGGCGCCCAGGCCAAGCAGCCGATTGCGAAGCTCGGGGCGGCCCCAGGCGGCGAACAGCATGGTCGGGGCGGGACGCTGGCCGGAGGATACCTGGGCAAAGGCCGTGATCGCACCGGCGGTCAGCAGGGGCGTGATCAGCATGATTGCCAGTTGACCTGCGAGCGGGATGATGGCGATGGCCGAAACCAGCAGCCACAGCGCGGCTAGGCCGGCAAGCGGGCCGAAGTCCGAAAACAGCAGTTCGGCAGCCGCCGGCAGCCAGCGCAGGCCGGCGCCGAAACCGGACTTGCGATAGTCCGGCGAGCTCATGTCGAAGAGCGCACGGCGGCAAATTCGAGGGCGTCGCGGGCACTCCAGGCAAGCGCCTCGCGCATGGCCTTCACAGCGTCTTCGGGCTGTTCAACGGTTTGCCACATATCCAGATGGGCGCGGTTCATGAAATGCTCGCTTACGCTGTGGGCCATGAAGTCGAGCAGCCTGTCGTAATAGCCGGCGGTGTTGACCAGCACGATCGGCCCGAGAAACTGTCCCAATCGCTTGAGCGTGATCGCCTCGAACAGCTCCTCGAAGGTGCCGCAACCACCGGGCAGGGCGATGACGGCGTCGCCTTCTTCGAGCATGCGGGCCTTGCGCTGGTGCATGTTGGCAACCACCTCCAGGGTATGCAGTCCCTGATGGCCGCGCTCGACACGCGTGAGAAACTCGGGGATGATGCCGTGAACCCGGGCGCCCGCGGCGATGGCACCGTCGGCCATGGCGCCCATCAGGCCCGTGCTGCCGCCGCCATAGACGATATTCAGTCCCGCCGAAGCGAGCGTGCGGCCCAGGCGCTCGGCCGCGTTGACGTAATCCGCGTCCAGGGCCTGACTGGAAGCGGCGTAGACGGTGACGGTATTGATGGACATGAACGGACTCGAGGCCTGGAGAGCTTGTTGACGATGGCTCATTGTAAACAGACGCTTGTCGCTGCGCTGGTGGTTGTGGCCATGCTGGTCGGCTGCGGCGACGCTACGCAAACCGGCCAGGGCGACGACCCGGGCCAGACGGCATTTGCCCGCTACTGCGCGGGCTGCCACGGCCAGCAGGGCCAGGGGCGGCCTCCGGCCTTCCCGCCGCTGGCCGGATCCGAATGGCTGTCGCTGCCACCCGAGGTGCCAGGCGCGATCATCCTGCTGGGCCTGCGGGGTGAAATCGAGGTGGCCGGTCAGACCTATGTCGGCTACATGCCGCCGATGCGGCATATCGATGATCAAGGCGTGGCCGCGATCGTGCGTTATATCCAGCGCCAGTGGTCGCAGGAGGCGCCCGGCTGGACGGCGAAGGACGCGGCCGCCCTGCGGGCCGAACTGGCCGGTCGGCGTACGCCCGAAGGCCGCAAAGGCATCGAACGAATTCTCGAGGAGTTGCAATGAATCAGCCGTTTCCCTTCCAGCGCCGCAGTGGTCCGCCGATGTCGATGATTCTGCTCGGCATTACCGTGTTGATGTATTTCGTGCAGGTCAGCTCGATGAGCGAAGTGATCGGCCTGTTTGCGTTGTGGCCGCTGGCGACGCCGGATCTGGTTCGCTTTGCCGATGGCACGATCCTGTCTACCGGCTTTGCCCCCTGGCAGTTGATCAGCTACGGATTTCTGCACGGCGGCCTCGGCCACCTGTTCTTCAATATGTTCGCGCTCTACATGTTCGGCCTGCCCGTCGAGCGCGTCTGGGGTGCCCGCCGCTTCCTGGTCTACTACTTCGTGTGCATGGTCGGCGCGGCCGTCATCCAGCTCGCCTTTGCCGCCGTGACGGGCGATATCTATCCAACCATCGGCGCATCCGGCGCCATCTTCGGGCTGTTGCTGGCCTACGGCATGATGTTTCCCAACAGCACGATCATGCTCCTGATTCCGCCCATTCCCATGAAGGCCAAGTATTTCGTGATTGGCTACGGGCTGTTGACGCTGTTCATGGGCATGACCGGCACCATGGCCGGCGTCGCGCATTTCGCCCATCTGGGCGGCATGCTGTTCGGTTTCGGTCTGATTCTGTACTGGGGCAGCCGTCGATCCCGCGGGCGTTTTTAGCCGCGGCGACGCCGTGCGCAGGGTCATTCAGAGGGCGTCGGCACGAGTTTTTTCGCCTTTTTTCTTCCCTTGCCGGTTTCCGGCCGTCCTGATTTATTTACATAACCCGTTGATTCAAGTCCATTTAATGCGACTTCCCTCGACGGGAGATACTTTTTCTCAAACTATTTAGCCACAAACTTAGTTTATGGCATATAATTAGCCGCAAATGAGATCCCGTGAATTGAACGATCAAGTGGCTAACGGCTCGCAGCCGTCGCCCGAGACAGCGCTCAGAGATGCGCTGATCAACGAACCCGACGATCCCCGTGTCATGGGGGTGGTGCGCAATTTCCGCGTGGCCGTTCGGGCCGTCCAGGCGCATTCGGCCTGGGTGGAACGGCAGTGCGGCGTCAGCGCCGCACAACTGTGGGCGCTTTGGGAAGTCGATCGCAAGCCCGGTCTGAGCGTGTCTGAAATCGCGCGCCGGCTGTCGATCAAGCCGGCCACGGCCAGCAACCTGCTCGACAAGGTCGAAAGCAAGGATCTGCTGCGCCGATCGCGTCAGGGCCCGGATCAGCGCGTGGTGCAGTTGTTCGTGACCAAAGCAGGTGCCCGGCTGCTGGCGACCGCGCCGTTGCCGGCGCAAGGTGCCTTGCTCGATGCGCTCACGCGCCTTAGTGAAGACCAGCTCGATGAGCTCAGCCAGGGGCTGGAGGCGCTCATCGATGTCTTGCACACCAAGGACGAAGGCTCGGCCCTGGCACCCATTCCCCCTGGCAAGAGCTGAAACAGAACAAACACACTCAAATGAAGACGACCGGAGAGATGGATATCATCGTTCAGAAATATGGCGGCTCATCGCTGGCCCAAGACGAACAGCTTCAGGCCGTGGCCGAACGCGTTTCCCGCTGCAAGGAGGCGGGCAAGGGCGTTGTGGTCGTGGTCTCGGCGCGTGGCAAGACTACCAGCCAGTTGCTGGCGCGCGCCGGCAAGCTCAACTCCAACCCCGAGCACCGCGAGCTGGACATGCTGCTCGCCGCCGGGGAGCAGGCGTCGGCCTCGATGCTGAGCCTGGCGCTGCACGATCTGGGTCACGAAGCCGTGTCGTTGACCGGCCTCCAGGCCGGCGTCAAGACCTGTGATTCCCACATGAACGCCTGCATCAGGACCGTGGATCCCGAGCGCATGCTCGAGATGCTGGCAGAAGGCAAGATCGTGGTCGTGGCCGGCTTTCAGGGTGAGAGCCCGTGCGGCGACATCACCACGCTGGGCCGCGGCGGCTCCGATACCACGGCCGTGGCGCTGGCCGCTGCGGTCGGCGCCGGCCGCTGCGAAATCTATTCCGACGTCGACGGCGTCTACACCGCCGATCCGCGCAAGGTGCCCGAGGCCACGCGCCTGGACACCATCAGCCTGGCGGAGATGAAGACCCTGGCGCATCACGGTGCCGGCGTGCTCAACGAGCGCGCCATCGATTACGCCATCGAGCATGGCGTGACCATCGTCTGTCGTCAGGCGCACGGTGACGGTGGGCGAACCATCGTCCGCGCCGAGCCTGAGCTCAAGCATGCGCGCATCGTTGGCATAGCCAGTCACGACGAGCTGCTGCAGGTCGAGTTCGACGAGACGGCCGATCACGCCAAGCTGGCCGATCGTCTCGATGACCTCGACATCTTCGTGCCGGAACTGGCTGCGGGCCGGTCGGGCCGCTACCTGATTTCGATCGGGCAGTTGGCCGACGATCAGGGCCTGGCCAACTCGATTCGCGAAGAGTTCGATCAGGGCATCGTCGTCAGCGGCCCCATCGCCAGCGTCTCGGCGGTTGGCTACAAGGCCGGCAGCCGGGCGCGCGTCGAAGAGCTGGCGCGCAAAAAGCTTGAAGCCGAAGGCATTGCCGTGCACGAAGTCATGCGCTTCGAGCATGCCGTGACCTGCCTGATCGACTGCAATGCTGTTGAGCGCGCCATGCAGATCTTCCACGAGTGCTTCGACATCAACTGCAGCGGCAGCGATATCGAGGTAGACAATGTCGCTGCCTGAACAGGCGCAGCCACAGGGCCAGCAACCGGTGTTTCGCAAGGCGCGTCCCGCCGATGGCAGGCGCATGTACGAGCTGGTGCGGGACATGGGCGGGCTCGAACTCAACACCGCTTATTTCTACGTCCTGTTCTGTATCGACTTTGCCGATACCTGCGTGGTCGCCGACGTCGACGACAAGCTGGCCGGCTTCGTGCTGGGCCACCGCCCGCCGCAGCGCCCTGACACGGTGTTTGTCTGGCAGGTGGGCGTGGCGCCTTTCATGCGCAAGCAGGGCATGGCCCGCCGCCTGCTGGATGCGTTTCTGGAGCAGAACCCGGATGCGCGCTGGCTCGAAGCGTCGGTGACGCCGGGCAACACGGCATCGCGGAAGCTGTTTCGCTCGGTCGCCCGCGACCGCGGCGTGCAGTGCCAGGTCAGCGAATTCATGCTGGCCGGGCACTTCCCTGACAGCCATGAACCCGAAGAGCTGTTTCGCATCGGGCCATTCGAACCGAATTCAATCTTGAGTTAGTGAGTGTAAAAATGAGTCATCACCTTGAAACCATCAATCGACTGGAATCGGAAGTGCGCAGCTATGTACGCAACTTCCCGGCCGTGTTCACGCATTCGCGTGGCGCGCGCCTGATCGCCGAAGACGGAACCGAATACATCGATTTCTTCGCCGGCGCCGGCGTGCTCAACTACGGCCACAACAACCCCGAGATCAAGTCTGCGCTGATGGACTATCTCGCCGAAGATCACATCGTTCACAGCCTGGACATGGCAAGCTCCGCCCGCGCTCGCTTCCTGGAGCGTTTCGAAGAGGTCATCCTCAAGCCGCGCGGAATGGACTACAAGGTTCAGTTCCCGGGGCCGACCGGCACCAATGCCGTCGAGGCGGCCCTGAAGCTGGCGCGCAAGGTCACCGGCCGCCAGAACGTGATCTCGTTCACCAACGGCTTCCACGGCATGACCCTGGGTTCGTTGTCGGTGACCGGCAACTCGGGCAAGCGCGCCGGTGCCGGCGTGCCGCTGAACAATGCATCCCAGATGCCCTTCGACGGCTACCTGGGCGAGGACAGCGACAGCAGCCTTGAGCTGCTGGAGCGGGTTCTTGAAGACGAAGGCTCGGGTATCGACAAGCCCGCGGCCGTCATTCTCGAGACGGTGCAGGCCGAAGGCGGCGTCAACGTCGCGCGCATGGAGTGGCTCAAGGCGCTCTCCGAGCTCCTTGAGCGCCACGACGTGCTGCTGATTGTCGACGATATTCAGGTGGGTTGCGGGCGCACCGGTCCATTCTTCAGCTTCGAAGCTGCCGGCATCCAGCCCGACATCATCTGCCTGTCGAAGTCGCTGAGCGGCTTTGGCCTGCCGTTTGCCATCACCCTGCTCAAGCCCGAGCACGACCAGTGGTCGCCGGGCGAACACAATGGTACGTTCCGCGGGCATAACCTGGCGTTGGTGACGGCCACCAAGGCACTGGATTACTGGACCGACGGCGAGCTGACCGGTGATGTCGAGCGCAAGACCGAAATCATCGAGTCGCGCCTGGACGCGCTGGCCGAGCGCGTTTCGGTCAGGGCGACCCGCCGCGGCCGCGGCTTCATCCAGGGCCTTGCCTTCGACGACGTCGAGCTGGCCGGCAAGATTTCGGCCGAGTGTTTCAAGCACGGACTGGTGATCGAAACCGCCGGCATCGACGATCAGGTGCTCAAGCTGCTGCCGCCGCTGACGATTGCCGACGAAGACCTTGAAAAGGGTCTGTCGATCATCGAGCGTGCAGTGATGAAGGTGGCCAGCGACGTCTCGCCCGACCGCGCGGTGGCTTGAGGCCGACAACAGGCGGCGACCGCCGCTTCAGCGAGATAACAGGCAGTCGCGTCGGGGTCGCCCTGGCGCGACTGTTCTTTTGATACCAGAACAACCTCAGCTTCAAGAACCAGGAGAAAGGTCATGATCGTCAGAAAACTGCAGGACATCATCGGAACGAAGGACGATGTCGATACCGAAGGCTGGAACAGCCGCCGCCTTCTGCTCAAGGACGACGGCATGGGCTATTCGGTGCACGACACCATCATCAAGGAAGGCGCCGAGCTGCACATGCACTACAAGAACCACCTCGAGGCGGTCTACCTGATCGAAGGCAGGGGCGAGATCGAGACGGTCGACGACGGCAAGGTCTATCCGCTCGAGGCCTTCACCATCTACGCGCTCGATCAGCACGACAAGCACATCCTGCGCGCCAACAAGGGCTCGCACATGCGCATGGTGTGTGTATTCAACCCGCCGGTCTCCGGCCGCGAAGTCCACAGCGAAGACGGCGCCTACCCGGCTGACCTGGACTGAAGCCTTGTTCCGAGGGATCCATTCGAACCACGAAGAGCATGAAGGTCACGAATAAAGTACTTTTCTGTTTACCTTCGTGTTCTTCGTGGTTGATTAACGGCCTTTGAAAAGTGTTCACTCAGCCGGCCTTGCGCAAGGTCAGGTTGATGCGCTGCCCGCCCAGCAGGGGGTGCTCCCCTGCGGCCAGCGGCGCGATGCCGTGGTAGCGCAGGCGATCCGGGCCGCCGAAGACCAGCACGTCGCCGTGTTCGAGCAGCAGCCTTTTCGGTTTGTCCGAGCGTTTGAACCCTCCCCACAGGAACGTGGCCGGCAGGCCCAGCGAAAACGAGACCACGGGATGAGACTTGTCCTGTTCGTCCTTGTCCTGGTGCAGCGACAGCCTGGCGCCTGGACGGTAGCGATTGATCAGGCAGGCGTCCGGCCGGTAATCGGTAAAACCGGCGTCTTCGGCGGCGGTGCTCGCCAGCCTGGAGAGGAGTTCGGGCATCGGCGGCCAGGGACGTTTGCTTTCAGGATCGCTGACGGTGTAGCGATAGCCCTTCCGGTCCGACATCCAGCCCAGCTCGCCGCAGGAGGTCATCTCCACCGACATTTGGTGCCCGCCGGGCGTGAACAGGTGACGAAAGGGCGCTTCCCGGTTGATTTCACGAATCGTATTGACGATGGCTTCGGCGTGATCGAGCAGGCGGCCATGGAACAGCACGGCGCCGTCCGACAGCCGCTCGGCCGATCGCGCGCTGCGAGCGTCATCAAAAAGCCGGCCGGAGAAATGCATGCGCCTCGGGCTGAAACGGTACTCAGACCCAGTCGCGAGCCTGAAGGTAGTCGCCCAGCCCGGCTTCGGGCGAGCCGGCTTCGGGCTGCCAGTCATAGCGCCAGTGCGCCACCGCCGGCAGGCTCATCAGGATCGACTCTGCGCGCCCGCCCGACTGCAGGCCGAACAGCGTGCCGCGGTCATAGACCAGGTTGAACTCGACGTAGCGGCCCCGGCGGTAGCGCTGGAAGTCGATTTCCCGCTGGCCGTATTCGTGGCTCTTGCGTTTCTCGACAATGGGGGCATACGCGGCCAGGTAGCCGTCGCCGACGGCGCGTATGTAAGCGAAGCAGGTGTCGAAATCCCAGGCGTTGAGATCGTCGAAGAACAGCCCGCCGATGCCGCGGTTCTCATCGCGGTGGGCAAGGTGGAAATACTCGTCGCACCAGCGCTTGTGTTCGGCATAGACCTCTTCGCCGAAGGGCGCACACAGCTCGCGGGCGGTGCGGTGCCAGAAGCGACAGTCGTCGTCGAACGGATAATAGGGCGTCAGGTCGAATCCGCCGCCGAACCACCATACCGGCGGCTCGTCTTGTTTTTCGGCGATGAACAGGCGCACGTTGGCGTGGCTGGTCGGGACGTAGGGATTGACCGGGTGCATGACCACCGACACGCCCAGCGCCTGGAAGCTGCGGCCGGCCAGCTCGGGCCGGCGCGCGCTGGCGGCCGCGGGCAGGGCTGCGCCGTGGACGTGCGAGAAGTTGACGCCGCCCTTTTCGAACACGGCCCCGTCCTGAATCACCCGGGTGCGGCCGCCGCCGCCTTCGGGGCGATCCCAGACGTCCTCGTGGAAACGCGCCTGGCCGTCGCCGTCCTCGAACGCCGAGCACAGGCGGTCCTGGAGGTCCAGAAGATAATGCTTGACGTCGTCAACGCTGGCTTCGCTGCAGGTCATCTCAGGTCGTCGTGATCATGCGTCGTGATGGGCGAGGCAGGGCGGGTGCGTTCTACGCGGAGGTCTTCTTCTTTTTCTTTTTCGAAGCCTTCTTCCTTGCGGACTTTTTCTTCGACGTCTTCTTCGCGGCCGTCTTCTTGCCGCCGGCCTTCTTCTTGCCGAACTTGCCGCGGCGGCCTTTGGGCGGCGCCTCGTCAAGCATCTTGCGGCACTGCTCAAGAGTCAGTTTCTCTGGCTCCTGGTCCTTGGGCACGCTGGCGTTGCGCTTGCCGTCGGTCACGAAGGGCCCGTAGCGGCCCTTGAGCACCTGGATGCCTTCGTCGCTGAACTCCTGGATGATGCGCTCTTTCATCCGCTGCTTGTGCTCGGCTACCAGCTCCAGTGCCTGCTCGAGCGTGACTTCGTGGGGGTCGTGCTCCTTGAGCGAGACGAAATTGCGCTGGCCGTAGCGGACGTAGGGGCCAAAGCGGCCGATATTGGCCTGCACCGGCTCGCCTTCGGCGGTTTCGCCGAGGTTGCGCGGCAGCTTGAACAGCTCGAGCGCTTCTTCGAGCGTGATCTTGTCCATCTTCTGGCCCGGGCGCAAGCCGGCGAACTGCGGCTTTTCGTCGTCTTCGGCGGCGCCGATCTGGGCAAACGGCCCGTAGCGGCCCAGGCGCACGATGACCGGCTTGCCGGTCTTGGGGTCGGTGCCGAGCTCGCGCGCCTGCTGGGCCTCCTTGCGGCTGACCGTCTCGGCCTTTTCCCTGACCCGATCGATGAACGGCTGCCAGAACTCCTCGAGCAGCGGTACCCAGTCGTTTTCACCGCGCGAGATGGCATCGAGCTCGTCCTCGAGCCGGGCGGTGAAGTCATAGTCGACGTAGCGATCGAAGTGCTGCGCCAGGAACTTGGCCACGACCAGGCCAGTGGAAGTCGGGATGAAGCGGCGGTTGTCGAGCTCCACGTACTCGCGGTCCTTGAGCGTGTGGATGATCGAGGCATAGGTCGAGGGGCGGCCGATGCCGAAGTCTTCGAGCGCCTTGACCAGGCTGGCTTCGGAATAGCGCGGCGGCGGTTCGGTAAAGTGTTGCTCGGGCCGCACGGCAACAAGCGGAATCTCGTCGCCCTCGTTGATTTCGGGCAGGCGCGTGTCGTGTTCGGCGCGGCCGTCGCGATAGACCCTGAGAAAGCCCGGCTCGATCAGGGTCGATCCCGAGGCGCGAAAGGTCGCGTCGCCCACGTCGAATTCGGCGCTGACCGTGTCGTAGACGGCCGGGATCATCTGGCTGGCCACGGCCCGGTTCCAGATCAGCTCGTAGAGCCGGTACTGATCGCCGCTCAAGCGATTCTTGAGCTTGATCGGCGTGAGCTTTGCCACGGTGGGGCGGATTGCTTCGTGAGCTTCCTGGGCGTTCTTCGACTTGGACTTGTAGAAGTTGGGCTTTTCCGGCACCAGCTTCTCGCCGAACTCGGAGGCGATGGTCTGGCGGATTTCGCCAATGGCGCTGCCGGCCAGCGACACCGAGTCGGTACGCATGTAGGTAATGAGGCCCTGGCTGCCGCCGCCGGTGTCCACGCCCTCGTAGAGCTGCTGGGCGATGCGCATGGTGCGGCTGGTGGTAAAGCCCAGCCGGCGCGCGGCTTCCTGCTGCAGCGTGGAGGTGATGAACGGCGGCTGGGCGCGGCGGCGGCGCTGGCTCTTCTTGACGCGAGCGACCGTGAAGTGACCGCCGGCGGCCTGTTCGATCTGACGCTTGAGCCGGCTGGCCTGGTCTTCGCTGGAGATGTCGAACTGCTCGACCTTGTTGCCTTCGAGCTTGACCAGGTTGGCGCTGAACGTATCCTCTTCGTTCTGGCCCAGATCGGCCTCGATGGTCCAGTACTCCCGGGCCACGAACTTTTCGATTTCTTCCTCGCGCTCGACGATCATGCGCAGGGCAGGCGACTGGACGCGGCCCGCGGACAGACCGCGGCGCACCTTCTTCCACAACAGCGGCGACAGATTGAAGCCCACCAGATAGTCCAGCGCGCGGCGAGCCTGCTGCGCGTCGACCAGCGAGCCGGCCAGATCGCGAGGCGTTTCAAGCGCTTGCCTGATGGCCCGTTCGGTGATCTCGGAGAACACCACCCGCTTGACAGGTTTGTCGGAGTTGACCCCGCGTTGCTTGAGAATCTCGGCAATATGCCAGGAGATCGCCTCACCTTCGCGGTCAAGGTCGGTTGCCAGATAGATCGCCTCGGCCTTTTTTGCCTCGGCCACGATCCGGTCGACGTGCTTCTTGTTGCGCTCGATGATGTCGTAGCGCATGGCGAAACCCTGCTCGGGATCGACCGCGCCCTCCTTGGGCACCAGATCACGCACGTGCCCGTAGGAGGCCAGCACCTTGAAGTCGGGCCCCAGATACTTGTTGATGGTGGTCGCCTTGGCCGGCGATTCGACAATCAGCAGATTTTTTGACATGGGCGCTTGTATACCTGTGCCGTCGGTTCTGGCTCAACCGGCAGCAGCGTTGTGGCGAAGTGAAGTCGCCGCAGGATTTCGTAAATCGTCAATCGAGAATCATCAGTCGCAAACCGCTACATCCTGCCATCACGGCGTTTTCTTTACCAACTCACGATTCACGATGTCTTTTTTACGGAGAACTCGAACAAGGCTCGAGTGAGGTCGCGTCTTGCGTTCCCTCCACTCGGCAACTCAATGCCGATACTCTCCCTCGCCGTCGAACATCAAATCTTCCATCCACGCGTAGTTGGCCTCCTGGCCGGGCTGGTTGAACAGCACCATCAGGATGACCCACTTGACGTCCTCGAGGCCGATTTCTCCGGTTTCGAGCGCGGCCAGGCGGTCGATCACCATCTCCCGGCGCAGCGGGTCGAGTACCCCGGCATTCTCAAGATACATGATGAACCCGCGGGCGTTGATGTCCAGGCGCCGGTTTTCGTCTTCGGTGTAGATCCGAATGGGGTTGTTCTCGTGACCGCCGAGCTCGGGCAGCTTGCGCTGTTCGGCGAGCCCGTCGAGCCAGGCAAATGCCCGATTGATTTCGCCGCTGGAAAAGCCGGCTTCCTCGAGACTCTCGCCGAGCGACTCGCGGTCGGGCTCCTCGTCCGGTTCGTCGTAGATATAGTTCTCGAACAGGTACATCAGCAAGTCGAGCACGTTTTCCTTCATTCAGTTCCTTCCTCAGGCATTGCGACTGTAGCGACCGCCGGCGTGGGCGCTGACCGTTCCGTCCAGTTCCAGCATCAGCAGCATCGAGGATACCGCCGCGGGCGTCAATTGTGAACGCTCGATGATCTGGTCAACCGGGGTGGGGTCGTAGCCGACGGCCTCGAGCAGCTGCTCGTATTCGGGGTCATTGCTCATATGCGGTGGCCGGTCCGATTCCTCAAGCCCTGAAGGCAGATCCCTTGGCTGCGGTGCCAGCAGGTGCTCGATCTCGCTGGCCAGCTCTCTGGCCAGCGGCGCCAGATCCTCGATGATCTCGTCGGCGGTCTCGACCAGGCGCGCGCCCTCGCGGATCAGGCGGTGACAGCCGCGCGAGAGCGGATTGTGCACCGAGCCGGGGATGGCAAAAACCTCCCGACCCTGCTCATTGGCCAGCCGGGCGGTGATCAGCGAGCCGCTCCTGAGCCCGGCCTCGACCACGAGAACGCCCAGGCTCATCCCGGAAATGATCCGGTTGCGCGCCGGAAAATTGCCCCTCAGCGGCCCAACACCGGGCGGAAACTGGCTGATCAGGGCGCCGGATTGCGCAATCCGGCCGGCCAGGTCGCGGTGGCGGGCAGGATAGACCCGGTCCAGTCCCGTGCCGGCGACGGCAATCGTGGCGCCGCCCGCGTCCAGGCAGCCGCCATGCGCCATGCCGTCGACGCCTTCAGCCAGGCCGCTGGTGATCACGAAGCCCGCCCGGGCGAGCGTGGACGCGAACGAGCGGGCATGATCGAGACCGCCGGCCGTGGCGTTGCGGCTGCCCACAATGGCGATCTGGGGCGCGACGAGCGCATCCGGGTCGCCGGCGACGAACAGCGCCACGGGCGCGTCGGGAATGCGCTTGAGCAGCGGCGGGTAGAGCGCGTCGTCGCGGGTGATCAGCCAGCGCTGCTCGCCGGAAAGCCACTGCAGGCAGCGTTCCAGCCGCTCCTCGTCGGGGCGGCGCAGTTGATCGATGTGTGCGTTGGACAGCCCGCATGCGCGCAGATCCCGGTCGCTGGCCCGGTGCCAGTCGATCGGGCTGTCGAAGCGTTCCTCCAGGCCTGCGATCCGCCGCGGGCCAAGCCCGTCGACCAGAACCAGGCTCAACCACTCGCGGGCTTGCTCCGGCGCGGGCACGACCCGCGGTTAAAGACTTCGGTCGGGATGCGCCAGGACGTCGTCGACCTGGATGGTGTTCGCGCTGCCTTCGAGCACCAGAGCGTAGCTGACGTGTTCGAATGGACGAAACACCATGATCCGGCCGGCGAACTCGTCGGGCAGATCCACGTAGCGTTTTTCCGGTTCGCGGAACGCGGCGCGGCTCATCAGTGGATAGCGGTCGTCGCGAATGGTCGCGCCGGGCCGGAACGCCGAAAACGTGTGGCCAGCCTGTACGCCCTGGGCGGTGCCGAGATTGATGGCCACCACCTGGTAGTGACCGGCGCCATAACTGCTTCCGGTGATCGCGATGATCCGGCCGTCGGCAGGAATTTCGTCCATCGCCCGGGGCTGGAAGGTGGCGTCGTAGACATGGTCGTGAACCGGCAGAACAAAGTCGCCTTCCATCGTTTCATGCCGCCCCGACAGGATTTCGACGATGGCCGGATCGCCGGTCTTGACCACGCGACCGCGGGCGGTTTCCCACAGCTCGTAGCCGATCACCGGGTAGTCATAGCGATCGATTCGACCGATGGTGGCCTCCCATATGGCGCTGGCCGGGCGGACATTCGAGCGCACCTGACGCTTGCCCTCGACGATCCGCTTCTTGTTGATCCTGTGCTCGCTGCCGGGGTTTGCGCTGCGATCCTCGAACATGTAGTTGACGCGGGCCAGAACCACATCGTCACCGGCGCGTACATCATCGAGGCCGCGCACGTAGGTATTGTCGCCCGGACCCGCCAGAACGCGCTGCTCGTTGTTGGCGATGACGTAGGGCAAGGTCTCGAACTCTTCGGCCGAGACGATGCGCGGGGCGTCCAGAAAGGTCTCCACCGCGTCGAGCGGAATGGTGGAGATTGGCCCTTCGATGGGCTCGCGCCGCACCTCGGGCGAGAGCCGCCGCACTGAATCGTTTACCATCAGGCGCGGTTCGCCGTCGACGAAGACGAGTGAAATCACATCCCCTGGATAAATCAGGTGCGGGTTCTCGATTTGCGGGTTGGCGTCCCAGATCGCCGGCCATTGCCACGGTCGGGTCAGGAAACGGCCAGCGATGTCCCAGAGCGTGTCCCCCTCCTGAACCACATACTCGCGCGGGTGATCTGCGCGCAGTTCCACGTCCTGAGCCTGTACAGTGAACGCCGCCAGTACAATAGCGGTCAGAATGATTAAACGTTTCACGGAGCGACTCCCTCCAGCAATGCCCACAGGCTTGATTTTTCGCAGACTATCATAAACATTACCATTGCAAAACGCACCTTTAAGCGGTTTTCTTGAATTCTCATGTCAAAACTCAAAATCCTTGAATACCCCGATCCGCGCCTGCGCCGCGTCGCCCGCCCCGTCGACACCGTGGGCGAGCGCGAGCGCAAGCTGGCCGAGGACATGCTCGAAACCATGTACGACGCGCGTGGAATCGGCCTGGCGGCCACCCAGGTTGCCGAAGACATTCGCCTGATCGTGATGGACTTGAGCGAAGAGCGCAACGAGCCTCGCGTGTTCATCAACCCCGAGATCACCGACCGCAGCGGGAGCCAGTCCTGCGAGGAGGGCTGTCTGTCGGTTCCGGGCTACTACGCCGAGATCACGCGCGCCGACTCGATTCGCGTGCGCGCCCTCGATATCGACGGCAACCCTTACGAACTGGAGGCCGACGGCCTGCTGGCGGTGTGCATTCAGCACGAAATCGACCACCTCGACGGCAAGATGTTCGTCGACTACCTCTCGCCGCTCAAGCGCCGCATGATCGGCAAGAAGCTGCGCAAGCAGCAGAGCAGTCGCGAGCAGGTCACGGCGTAACCCGCCGGGTTGAGCATATGCGGATCGTGTTTGCCGGCACGCCGGCCTTTGCCCTGCCGGCGCTTGGGCGCTTGATCGAAAGTACTGCCTGGCGGCCCGTGGCGGTGCTGACCCAGCCCGATCGCGCCGCCGGCCGCGGCCGCAGGCTGCGCCCCTCGCCGGTCAAGCAACTGGCGCTCGACGCCGGTATCCCGGTGCTTCAGCCGACGTCCCTGCGCGGGCCCGAATCGCGTTCGGCGCTGGCCGGATACCGCCCCGACCTGCTGGTGACGGCGGCCTACGGCCTGCTGCTGCCGCCCGCCGTGCTCGCCATGCCAACCCACGGCTGCTGGAACCTGCACGCCTCGCTGCTGCCGCGCTGGCGCGGCGCCAGCCCGATCAACCAGGCGATTCTGGCCGGCGACGCCGAGACCGGTATTTCCCTGATGCAGATGGATGCCGGCCTGGATACCGGCCCGGTGATCCTCCAGCGGGCCATCCCGATCGGCCGGGAAGAATCGGCCGGCGAATTGCACGACCGCTTGTCCGATCTGGCGGCGGAGGTGTTGCTCGATGCCCTCACGCGACTGAATACCGGGCGTCTTCCCGCCGCCCGTCCCCAGGATGAAGCGAGCGCCACCCACGCGCCGCTGATCCGCAAGTCGGACGCCGAGATCGACTGGCGCGCCCCGGCGCGTGACATCGACCGGATGGTTCGCGCCTATCAGCCCTGGCCCGTGGCCTGGGGCAGAATCGGCGCGGTCGACGGCGTTCGAATTCACCGCAGCAGGGCGGTCGATGGCGCCGGCAAGGCGGGAGAGATGCTTCGGGATGCCGGTGCCGGTCGGCTGGTGATCGCCTGCGGCGAGGGCGCCCTGGAGATTCTGGAGCTGCAGATGGCCGGTCGCAAGCGCGTGAGCGCGCGCGACTGGCTCAACGCCCGGGCCTTCTGACAGCCTCTGTGCGCTTGCGCGGCGCATTTCCCAACGGCCGGTGACGGGATTAGTATGCACGTGCGCGGCTTTGCGCGTCCACATCCTCATTTCAGAGGCTGGAGTTCAGCATGAAAAACAAACTCGCATTTGGCTCGATCGCAGCGGCCACAATCCTCCTTGCGACGATTGCAACGGCCCAGGAAACCCGAGACGCCCCCGAAGGCATGTCCCCGGAGCAGGCGGCGATGATGAAAGCCTGGACGGAGGCGATGACGCCGGGCCCGGAACACGAGCGCCTGGCCGAGGCGGTCGGTGACTGG
This sequence comes from uncultured Wenzhouxiangella sp., assembly GCA_964446675.1. Lineage (GTDB taxonomy): Bacteria > Pseudomonadota > Gammaproteobacteria > Xanthomonadales > Wenzhouxiangellaceae > Wenzhouxiangella. The sequence continues at coordinate 133,621 of CAYUPK010000003.1, forward strand.
AAGGCCACGGCGAAGATCTGGATGGAACCGGGGGCCGAGCCCAGCGTGAGCGAGTCGACGGTTTCCAGATCGATGAGTCTCGGCGGTCGCGTGCTGGTCGAGGAATGGCGCGGCGAAATGATGGGCCGGCCCTTTACCGGACACGGTCGCACCGGCTACGACAATGTCACCGAAAAGTACTGGTCAACCTGGACCGACAACATGTCCACCGGGCTGATGGTTTTCGAGGGGCGCTACGACCCCGAGGCGGAAAAATACATCTTCACAGGCAGCTATACCGATCCGGAGAGCGGCGAGACCATCCAGTCCCGTTCGGTTTCCTGGACGGACGATGCCGGGCGCGAAATGATGGCAATGTACGAAACCCGCGACGGGAAGGAAATCAAGACCATGGAAATGACGCTGGAGCGCCGCGAGTGACCCTGTCGCTCCATCTCGATACTGCCGGAAGCCGCCGCTTTTCAGCGGCGGTTTCCGTTGCGCTCAGGTCGCGGTGAACGGCGTGCTGGCCAGGGGGGACGGTGCCCGGCCACGCGCGGTTGCAGCCCGCGCCGCGGCCGCCGTGCTCGACGGTGGGCGAGCGCTCGACGCCGCGCTTGCGCCTCTGCTCGAGCCGCTGCACGACTCGCGTGATCGGGCGCTTGCCCGACGCTTGAGCCACGGGCTTGTGCGCGATTGGCCGGCCCTTGACTGGCTGGTCGGGCAACTGGTGGACAAGCCGCTGAAGGGACGCAATCGCGTGCTGCACTTTTTGCTGGCCGTGGCACTGCACGAGATGCGGGACGGCCGCGAGCCCGATCATGCCGTCGTTCACGCCGCCGTGGCCGCCGGCCGCCGTCTGTGCGGGCAGAAGATGGCCGGGCTGGTCAACGGTGTGCTGAGAAACTTCGGCCGGCGTCGCGCCGATCTCGAGGCGGACATGCCCGACACGCCGGTTTTTCGCTTCGGCTATCCCGCCTGGCTGGTGCGTTCGATCGCGGCCGACCGGGGCGGTTCGACTGAGGCCATCCTGACCGCAGGCAACCAGCCCCCGCCGCTGTGGCTGCGCGTCAACCGGCGACGGATTGCGCGCGATGACTACCTTGCCCGGCTTGCCGACGCCGGCCTTGCCGCCCGGGCGGTGGCCGGCTTTCCCGATGCCTTGCGGCTTGAAGAGCGGGCGGCCGTCAGCAGCCTGCCGGGCTTCGATGAAGGCTGCGTTTCCATTCAGGATGGCGCAGCGCAACTGGCGGTTGATTACCTCGACTTGCGCGCGGGCCAGCGCGTGCTCGATGCCTGCGCCGCGCCCGGCGGCAAGTCCGCTCATATTCTCGAGCGCTGCGATGTCGAGCTGACGGCTTTGGATATCGACAGCGAGCGCCTGGCCCGGGTCGGCGCCGGCATGCAGCGCCTCGGCCTGGCGGCCAGCCTGATGACCGGCGATGCGGCGCAGCCGGGTGACTGGTGGGACGGGCGGCGCTTCGATCGCATCCTGATCGACGCCCCGTGTTCGGCCACCGGCGTAATCCGCCGGCACCCCGATATCCGCTGGCTGCGGCGCGATGAAGACATCGAGCGCCTGGTTAGCATCCAGCGCGCAATCCTCGACGCCCTGTGGCCGCTGCTCGAGCCGGGCGGTATCCTTGTCTATGCGACCTGTTCGCTGCTGAGGGTCGAAAACGACGAACAGGCCCGTGCCTTTCTGGAGCGCCATGCAGATGCCCGTGCGATCGACAACGCCGACATGCCCGGCCGGCCGGCCGGGCCGGGTCGCCAGATTCTGCCTGGCGAGCATGGCTGCGATGGCTTTTATTACCTTGCCGCTCGCCGGCTGTCGGAGTGATTCAGCAACAGACTGGCAAGTCGACTTCATCGAGCCTCACCTGACCTGGACCGATGAAGGGCTGGATTTCATCGCCGGCGTCGAGCTCGATCCCAGTCCGGCCATGCTCGAGGCGCTCGATCGCGGCGTGAGCGTCACCTTTCTGGTCGCCTTGCGTGCATCGTCTGGCCAGGTCTGGCTGCCGGTGCTCGACGAGCGACGGCGCCACCGCTTCCGGATCAGTTACCTGCCCTTGAGCCGTCACTACCAGCTTGAAGATCTGCACAACGACACGCGCTCGACCTACCCGCGGCTGAACATGCTGATACGCTCCCTGCGTGAGCCGCGTTCCTGGGACATTCCGCTGGCCGAAGACGAGACAGTTTCGCTGGTTCGCGCCCGCATCCGCCTCGATCGCACGCGCCTGCCCTCGCCGATGCGTCTGCCGACCTGGTTCGAACCGCAGTGGCATCTCGACAGCGCCTGGCAAGAGCTGATGCCGCCAGTCAGGGAGCCAGGCCGATGATCGGCCGGCGCGGCCGCGTGCGCATCCTGCGCGCGATTCCCATCGCCGCCGTGCTGGTGCTGCTGCTATCGGCCCTGTACCTGGTTTCGACGGTGGAACAGGAGGCGACCCAGCTCGGACGACTGGCGCAGTGGCTCTTTGCTCTTACCGGCGTGGCCGTGCTGGTGCTGCTGGGCGTGATTGTCGGCCGCGCCGTGCGCCTTTTCCGGCGCCTGAGGGTTGACGAGCCGGGTGCACGCCTGACCGCGCGTCTGGTCGCGGTATTCGTTGCATTGACCCTGCCGCCGGTGGTCATTCTCTACCTGTTCGCCATCCAGTTTCTGAGCGATACCATTGACGGCTGGATGGACATCCGGGCCGAGCAGGCGCTGGCCGACTCGATCGAACTGGGGCAGATGTTTCTGGACTTGCGCACCCGCGACGTGCGCGACGAAATCGGCCGCCTGGCCGAGCAGCTCGATACCGGTGACGAGGATCGCCTGTTCCGCCAGCTCTTGCGGCACGTCTCCAGCGCCGGGCCAACCGAGCTGTCGGTCGTCGATGCATCGGGCTCCTCGACCGTCAGCGCCAACATCGATCCGGGCCGGATCCTGTCGGAGCGGCCGGGCGATTTCGCCTTGAGCCAGGCCCTTCAGGACGGCGAGTACGCAGCGGCCGAGCCGGGCGAAGAGGGCATTCGCATCCGGGTGCTTCACAGCCTGGGCAGCCGCACGCTGGGCGGAGATATCCTGCTGCTGCAGGCCATCTACCCTCTGCCCGAAGCGTTCGCTGAACTGGCCGGGCGCATCGAGAACGCCTATCACCGCTACCAGAACGTCGCCTACCTGCGCGTGCGGCTCCAGCAGAGCCTGATCCTGATCCTCTCGCTGGTGCTGCTGCTGACCGTGCTGCTGGCCATGCTGCTGGCCTTCAATGCGGCACGGCGTCTGACCCAGCCGATTCGCGAGCTGGCCGAGGCGACCGAGGAGCTGGCCGCCGGCCGCTTTCCCGGCGACCTGGAAGTCACCAGCCGTGACGAGCTGGGCTTTCTGGTCAGCTCGTTCAACACCATGACCCGCGAGCTGGCCAGCAGCCGTCGGCAGCTCGAGGCGCAGCGCCGCTACCTGGAAATCGTGCTCGGCCGGCTGTCGGCCGGCGTGCTGGCGATTGACGGTGACGATCGCATCAGCGCGTTCAACGACTCGGCCTCGCGCATTCTCGGCCTGGATGTCACCGCCGACAGCGGCCGGCCGCTGTCGGAGCTGGCCGAACGGCATCCCGATCTGGCGCCGCTGGTCGAGCTGATCACCGGCCGGCACGCCGCACCCGGCGCCGACTGGCGTCAGGAGATCAAGCTGGGTTCGGCCGAGCAGCCGCTTGTTCTGGTCTGCCGCGGCTCGGACCTGCCGGCCGAGACCGGCGGGCACGTGGTGGTCTTCGACGACGTCACGGTGCTCGATCAGGCCCAGCGCGAGGCCGCCTGGGCCGAGGTGGCACGACGCCTGGCGCACGAGGTCAAGAACCCGCTCACGCCCATCCAGTTGGCCGCCGAACGGCTCGCCTGGAAGCTCGAGCCCGTTCTGGAGTCCGATCAGCGCAAGCTGCTCGCGCGCGCCACCACCACCATCCGGGCGCAGGTCGACGCCCTGCGCCGCCTGGTCGACAACTTCGGCGACTATGCACGGCCGGCGCGCCTTGTCGCCAGGCAGATCGATCCGACCCGGATCATCAACGAGGTGGTCGATCTGTATGCCAGCGGCGACATGCCGATCCGCTTCGACGTGACCGCGCCCGATCCGCCGCTCTCGATCATGGCCGATCCCGGCCAGCTCCGTCAGTTGCTCATCAACCTGGTGCGCAATTCGCAGGAGGCCCATCCCGAAGGCCAGCCGCGCGTTGCCATTTCACTCGAAGCCGTCAGCAGCCAGGGCCGGGAGGGGGTCGCGATGGTCGTGCGTGATGACGGCCCGGGTTTTTCCGGCGACGTGCTGGCGCGCATCTTCGAGCCCTATGTCACCACCAAGCCGCGTGGCTCGGGTCTGGGGCTGGCGATCGTGCGCCGGATCGTCGAGGACCACGGGGGCAGCATTGCGGTGGCCAATGCCGACGGCGGCGGCGCCCAGGTGCGAATCTGGCTGCCGGCCGGCTGATCGAGTGCACCCCGCGCGGGTACACTGCTGCGGTATCCTCATCCTTCTCCGAATCGGTGCGAAAATGAAGCAATGAGCAGCACGCGCATCCTGATCGTCGACGACGAACCCGATATCCGCGAAATGATCGGCGAGATTCTTGCCGACGAAGGCCATGAAATCACTACTGCGGGCAACGCCGCCCAGGCGCGCGAGCGCCTGCGCGAATCCGCGCCCGACCTGATTCTGCTCGACGTATGGATGCCCGACACCGACGGCATCAGCCTGCTTCGCGAATGGCGCGATGCCGACATACTCAAGTGCCCGGTGGTCATGATTTCCGGCCACGGCTCGGTCGAAACCGCGGTCGAGGCAACCCGCCTGGGCGCCTTCGACTTTGTTGAAAAGCCGGTGTCCATGGCCCGCCTGATGGTTACGATCGAAAACGCGCTGGAGGCCGGGCGGCTCCGGCGCGAGAACGAGGGGCTCAAGCGCAATCAGCCGGCGGTGCTCGAGCCGCTGGGGCGCTCGGCGGTGGTGCAGCAGCTTCGTCAGCGCCTCGAGCGGGTGGCCCAGCATGAAGCAACCGTGCTGGTCACCGGTGAGCCCGGTGTCGGCAAGCAGGACGCGGCGCGCTGGATTCACGCCCATTCGGCGCGCAGCCAGGGCCCCTTCATCAGCGCCGCAACACGGGTGGACGGCGCGTCCTTCGGAGCCATGCTGCTTGGTGATGGTGGTGGCAATCGCGGCGGTGGCGGTCTGCTGGCCGAGGCCCAGGGCGGCGTGCTGTTCGTCGACGACGTGTCGCGCCTGGACCATGGCGCGCAGACGGTGCTCTTGAAAGTCCTCGAGTCCGGCCGTCTGGACCCGGAGCAGGCCGACAGCAGCGAGCTCGATCTGCGCGTGGTTGCCGGCACCAGCCAGCCGCTGGAAAAACTGGTGCGCGAGGGTCGTTTCGACGAGTCGCTGTTCTACCAGCTCAACGTCCTGCCGCTCGAGATTCCGCCGCTGCGCGATCGCCAGGAGGATGTGCCCGACCTGGTGCGTTTCTACGCCGAGTACTACCCGGGCCGGGACGGAACCCCTTACCGCCATTTTCCGGTGGCGGTTCAGAACCGGCTGCGGCAGTACCACTGGCCCGGCAATCTGCGCGAGCTGCGCAATCTGGTGCAGCGCCTGCTGATACTCGGCGGCGGCGAGGAAGTGACTGTGGCCGAAGTCGAAGAAGCGCTTGCCCAGTCCGATACCGGCGAAACCGTGGGCGATCGCAAGATGCCGGCGCTCTACAGCATGCCGTTGCGCGAGGCGCGCGAGGAGTTCGAGCGCCAGTACCTGACCTTCAAACTGCAGTCAGTGGAAGGCAGCGTCGGCAAGCTCGCCGAAATCGTCGAGATGGAGCGCACCCATCTCTACCGCAAGCTCAAGCAACTGGGCATCGATCCCAAGCAGGTCTAGCGGCCACGGGGCAAAGCTTCATGCAGATCATCATTCTCGGGGCAGGGCAGGTCGGAACCGGAATGGCGCGCAGCCTGACGGCCGAAGATTTCGACATCACCGTGGTCGACACCGACGCCGAGCGCCTGCGCGAGCTGCAGGAAAAGCTCGACATCCGAACCGTTCTTGGCCATGCCGCTCACCCTGAAACGCTGATCCGCGCCGGCATCGAGGATGCCGACCTGCTGATCGCCCTGACCAACTCCGACGAAACCAACATGGTCGCCTGCCAGGTGGCCTATTCGCTGTTCAACACGCCCACGAAGGTCGCTCGCGTGCGCGCCAGCAACTACCTGATGTATCCGGAGTTGTTCAAGCGCGACAGTACGCCGATCGACGTTCTGATCAACCCCGAGGGTCTGGTCACCAACCACATCCAGCGCCTGATCGACTATCCGGGCGCCCTGCAGGTGTTCGATTTTGCCGATGGCCGGGCCCAGCTCGTGGGCACGCGCGCCTTCCACGACGGGCCCCTGATCGGCCATGAGCTGCGGTCCCTGCGCGACAAGCTGCCCAGCGATGTCGACGCCCGAGTGGCCGCCATCTTCCGCAACGATGAGGCCATCATCCCGGAAGGCGACACCGTCATCGAGGTTGACGATACGGTGTTCTTCCTGGCCGCCCGTGAGGACATCCCGGTGGTGATGCGTGAGCTCAGGCGCATGAGCGAGCCGGGCCATCGCATCCTGCTGGCCGGCGGCGGCAATATCGGGGCCAGCCTGGCCCGCCGACTGGAGCGCAGCCACCACGTCAAGCTCATCGAGCGTGACCCGGTGCGCGCCGAGTTCATTGCCGAAGACCTGGATACCTCGATCGTGCTGGTCGGAGACGCCGCCGACGAAGACCTGCTGCACGAGGAAGGCATTGACGAGACCGACGTCTACTGTGCCCTGACCAACGACGACGAAGTCAACATTCTCTCTTCCATGCTGGCCAAGCGCCTGGGCGCGGACAAGGTCATCACCCTGATCAACCGCCCGGCCTATGTCGACCTGGTCGAGTCCGATCGTATCGACGTGGCGGTCAGTCCGCAGCAGGTCACCATCGGCGCCTTGCTCACGCATATCCGCAAGGGGCACATGGTGCGCGTGCACTCGCTCAGGGGCGGCGCGGCGGAGGCCATCGAGGTGGTTGCGCACGGCACACCGGGGCAGTCGAAGGTCGTGGGCAAGCGCATCGGCGATATCGATCTGCCGCCGGCGACCAGCATCGGCGGCCTCATTCGCGGTGAGCGGGTGATCATCGCCCACCACGACGTGGCCATCGAGACCGGCGATCACGTCATCCTGTTTGTCGCCGATCAGGCCTCCATTCGCCGCGTCGAGCGTCTGTTCGCGGTCGACGCCGTTTTCCTGTAGCCGGCGGCATGCATTTCAGCGCCTACGCACCGGTTCAGCGCATCGTCGGGGTGCTGCTGATCTTTCTCAGCCTCGGTTTCTTGCCGCCGCTTCTGTTCGCCCTCATCAGCCAGGATGGCACTCTGCACGCTTTCGCAGCCAGCCTGCTGGTGGTTGCCGTGGCCGGCGTGGCGCTGTATCTGCCGGTGCGGGGCTCTCATCGCGAGCTGCGCATTCGCGACGGCTTTCTCGTGGTCGTGGCCTGCTGGGTGGCGGTGTGCCTGGCCGGTGCCGTGCCGTTTGTGCTGGCCATCGACGCCAGCCTGGCCGACGCGGTGTTCGAGTCCACCTCGGGGCTGACGACCACGGGCGCTACGGTCTTCACCGGGCTCGACGATATGCCGATATCGATCCTGTGGTATCGGCAGCAACTGCACTGGATGGGCGGCCTGGGCATCATCGTGCTCGCCGTCGCCATCCTGCCGATGCTGCGAATCGGTGGCATGCAGGTCTACAAGGCCGAGGTCACCGGCCCGGTCAAGGAAAGCCGGCTGACGCCAAGGATCGCAGAAACCGCCAAGGCGCTGTGGCTGATCTACATCGGCCTGACGGTGGTGTGCGCGGCTGCCTTCTGGGCGGCGGGAATGTCGCTGTTCGACGCCGTCGGGCACAGTTTCTCGACCGTCGCCACGGCCGGATTTTCCACCCATGATGATTCGATCGGCTACTTCGACAGCGCGCTTGTCGAGTGGTTGGTCGTGTTCTTCATGGTGATCTCCAGCCTGAACTTCGGCCTGCACTACCTGGCCCTGCGCCGGACCACGCTGCAGGTCTATCTGCGCGACCCGGAACTGAAGCTGTTCGTGCTGCTGCTGCTGATCATTTCGGTGGCAGCCACCCTGCTGCTGTGGCAGCAGAGCCTGTATCCGAGCTTCTGGGAGTCGCTGCGCTACGCCGTCTTCCAGTCGATTTCCTACATGACCACCACGGGTTTCACGACGGCCGAAGTCTATACCTGGCCCGGGACACTGCCGCTGCTGTTGCTGCTGATCAGCGGTCTGGGCGGCTGCGCGGGTGCCACCACCGGCGGCTTCAAGATCATCCGCGTCTATCTGCTGACCAAGCAGGGCCTGCGCGAACTCAAGCGTCTCGTCCACCCGCGTGCCGTCGTGCCGCTCAAGCTGGGCCGACGCACGCTTGATCAGGAGGTTGCCAACGCGGTCTGGGGTTTTGTGTCGCTCTACATTGTCTGCGTGGTCGTGTTCACGCTGATTGTCTCCGGCATCGAACAAGACCTGGTCACTGCCGTCTCGGTGGTGTTCTCCTCGCTCAACAATCTGGGGCCCGCGCTCGGTGAGGCCGGTCCCAATTACGGTTCACTCAACGGCGCCACCAAGTGGCTGATGAGCTTTGCCATGCTGCTCGGCCGCCTCGAGATCTTCACCATCCTGGTGCTGTTGACCCCGGCCTATTGGCGGCACTGATTCAGGGCGTATTTGCGGTGCGCAATCTCATTGCGGCAACGGGCTCGCCAAATCCGATATCCTGTAGCCATGAATCCCGAAGCCATCGAAAAACTCATCGACCAGGGCCGCGACACTTATGAAGCGCGGCTGGCTGCCGGCCAGGCGCGCCTGAAGGCGGGCGACCTGGCGCTGGCCATCGAGCACCTGGAAGTGGCCACCGGCCACCGGCCCGACCAGACCATGGCCTGGCAGGAACTGGGCACGGCGCTCAATGAGTCTTCCCGGCCCCAAGCGGCGCGGACAGCCTGGGAAAATGGCCTGCAGGCCGCTCGCGCCAACGGCGACAAGCAGGCCGAAAAGGTCATCGGCGTCTTTCTCAGGCGTCTGGATCGTTAGTGTGCCCCGTCGATCACGATGTAACTTTCAGGGCGTGTTTGTCGGAGTACATCAGCTGTAGTTCATTGCTCGAAGCGATCGTCGAAGATCGTGGCCTGCTCGCCGTGTACAAAAGTGCGCACCAGCGTCTGGCTGCCCATGCTGACTTCAAATGTCCACTCGCCTTCCAGCGCCGGATAGCTGCCCAGCGAGTTCCAGGTCCACCACCACCAGGCGCCGCTGTAATGCGTCGGCGTACCCGGATTGAAGTCGAACGACCACTGCGAGTACACCTGCCCGTCTGGTCGATATAGCGTCAGATTGACGATGGGCTGGGTATCGAGCGCGTCGCGCAAGTAGATGGCGAACCAGACCGGGTCGCCGAGCGGGATCTGGTCGGTTACGGCGGCGGCTTCCTGGCCGGGATTGGGGCAGTCGACGGCCAGTGATGGCTGTGCGTCGTGAACGGCGATGCCGTTGAGCGCCGTATCGTAGTAGGGGCGCTGGTCTTGCCAAAGCGAATCGCCCGCCCGGCAGGCGCCGGCGTGCGGTTCGTAGATGGTCGCACCGACCTGATTGGACGAGCGCAGCTCGAAGTGCAGGTGCGGGCCGGTCGAGCTTCCCGAACTGCCAACCAGGCCCAGGTACTCTCCTTGCGCGACGCTGTCGCCGACATTCTTGCTGGTCAGGGAGTTTGTTTTCATGTGCCCGTACCAGGCCACCGAGCCGTCGGCATGCTGCACGTAGACTGCGTTCCAGTTGGTGCCACCCAGCGAGCAATTGCGGTCGTAGTTGCCGTCATGCTTTGCCAGGATGGTGCCGGGCGCGGCGGCGACGATCTCGATCATTTCCTGGTCCATCATGCGCCAGGAAAACGGCCACAGATAGTAGTCGATGCCAGCATGGTTGTAGCCGGAGGGCAAGTCATAGGTGCGCTCGTTGCACATGTAATCGAGAAGCTGGTCGGGGTAGTCGCTGTCGAGATCGACGAAATTGGAAATGCCGTGGTAGTCGTCGAACTCGAAGCCGGGGCGAGCACGCAGCGGCCAGCCCAGGCTGGCCGGGTCAAGCGATTCGGTGCTTTGGCCGAGCTTGCCGGCGCGCGTCAGTTCTTGCGCCGAACGGGCCAGCTCCAGTTCGATCTGGTGGCGCTGCTGCGGCGTGAGGCTGTCGGCGTAATGTGCATTCTCCACGAAGCCGCCGCCGCTGCCGTCGGGCGGGCGCGCCTGGGCTGTGGCGATGCTGAAAGCAAGAAGGGCAAGGGCGATGAGGACTTGATTCATGGCTGGAGTTTCCCGATACGCTAGGTAGCTTATTGAGTAGAAGCGTAGCTGCCAAGCAAATCCTGTCACACCCCCGATCAGCAGTGCCGGAATTCAGGTCGCCGGATGTGGCGACGGATGCAGCAGCCTGGAACTGCTGCGGCTCGGGCAAGGTCTCGCTCTGGCACCGACTGGCCGCCACGTCGGCTGTCAGGATTGTTTCGAGCGTCGGTTTCGCGCCGGATACGGTGGCGGGCGGCCGCCGGGCTGGTGGCTGAAGCGCTTGTAGCTCCACAGGTACTGGGCCAGGTTGCGGTCGATTTCGCGCTCGAGCCATTCGTGCATGGTCGCCATGCCGGCGGCGGGATCGTCGTCGGCAATGGCCGGCGGCGCCGGCTCGAAGCGCAGGTGCCAGCCGCGGCCGCGTGCCAGGCGCTCGGCGCTGGCGAAGATCACGGCGCAGTCGGTGCGGCGCGCCAGGCGATTGACCAGGGTCATGGTCAGGGCCGGCTGGCCGAAAAAATCAACGAACACGCCTTCGCCCTGCTTGGGCTGCTGGTCGGCGAGCAGGCCGATGAGCTCGCCGCGCTTCAAGCCCGCCAGCAGGCGGCGCATGGCCGGGCTGCCGCTGGCCACGAGCCGGGCGCCGAAGCGCTGGCGGCTGGCGGTCACGCGCCGGTCAAACCCGGGCTGGCGGGGCGCCTTGTAGAGCGCAGTGAAAGGCTTTTTCAGGGAAATCCACAGCGGCAGGATCTCCCAGTTACCGATATGCGCGCCCACGAGCAGCACGCCGCAGCCACGCTCGGCGGCGCGCTGCACCTCCTCCCAGCCGTCGACCTGGCGGACGTGGCGCGCCAGGCGATCGCCGGACCAGTACCACACGGCGCCCGATTCCAGCACCAGGCGCATCATCTCCACGAGATGGCGGCGGTAGAGCCTTTCCCGGGCGGCTTCATCCAGCTTGGGGAAGCACAGCTTCAGGTTGGTGCGCACCACCGTATGCCCGCGCCAGGGCAGGAAGCGCATGAGCCAGGCCAGCGGCACGGCCAGCGCATGCAGCAGGCGCAGCGGCAGCCAGGAGAGCAGGTGCAAGAGGACGACGGCAAGGCGTTCGATCATGGGTTCGGGCGTCCGGCAGACGAGCACATCGGGCGGGTGTAGCAGGCGTTCAGTGTTTTGAACGCCTGCCGACACATAGTGTATTCTACGGTTGAATCAGGGTCAGGCAGGGAGTCTTGCCAGGACATGCAAATCAGGCGGGCGCAAGCAATTCGGCACCCGGCGGTGCCGGACGAGTGAAATGATCGGACTGCTGCAGCGCGTCAGTGAAGCCGCGGTACGCATCGATGACGAAACGGTCGGCGAAATCGACGCGGGCCTTCTCGTGCTGGCCGGCTTTCGCCAGGGCGATCGCGCCAACCGGATTCCACGTTTTGTCGAGCGGCTGCTCAACTACCGCGTCTTCGCCGACGATGAGGGGCGGATGAACCTGAGCCTGCGCGACTGCGGCGGTGGCCTGCTGGTGGTGCCGCAGTTCACTCTGGCCGCGGATACCAATTCGGGGAATCGTCCGAGCTTCACGCCGGCCGCGCCGCCGGCCGAGGGCGAGGCGTTGTTTACCGCGCTCATCGAGCAGGTTCAGTCTGACTGGCCAGACAGCGCTTTCGGCCGTTTTGGCGCCGATATGCAGGTCGCGCTGGTCAACGACGGGCCGGTGACGTTCTGGCTCGAGGTCGACTGAAAATCCGGTTCCAGGCCATGCAGGTCACAGGCCCGGGTAGATCAGCCCGTAATCAGTTGTCGCCAGCAACGGTGGTGAAAGCAACCGGAGCGGTGGTGCCCAGCACGCGGCCCGACGGCGTCTCCAGGCGGGCAAACAGGCGATGTTCGCCGGGCGCGGGCGCCGGGATGGTGGCCTCGAGCGAGCGCACCGCTGCGAGGTCCTCGCCGTCGAGCACCAGCACGATTCTTGCCGCGGGCGGGACTTCGATGGCAATGCCCATCTTCACCTCCAGGCTTGCACTGGCGGGGTCGATAACGGCGCCGTTGGCCGGCTGCTCGATGCGAAAGTTCATCGACTGATGCCCTGCCTCGGCCAGCGGGCTTTCGTCCGCCTCGCCGGGTTCGCCTTCGAGCACGTTGAGCTCCGGCAGTTCCATGGGCTCGGCGTTGTCGTCGGGTTTCTGGTCGGTGTAGGTCACGTTGCCGTGCTCGTCGACGACGCGGTAGATTTCCTGGGCGGCGGCTGAAAAGGCCAGCGCCAGGCTCGACAGGAGGATTGCGATCACCAGCTTGTGCATGGTTGTGCCTCGAATGGCCGGTCAGTCGGAAGGGGCTATTGTAAGAAACCCCGGGGCGCATGCACAGGCCATTGCGTGGCTCTTTGCGCCGGCCCTCAGCTCGAGTAGTACATCTCGAACTCGACCGGGTGCGTCGATACCCGAAAGCGCGTGACCTCCTTCATTTTAAGATCGATGTAGCCGTCTATCAGATCGTCGGTAAACACGTCGCCGGCCTTGAGAAAGTCGCGGTCGGCGTCGAGCTCTTCCAGGGCCTGGTCGAGCGCGTGGCAGGTGCGGGGGATGTTGCGTTCCTCTTCAGGCGGCAGATCGTAGAGATCCTTGTCCATGGGCGGGCCGGGATCGATCTTGTTGATTACTCCGTCGAGCCCGGCCATCAGCATGGCGGCAAAAATCAGGTAGGGATTGCCGGCGGCATCGCCAAATCGGATTTCGATGCGACGTGCCTTGTCGGATCCGACCCACGGCACGCGGCAGGATGCCGATCGGTTGCGGGCCGAATAGGCCAGCAGGACCGGCGCCTCAAAGCCGGGGACCAGGCGCTTGTAGCTGTTGGTGGTCGAGTTGGCGAAAGCATTGAGCGCTCGTGCGTGCTTGAAGATGCCGCCGATATAGTGCAGCGCCGTCTCGCTCAAGCCCCCGTAGCCGTCGCCGGCGAACAGGTTTCTGCCGCCTTTCGAGAAGCTCTGGTGCACGTGCATGCCCGAGCCATTGTCGCCGACCAGCGGCTTGGGCATGAAGGTGGCGGTGCGGCCGTGGCGGTGGGCGACGTTGTGGACCACGTACTTGAACATCTGCATTTCATCGGCCTTGCGCACCAGGGTGTTGAAGCGCGTGCCGATCTCGCACTGACCGGCCGTGCCGACTTCATGGTGGTGCACCTCGACGGGAACGCCGATGGCTTCCAGCGTGGCGCACATCAGACCGCGCAGATCGGACAGGCCGTCGACGGGCGGCACCGGGAAGTAGCCGCCCTTGACGCGCGGGCGGTGGCCGTAGTTGCCGTCTTCGTAGGTCTTGCTGGAATTCCAGGCCGCTTCTTCTGAGTCGATCTCGAACGAGCAGCCGGAGATGTCGTTCTTCCAGCGCACGTCATCGAACACGAAAAACTCCGGCTCGGGTCCGAAATATGCTTCGTCGGCGATGCCGGTCGACTGCAGGAAGGCCTCGGCGCGCTTTGCCAGCGAGCGCGGACAGCGGCTGTAGCCCTGCATGGTGTCGGGTTCGAGAATGTCGCAGGTCAGATTCAGCGTCGGATACTGCGAGAACGGATCGACGTATGCGGTTCCGGCATCCGGCATGAGCACCATGTCGGATTCGCTGATGCCCTTCCAGCCCGTGATCGACGAGCCGTCGAACATCCTGCCTTCTTCGAACATGTCTTCGTCGACGGCATGGGCGGGCATGGTGACGTGCTGCTCCTTGCCGAGGGTGTCGGAAAAACGCAGGTCGATGAACTCGATGTTCTCGTCGGCGATCAGTTTGATGATGTCTTCTGCGGCCATGGCGGTGAGGGGTCCGAACGGCTATGGGGATGAGTGGCAGAATTGTACACCCGGAGGGGTACACAAACGAAAGCGTCAGCCGGCAGCACCGTGCTCTGGACCGGGCCAATCGCTGGTTCAGGCAACAACCAGGCAATACTTGTGCATGTCTTGGTAAGCTGGTCGGCCCGACATCAATCCGCTGTTCTTTCAGACGATGACCCGTACGCTTTATCTTCTTGCTGCTCTGCTCATCTCGCCGCTGGTGACGGCCGCGCCCGGCCTGCCCGAAGCTCTCGACGTCGATGAATCACTGCCCACGCCCGCGGCGGTACTCGGCTTCGAGCCGGGCGAGCGTCATCCGCGTCATGATCAGATCGTGGCCTATCTCCAGGCGCTGGCGGAAAGCTCCGACCGGGTAATGCTCGAAGAAATCGGCCGCAGCCACGGCCAGCGCCCCCAGATCCTGCTGACATTCGCCAGCCCTGAGCGGTTGGCCGATATCGAGGCGTTCCGGGCCGGCCGCCGTGCGGCCGCCCGCCGCGGCGAGGGGCCGCCGGTCGTGTGGCTGGGTTATTCGGTGCACGGCAATGAGGCCTCCGGGGCCAGTGCCGCGCTGGTCATGGCCTGGTATCTGGCCGCCGGGCGCGACGAGCGTGTTGGGCGCTGGCTCGACGAGATGGTGATCGTCATGGAGCCGGCCATCAATCCCGACGGCATTGATCGTTTTGCCCACTGGGTGAACATGCACCGCGGCAACCACCCCTCGACCGACGCGGCCGATCGCGAGCACGCCGAGGGCTGGCCGAACGGGCGCACCAACTACTACTGGTTCGATCTCAACCGCGACTGGCTGCCGGTGGTGCATCCGCTGTCGCAAAATCGTCTGCGCCATCTGCAGCGCTGGCGTCCACACGTGGTGACCGACCACCACGAGATGGGCCACAACAGCAGCTATTTTTTCCAGCCCGGCATTCCCGAGCGCAGCAACCCGCTGATTTCGCAAGCCAATCAGGATCTGACCGCTGTCATCGCCGAGTTTCACAGCCGCGCGCTCGACGCCGCCGGCCAGCCCTTCTACACCCGCGAATCATTCGACGATTTCTATATCGGCAAGGGCTCGACCTATCCCGATGTGACCGGCGGCATCGGCATCCTGTTCGAGCAGGGCTCCAGCCGCGGCGTGGTGCAGGACAGCGTCTGGGGCCCCAGGCGGTTTTCCGAAACGGTGGCCAACCAGGTTCGCACCAGCGTCTCGACGCTGGACGGCGCGCTGGCCCATGCCGAAGAACTGCTGGCCTATCAGCGCGACTTCTTCGCCGACGTGCGCGAGCGCGCCGGCGATTCGGGTCGCGCCGGATGGCTGCTGGGCGACGCCGGTGATCCGGCGCGGGCGCACGCGTTCATCGGCATGCTGCTCAATCACGATATCACCGTGCATCCGGTCACCGAGGCGGTCGAAATCGAAGGCAGGTCCCACGGCCCCGGATCGGCCTGGGCCATTCCGGCCCACCAGGATGCCTGGCTGCTTATCAAGTCGATGTTCGAGGCCGAGACCGAGGTGGGAATCGAGACCTTCTACGATGTCTCCGCCTGGCCGATGGCCATGGCCCACGATCTGCCCCTAGCGACCGTGCGCCGCCTGCCGTCGATCGGCGAGGCCCTGCTGGAACGACCGGTGCATCGTCCGGCAGCCGTCGAGACCGGAGCGCTGGCCTGGGTGGTGCCCTGGAACCAGTATCGTGCCGATGCCCTGCTGGCCGCGCTGCTCGACGACGGCTATCGGGTTCAGGCCCTGAGCAAGCCCTTGACGGCGCGCGTGCCCGCCGGCAATAAAGCGTTTGGCCGCGGCAGCCTGGTGATTCACTCGGGCATCCAGCCCGAAAACCTCGATCCCGTTGCGGCGCGCCTGGACGAATTGTCACGACGCCACGGCGTTGATGTCATTGCGGTCGGGCGGGGCCTGGCGGTCGATGGCGTGGATTTGGGATCGCCTTCGGTGCCCGTGCTCGAACCGCTCAGCGCAGCGCTGTTGACCGGCCATGGCGTGAGCGCCTACGCGGCCGGTGCCGTCTGGCACTGGTTCGACACTCGCCTGGCCCGTCCGGTTACACAGCTCGATGCCGTTCGCCTGCACCCGGCCGACCTGGAGGGACACACCCATCTGATCGTGCCGCCGGGCAGGTACGGCTCGCTTGGGGATTCGGCCAGGAGCGCCATTGCGGGATTTGTCGACAACGGCGGAACGCTGATCGCCTTTGGCAGCGCGGCTGAAATGGTCGAGTCGCTCGAGCTGGACTGGAATCTGGTCGACCAAGACGAACAGGAAAATCCCTCGGTGCCCGAGCGCCGCGCCTATGGCGACTACCGGCAGGACCATGCCCGTGAACTGATTGGCGGCGCGGCCCTGCTGGTCGACATCGACCCGACTCATCCACTCGCCTGGGGCTATGCCGATGAGGAGCTGGTGCTGTTTCGCCAGGGCGCCCATCGGCTCAGGGCGGTCGACAACGCCTATGCGCAGGTGGGCGTCTACGCCGACGATCCGCTGGCGGCCGGCTATCTATCGCAAGCCCGCCGCGAAAAACTGGCCGGCACTCCGGCGGTGAGCGCAAGCCGGCACGGGGCCGGCACGGTTGTGCGCATTGCCGACGAACCCCTGTTCCGCGGCTACTGGCGAGGTGGAGAAAAGCTGTTTGCCAACGCCCTGTTCTTCAGCCAGCTCGTCTCGCCGACCCGCCTGCCCGAGTAGGCGATTGTTGAACGATGCGCTAAACGATTCGTGAAAAGCGCCCGCGCGACTGACCGGCCGGCGCCAGGTGGGCATCGAAGACCTTGGCAATGGCGCGCAGGAACAGCAGGCCGTCGGCTGTCACCTCGAAGCCCTTCTCGTTGATCTCGATCAGACCATCGTCGGCCAGCGGCTGCAGGCGCTCGATTTCGTCGGCGAAATAGCGCCGGAAGACAAGCTGATATTCGCGTTCGATGTCGTGGTAGACCAGGCGGCCGTTGCACATCACCCGCTCGATGATGTCGCCGCGAATGCGGTCGTCGGTGGTGCGGGTCAGGCCGCGGGCGGTCGCCAGCCTGCCCTCGATCAGCGAAACCACCCAGTCTTCGAGCCTGCGATGATTCTGTGCGAAGCTGTCGCCGACCTGGCTGATGGCGCTTGGGCCGAAGCTGATCAGGTCAAGCCCGCCGTGGGTGGAATAACCCTGAAAGTTGCGCACCATGGTGCCAGCTCTCTTCGCCTTGACCAGCGAGTCGTCCGGTTTGGCGAAGTGGTCCATGCCGATGAACTCGTAGCCGGCCTCGAGCAGGCGGGCGAGCGTGTTGCGAAATACCGCCAGCTTGGTCGCCGGGCTCGGCATCTGCTCGATATCGATCTGGCGCTGGGCCTTGAACAGGTGCGGCAGATGGGCGTAGTTGAACAGCGAGATCCGGTCGGGATCCATGCTGATGATCGACTCGATTGTCTTCGAGAAGCCGGCGGTGGTCTGCATCGGCAGGCCGTAGATCAGATCGACGCTGATGGAGTCGAAACCCACGCCCTGTGCGGCGCCGATCACCGAGCCGACCATGGCGGTATCGTGCACGCGATTGACCGCCTTCTGCACCTCCGGATCGAGATCCTGCACCCCGACCGAGAGGCGATTGAAGCCGATGTTGCGCAGCTCGCGGATGCCGGCCGGGTCGATGGTGCGCGGATCGATTTCCAGGCCCAGCTCGGCGTCCGGCGCGAACTGGAAATGGGTGCGCAGCAGCGCCATCAACTGGCGTATCTGATCGCCGCGCAGAAAGGTCGGCGTGCCGCCACCCAGATGCAACTGGCGTACCGGCCGGTCGTGATCGAAGCGCGGTGCGACGAGCCTGAGCTCCTTTTCCAGATTGACGAGAAACTCCTGTCCGGCCGTGGTCGAGCGCGTGATGACGCGATTGCAGGCGCAGTAGAAGCAGGGGCTGGCGCAAAACGGCACGTGCACGTACAGCGACAGGTCAGCCGGAATCGGCAGTCGGTTGCTTTCGGCGATGGCGGCCTCGAAATCGGCCGGTCCGAAGCCTTCGCTGAACTGCACGGCCGTGGGATAGGAGGTGTAGCGTGGCCCCTCGCCGCCGTAGGCCGCGATCAGCTCGGCATCGAAGTTGGGGCGCATCAATTCGGACATGGTGGTTGTGCCGCAAGCAAGTGATTGGGTGTGTGCGCCAGATTAGTCCCGAAATCAGGCCGTCGACTTGACCGTTGTCAAAAAGGCCGAATTCACACAGGTGATGATTTGGCTTCGACACGGGCGCTTCTGGTACATTTCTGATTCAACCGATTTCCGGAGTCTGACCGTAATGCTCTACCGCCTGCTTGTGCTTGTGCTTGTGCTTGCGCTTTTGCTGCTTCCGTTCTCACCCGCGCCGGCCGCCGACGACAAGCCCGAAGCGGTTGCCATCGATGAAGTGCTATCGCTTGGCCCGCTGCCGGTCGATGCCGCCCTGATGGAGCGTGCCGGACATGCCGACGGACTGCGCCGAGCTCTGATTGGCCAGCTTGGCGAAGGCCCGCTGCCGCGGGTCGGCCAGAGCGTGAGCGCCTTCGGGCACAGCAGCGACTGGCGAACGGCATCGCCAGGGGCGCTCGACTCGCAGCGGTGGCTGGGGCTGTGGTGGTTTCAGCTCGAAAATACACGCTTCGTGCGCGGTCATCTCCAGGTCGAGGGCCTGCGCCACGCTGCGGTCTATGTCGCCGGCAAGAAGATCGATGGCGGCGATGACGGCCACGCGCTCGATCTGCGCCAGGGCAGCCACCCGGTCTGGATCGTGCACGAGGGCGCGGCCGACGATGCCGAGCCGGCGCTGGCCTGGCGGGGGCGCTCTGACGGCGATCGGGTGACTGCACATACCCGGCCCGAGCGCCGTGTCTCTGCGCAGCGCCTGACCAACGCCGAGACGGTAAGCGACCTTGCCATCTCGCCGGATGGCCGCTATCTGGCGCTGGCCTTCGAGCGGCGCGACGAGCCTGCCGATGCCGACATCCGCCGGCTCGAGATTCGTGATCTGCAGACCGGCCGCCTGCTGCGCCAGTGGACGGCTGACCGCCCCAGCGCACTGGCCTGGAGCCCGGACGGCTCGAAGCTGGCCGTGCAGACCGGCAACAGCCTGTGGCTGCACCAGCGCGAGAGCGGCCAGGCTCATCCCGTGCTGCTCGAACATGAGGGCATCGGCAACTGGCGCTGGCATCCCGACTCCGGCTCCATTCTGTTTAACTGGACGAAGAAGGACGAGTCCGAAACCGGCAAGCGCCGCCGCTTGCGTTCGCTCGAAGACCGCTGGGCAAACTTTCGCGACCTCAGTCAACTCTATCAGGTGGACGTGGCCAGCGGCATCGTACGCGCCCTGACCGCCGAAGCGCGTTCGGTTGTCCTTCATGACGTGGTTGACGGCCGCATCCTGCTGTCACACCACCTGGTCGATTACAGCGAGCCGCCGCATCGCCTGACGCGCGTGTTCGAGCTCGACCTGGCCGACGGCCAGCAGCGCGAAATCGCCCGCCTGCGCTCGTTCGGCGACATCCGCTACGCCAACGACGGCTACTGGCTTCTGGCCGGCCCCGCATTGGCGATCGGAGACGGCGATACCACGCCTGAAGGAGTCATCCCCAACGACTTCGACACCCAGCTTTATCGCCTCTCGGTCGACGGTACCAAAGCGGTCAGCCTCAGCCGGAATTTCGACCCGGCCTTCAGCGGCATCGAGCGTCTGGCCGACGGCAACCTGCTGCTGTCGGCCGTCAGCGGCGAGGAGTCCGTGCTGGTTCATTACGATCACGCTGCCGACAGGCTGGCCGTTGTCGACAGCGGCCTGGACGTGATCGAGTCTTTCGTTGCCTCGCGCACCTCGCCGCCGACGGTGGTCGTGCGCGGCAGCGACGCCGACGCCCCGCAACGGGTTCATCGCGTGGAGCTGGCCGGAGGCATCGAAGTGCTGGTCAATTCGCGCCCGAGCGCCTATGCCGACGTCGTATTCGGCCAGGTTCTGGACTGGGCGTTTACCAACGCCGACGGCGTCGAAATCGACGGCCGCTACTACCTGCCGCCGGACTTCAATCCGGAGAAGACCTACCCTCTGATCGTCTACTACTACGGCGGCACCACGCCGGTCAATCGCCAGTTCACCGGTCGCTATCCGTTCAACCTGTGGGCGGCCAACGGCTATGTAATCTACGTCGTCCAGCCGCGCGGCGCCATCGGCTACGGCCAGGACTTCTCGGCGAAACACGTCAACGCCTGGGGCGATTACGCCGCCGCCGACATCATCGAGGGCACGCAGAAATTCATTGAGGCGCACGACTTCGTCGACCCGGAAAGGGTCGGCAACATCGGCGCCAGCTACGGCGGCTTCATGACCATGTACCTGGCCACCAAAACCGACCGGTTCGCCGCCTCGATCTCGCACGCCGGCATCAGCGCGCTGACCAGCTACTGGGGCGAAGGCTGGTGGGGCTGGGCCTATTCGGGCAGCGCCAGCCGCGGCAGCTTCCCCTGGAACAACCGCGAGCTCTACGTCGAGCACAGCCCGATCTACCACGCCGACGAGATCACCACCCCGCTGCTGCTGCTGCACGGCGATTCCGACACCAACGTGCCGCCGGGCGAGAGCGCAACGATGTTCACCGCGCTCAAGCTGCTCGGCCGCGATGTCGAGATGGTCGAATTCCCCGGCCAGGACCACTGGATCCTCGATCGCGAACAGCGCTACGTGTGGTGGGACACCATCCTGGCCTGGTACGACAAGTGGCTCAAGGACGAGCCTCAGTGGTGGCAGTTCCTTTATCCGGAGTCATGATCATTACGCAACAGCCGCGAAGACGCAAAGAATGCGAAGAAAACACCAATCAAGACAAAAACACTGGAACCACGGAAGACACGGAATTACACCGATAAAGGAAACCTGTTCTTCTTTGAAGGAACTTCTTCTTCCGTGCCTTCCGTGTCTTCCGTGGTTAATGGTTTTCAGTCTTTTTCTTTGCGTCTTCGCGTCTTTTCGTTCTAAAGACTTGTCCTTTTCCTCAGCGCCGCATGAGATGAGCCCGCAGAGCCCATCCAGGTGACGCACTCGACGAGAAACTGCACCCAGGGATGGTCGATGGCGTGGGCCAGCCATGGGCCGGCGGGATTGTCCCCCCTTACTTTTGATAGGGTGACTGTGAAAGAAGGGGTATTGGTCTTGACAGAGGAGAAGCATGATGAGTTTTCTGAAATTGATTGCTGCTCCCGCGTTGTTGTTGATCGCAACTGGAGCCAACGCACAGGCGGCAGTGGACCTGCGTGCTGCTCATGACCACCTGATCGATCTCGATCTGGCCGACTACACCCTTGCCGACATTCCGGACTGGCAGGTTCCTGCGGCGATGGCCGCCGAGGGCGATGGCTCGGTGTTCGTGCAGCGTTCGCTGGGCAGGCTCGACGGTGGTTACACGCTGGCAGCATTTTATGCCTGGCGCAACGGCGGCTGGGAGGCGGCAGGCTGGCGCCTGGCGCATCCGGGCATTGCCTCGGAGTGGGACGGCGAGCGCGTTTTTCGCGAAGCCGACGAACTCCCCGGTGAGCAGTTTGCCCGGGATCCTGGTTCTGTATCCGCGCCGGGCCTGATGTCGCAGAATTTCTGTACGGACAGCCCCGACAGCAGGGGGCCGGACGGCACTTTTGGTCATACCGTGGGCGATCGCGCCAGCTTCGCCTGGGACAATCATGCTCAGGGTTGCGCCTATGAAACCGATTACGAAATGCAGGTTCTGCCCGGCGGCAGTATTGGTTGGGTCGTGATCGACTTCCGCTTCGAGTTTCGCAGTGATGACGACGACGATAGCGGAGACGATGAAAACGACAGCTATTGATTGCCGAGTGGTCCTGAAGGTCCAGATCTCTTGACCGCGGAGACGCAAGGGGGAGGGTAAAAACCAAAAACCACGGAAAACACGGAATGACACGGAGCAGATTGCATGAAGGACACTTTTCCTTCCGTGCCTTCCGTGGTTCTTGTTTTTTTACTTCGCGTCTTTTCGTTCTAAGGATTTGTACTTTCCCGCAGCCCCGCCTGAGGCCAGCTCTCAGAGCCCTCTAGGTGACGCACTCGACGAGAAACTGCATCCAGGGATGGTCGATGGCGTGAGCCAGCCAGGGGCCGGCGGCGATCAGGGCGCCGGTAGCGGCCAGCAGGGCGGCGGCCAGCCAGCGCAGGCCGGGCCGGTTGACCGCCGAGCGGAATTTCAGCATCAAAAGCCCGCCGCCAAGCAGCAGCGGCACAGTGCCCACCCCGAAGGCGACGATCATGGCGCTGGTCGCCAGCGGGTCGGCCAGCATCGCGGCTGTGGCAATCACGGTATAGAGCAGGCCGCAGGGCAGAAAGCCCCACAAGAGCCCCAGCCCGATGGCGTTGTCGAACGAGCGTACCGGCAGAAACCTGGCAAACACCGGCATCATGCGCCTGGTCAGCGGCGCGGCGAGCTGGCCGGTGAGATCGCGAAAGCGGCCGGGCAGGGCGATGTAGACGGCCATGAGCACGATGATCGCGCCCAGAATCCAGCGCATGATCTGCGGTGCTGCCGTCGGCACGGCCGCGGCCGGCAGCATGCCGATGCCGGTGGCGATCAGGCCGATGGCCAGATAGCTCGAGATCCGGCCGATATGAAAACCGATCGCCAGCACACCGCGGCCGGCGGGGATCTGGGCGTGCAGCAGCCCGACGATCCCGCCGCACATGCCCAGGCAGTGGGTCGAGCCGAAAAGCCCGGCCAGCAGGCCGGTCAGGAGTGCGGTTTCGGGGTTCATGACCCGCCCAGTCTACGACTGTGATCGGGCCGAATGGTAACGATTGATTGGGCGCCGGCCGGTCGGCCGGCGCCGGACAAGGCAGATCAAGGGTGATACCGCCAGCAGCGGCATCGCCCGGGAGGCAGGCTCGATCAGCCGCGTGCGCGCAGCACGCCGAAGCCGAACAGGGCCAGCAAGCCGGTCAGCGCGATCAGCATCCAGGCGCTGTTGACCGGAACCGAGACGGCGCCCTGGCCGGGGCAGCTTCCGGGCACGGTTTCGGGATAGAAGGGGTCTTCGATGAACAGGAGCGAGCCGCTGGTGTCGGGCCCGTCGTAGATGTAGACGCCCACACCCGGGGCACCGACGCCGACCAGGCCTTCGAAAGTCAGGGTCACCTGCACGGTTTCGGTGCTGCCGACCGGGACCGAGACGACTTCGAAGTCCATTTCAGAGCCGTCATCCCAGACTGAAAAACGTACCTGGTCGTTGCCGCCGCCCAGGTCATTGATGCCTTCGATATCGGCGGTGATGGTGATGGTTACAAACGAGCAGTCACCCTGGCCGCCGTCGGTTTCGGTGCCGGTTACGGTCGCGTTGGTGGCAGCCGCTTTTATCGTTGGCGGCGGCGTGCCGCCCATATTGTTGGCCAGAGCCGGGGCGGCAAGCAGCAGACCGACGAGAATTGCGCTGATGTACTTCATGTTCCAGATCACTCCCTGTGGAATAGTGGATTGAGCGTGGCGAATCGCTTACCCGGCATTCAGGCCCGGCCGCGGCTCGTCTGAGCCAATACGAAAAGCAGGCCCCGATTCTGCCAGCCAGCGCGATCATGCGCTATTTATCGACATCTTGTCAATTGAAGTGTGACTGATTCCGCGGTTGGATCACGCAGTCCATTCTCGTTTCGCATTTCTGCGCGGTTTCAGCGTTCATGGGCGGCTGTTCGCAGGCTCCTGCGGGCGGTTCTTCAAAAGACATGCAACCGCGAAGACGCAAAGAACGCGAAGATAAAGACTAGAACCAATAACCACGGAAAAACACTGAATGACACGGAACAAGAAAGTCTTTCGGTAAATTTCAGAGTTCGCTTTCCGTGTACTTCCGTGTCTTCCGTGGTTTCAATGTTCTCTTTCATTTTGGTCTTCTTTGCGTTCTTTGCGTCTTTTCGGTTTCAGTGTCTTGACCTTCCGTAGACTCTGCCGGCTCGGCGACCTGATTGTCACGCCGGCTGACGGGTGGCTCGTCGTCGTCGAGGATGTCCAGGGCCGGGGTGTCGAGATCTTCGAACTGGTCGTTGCGCACGGCCCAGAAGAAGGCGCCGATGGCGAGCACCATCAGCAGGATCGACAGCGGGATCAGGACGTAGATGATGTTCATGGCGGCGGAGCACACTCGGGGGCAGGGGCGGGGCGCAAGATTGCGGTTTCAGGTTTCAGGTTTCAGGTTTCAGGCCTCAGGTTTCAGGCCTCAGGTTCGAGTGAGGGCCGCTGGAGGTCTTCCCGGGTTTCGGGCGCCTGGCGCGGCGTGGGCTGGTCAGGCAGGTGGCCGGCACGGCGGCCGTTGGCGACCACCAGCAGGCTCGAGGCCGACATGCCGATGGCGGCCAGCCACGGCGCGACGATGCCAGTGGCGGCCAGGGGCAGGGCGATGAGGTTGTAGGCCAGTGCCCAGGCCAGGTTCTGACGGATGATCGTGACCACGCGCGGGGCCAGTTCGAAGGCCTGGCCGACCCGGCCGAGGCCGCGGCCGGTGACCACCAGGTCGGCCTGGGTGCGGGCGATATCGGCGCCTTCGGCCAGGGCGATGGAGACATCGGCGCCGGCAAGTACCGGAGCGTCGTTGATGCCGTCGCCCACCATCGCTACCCGGGCGCCGTCGGCCTGCAGGCGGCGGACGAGCTCGAGCTTGTCGGTCGGTGCCAGGTCACCGGCGAAGCGCTCGATGCCCAGCCGCGCGGCCAGAGCGCTGACATTCGCCCGGCGGTCGCCGGAGGCGATCATGACCTCGAGGCCGCGCGCCCGGAGATTCGAAACCAGCTGCCGGGCGCCGGCGCGCAGCGGCGCGGCGACCCGCAGCCAGGCGATCAGCTCGCCGTCGGCGGCCAGGGCCAGCCACTGGCCGCAGGCAGGGGCGCTCAGCTCGCGACCGACGATCGACCCGATCCAGGCGGGCTTGCCCAGGCGGTAGTCGACCCCCTCGATGTGGCCGACCACGCCGGCGGCCAGCACGCTCTCGGCGCCGTCGACGGGGGCGCCGTCGTCGAATTCGGCAAACGCACTGGCGATGGGATGGCGGCTGATGCGCTCGAGCCGCCCGGCCAGGCGCAGGATCCGTTCGCGCTCAAGGCCAGGGGCTTCGATCACGGCTTCGGCCAGGTGCATCTGGGAGTCGGTCAGCGTGCCGGTCTTGTCGAAGACCACGTGGGTGATCCCCGGCAGCCGCTCGATCACCTCGCCGCCGACGGCCAGCAGCCCGGCGCGGGCAAAGCCGCGGGCGGCTGCCGCCAGCGCCACCGGCGTGCCCAGCGCCAGCGCGCAGGGGCAGGAGACGACCAGCACGGCAATGACCACCGGCAGCAACCGGCCCGGGTCGATCTGCCACCAGACCAGCGCCGTGACCGCCGCACCGGTGAGCACGAAGGCAACGAACCAGCCGGCCAGGCGGTCGGCCACGCGCGCCAGGCGCGGCTTGTGGCCGCGGGCTTGTTCGAGCATGCCGACGATGCCGGCAAGCACCGTGGCGCGGCCAACTTCGGCGACTTCGATCGTCACGCTGCCGTCGCGCACCAGCGATCCGGCCAGCACCGACTCGTTCTCGATGCGCCGCCGTGGCGTCGATTCGCCCGAGAGCAGGGATTCGTCGATCAGCGCCTGCCCGGCGACGATGCGCCCGTCGGCCGGTACCGCCTGGCCGGCCTCGACCTGCACGCGGTCGCCGGCGGCCAGCTCGATGAGAGCGACCGCCTCGGGCCGGCCGTCGGCGCCGATGCGCCGGGCCGAGGCCGGCAGCGAACGCGCCAGGGCCGAGTGCACAGAGGCCGAGCGCTGGCGGGTGACGAGCACCGCGTAACGGCCCAGCAGCAAGAAGAAGATGAACATCACCACCGAGTCGAACCAGTCTTCGCCGGCGTCAAGCAGGGTGATGATGATGCTCGCCGAAAGCGCCAGCAGCATCGCCGCGGCCACCGGCACGTCCATGCCCATGCGCCGCTGGCGCAGGGTGCGCCACGCCGACTGGTAGAAGATGCGGCCTGAATACAGCGCGACCGGCACGGCCACGAGCATGCTCACGAGCTGGAAGAAGCGTTCGCTGGTCGGGTCGATGTCCTGAAAGGCACCGATATAGCCGGCCAGGGCATAGCTCATGACCTGCATCATGCCCAGGCCGGCCACGACAATCGCCTTGAGAAGCTGGCGGCGCTCGGCGCGGTCGCGCTGCTCGCCGGCGTCGGGTGAGTCCAGGTGCGGGCGGTAGCCCAGCGAGTCCAGGCGGAAAGCGATCTCGCTCAAGGCTGCGCGCTGAGGGTCGAAGCGCAGGCGCGCGCGCCCGTCGCCGATATCGACACGGATCTCGGCCACCCCGGGCAGCTCGCCGACGAAGCGGCCGATCAGCCAGGCGCAGGCGGCGCAGTGCACGTTCTCGAGCACCAGGGTCAGCCCGGCCAGGCCCTCGCCCTCGTCGCGGCCGTAGTGGTCGATGATGGCGCTGCGGTCCCAGGCGGCGTAATCGGGCGTATCGGCGGCCGGCTCGGGCCGCTCGGGCAGGGCATCGCGGTAGTCGTAGTAGCGCTTGAGCCCGGCCTGGTCGATCAGGGTGGCCACGGCCTGGCAGCCGTGGCAGCACATCGGTCTTGGCTTGCCGCCGACGAGCGCCTCGATCTCGACGCCGGCCGGCACCGGCTCGCCGCAGTGCCAGCACGCCGAGCGCTCGGCGCTCACAGCTGCTCCGTATCGAGCCCGATCGCGCCGGCGGTGGCGCCGGTATAGCGGCCCGCCAGCCACCAGGTCTGCTCGAGGTCGCTCAAGAGCACGCGGGCGCGAGCGGGGGGCTCGAGCGCGCTCAGGTCCGCTTGCCAGCGCTCGCCGTCGACGCGCAGCGCAACTACCTGGATGTCGCGCTCGGTGCTGGTGGGGTGCTCGAAGCGCAGCAGCAATTGATCAGGCAGGGCTTGCGGCTGGCGGGCGCTGAGGGTCAGCTCGGCCAGGCCCTTGTCAACGCTCAGGCGAGCGCTCAGGCCCAGGGCCTCGGCGGCTTCGGCACGGCGGCGGGTGTCGACCAGAGCCTTGCCCAGCTTCTGATAGTCACCGGTGACCATCTGCGGGGCCTGGCTCATGCCGATGACGAACACGCCGATGCCCGAGGCCAGGCCCGCGGCGAGCACCAGCAGCAGAAACCAGACCCAGAACTCCCGGTACCAGGGCCGCGCAAGATCGTCGTTCATGTCTGTCTCTCGCACGGATTACTCCAGCGCCCGTGCCGGGATGAAGAACCGGGTTTCGGTGCGGCTGAGTACCTGGCCGCGGGTATCGCTGGCGACCAGGGTGATCTCGTGCATGCCGGCGCGGGCCTGGTCGATCGGCAGGCCGATGGTCAGCGGCTGGTTGGCCACCTGAGACGGCGCGATGCGAACCGGATGCCGTGGCCTGACGATAACGATGCCATCGATACCCTCGACGTCAAGGCTCACCTCCAGCTCGCGCTCGGTGCGGTTGGTCAGCTTGAGCGTGTACGGGTTCTCAAGGCTGTCGTCGGCCACCCGGTGCAGGGCGGTGCGGTCGCGCAGCACGTCGACGAGCAGCGGGTCGCGCCCGGCGATGACCAGGCCGACAAGCGTGGCCATGGCCAGCAGGGCGGCGAGGTAGATGAAGATGCGCGGGCGCAGAACGCGCGTTGGCCGGCCGGCCATGGCGTTCTCGGTCGAATATCGGATCAGCCCGCGCGGATAGTTCATCTTGTCCATGATGTCGTCGCAGGCATCGATGCAGGCCGCACACGCAATGCACTCGATCTGCAGACCATCGCGAATGTCGATGCCGGTGGGGCAGACCTGCACACAGGCCATGCAGTCGATGCAGTCGCCCAGGCCCAGCTCGGCCGGATCGGCCGACTTCTTGCGCGGCCCGCGCGGCTCGCCGCGGGCGACGTCGTAGGAGATGACCAGCGAGTCGTCGTCGAACATCGCCGACTGAAAGCGTGCATACGGGCACATGTACTTGCACACCTGTTCGCGCAGATAGCCGGCGTTGCCGTAGGTGGCAAAGGCGTAGAAGAACAGCCAGAAGGTCTCCCAGCCACCGAGATTGAAGTCAAGCGCACGCACGCCCAGGTCGCGAATCGGCACGAAGAAGCCGACGAAGGTAAAGCCGGTCCACAGCGCAAAGGTGATCCACAAGAACTGCTTGGCCGACTTGCGCATGATCTTGTCGCGGTTCCACGGCCCGGCGTCGAGCTTCATGCGCCGGTTGCGCCGGCCCTCGGTGATGCGCTCCATCCACAGGAACACCTCGGTCCAGACCGTCTGCGGGCAGGCGTAGCCGCACCAAAGCCGACCGGCCAGAGCGGTGAAGAAGAACAGGGTCAGCGCGGCCATGGCCAGCAGTAGCGACAGGATGATGAGATCCTGCGGCCACAGCGTCAGACCGAAGATGTGGAACTGGCGGTTGACCAGATCGAAAAGCACGACCTGCTGGCCGTTGATGCTGATCCAGGGCAGTACGTAGTAGAGACCCAGCAAGGCCCAGGCGGCGATCACGCGCAGGCGGGCGAAGCGACCCTTGATCTCGCGCGGATAGACCTTGGGTTGCTTGACGAAAAGCGGAATGGTCTCCTGGCTGGTGCCGTTGCTCATGGCTAGGACCTGCCACCTTCGAGGTGGCGGTGGAAGCGGCTGGCCGGCCGAAGCAGAATCCAGGTGAACAGGCTCGAGCCGGCGGTGGCCGACCAGAACAGGAAGAAGCCGATGGTGTAGCCGGCCATGCGTCCGACCTCGAGTTCGGGGAAGGTCATCTCAGCGAGCATGAACGGATCGACCACGGCAAAGAAGACCACGGTGGCTACGCCGGCGGCAAAGAAGGATGGCCACAGGATCGCGCCCAGGCGCTGGGCCAGGGGACGCGGCGGAATGTAGGGGTCGGTACGCGGCATCGTCACTCCTCCGACAGGCTGAGCACGTAGGCGGCGACCAGGCGCGTGCGAATCTCGCCGAGCAGGTCCATCTGCGTCGGCATCACGCCGTTGCGGCCGTGGCGCACGGTCTCGCGGATGGTGTCGAGATCGCCGCCGTAGGTATACACGCCGGCGGTCAGATCCGGAGCACCGAGGTGGATGTTGCCGGTGCCGTCGGGGCCGTGGCAGGCCACGCAGTTCTGCTCGAAGATCTTCTTGCCGGCCGCGGCCATGGTGGCATCGGCCGGCCGCCCGGCAAGCTGCTGGGCGTAGACGGCCACGCGGGTAACGCCCTGTTCGCCGAGCGCGTCGCCGAAGGGCGTCATCAACGCCTGGCGGCCGGACTGGATGGTCTCGAGCACGCGCTCGGGCTCACCGCCCCAGATCCAGTACTCGTCGGCGAGGTTGGGATAGCCCTCGGCGCCGCGTGCGTCCGAACCGTGGCAGGTCGAGCAGTTGTGGGCAAACACGTTGCGGCCCGCTGCCAGCGCCTGCTCGTCGCGCATCAGGGTCTCGAGCGGCTGCGCGGCCAGATCGGCATAGCGCTCCTGAAAGGCTGCGTCGGCGCGCGCCATGTGCTTCTCGTACTGCCCTTCCTGGGTCCAGCCGAGCGTGCCCTCGAAGCGGCCCAGGCCGGGGTAGAGCACCAGGTAGACGATGACGAACACCGCTGAGAGGTAGAACAGCCACAGCCACCAGCGCGGCATCGGGTTGTTGTACTCGCGCAGATCACCGTCCCAGACGTGGCCGGTGGTGCCGTCACCCTCGCCGCCCGACTGTTTCGGGGCGCTGGCGCGGCTGGTGGCGATGAACAGCCAGACCATGCCGGCGGTGAAGCCGAGCACGATGATGACGACATACCAGTGCCAGAAGGCGCTCATGATCGATTCTCCTTGTCGTTCCCCTCACCGCCAGAGCGAGGATGATCCTTGCGTTGTCTCTCTTCGTCTTCCAGCGGCAGTTGCGCCTGCTCGTCGAAGTCTTCCTTACGCTTGATGACGAACACCCAGATGACGATCGCGATGAAGGCGAGCAGGGCCACGATGGTGATTACTCCGCTGCTCATCACCGGCTCCCCGCGGCGGTGGCCTGGTTCTGGCCGGTCCACTCGGTGCCCAGGCCCTGCAGATAGGCGATCACCGCCTCGAGTTCGGTGCGGCCGGCCACGGCATCGGTAGCGGCTTCGATGTCCTCGTCGGTGTAGGGGTCGCCCAGGCGCTTGAGGGCGCGCATGCGCGCCTTGACCGAGTCGGGGTCGACAAAGCGCTCGGCCAGCCAGGAGTACGATGGCATGTTCGACTCGGGCACGACCGCGCGCGGGTCGAGCAGGTGCAGCTCGTGCCAGTCGTCGCTGTAGCGTCCGCCCACGCGCGCGAGGTCCGGCCCGGTGCGCTTCGAGCCCCACTGGAAGGGGCGGTCGTAGACGAACTCGCCGGCCACCGAGTAGTGGCCGTAGCGCTCGGTCTCCGCCCGGAAGGG
The DNA here is from genome assembly GCA_964446675.1 of uncultured Wenzhouxiangella sp. Lineage (GTDB taxonomy): Bacteria > Pseudomonadota > Gammaproteobacteria > Xanthomonadales > Wenzhouxiangellaceae > Wenzhouxiangella. The sequence continues at coordinate 164,219 of CAYUPK010000003.1, forward strand.
CCGGATCTGCTGGCTGTGGCAGTTGTAGCAGCCTTCCGAGACGTAGACATCACGCCCGGCCAGCCGCAGCGGGCTGTAGGGCTTGACGCCCTCGGCCGGCTCGACCACGGTCGCCTTGAACATCAGCGGGACGATCTCGACGAGCCCGCCGAAGCTGATGGCCACGACGATCAGGATCGCCAGCAGGCCGGTGTTTCTTTCGATCTTGTCATGCAGCATTGCTATCTCTCCGCTCGCTTCGCGTCAGGCCGGCGCCGGCGCCTGGACCGGCACTGAAAGGTCGTCGCTGGCGCGCATCTGCCAGGTCCGGTAGACGTTGTAGAGCATGATGAACATGCCCGACAGGAAGACCAGGCCGCCGAGCAGGCGCAGCATGTAGTACGGCTCGGTCTGCTGCAGCACCTCGATGAAGGTGTAGGTCAGCGTGCCGTCGTCGTTGAAGGTTCGCCACATCAGCCCCTGCATCACCCCGGCAATCCACATGGCGGTGATGTAGAGCACGGTGCCGATGGTCGACACCCAGAAGTGCCATTCGATCAACCGCGTGGAGTACATCTTGTCGACGCCGAACAGGCGCGGGAACAGGCTGTAGAGCGAGCCGATGGTGATCATCGCCACCCAGCCCAGCGCGCCGGCGTGGACGTGGCCGATGGTCCAGTCGGTGTAGTGCGACAGGGCGTTGACCGTCTTGATCGACATCATCGGGCCCTCGAAGGTCGACATGCCGTAAAACGACAGGGCGACGATCAGAAAGCGCAGGATCGGATCGGTTCTGAGCTTGTGCCAGGCGCCCGAGAGCGTCATGATGCCGTTGATCATGCCGCCCCAGCTCGGTGCGAACAGCAGCAGCGAGAAGACCATGCCCAGCGACTGCACCCAGTTGGGCAGCGAGGTGTAGTGCAGGTGATGCGGGCCGGCCCACATGTAGATCGCGATCAGCGACCAGAAGTGAACGATCGACAGGCGGTAGGAAAAGATCGGGCGTTCGGCCTGCTTGGGCACGAAGTAGTACATCATGCCCAGAAAGCCGGCGGTCAGGAAGAAGCCGACGGCGTTGTGGCCGTACCACCACTGCACCATCGCGTCGACCGCGCCGGAGTAGACCGGGTAGGAGTGCCACCAGCCGGTCGGGATCGACAGGTTGTTGACGATATGCAGCACCGCGATGGTCAGGATGAAGGCGCCGTAGAACCAGTTGGCCACGTAGATGTGGCGCACCTGGCGTTTGGCGATCGTGCCGAAGAAGACGATCGCGTAGGCCACCCACACCAGGGCGATGAGCACCGACAGCGGCCAGGCCAGCTCGGCGTACTCGCGGCTCATGGTAAAGCCCATCGGCAGGGTGATGACGGCGCCGACGAGCACCGCCTGCCAGCCCCAGAAGGTAAACGCCGTGAGCTTGTCCGACAACAGCCGCGCGTGGCAGGTGCGCTGGACGACGTAGTAGCTGGTGCCGATCAGACCCGAGCCACCGAAGGCGAAGATCACGCCGTTGGTGTGCAGCGGGCGCAGGCGACCGTAGCTCAGCCACGGAACGCCGGCACCCAGCTCGGGCCAGATGAGCTGGGCGGCGATGAATACGCCAACGAGCATGCCGATGATGCCCCAGATCACGGTCGCCCAGGCAAACTGCCGGACGACGCGGTCGTTGTAGGTAGTGGAATGCGCCATCGAGGATTCCTTGAGGTAATGGACGGTTGTGGGTCGAGGCTGCTTCAGATGGGCGGAATTATCACGGCTGCCCGGCGCCGATTTCTTGATCAGAGTCAATCGGCGCCGCAGACGGTATGATTGCCGCCATGAAAATGCAGCCGACCATTATGGCCCAAAATGCGTTGCACCGGTTGACTGTCGACGACTGGGTGCTGACCGAGTCGTTCCGGCGGCTCGAGGAGCGCACCGGGCGCCAGCCTGACGACGTCGCACTGGCCATTGCCCGCGAGTCCGGCGGCGATCTGGCCGCGCGCGTTCGGGCCCGAGCCGCGGCTCTCGATCAGGCGCCGGCGGTGCGTGCCGACATCCGGCGCCTGCGCGGTGGGCTCGCCGCGATTGGCCTGGGCCTGGCGGTTCTGGGCCTCGTTCTGGGCGCGCTTGCCGCTCGGGTCGTTGTCGTCGGCCGTCAGGTCGAGATTCTGCTGGCGGCAGCGGCCCTGCTGCTCGTTCCCAGCCTGCTGCTGATCGGCTGGGCCGTGTTCATGCTGCTTAGCCGGCGCCGTCGCGGCGGGGGGGCGGCCGGAGGCCTGGCGCTGGGTCTGCTCGGGCGCCTGGGCTCACGCCTGCTGGCCTCGCCGCTCGCCGCCGATATCATGGCCGCGTTTGCCGGCACGGCGGCCACCGCCTGGGGGCGCTGGCGCCTGAGCGCCATCACCCATGCCTTCTGGCTGGCCTACGCCGTCGGTGCCCTGGCCATGCTCACCGTGCTGTTTTCCATCGTTCAGTACGACTTGAGCTGGGGCAGCACTCTGCTGAGCGACCGCGCCGTCGTGGCCCTGGTCAAGGCGCTCGCCTGGTGGCCCGAGCTGCTCGGTCTGATGCCCGCCGCCGACCCGGCCTGGATCGCCGCCGGGCGCGAAGGCGCCCTCGATCCGGCCGCCCGGGCCGACTGGGCACGGTTTCTGCTGGCCATGATCGGCGCCTGGGCGATCGTGCCGCGCGCGCTGCTGCTGCTGCTCTCGCTGCTTGTGGCGGCCGCCGCCGGCCGCCGCATGCGCCTGGATACCGGCCGGCCGGGCTACCTGCGCCTGGCGGCCGACCTGGCCCCGGCGGTGCGGCGCCCGGCCCCGGAAGAACGGCCCCTGCCCGAGCCCCAGCCCGTGCCGGCGCGCTCGAGAAGGGCGGGCGCACGAGGCATCGTGACCGTAGCCGTCGAGCTCGAGCGCGAGCCACCGGATCTGGGCCGGCTGCTGCCGGGCAGCGAGCTGATCGATCTGGGCCGAGCCGATGACCGCGCCGGCCGCGCCGCCGCACTGGAGGCCGCCGGAGAGCTGCCGTGCCCTGCGGCGGGCGTCATCGGTCTGTGCTCCATGCTCAGAACGCCCGATACGCTCACCGAGAGGTTTCTGACCCGCCTGGCCGAGTCGGCCGATGCGCCGCTGTGGCTGGTGCTCGACGAGGACGGCAGGCTTGCAGCGCGCGGCGGCGATCCGGCCGCCCGACAGCGTGACTGGCAGACCCTGGCCGAGCGGGCCGGGGCCGGCATCGTGTTCATCGACAGCGAGGCGCCAAAGGCGGCCGAGCTGGCGCGCCTGCGTCGCTTTCTCGATGATGAACAGGCCGTGAAATGAGTTCGCAACGCCTTCGGATTGCCGTCGTCGGTCATACCAACACCGGCAAGACCTCGCTGGTGCGCACGCTTACCCACAACCGCGCCTTCGGGCAGGTGCGCGACCAGGCCGGCACCACCCGCCGGATTGCGGCCGCCGAGCTGATGGCCGACGGCGGCACGTGCATCGAGTTGTTCGATTCGCCCGGGCTGGAAAATGCGCCTGAGCTCATCGACTGGCTCGACCGGCACCCCGGCGCCCGCCACGACGGCCCGGCGCGCATCCGCCAGGTGCTCGACGACGCCGGCGCGCTGGCGCAGTTCGACCACGAAGCCCGGGTGCTCGCCGTGATGCTCGAGGTCGACGTGGCGCTGTACGTGATCGACGCCCGCGAGCCGGTGCTCGAAAAATACCAGGACGAGCTGGCCATCCTCGGCCTGTGTGCGCGGCCGATTGTCGCGGTGCTCAACTTCACCGCCTCGCCCGACAGTCGCGAGGCGCAGTGGCGCGACGCCCTGGCGCGGGTGCAGCTGCATACGGTGGTGGCCTTCGATGCGGCCGTGCGCGATCCGGCCACCGAGCTGCGCCTGTTCGAAAAGCTCGCAAGCCAGCTCGATGCGCACCGCGCCGTACTCGCCGCCTGGCTCGATCACCGCCGCGGCGAAGAAGCCCGGCGGCGACAGGCGGCGCTGATGGCGATCGCCGGCGCGCTGATCGATATCGCTGCTTTCGCCGTCGAGGCCGATGCCGACAGCGAAGCCGATCAGAAGCGCGCCTGGCAGAGCGTTCAGGACAGCGTCCGCGGCCGCGAACAGGTACTGATCGACACTCTGCTGGAGCTCTATCGCTTCGGTCGCGACGATCTCGAAGACGACGATGGCCTGCCCCTAAGCGAGGGCCGCTGGTACCGCGATCCGTTCGATACCGAAACCCTGCGCCACTACGGCCTGCGCGCGTCGGGCTATGCCGCCGCCGGGGTCGGGGCGGGGGCCGCCATCGATGTTGCCACCGGCGGCCTGACGCTGGGTGCCGCCGCGCTTGCCGGCGCGCTTGTCGGCGGTGCCGCCGGCGTGGCCCAGGGCGCGGGCCGGCGCTTGCGCGCGCGCCTTCGCGGGCGCGTGACGCTGCGCGTCGACGACCCCATTGTGCGCCTGATCATGGCCCGCTCACTCGAGCTTTTGGTCGCGCTCGTCCATCGAGGCCACGGCAGCCCGGTGCGCATTCGCACCGACCTGGCGCGCGCCGTCGGCCACCAGCGCCTGCCGCGCAGCCTGCGCCGCGCCCGCTATCATCCGCGCTGGTCGGCACTGATCCCCGGCGGCGGCAGTTCGCCGGCCCACCACGGGGTACTCGAAACACTGGCTGTTGAACTGGCTGCATTCATGGAAAGTCATGGCGAAGCCTGCACGCTGCGGTGACTCGATTGAAGTGCTGGATTGCGCCAGAGACTGGAGCCGCAAAGCAGCTTGACTAGCCCCCCCCCCTCCTATGGCAGTGTATGGGCCAAGGGATGCTAGATACATTGGTTAAAAGGTGTGAGGCGGCAATGTCACCAAAACCTCTCCTGATCCTGGCGGCTTTGATGGCGGTGTTTCCATGGGCGTCACTGGCCAGCGCGCAGCAAGCCGACAATATCGGTTTGTATGAATTCCTGTATACCGACGGCGTCTATGACTACTGGGGTCGGATCTGGAGTGCGTACATACCGGATGTCGAAAATGAACCACTCCAACCCGGCGATTCGCCAGCGTACTATTATGGCCCTTCGTATGGTGGGCCTTGGTGCGATCCGGATACCAATATTTGTTACGACCCGTTAAGTACCGAGGCCAGGTCATCCAGCCAACCCACGGACTTGCCGCCCAGGGAACTCCCAGACATTGTGGTGACACCATTGGATAGGCTGGCTCGCCAAGCCCTTATACATTTCCTTGACGAGTTGATGCTGCAAATCGGCTCCGGATTCTCAGATGGAGTTGCGCGGATTGACCCGGGTATTGAAGATGAGCCGGCCGAGCCGTGCGAGGACTCCGATCTGGACGCGCTTCGTTCGGCTCTTTCTGACGATCAAGTCGAGGCAATAAAGGGCTTCCTCAACAGTGCCGCCATGAAAGCTCTATGGAACGACAGCCTTCCAAGTTCGGCGGTAAAAGGTGTGCGGCTGGAGCAGGGCGGTTATCTGTTGCCTGATGGAAGTGGAGGTTATAACTTCAGACGTGCGGTGGCAGATCCGGGGCCAAACGAACTGGGCATTACAGAACAGACCAGTTGTTCCATAGAAATGGACCTTCCGATTGTTCACGGCGCAATTCCGGTTCATACGCACCCGTTTACGGATGGCGAGGAATGGGCCTGCATGAGAGGCGGTGTTGGCGATCAGTACGAATCCGGGCCGTCAGGGCCTGACCGAGCAAAATTGGCTGTGCCTGTACTAACCTACGGGATTGTGGTTGATGCTGACAAGATTTATGTTTATGCCAGACACCAGAGCGATGACGTGACCGACGGCATCGAGCGCTGTGGTTACTGAGTCAGGAGATTGCAAATGACCTTAATGAAAACTATTTCTCGGGTCCTTGTATTCACGACAGCGTTGATTCTGGGCTGCCAGCTGACAACTGGATACGCGCTTGCTGCCGATGGATCCCGGCAGGGAGGCTGGCAGTGCCCACCCAGCGCTCCGGCAGCCGAGGAATGGCTGATTGATACGCTGGAAGACTACCGAGCGAACCCGTCCAGTCGCCATCATCAGGTGGGTGTGGAAGCCCTGAAGCATGGGGTGGAGGTGCTGAAGTCCGAGAAGGATGCGGCAATCTGTGCGGCCAGAAACGAATACAATGCCGAGGTGCTGGCCGGCAAAACCGAGTCGCCGCAAGGCGAGGCCTATTATAAGGATGATGTTATCTATTACAGGGGCGGGCCGTATTATTTTGACGTTTACATTTATTATCCTTCGACCAGTGAAGCGGGCGACATCCGCAAAGCGCGTGCACACACGATTATCGTGCGTGATGCGGACGGCAACATGTTGTTCGGCCAGCAAAGAACCCAGTAAACAGTGCGATGACGCATCCGCACGCGGCTTGCCGATACCCTGGCCCGACGGCGGCTGCCGCGCAGCGTCCGGCGGGCGCGGCACCACCCGCGCTGGTCGGCGCTCAATCGGGACGGCGGCGTGGCCGGCTCGCGCTCGGCGGCCCTGGCCGCGCTGGTCGGCGAACTCGATGAGCTGGCGGCCGGGCTTCAGACGCCGGCTGGTGACGCATGAGTTGAGGGAGCGACGGCACCGGAAAGTGGCGCAAGGCGAAGATTATGCTGGTATTTGTGACGAGGCGCGCGTATAATACTCTCTGCCTGTGGTAAATGGCGCTTGCGAATTCAGGTTGACCCCTCCCTTCTGGCAGGACATCGCCGAAATCTCATCTTCATCTACCCTGGCGCGTTGATTTTAATTATTTATACAAGGTAGCAAGATCATGGCAACAGGTTCAGTCAAGTGGTTCAACGAAGCCAAGGGTTTCGGATTCATCAGCCAGGATGACGGTGGCAAGGACGTCTTCGTCCACTTCTCCGCCATCCAGGGCAGCGGCTTCAGGACCCTGGCCGAGGGTCAGAAAGTGACCTTCGATATCCAGGAAGGCCCGAAGGGCCCCCAGGCCGCCAACGTGCAGCCGGCCTGAAGCGAACCGCTTCACGCAAGAAAGGCAAAACCCCGCTGCGGCGGGGTTTTTTTTGCCGGGCGGTTGCGCCTGGCCTGAATCAGGAAAGGGGCTTTTCGTCGGCCGCCGGCGGTGCCTTGCTGCGCCCGGCCGGGCAGTGGAAGGGCTGACCGTCGCGGCCTGCGTGATAGGCGCTTTCCTCGCCGTTTGAGCGCAGCAGGATGAAATAGCCTTCGACCAGAGCCTGGGTGTACATCATGCCCTTTTGCGGGCAGCCCATGGCGCCGTTGGCCCAGGTGACCTTCTGGGCACGAACCACGCTGATTTCGCCAATCGCCGTGCCGGTGCGGCTGGCCAGATCCTGGCGCGCCGCCTCGATAGCCTCGTCCAGGCTCAGATGCTCGCGTTCGCTCATGGCTGGCTCCTCGCTGATCGCTTCGCCCGATCGGGGCTGGGCCGACCCGGACCCGGGCGGGGTTTCGGGCAGCGTGGGCTCGTCGCCGGGCTGGCAGGCCGCCAGCGCCAGGGCCAGCAACAGGACGCCGCCGACATGAATCGAGGGTTTCGTCGTCATGTTCGGGTCTCCGCGTGTCGACAGGGGTTCAATTATGGCATCCCGCACACGCCTGCACAGGCCTGACGCAATCGCGCAGATGCGGCCGACGGCGCATGCCGCGGTTACCAGCGGTGATAGGCCGGATGCCCGGGCTTGACCGCGACGAAGCGTCCGCTGGCGGTCGCGCACACCTTGTCATCGGCCGACAGCTCGGCTGCGACGCTGACGATACCCCTGTCGTCGCGGCTCTCGACCCAGGCCTCAAGGTGCAGCGGGCCGGCTGACGGCGTCGGTCGCCGGAGCTGGACGCCGTAGTCCATCGTGACCGTCGACGGCACCTGCTCAAGTTGGTCGGCGTGCATCAGGTGCCAGGCCGCCGTCCAGTTCATGTGGCAGTCGAGCAGGGTGCCGATGATGCCGCCGTTGATGACGCCGGGAAAGGCTTCGTGATGGGGTTCGGGCTGCCAGTCGGCGATCAGGCGCTCGCCTTCGACGAAGGAGCGGATGCGCAGGCCCTGCTCGTTGGCCGGCCCGCAGCCAAAGCAGATGCTCTTGGGTGCCAGGCGCTCCTGGATACTCTTCTGGCTCATTGGGGTCTCCTTGTGAATTCCCGGGCTGAGTGAAATCCCCGGAAGGTCAATTGTTGATCGTATAGCTTAGATCAACGCCGGTGTCGCGTTCACCCGAGACCACGCGCACGCCCCAGCGCGTCGACAGCTCGTAGCGGCCCGAGAGCACGTTGCCGGTCTCGAACAGGCCCAAGCCGTAGCTGACGAAAAGGCGCGGCAGAAGATAGAAGCCCACGTTGAGCGCGCCCTGACCGCCGGCCTGGTCGAAGTCCGAGCCGGTCACGACGTAGGCCAGCGCCTTTTCCTGGCTGGTGGGGGGGTCGGTGTAGAGCTCGATATGAGGGTTGCGGGCGCTGCCGGAGATTTCGACGCCGGCGGTTTCCACTTCCGGGTCGCCGAAGATGTCGCGCACGGCGCGGATATCGAGGCGCGGATTGTCGATCGGCTGGCCGCTGAAGATGACTTCGCCGTCGCTGATTTCCAGGTTCTGGCCGTAGGCGCGGTAGGCGCCGTCAGGCAGGCGGATGACGCCGCGGGCCTCGGGCCTGGGCGGGCCGCTCCAGACCAGCTCCAGGCCGCCGGCCAGTTCGGTCCGGAAACCTTCCATCGCCAGGCTGGCGTCGTCACCCAGATCGATGCCGAGCCGGCCTTCGACCCGCCGGCGGGCCGCAGTTTCTGTGGCTTCCTGTTCGTCCCGCTCGCCGGCCACCTCGATATCGGGTGAAGGCTGGACGCGTTCGGCCGCACCAGGTGGCAGCCCGCCACGCAGATGGTCGATATGAATGTCGCCATCGATATGCACTTCGTCAGGACGTACGTTGAGGCTGACCTGCGGGCTGGCGGTCAACTCCAGCCAGTCGGCGCCGGCGAACCTGAACTGCTCGCCCTCGATCCTGCTTTCCAGGCGCCAGCCCTCATCGAGCAGCCGGGCCTGGCCGGACAGGCTCAGTTGCCCGTCGCCTGATTGGGCCCGGCCCTCGAGCGTGGCACGGTCGGCCGAGCCTGAAAGCGTCAGGTGGATATCGTGAATATTGAGGCCGAACGGGGCGTGCACCAGCTCACCGCGGTCGATGGCCACGCGCCCGCTGATGGACGGGCCGGTGATCGGGCCGGCTACCTCGACGCGCCCGCTGGCCGCGCCGCCGATGCGGTCGACGCGTGGAATCAGGTGGGCGAAGGCGGCGATATCGGGCAGGTCGAGCCTGGCTTCGCCTTGAAGTCGGGTGTCGGCAAGCTCTCGGAGATCCGCCACATGCGCCTGACCGCTGACGGTCGTCTGGCCTTCCAGGCGCGCCTGCAGGCTGATGGTCAGCCCGGCATCCTCGCCAGGCTCGAAGTCGAGGCGTACCGAGTCGATGGTCAGCAACTCTTCGTCGTCGCCGATAGCCTGCAGGTCGCCGGAACCGAGCGCGAGCTGACCGTCCACTCGGGCCAGGCCCGCCGGGGTCCATGCCGCCTCGATCTGCCCGGACAGCGGCGTGGTCAGGGAAAATACCGGGTCGAGCGGCAGCAGCAGGAGATCCATCGGTACCTGTTCGACACGCGTGGCCACGCGTCCGCTCGCCCCCGCTTCGACATGGTCGAGGCACAGGCGCGCCGGCGTGTCTGCCGCGGTAGTCAGGCAGCCAGTCTCGATATGCACGCGCCCGGCGGAAAACGCCAGCGGCATCGGCCCGGCCAGCCGCCAGTCTCCGGCCACGGTCTCGCCCAGATACAGGCGGGCCAGTTCGCCGCGCCATTCCAGGCCGCCTTCCAGGCAGTCGGCCAGGCGCCCGCCGGCGGCCAGGTCGACGCTGCCGCGAACGCCTGAGGCATTGAGCTCGAGGCGATGGTCTTCGCACGTGCCCTTGAGCGCAAGCTCGAGATTTTCGACCCGATCCCAGGGCTGAAGATCGAGATTGCTTGCCGAGATCGACAAATCGACGTTCGGCCGGCCCAGCCAGGCCAGCTCGAGGTCGACATCGGCCCGCTCGAGGTTGTAGTCCTGATAGTGCAGCGCATCGAGTCGTCCGGCCAGCTCCAGGCGCCCGTCTGCGGGCCTGACCTCGCCTTCCAGGCGCACCTCGCCGGCCAGGTCGGGCCAGAGCTGATCCAGCGAGACGGCATCCAGATCCACCTGCCAGGCCGTCGCCTGCTGGCTGTCGAGCGCGATGCGGTTGTCGCCCAGCTGAAGCTCGAGATCGGCGTCCTCCGGGCGGTCGTCCACCCAGGCCAGACGACCCGAACCCGCCAGCGACTGACCGCGCAGGCGGCCGCCGAGCGATTCGAGCCCGACGCGCACGCGCCAGGACTCGTCGTGGCTCAATTCGATGACCGCCTGCCCGTCGATGCGCCCGGGGAGCTGGCTGACCAGCACGCCGGGGTCGAAGCCGTTCAGCGTCAGGTTCACCTCGGCGGCCAGGGCCGGCTGCCAGGCCACCCGGCCGTCGAGCGCCAGCGAGCCGTGCTCGCCGGCATCGATGGTCAGGCTGCCGATGTCGGCGGACTTGCGCGTGCCCGCGGCGGTGGCCTCGATGCGCGCCGCCGGCGTCTGCGGCGAATCCAGCACGGCTTCGACCTGCGCCTGCCAGTCGCTGATGCGGCCGGCCAGATGAATGCGGCCCGACTCGCTGGCCACGATGGGCTCGGCCTCGTCGGTGACCGGTGGCCAGGCAAACTGCTGCCACTCGAGCGTGGCATCGACGCGGTCACCGGCCGGATCGATCCGGCCGCTGCCGGTCACGCGCAGATCGCCGGGATCGGCGCGCAGGGCGAGCGACTCGACCTCGATCACGCCCTTTCGGGTGGCCACCGCCAGCTCGCCGCTGATGCGGCCCTGATTGGGCCACTGCGGGTACAGCGGCGTGAGATCGAGCGAGTCGAGCCGCAGGCTGGCGTGCGAGGCCGGGGCCGACTCGCTCCAGTCGAGCTGGCCGCTGCCGCTGATGCTGCCGTCGAGAATCTCGGCGTCGAGCGATTCGATGACCAGCGACTGCGTGCCACCCGACAGCGCCAGCGACCACTGACCGGGTGGAACGTCGGGCCCTCCGACCCGGGCGCTGGACTGGGCCTGCCAGTCATCGGGCGCACCCTGCAGCGACACGAGCAGGTCGTCCACGTTCAGGGGTAGGTCGGGCCAGTCGGTCACCCGGCCGGTGATTTCCAGTTCGATGGCCGGTGTATCCGGAAGATGGCGCAGCGCGCCGCTGCCCTCCAGCCGGGCCGGGCCGCGGGTAGACAGCTCGAGCTCAAGGGCATCGACGCGGCCGGACAGTTCGATCTGGCCCGACTGCGTGCTGCCGTCGGCAAGACCGGTCTGCGCCTCGACGCGCAGTTGCCCCCTGCCCCGACGCTGGAGCGCCCAGTGGCCTTGTGCGCTCGCGCTGGCTGCGTCGGTTTCGATCTCGAGGCGATCGAGCTCGAGGCGCTCGCCGTAGCGCCCGGCCAGACCGACGCGTTCGATGCGCACGGGCTCGGCGCCGGCGTGGATGGCCAACTGCTCGAGCTCAAGCGCTTCGACGATCACATCGACCGGGCTGGCAAGCTGCGACAGATCGAAGGGTTCATCGGCGGGTTCGGCGGGCGCACCGGGCTGCGGCAGGTAGACATCGATGCCGCGCCCGCGCAGATGTCGAACCACCACCAGCGGGCCGGCAAACAGGTCGATGCGCGCGGCCAGCTCCAGGCGCTCGGCGCTGGCGCGCAGACCTGCATGGGCAAACTCGAGGCCTTCGAGCGTGATACCGGAGGCCAGACCGCCGGAAAGGGAATCATATTCAAGCCGCTCGACAAGGCCGTCGGCGCGGGCCAGGGCCCAGCGCGCGCCGCTTTCGGTTCGCGTCAGCCACAGCCAGCCCGATGCCGCCAGCAAAACGACGACGAGCAGCGCGATACAAAGGACGACCAGCCACTTCTTCATAACAGTTGCGTGCCAATGGTGAAATGAAGCCGCCAGGGGTCACCGACTTCGTCGAGCGCCTGGGCGATATCGACGCGAATCGGCCCGATCATCGTATACCAGCGAAAGCCCACGCCCGCGCCGCGTTTGAGCTTGCGCTTGCTGAAGTCGTTGAAGGCGTTGCCAATGTCGGCAAAGGCCGCCAGCGACCAGTTCTCGCCGACGCGGTATTCGTATTCGACCGATCCGACCAGCAGGTGGTTGGCGCCGTTGCGGTTGGTGCTCAGCTTCTCGTAGCCGTAACCGCGCACGGTTCGGTCGCCGCCGGTCTTGAAGCGGTAGCGCTCGGGCAGCTCGGTCAGCGTCAGGTCGAGGCTGCGATCGCCCAGGTCGATATCGAGACGGCGGGTGTCGGCTTCGGTATAGCCCGCCTCCCCGCGCAGCATCAGCTTGTGGCGGTCGCCGAAGATCACGTGCCAGCGCCCGCTCAGCCAGGCCTGGGCAAAGCTCACGTCCGAGCCCGCCGATTCGTGCGCGCCGAGCAGGCGGGCCTGCCAGACCGTGCCGCGGGCATAAAAGCCGCTGCCCTCGATTCGCGGCAGCCGCCAGTGACCGCCCGCTGCCACCACGCGGCTGTCGGTATTCAAGAAGGGGCGCAGCTCCGGGTTGGCGGCGAGCAGCGCTTCGTTTTCCGGGCTGAAGGAGCCCTCTCGAAGCGCGTCGAAGGATTCGTTGAGGATCGAGACGAACAGCCGCTCTTCGAGCCCCTGGTAGCGCTCCGGCCAGATCCGGCGCTCCTGGAGGCGGCCAAAGCTCAGCTCGACCTGCTCACGGCGGCCGCTGAAGGCCTCGAACACCGGCTCGATGCGATCCTGATCGTAGAACCGAAAGTCGTCCTGCTCGCTGCGAAGCGTGGTGCCGGCGGTCAGAAACTCCGAGGGCTGGCTGCCGCGCGGATGGCGATACTCGCCCTGCAGGACATATTCCCGATTGTATTGCTGAGCCCCGAGCGCGGCCTCGAAGCGATCACCGCCCGAGCCGAGATAGTGCCGCGTCCAGCCGAGCTGCGTTCTTGCCCCCGTATCGGTGCCGAAGCCCAGGGTGGCGCGCCAGGTATTGGGTGGTCGGGTCTCGAGCCGGTAGTCCAGGTCGACGCGCTGGCGTTCGTCGTCGCGCTCGGTGTCGACGACCACGCGGTCGAACAGGCCCGAGCGCACCAGCGCCTCGCGCTGTCGATCCAGCCGCTCGACGCTGTAGGGTTCGTCGGGCTCGAGAATGTGCAGCCGATTCATCAGCGATTCGCTGAAGGGCTGATCGGGCGCGCGATAGCGACCGAATCGGTAGCGCGGCCCGGTATCGAAGATGATGCGTATATCGGCCTTTTCGCGCTCGGCGCCGACCGTCACGCGCCGTTCCTCGAAGCCGGCCTGGAAGTACCCGCGCTCCTCGGCGATCTGTTCGAGGCGCCGCCAGGCCTTGTCCCAGGCGCGGTGATCGAGCCGGGCGCCGATCTTCAGCGGCCATTCCTCCCGCCACTCCTTCAGCTCGGAATCATCGCGGCCGTCGCCGTGCAGTTCGATGGTCACCTCCTCGATCTGCACCGGCGGGCCGGGCTTGATGTCCAGGAGGGCCTGCCAGTGCTGGCTGTCGTCCTCGGGCTCGATGAGGCGCACGCGAATGTCGGGCCGGTAGAAACCGAAAGGCTCGAGCGCCTGCCTGATTTCCGAGCGCGCGTCTTCGGCCATCTGGCGCAGCCGCCACAGCGACAGCTCGTCGAGCTTTTCGGCCTGCACCAGTGCGACTGACGCGCGCACGTTCGCGCGCAACTCGCCGGCCACACCCTTGATCTCGGTGGAAACGGTGGCCGCCATGGCCAAACCGGCGCCGAGCAGCATTGCCAGGGCAAGCAGGGTCGACAGCAGTCTGGCTGTCATGCGATCTCCAGAGAATTCCAGCGTTTATGGTAACCCTCGGACAGTGAGTACAGCGCGATGTTCAGGCCGTGCGCGCGAAAGCATTCTGGCGCCGGTCGAGCTGGCGATAGCCGATGGCCTCGCTTATATGGCGGGCTTCGATTCGCTCGCTGGCGTCGAGATCGGCAATGGTGCGTGCCACGCGCACAATGCGGTGGTGGGCACGCGCCGAAAGGCGCAGCTTCTCGCAGGCGGTCTCGAGCAGCGTGGCCTGGTGGGCATCGAGCGCGCAGTGCTCGCGAATCCCGGCGACATCCAGCTGTGCGTTGACCCCGCCGCGCCGGGACTGGATGGCGCGTGCTGCGAGGACGCGCTGTCTGACGTCCACCGACGGCTCCCCTTCGGGCAGGTCCTTGAGCGACTGGCGCGGCACCTCGACGTGCAGATCGATGCGGTCGAGCAGCGGGCCGGAGATGCGATCGCGGTAGCGCCGGATCTGGTCGGGCGTACAGGCGCAGCGGCCCGACGGATCGCCCTCGTAGCCGCAGGGACAGGGATTCATCGCGGCCACCAGCATGAAGCGGGCCGGGAACTCCGCCTGAACGGCGGCGCGCGAGATGATCACGCGGCCCGACTCCAGCGGCTCGCGCAGCACCTCGAGGACGTGGCGCGAGAACTCCGGAAGCTCGTCGAGAAACAGCACGCCGCCGTGGGCCAGCGAGATTTCCCCGGGGCGCGGTTTCGAGCCGCCACCAACCAGCGCCACGCCCGAGGCGGTGTGATGGGGCGAGCGGAACTT
>CAYUPK010000004.1:0-163428 GCA_964446675.1 uncultured Wenzhouxiangella sp.
CCTGGTGCCGGCTTCGCCCCATTGCAGCAATGGCCACCGGATCCTCCGACGGAATGCTCGCGAAGGCACCGCCGCGAAGGGGCCAGCCCGCACAGCAAGCGAGTCCTGAAACAATCAAGCGTGAGACTTTGAAGTTGAAGAGCGATTTTTGGTGACTTTTTTCGCTCTGGAAAAAAGTTACCCGCCATCAGCCTGCGCAGCAGGCGGGCGGAACTCCTTTGACGTGTCGAGGCCCGCACCACCGCCCGGCGGCACCAACCTCGCCCAGGCCCCAACGCGCGTGGATCGACTTTGAGCTGTCGAGGCCACCACATCAATCCGTGGCCCCAGCGGCTCCAGACGCGGCAGCGGCCGGTCGGCGGCCGGAAGGCGATATACTGCCGCTCATGCGATCTTTCCTCCCGGTTGCCGTCACGCTGATTGCCCTCGCCTCTGCCGTGCCGGTGGCCGCTGCCGATGTCACCCGCATCGAGCTGCACCAGCGCGAGGAGGTGGTGCTCAAGCACGAGCGCTTTGTCGGAAACCTGCGCGCGCAGGCCAAGCGCGCGGGCATCATCGTGCGCGTGCCGCAGCTCTATGTCTACTTCACCGACCGCAGTCCGGCCTGGCATCTGCACGGCTACCGCCGGGGATTCGAGCGCGAGCTGGGCCTGACCTACCGCCACGGCCGACGCGAGCGCTCGATGGCGGCCATCGATCGCCTGCTCGAGCGCACGGTCACGCCCGAAGGCGAGGCTTTCACGATCGATACACTGGCCGAGGCGGATGTTTACCTGCTGCTGTATCGCGCCTCGGACTGCGACGATTGCCTCAAGATCGAATCTGCCCTGGACGGCTGGCTGGACGAAAGCCCGGATTTGAGTGCGGTCTGGTTCGACGTGTGGGTCGACCGGCTGCGATTGGACTGAAGCGGCCGGCCGTGGCCAAGCTCTACTTCTATTACTCGACCATGAACGCCGGCAAGACGACGGTACTGCTGCAGTCGGCCTGGAACTATCTCGAGCGCGGCATGCGCCCGCTTCTGCTCAGCCCCGCCATCGACGACCGCGAAGGTCGCGGCGTGATTCGCTCGCGCGTGGGAATCGAGCAGCCGGCCCTGGCCGTCAGCCAGGGCGATGACCTGTTCGAGCTCGTCCAGGGCAGGCTCGAGGCGGGCAATATCCACTGCGTGCTCACCGATGAGTCGCAGTTTTTCACCCGTGATCAGATCTACCAGCTCAGCGAGGTTGTCGATCGTCTGAAAATCCCGGTGCTGGCCTTCGGCCTGCGCACCGACTTTCGCGGCGAGCTGTTCGAGGGCAGCCGCTATCTGCTGGCCTGGGCGGACGAGCTAAAGGAGCTCAAGACCATCTGCCACACCGGCTCGAAGGCGACCATGGTGGTGCGCGTCGACGACAACGGCTATGCCGTCACCGACGGCGAGCAGGTCGAGATCGGCGGCAACGACCGTTACGTGCCGGTCAGCCGCCGCGAGTTCAAGCTGGTGTTTTTTGGCGGCAAGAAGGTGCGCGACTTCGAGGCCGTGCAGATCGAGAGCCAGCCCGATCTGCTCGGCGACTAGGGAACCTCTGAAACACTCTGCGCGGGCGCGACGGACCTTTGCGCGAGGCTCCGGTCCGGCTTCGGCGAGCGTGGTTTGGTGGTTCCAAATTAGCGAGCCGAAACGGGGCGGAGGCCGCGCAAAGGCCCGTCCCGAAGGGTTTTGCCGGAGAAGCCGCATCTCGCGCGTTGCGCCGCTCGGCCGTAGCTAAGGCTACTGTCATTCGCGTCGCACCACACGAGCTGCGGCTTCTCCGACAAAACGCGCTCCGTGCAGAGTGTTCCAGAGGTTCCCTATGCTCAGATCGCCGGCCGCGGCGGCGTGGCGCGCGGGCGGATGTAGCGCCGGTTCAGCCACAAGCCGGCGCCGATACCCAATGCCAGCGGACCGAACCACGCCAGGTGCTGGACCACGGTCGATCCCAGTTCAGGAAACAGCCGCATCAGCCCGATCTGCATGAAGGCGATGTGCGTGGCCACGCCGTTGCCGATCATCGCGCCGTAGTGCTCCTTCAGCCACCACTTCGGTCCCGATGGCCCCTTGCGCAGGAGTGCGCGGGCATCGAGTCCGCCGAGCGGCCCGAGCAGGCCGAAGATGATCAGCAACCAGCTGCTGTGGATCACGCCTATCACCACCACCGCCGTGCCGGTCGCCGCCACCACCGCTGCGCTGACCCGGAAGCCGGTGCCGGTGTAGCGCGCGAAATCGCGCTTGTAGCGGATGGCCAGCCAGGCCATGCGGCAGGCGTGGCTCACGATTACCACCAGATAGCCCAGGAAGGCGGCGCCCACCCACTGCCCCTGCAGCGTGTAAGCCAGGGTCAGCGGCAGCGCGGTGAGCACCACCCCGATCATCGCCAGCAGGTAGATCTTGCCCGCCGCCCTGTGCAGCGGCGAGCCCTTCTTCGCCAGCGCGGCGGTCCAGAAGGTGGCCAGTGCAACCGTGCCGATCAGCGCGTGCGGCTGGATGAATCCCGAAAGTACTTGTGCGAACGTCATGGCTTGTCTCCTCGTTGCAGCCTGCCCACAGGATTGCCCGGCGTGGGCGCGCTTTGAGGTGCCGGAAGTCACCAACGCCGGGTGCCGAAAGTCATGACTTGCACGCTTGCGGTTGCCGCCGCCGGCCGGCCCCGCTATACAGAAGGCATGAACGAACGATGGAAAGAAGGCGCCCGGGCGCTGCTGACCAACCCGCTGGCCTGGGCCTCTTACGCTGCCTTGGCGGCGGTGTGGCTGACGGTCACGGGCGTATTCGGCTGGCGGGAAATGCGCTGGTGGGCCGACGGCCTGCTGGTGCTGTTCCTCATCGCCTGGCTGGGCTGCCTGCTCGACGACGTCCTCGGCCGGCGGGCATTCGATGTTTTCCTGGCCGCGCTCACGGCGGTGACCGTCGCCGTGCTCTGGCTGGTGCCCGCCGGGGGCGCGACGCCCATTCTGCTGATCCTGCTGGCCACGCAGTTCGCGCATCGCTTTGCGCCGCGCGAGCTCGCCTTCGTCATGGTCGCGATCAACCTGATCTTTGCCGGCATCATGGTCTTCGTCTGGGAAGTCGGCCCGCGGTACGCCGGCTTTTCGCTGCTGAGCTTCATCGGCTTCCAGATGTTCGCGGTGCTGGTGATGCGCTACGCGATCCGCGCCGAGGTAATGGCCGAGGACCTCAAGTCGGTCAACGCGCGCCTGCTGGCCACCCGCTCGCTGCTGGGCGAGACCGCCCGCGACCAGGAGCGGTTGCGCCTGTCTCGCGAGCTGCACGACGTGGCCGGTCACAAGGTCACCGCACTCAAGCTCAACCTGCGCGGCCTGGTCCGGCGCCTGGACGACGAGGCTGCAGCAGAGGTCGGCAAGGCCACCGGGCTGGCCGACGAACTGCTGCAGGATCTGCGTTCGGTAGTCAGGCACCTGCGCAAGACCGAGGGCATCGAATTATCGGAGAGCCTGCGCGAGCTGGGCCGGCCCTTCCCGCGGCCGAAAATCGAGCTCGACCTCGACGAGCAGGCGCGTGTGCCCCGCGCCGACCAGGCCGAGGGCCTGCTGCGCGTGGTCCAGGAAGCGCTGACCAACGCCGCTCGCCACGGGCCGGCGGAAAAACTGCGGGTCGGCCTGCGCCGCGAGACGGATCGACTGGTGCTCACGGTCGAAGACGACGGCCGCGTCAGCGGCGAGATCCGCCCGAGCAACGGCCTGACCGGCATGCGCGAACGCCTGGCCGAGCTGGAAGGTACGCTGGACATCGCCCGCTCGGATGCCGGCGGCCTGAAAATCACCGCCGCCCTGCCCCTGGAGCTGCACTGATGACGATCCGCATCGCCCTGGCCGACGATCAGGCCCTGATCCGCGAAGGACTCAAGTCGGTGATCAACGACCTGCCCGGCCTGGAAGTCGTGGTCGAGGCCGCCTCCGGCGAGCCCCTGCTCGAAGCGTTGGCTGATACACGCGTCGACCTGGTCGTGTCCGACATCCGCATGCCCGGCGTGGACGGCATCGCGCTGTGCCGGCGCTTGAAGGAAGACGCCGGGGCGCCGCCCGTGCTGCTTCTGACCACCTTCGACGACAGTGACCTGATGCTCGCCGCCGTGGACGCCGGCACGCAGGGCTTCGCCCTCAAGGACATCTCGCCCGAAGACCTCGGCGAACTGATCGCGGCCATCGTGCGCGGCGAAGGCCGCCTGCAACCGGTGAACACCTCGGGCGTGGCCGAGCGCTACCCCTACCGCGACGACTCCCCGCCAGTCGATTCCTTCTCCGCGCGCGAAGTCGAAATCCTCCGCCTGATCGCCGGCGGTTATTCCAACCGCGAAATCGCCCGCTCGGTGCACCTGGCCGAAGGCACGGTCAAGAACTACGTCTCCGAAATCCTCGACAAGCTCAACACCCGCGACCGCACCAGAGCGGTGCTGAAGGCAATCACGTTGCAGATCATCTGAAACAAGCTCCACCGGTTCTTGTTTCGATCATTCGAACAACGAGATCTCGAATTTGAAGCCTTACCTGATCCACCCGGACGCTTCCGCCTGCTTGACCAGCCACTGCGACAGATGACGAATGCCCGGTTCATTCTTCCGCGCGGTCTTGCAGGCGAAATGGAATTCATCGCCGGTGTGGAGTTCGTGCGCCGGCAGGCGAATGAGATCCGGGTCGGTGGCGGTGTCGAGCATGTAGTCGTTGGTCAGCGCGATGCCCTGATGGTGGCGGGCGGCCTCGTGGGCCAGCAGCATGTGCGAGAAGTGTTGCACGTGGGCGCTGTCGGGCAACACGGCATCGCCGGCGGCAAACCAGCGTCGCCAGTCTTCGCCCTGGCGGTCGAAAACGCTGGCGGTCGACAGCAGGGTGAAACGCGTGAGCCATTCGGTCCGGATATCGACGCCCCTGCCGCGCTTTCTGACCCCGGCCTCGTCAAGCTCGTCGCGGATGCGGTTCCAGTACTGGCGCGAGCACACGGGGAACAGGCGCTCGACATAAAGGCGCTCGGAGAAGTAGCCGCGCTGATTGAATCGAAAGGTGATGAAGCAGTCGGCCAGGCGCTCGGACATCAGCGGCATGTCGGCGAGCATTTCCAGATCCAGATCCAGCTCGGGGTGCTGGCGCTGGACGTGGGGCAGTCGCGGAATGAGCCAGCCGACCGCAAAGGAGCTGGGCACGGCCAGGCGAATGCGCGAATCGGCCACGCCGCGAAGCTGCTGGCTGGCGCGCTCGATCTGCGCCAGCGCCGGCGCGATGGCCTCGAGATAGCGCTCGCCCTGCTCGGTCAGCGAGACTTGACGGCCACCGCGCTCGAACAGGGTTTCTCCCAGGTCGTCTTCCAGCCGACGAATCTGGTGGGAAACCGCCGACTGGGTGACGTGCAGTTCGGCGGCGGCGGCGGAGAAACTCAGCGTTCGGGCAACGGCCTCGAACACCGGCAGGGCTCTGAGCGGCGGGAGACGCATTATCGATCCAGCTCATAGGTCATGAGTATTCATCATTTTACATAATGATGATGCGGCCACACAATGACAAGCTCGAGTACTGCCATCTCATCATAATCGGAGGCCGCGGCAATGTCCGGACGCACCGTCAACAGCGCGATCTTTCTGCTGGTCGTCGGCAATCTGCTGGCGATCTTCTCCGATACGCTGATCAAGTGGGCCAGCGGCGATCTGGCCATATTCCAGTTCGTGGCGGTGCGCTTCGTATTCACGGTGCTGCTGCTGGTGCCCTTCCTCTCGCAGGTCGACTGGAAGAATTTCTGGGGCGGTTCGCGCGTTCATCTGCTGCGCTCGCACGTTGGTCTGGGCGGCATCCTGTGCATGGTCGTGGCCCTGGGCGCCCTGCCGCTGGCTACCGCCAACGCCATCTTCTATGCCGCGCCGGTGCTGGTGATGATCATGGGCGTGCTGTTCTTCGGCGAGCGGCTCAATCGCAGCAGCGTGTTCGCCGTCGTTGGCGGCCTGATCGGCGTGCTGATCATTCTGCGCCCGACTCAGATGACGGCGGCCGGCTTCATGGCGCTGGGCCTGGCCGTGGCGCTGGCGATCAATGCCGTGCTGGTGCGCAAGCTGCCGCACAAGCAGACCGTGGTCCACAGTCTGCTGCTGAACTACCTGTTTGCCCTGCCCGCAGCGGCGGTGCTGGCCTTTATCGAGGGCGCCCCGCTGGACTACTCGTCGATGGGCGCGGCTTTGGGTTCGGCGCTGTTCATTCTGGGCTACAACATGACGGTGATCCTCGCCTACCGGCACGTGGACGCCAACAAGGTCACGGCATCGGAATACACCGGCATTGTCTGGGCTTTTGTGATCGGCTGGCTGCTGTTTGCCGAGGTGCCGGACCTGTGGTTCTGGGTGGGCGCCACCCTGATCGTGGTACCGCTGCTGGTGCAGGCACTGATGTCGACGCGACCGACCGGCCGGCGTCGTCTGGCCACCCAGGTGGGTGGTTCACGCCGCGCAACCGACCGGCTTTCAGCTGCCGGCGCGCAGTATGAAACGCGGTCGGTCAGTCAGCCGGCAGACGCGCCCGATCGTGCCTGCGATGAAAGTCCAGTGCCGGCCCAAGCGGCACGATGTAGTTCGGATTGATGGTGCCATGGCTGCCGTAGTAGTGCAGCTTGATGGCGTGGAAATCGACCGTTTCTGCTATACCCGGCATCTGGTAGAGCTCGGTCAGGTAGTTCGACAGGTTGGGGTAGTCGTCGATGCGCCGGATATTGCACTTGAAGTGGCCGTGATAGACGGCGTCGAAGCGCACCAGCGTGGTGAACAGGCGCCAGTCGGCCTCGGTCAGGCGTGAGCCGCACAGGTAGCGATTTTCATCGAGCCGCGCCTCGAGCTCATCGAGGGTTTCGAACAGGGGAACCACCGCTTCTTCGTAGGCGGACTGGCTGGTGGCGAAACCGGCCTTGTAGACACCGTTGTTGACGTTGTTGTAGACGGTGTCGTTGATCGCGTCGATGTCGGCGCGCAGATCATCCGGATAGTAGTCGCCGGGCCGGGCGCCGACCTGGTCGAAGGCGGAGTTGAACATGCGGATGATGTCGGCCGATTCATTGCTGACGATGGTGTTTTTCTGCCTGTCCCACAGCAGCGGGACGGTGACGCGGCCGGTGTAGTCGCTCTTGGCGGCGGTGTAGACCTGGTGCAGATATTCGGCACCGTGAATCGGGTCGGGATGCACCTTGTAGCCTTCCTTGAAAGTCCAGCCTTTCTCGCGCATCAGCGGGTTGACCGCCGAGACCGAAATCATCTGCTCGAGGCCCTTGAGTTTGCGGAAAATCAGCGTCCGATTGGCCCAGGGGCAGGCGTAGGCAACGTAGAGATGATAGCGGCCGGGCTCGGCCTTGAAGCCGCCCTTGCCCTGCGGCCCCGGTGAGCCGTCGGCCGTGATCCAGTTGCGAAAAATCGCCTGGTCGCGTTCAAAGCGCCCGCCGGTCGACTTGGTGTCATACCACTGGTCGTGCCATTCGCCATCGACGAGAAGACCCATTGCTCACTCCGGAATTGGTTTCTGATGCAACCAGTTTAACAAGCGCGAGCGGGCTCGTCCCGGAGCTGCCGGATTCGCCGGATCAGGAGAGGAGTTGATCACGGGAAAACAAAAACACTGGAACCACGGAATGCACGGAATAAACCAGAACAGGTAAAACAGGGGATTCATCAGCCACAGTGCTTGCGACGCGTTTCAATTGAAGCACGGGGTGAAGTCCTCGCAATCTTTAATTCCGTGACTTCCGTGGTTCCTGGTTTTTGCAGAGCCGGGTCACGCCAACGGAGAAGCGATGGGCGGTGTCATCGCTTGCCCGGGTCAGGGCCTGAGAATTCGTTGGCAAAGTTGTTCGGCAGCCTGGACGTAGGGCCCGCCGAACATGTTGGCGTGGTTGAGCATGTGGTAGAGCTTGTAGAACAGCCGCCGCGTCTCGAAGCCCGCCGGCAGGGGCCAGACTTCTTCGTAGGCCCGGTAGAAGGCCTCATCGAAGCCATCAAACAGATGGGCCATCGCCAGATCGCATTCGCGATCGGCATAGTGGACGGAGGGATCGAAGATCACCGGCGTGTCTTCCGGCAGCGCTGCCGCATTGCCTCGCCACAGGTCGCCGTGGATCAGCGAAGGTGGCGGCTCGTGCCCGGCCGACGCTTCCTGCCAGGCGACGGTGATTTCTCTCTTGATGTGATTCCAGCCCTGGTCGGGCAGGCGCCGTCGCAGGCGGTCGAACTGTGGGCCCAGGCGGTGGGCAGCAAAGAATACCGTCCAGTCGTCGACCCGGGTGTTGGTCTGCGGCGTGCGACCGATATAGTTGCTGCGGTGCCAGCCAAACTCGTCGCCGGTGTGACGATGCATGGCGGCGAGTTCGCGGCCGAGGCGCTCGTCGGCGCGTTTGCTCCGCTGGTCCATTTCCAGATATTCCAGCGCCAGCCAGGCGAAGTTGCCGTGCATGCCGCGCTGGATGAACCCGGGTACGCGAATCTCGCCGGTTGCCGCGAGCGCCTGCAGGCCATCGGCCTCGGCCGAAAGCAGACCGGCACCCTCCAGCGGCAGGGTCTTGAGAAAGATGCTGACATCGGCGGCCTTGAGGAGCGACACCTGGGCAATATCGCCGCCGGATATCGGCTCGATTCGCAGGCCGTGTTCGTCGAGCCCGAGCATGCGGGCAACGGCGGCGGCCTGTTCGAGATCGAGCGGCACGGGGCCCTCTGGTTGACCTTCAGCCGGTCACGTAGCGTTCGAGCTGCTCGATCAACTGCTGCTGGTCGCCGAGCACTGTGTTGACCAGGTCACCAATGGAGATCACGCCCAGCAGCTCGCCCTTTTCGACCACCGGCAGGTGACGGATGCGCTTGCGCGTCATCAGGGCCAACCCCTCTTCGGCCGTGGCCCGGGGTGAGATGGTGATAGCCGGGCTCGAACAGATATCGCCGACCAGCGTGTCGCGCGAGGAGCGACCTTCGAGGATGACCTTGCGGGCGTAGTCGCGCTCGGAGATGATGCCATGAAGCTCACCTTCGTTCATCACGATCAGCGCGCCGATTCCCTTCGATGCCATCAGGCGAATTGCGTCGTAGACGGTGTCTTTCACCGTGACCGACCAGATCTGATCGCCCTTGGTCGAGAGAATCTGTCGAATCGTTTGCATGAGCACCACCCTCCTGTAGTTCGCTTGATGGCTCCGAGTATAGGCCGCGCCTGCAGGAATCGGCAAACGCCGCGGATCACTTGCCGATGCAGAAACTCGAGAAGATGCGCCCGAGCAGTTCATCGGAACTCATGCGGCCGGTGATTTCGCCAAGCGCTTCGGCGGCCAGGCGCAGCTCTTCGGCCAAAAGCTCGCCCGAACCGCTGGCGGCCAGCTCGGCCTGGCCGCGGCGAATGTGCTCTCCGGCCTGCTCGATGGCATCGACATGGCGCTGGCGGGCGGAATACTCGCCGCCGCTGGAGTCAGTCAGACCCAGCTCGTCGATGACCACCTGCTCGAGCAGACCGAGCCCGTCCCCGTGCCTGGCCGACACGCGCACGTGGCGACCTTTGCGCGAGGCGGTCGCGCCGACGAGATCGATCTTGTTGTCGATGCGAATGACCGGCAGATTGTCGGGCAGGCCCGGAAGCGGGTGGGCCTCGGCGTCGGTGGCGTCGACCACCCAGAAGATCAGGTCAGCGCCGTGCATCTCGCGCTCGGCGCGGCGCACGCCTTCGGATTCCACCCGGTCGACGGTCTCGCGAATGCCAGCGGTATCGGCCAGGGTCACCGGCAGGCCGGCAATGGTGATGGTCTCGCGCAGCACGTCGCGGGTGGTGCCGGGCACTTCGGTGACGATGGCGGCATCGCGGCGACTGAGCGCGTTGAGCAGGCTGGACTTGCCGGCGTTGGGCCGGCCGACGATGGCGATGCGAACGCCGCTGGTCAACAGCCGTCCGGTGCCGGCGCGCTCGAGCAGCGCCTCCTGACGCGAGCGCAGTTCGGCCACCCGCTCGGCCACCTGACCGTCGGCTAGAAAGTCGATCTCCTCGTCGGGAAAGTCCAGTGCCGCCTCCACCCAGACCCGCAGCTCGACCAGGGCCGCGGCCAGTTCGTCGACCTCTTTCGAAAAGGCTCCTTCCAGGCTGCGATGAGCGGCCCGGGCGGCGGTGTCGGTAGCGGCCGCGATCAGATCGGCCACGGCCTCGGCCTGGGCCAGATCCATGCGGTCGTTGAGAAAGGCGCGCTGGCTGAACTCGCCGGGCGCAGCACGGCGCGCGCCTGCATCGACGCAGGCGGAAACGATCATTTCCAGCACCACCGGCGAGCCGTGGCCCTGCAGCTCGACGACATCCTCGCCGGTAAACGAGCCGGGGCCGGGAAAGACCAGCACCAGGCCGGAATCGAGGGTGCCGCCTTGCGCGTCGCGAAAGGTTCGAAGCGCGGCCTGGCGGTACGGCGGAAGCGGGCCGCACAGCCGCTCGGCAATGGCGCGACTGCCGGGACCGGACAGGCGAACCACGCCGACGCCGCCGCGCCCGGGCGGCGTGGCGATGGCACAGATGGTGTCGTCTGCCGTACTCATGGCGGCATTCTGCCATCAATCGCCCGCGCCTGGCAGGCGCGGGCGCGATTCATGCGAGTCGGTTCAGGCCTCTCGGTTGGACCGCAGCGGGGCCGACCACAGGCCGAAGCCTGCAATCAGACCGGCCAGCAACAGCAGCATCCACAGCGAGTCGACCGGCACCGGAATCGGCGGTACGGTTCCGACGACCACGCTGTCGTCGTCGCTGACGACATCGCCAACATCGTCCTCGCCGCTTGCCGTGGCCGTGTTCTCGACGGAGCCGGCCGCAATATCATGCCGGGTGAGAACGTAATCGACCGGACCGCAGGTAGTCGATTCACCGGGCTCGAGCGTGTTCGGGCTGCAACTGATGGCCCCGCCAAGCATGGGATCGTCGATCTCCACATTCTCGAGTCGATAGCCGCCGGTGTTGGTCACCTCGAACTCGTAGGTCACGGTATCGCCGATATCGTAGGGGCCGCTGGATGTCACCGACTTGACCAGCACCAGCGCGGACTCGTCATTGAGCGGCGCCTCGGCCGAGTCATCGTCCTGCACCGGGTTGCCGT
Source organism: uncultured Wenzhouxiangella sp. (assembly GCA_964446675.1). Taxonomy (GTDB): domain Bacteria; phylum Pseudomonadota; class Gammaproteobacteria; order Xanthomonadales; family Wenzhouxiangellaceae; genus Wenzhouxiangella. Next base: position 11,102 of record CAYUPK010000004.1, read on the forward strand.
CCGGATCGTCGCCGCTTGCGGTGGCCGTATTGGTAAACGGCGTGCCGGCATCCAGGTCGGCCAGGGTGACCACGTGTTCGGCCTGACAGGTCAAGGTCTCGGTCGGGGCCAGCGTGGCCGGCTGGACCGGAATGCAGCTCGTGATGACCGCATCCGGATCGGTGATCTCGACACCGGTCAATGTCAGCGTGCCGGTGTTGGTGGCCACCAGCTCGTAGGTGATGGTGTCACCCTGGGCGTACGGTTCGCCGGTTGAGGTAATCGTCTTTGCCAGTACGAGGCCGGCATCGGTATCCAGCGGCACATCGGCCGAGTCGTCATCGGAAACCGGGTTGCCGTCCGGGTCGTCGCCGCTTGCGCTGGCCGTATTGGTGTACGGCGTGCCGGCGTCCAGGTCGGCCTGGGTGACCACGTGCTCGGCCTGGCAGGTCAGCGTGTCGCCCGGCGCCAGCGTGGCCGGCTGCGATGGCGTGCACGACGTGATGGTGGCGTCGGGATCGCTGATTTCCACGTTGGCCAGCGTGCGGCTGCCGGTGTTGGTGGCCACCAGCTGCCAGGTGATGGTGTCGCCCACGCCATAGGGGGCGCCGGTGGAAGTCACCGACTTGACCAGCGCCAGCGCGGACTCGTCTTCCAGCGGCGCATCGGCCGAGTCGTCATCTTCCACCGGGTTATCGTCCGGATCGGTTCCGGTCGCCGTGGCCGTATTGGTAAACGGCGTGCCGGCATCCAGGTCAGCCTGGGTGACCACGTACTCGGCCTGACAGGTCAGGGTCTCGGTCGGGGCCAGCGTGGCCGGCTGGGCCGGCGTGCAGCCGGTGATGACCGCATCCGGGTCGGTGATCTCGACGTTGGCCAGCGTCACCGTGCCGGTGTTGGTGGCGACCAGCTGGTAGGTGATCGTGTCGCCCTCGCCATAGGGCGCGCCGGCCGAGGTGATGGTCTTGTCGAGCACGATGCCGGCCTGGGTATCCAGCGGCGCATCGGCCGAATCGTCATCAAAGACCGGGTTGCCGTCCGGGTCGTCGCCGCTTGCAGTGGCCGTGTTGGTGAACGGCGTGCCGGCGTCCAGGTCGGCCTGGGTGACCACGTGCTCGGCCTGACAGGTCAGGGTCTCGGTCGGGGCCAGCGTGGCCGGCTGGGCCGGCGTGCAGCCGGTGATGACCGCATCCGGGTCGGTGATCTCGACGTTGGCCAGCGTCACCGTGCCGGTGTTGGTGGCGACCAGCTGGTAGGTGATCGTGTCGCCCTCGCCATAGGGCGCGCCGGCCGAGGTGATGGTCTTGTCGAGCACGATGCCGGCCTGGGTATCCAGCGGCGCATCGGCCGAATCGTCATCAAAGACCGGGTTGCCGTCCGGGTCGTCGCCGCTTGCAGTGGCCGTGTTGGTGAACGGCGTGCCGGCGTCCAAGTCGGCCTGGGTGACCACATGCTCGGCCAGGCAGGTCAGGTCGTCGCCGGGGGCCAGGCTGGTCGGCTGCGCTGGCGTGCATGAGGTGATGGCGACGTCGTTGTCGACGATCTGCACGTTGGCGAGCGTGACGTTGCCGGTGTTGGTGGCAACGAGTTCATAGGTGATGGTGTCGCCCTCGCCGTAAGGCGCGCCGGCCGAGGTGATCTGCTTGACCAGGCCGATGCCGGGGTTCTGCGCGATCGGCGTGGTTACCGTGTCATCTACATCGGGCGCCTGATCACTGCCAGCCGTGGCCGTGTTGACGATCTCGCCGGCATCCACGTCGCCCTGGGTGGCGGTGTAGGTGCCGATCAGCGTGCAGGTGCCGCCCGGTGCCACGCTGGCGCACGGCGTCGTACCGCCGGTCGGCGTGATCATCGGGTCGCTGACAATCACGTTCTGCAGCGTGACGTTGCCGGTGTTGTGCGCGGTGACCGTATAGGTGAGCACCCCGCCGGGTTCGATCGGGCTGGGCGCGTCGGTCAATACCTTGTCGACGGCCAGCTGCGGATTGACATTCAGCGGCGTGGTCTCGTCGTCTTCGTTGTCGCCCGGGGTCGGGTCGGGGCCGTTGCTGCCGTCGTCGTCAGCGCGGGCGGCGTTGTAGATCGAGGTCACGCTCGCATCGACCGGGTCGTCGACGATCACGGCGAAGATCGCGCTGCCGGAATCGCCTGCAGCCAGCGCGCCGATGGCCAGCGTGCAGGTGCTGCCGGCGCTGGCGTCGGGCACGCAGCTCCAGCCGGCCGTGCTGGCGCCGGAATCGAAGCTGGTGTGGGTCGGCACGGTCTCGGTGATCTCGACGCCGGTGGCGTCCTGGCTGCCAACGTTTGCGTAGGCGAGCGTGTAGGCCACGCCGCCGCCGGGCACGGTGCTCGCGCCGCCGTCGTCCTTGCTCAGGGTCAGATCGGGCGCGGCGTCGATCGGGGTGGTCTCATCGTCTTCGTTATCGCCCGGCGTGGGATCGGGGCCGTTGCTGCCGTCGTCGGCGATCTCGGCCGAGTTGAGGATTTCACTCACGCCTGCGGGCAGTGGCGAGTCGACGTCGACGGCAAAGACCACGCTGCCCGAATCGCCGGCGGCAAGGTTGCCGAGGGTCAGCGTACAGCTGCTGCCCGGCGTGGTGCTGGCACAGCTCCAGGCCGGATCGCTTGCGCCGGCATTGAAGCTGGTGTGGGCCGGCACGGTCTCGGTGATGTCCACGCCGGTGGCGTCCTGGTTGCCGTTGTTGGCGTAGTTCAGGGTGTAGGCAAGCGTGCTGCCAGGTGCCGTTGTGATACCGCCGTCGTCCTTGACGATGCTCAGGTCGGGTGCAGCGTTGACCGGCACGCGGGTGGGATCGTCCGGGCCGGGCTCGCCGGGATCGTCGCTGGGCCCGGGCGGCAGCTCGTCGGAATCGAACGCGGCCTGGTTGACCACTTCGGTCACACCGGCCGGCAGCGGCGAGTCGATCACCGTGTCGTATTCGATGATGGCGGTATCACCTGCTGCGAGGCTGGCGATTGTGACCTGCACCGTGCCGTCGCCGGCATTGTTGCCGATGGCCACCGTGCCAGCGCTGGTGACAACGCTGCCGACCACCAGCGTGGTGTTGGCATCGGGGCTGTCGTCGATGACGAGGTTGGTCGCTGCGGCCGCACCGGTGTTGTCGAGCGTCAGGGTATAGCGCAGGGTGTCGCCCGGCGAAACGTCGCCGGAGCCGTCAGCGTCGACTTCCAGGGCCGCGGTCTTGCTCAGGCCCAGCTCGGGCAGGCCAAGCTGGTCGCTGTCGCTGACCGGCGGCAGGTCGCGTGCTTCATCGCGCGGCGATCCGTTCTTGGGCGGCAGGCTGTCGCCACCGACCAGGTCGGCGGTGTTGTCGACCGGGTTGGGGTCGGGCGGCAGCACGGCCAGCGGAATTTCGAACACGGCGGTCACGCTCGAGCCCGGCTGCAGGGTGCCGTTTGGCGCGGTCGCGTTCGGATCGGTGGCAAAGGTCACGGTCTGCTGACCCGGACCCGGCGTGGCCGGCTGCAGGTTCAGGGTGAAGCCGGCCGGCACGGTGACCGGGTTGTAGCCACCGAGGTTCCAGACCGTCTCGTCAAAGACGTCTTCGACTTCCAGGTTGTAGGCCGCGGCGTTGCCAGTGTTCTCGAGGGTGAGCTCGATGCGCACCACGCCGTTGCTGACCGGGCCCATGGATTTGCTCAAGGAGACATCGGGCTCGATGACGTAGACCTCGGCGTCGTCGATCAACGAGCCGTCGGTACCGTAGGTCAGTTCTGCCCGGTTGGTCAGCGTCACGCCGTCGACGTTGGCCGGGTCGTCGACGACCAGGGCCACGATCTCGACGCTCAGGCGGTCGTTGGCGTCGGAAACACCGTCGATGATGTTGGTTACATCACCGAAGTCGAAGGTGACGGTATCGTCGATGCCGTCGCCGCTGGCGTCGGTAATTACCGGCGTGCCGGACTGGGTCGTGGACAGGTTGCCGCCCACGTTCACCACCGAGGCGCCGATGGCCTGCATGTAGCCGTCGGTCGCGCTGGCCGGCAGGGCGTCGACAAGTACCGCGTCGGTGGTCACGCCCTCGGGAAACTCGATGGTGAGCTGGTAGGTGACCGTCTCGCCGATGGACACGTCGGGCAGGGCCATGATGCCGCCGCCGGAGTTGATGCTCATCATGCCCGAGGTCTGGGCGATCTTGGTCAGGCCCGGCCCCTTGACGGTGACGTGCGCATTGTCGGCGCTTTCGCCGAGCCGGTTGTGATCGGCGTTCGCGTCGGGCAGCGTGTAGTAGTCCAGCGCCGCCGAGTTGGTCAGATCGCTGCCGGCCTCGACGCTCTGGTCGACGACGACTTCATAGGTGATGAAGCAGTTGCCAGACGTCAGCTCGAGCTCGGGGATGGTAAAGACGATGTTCGGATTGCCGGACGAGTCGACAACCATGCCCGGACAGCTGCCGCCAACGTTGCCATCGCCACCCCAGTTCAGGCCCGCCGGAAGCGTGTCGGTAATGGCCAGGTTGAAGGCATCGGCGGTGGAGCCGGCTGCGTGGTCGATATCCAGGCGCACGGTCACGGTGTCGCCGGCTTCGACGTAGCCGTCGGCCGGGTCGTCAATGCTCTTGGTCAGGTTCAGATCCGGCGCGACCAGATCCACGCCCACGCTGCCGCTGATGGGATCGCTGCTGGCGGTCTCGAAGGTGGCGCGGTTGAGCTGGTTGACGATGCCGCTCTGGTTGGCGGGCACATCAACCACTACGGCGACCACTTCGAAGGTGATCCGGTCGTCATCGTCGACCACCCCGTCAATGCTGTTGACGATGGTATCGAGCTGCCAGCGGGCGCGGTCGTTGTGACCATCGCTGTTGGTGTCGCTGTGGACGCCGGCATCACCCACCGCCGGCAGGGAGGCGCCGGAGAGGTTGGCGCCAACGCTGATGACGCTCGAGGAGAGCAGCTCCAGCGTGCTCGTGCCGGTCGGCAGCTGGTCGGTAATGATCACGCCGTCGCTGGTGCCCTCGGGGAAGGTCGCGGTAAAGCGATAGGTGACCACTTCACCGATAGTCAGGTCTTCTTCCGGGCCGAACTCGCCGCTGCCGGTGCTCGGCTCGCTGGTGTCAAACACGATCTTGTCCATGCCCGGCTGAGTGACCGTGATGGTGTGATCGTTCTGGGCGCTGTATTCGCGCTGGTCATCGCTGGGCCCGGCGATGGAATCCCACGCCAGCGTGGCGGTGTTAATCAGATCTTCCTGCGGCTGAACGTCAACAGTGAGCTGGGCCTGGTACTGGAGTACCACGACGTCGCCGCGGGCAAGCTCGATCCAGCCGAGCGAAATCGTGTTGCCGCTGCTGTTGTCGACATCGAAGAGCGGCCCGCTGATGACCTGCAGGCTGCCGGGAACGAGCGCCAGCTTGGGCGGCAGGGGATCGTCGAAGACCACATCGTGGGCATCCGCCGTTGATCCGGCGGCGTGTTCGAGGGTGACGGTGTAGGTGACGATATCGCCGGCATCGCCGCTGGTGATGTCGCCGAACTTGTCGATGGTCAGCTGCGGCTCGACCACGTCCATGGGCGCGCTGGCCGAGGCATCGAGGCCGGTGCCGAACTGCACGAGCACGTTGTTGCTCAATTCGTCGCCGTTGGCGTTGACGGTGTCCTCGACCAGGGTGGCGATTACCTCGATGACAATCTGGTCATCGGCACCCAGGGCGCCGCTGCCGTTGTTGACCACCTGGCCGAAGTCGAACTGCGCGGTGTCGTCAATGCCATCGCCAAGCTGTACGTCGCTGATGGTCGGCACCGGGTTCGGGTTGGCCGGCGCCAGGTTGGCGCCAGTGGCAACGACGCGGGCCGAATCCAGGCGCATGACGCCGTTGGTAAACGGCACGGTATCGGTAATGATCACCTGCGGGGTGGTGCCGTGGGGAATGGTGACGGTTATATCGAAGGTGGCCGACTCGCCGATGGCCAGGTCTTCGATGCCCGGCCGATGCTCGCCGCTGCCGGTGGCCGGCTCTGACGTTGCGCTGATGACCTTGGAGACAACGACCGAGTCGATGGTGACGGTGGCCGAGTCGTCGGCAACGTAATCGTTCATGCCGCCGCCCGATCCGTTGCGCTCGCCGGTGTCGGTTCCCGGCGCGCCCGGTGTGGTCGAGCCGGTCGGGTTGGGTGCGGTGCCATGGGTGCCCGGCAGGCTGGTCCAGGTGGCCTGGGCATTGTTGACGATGCTGGTGCCCGGCGCGACGCTGATTTCGAGCGTTGCATCGAAGCTGATCTGGAGCTGGCAGCCCGGCGGCATGGTATCGACCGTGATGTCGAGGTTGTCTCCGACCGTATTGTCGGTGAAGCCGCTGCAGCCGCCTGACGGCGTGATGTTCAGATTCGTCAGGTTGATCAGACCCGCCGGCAGGCTGTCGGTGATGTGGACATCGTAGGCGTCGCTGCGATTGGCGCCCGCGGCGGCAGTGACGTCCAGGGTGAAGCTGATGGTGTCGCCGGCCTGCCCGGTGCCCGGCGAGGCGGACTTGGTCACGCCAATCGCAGGCTCGGCGATGCGGACGGTGGCGTTGTTGGAGTTGCCAGCAAGTGGATTGCCGGCGCTGAAGGTGGTGAAATTGTTGCTGCGGTTGGCGCCGGCGGTGTTGTTGCCCGCGCTGGAGTTGTTCACCAGGGCATTGAACTCGACCACCAGCCAGGCGTCGTTGTTGTCGCTGTTGGCGTTGGTGACGTCGCCGAAGGCAAAGATCGGGTTGCTGCCGTCGCCGAACGGCGATCCGGAGATGGCGCTGGCGGGCAGACCGAAGGTGATCGCGCTGCTGGCCACGCTGCCCGGATCGGCGGCGGTGCCGGGCAGGTTGGGCACGGCCAGCGTGCTCGAGCTCAGGCCCGGGGCGCTGGCGCTGACGAAGGCAGCCGTCGTTGTGCCGTCGTCAAGAAAGGTCAGGCCCGAGGGCAGGTTGTCTTCCAGGCTCATCTGAGCGATCTCGCCTTCGGGAATGCGCACGACCAGGCGGTAGCGGACGATCTCGCCGATGGTGGCGCGCGGCGGATTGCTGGTATCGGACGTGCCCGGCTCGGACGAGGCGACGAAGTACTTTTGCTGGGCGATGTTGGCGCTCTCGACCGTAGTGGAGTCGCGCCGGGTCGGGAACGTGGTAGCCCCGCTCTGGCTGGAAAAATCCAGCTCGGCGGTGTTGGTGATACTGGTCATGGGTGCGATGTCGGCCGCCACCTGACAGTCCACGGTTACCAGCGCAGTGTCGGCACCGTATGGCGCGCCGGGTGAGCCGTCGTTGGCCGCGAGCGGATCGTCGAGCAGCAGGCCGCCGGCCAGCGTACCGCTGTAGCCCAGCGCGCTGCCTGAGCCGTCGGTCACGCCGGTGACGCTGCAGCCGGTCAGATCCGCCGGGAAGGCATCGGTAATGGTCACGTCATAAGCCGGGGCACCGCCCTGATTTTCGGCGGTGATGACGAAGGTGATGTTGTCATGGGCATCGACGCCACTGATGTGACCGTCCTCCGGCTCGTTGCCCGGCCCGGGACTGATCGTGCCGTTGCCGTCGGTGGCCGACACGCCTTTGGTGATGACCATATCGGGGGCGCCAACCTGGAAGTGCGCCGGGCCGGTCCCGGTGGCTGCCTCACCCGGGGTGTTGTTGGTGCTGGCCAGCAGGATATTGGTCAGAAAAAGGCCGTCGGCAAACGGATCATCGGTAATCGGTGCCGTCAGGTCGACCTGAATGGTCTACGGCGTCGTGCTCGACACGTCCGGCCAGTCGATGAACAGCGCGTTCTGAGCGGCGCTGATGGTGATCGCATCGGGTGTCAGGCCAGCGGTGTCGGCGGGGCCGAGGACCAGATCCGGGCCCGGGAAGTTCAGATCGATCTCGGTCACGTCGATGACCGGCAGCGGCAGGAAATCCTCGAAGCGGATATTGCGGGTGCTGCCGGCGGGAATGTCGAGAGTCAGCCGGAAAGTGATGTCTTCGCCCGGCAGGTATTCGGGCTGCTGATTGACGATTTCCTTGTTCACCGCAACGGGCGCGATGACCACGGTGGCGCCGCTGTCGTCGCTGCAGGCGCTGGCGCCCTGGGTCAGGCTGTAGTCAGCATCCACCTGGTTGGTCAGCGAATCGGAGGCCAGCACGGGTGAGCCGCTGCCCTGGTAGTTATTGCGGACCTGGGCGTCATAGTTCAGAGTCACGGCCGTGCCGGCCACGAGCGTGCCGGCAGCAGCGCCGATGTCGTAGACGATGGTAGTGGTGGAATCGGGGTTGACGGTCACCGTCGGCGTGATCGTCACCGGGTTGCCGTCGACGCTCAGGCTGGCGTGGCTGGTGAAGTCGATGCCGTCGGGCAGGAGGTCGGTCACGACCAGGCTGTCGGCATCGCCGAAGTCGGTCACCTGGAAGTTCAGCGTGTAGCTCAGGCTCTGCCCGGGCATGGCCGCGGCCGGAGAAACCGATTTCTGCACCGCCAGATGGCGGGCGGTGACGGTGGTCTGGTCATTGGCCGGAGGCAGCACGATGGCGGGGCCGGAAGTGGGCTGATAAGTGCCGCTGGCCGCGGCGTCGTTGATTACCGGCGCGGTGGTGCAGACCATCTCGTCGAGAATGTCGACGATATGGCCCTCGTAGCTGACCACCACATCATCTGCTGCCGCCGTACCCACCGTGTTGCCGCTGCAGGTCACTTCGAGGCTGCCGCCCGGCGTGCTGGTCGGAGGCGAGACGGTGGCCGTGCAGCCGGCGCCGCCGGTGACGGTGAGGTTGCCGGCGAACTGGAAGTCGGCCGGCAGCTCATCGCTGATCACCAGCGGGTTGATGATGGCCTGGTTGGCAATATCGACCGTCAGGTTGTAGCTGTAGGGCCAGCTCGGGCCGGGGGTGCGCTCGCTCTCCGGCGCGGTGTCGGTCTTGGTAAAGCGCATCACCGTGGGCGTGACCGGATCGTTGATCGGGCTGCCGATGATCGGGCCGTTGTCGCCGGTCGGGGTGTCGCCGAATTCATAGACCGGGGTGATGATGATATCGAGCGGATCGCCCAGGATCGCGTCAGGATCGATGGTCGCACACAGCTCGGCCGGCAGATCCGGTCCGCCGTCGACCACCGAGCCGACCGGGTATTCGAGCACATAAAGCGCGGCGCCGGGGGTGCCGGTAACCGGCTGGTCGATTACCGGATCGGTGAGCTGGTTGCCGGGCGAGGCCGGAAAATCGCCGACGTAGCTCAGCGAGCCGCCACCGAAGATGTCGGCCGAATCGAGCGTCAGGCCTTCGGCCAGCTCGAGGCGCAGGTAGGGCCCGTAGCCGGGCGCGCCGCTGTTGTTGAAATCAACGTCGAAGCAGAACTGCTCGCCCAGAAAACTTTCCGCGGGAACTGTCGGGCTGGCGACGGGAGTCTGGGCAACGGCAAACTGTGCACACACGAAGGCCAGTACGCCGGTGGCGAAAACTGCACTCTTGTTCATCGAGCTCTAATTCCTTTGCGGCAGGCCGCCAGGGTGGTTAACGATGGCGCCTGTGCGGTCACAAAGGAATGGCCCAGGCAATCTAGCGCCTCGTATCGAGGCGTCATTTTGCAAGGGGTTTTAGCATAACCAGACCAGCACTTCGAGAAAAGTGCCGCAAAACCTTGAAATGCCCCTTGATGATCGACCGATTATGTGAAGTCGGTCAATTCACGCGACAGGCTAACATACTCAGGCCGGTCGGTAAACCGACCGACCGGATCAGCGCTTGCGGCGGGCTTCTTCCTTGTCCAGGCGCCGGAGGATGTACCACTGCTGGGCCAGCGACACGCCGGCGTTGGTCGCCCAGTAGAGCACCAGACCCGCGGGGAAGAGCGCGAACAGAAAGGCGAAGACCACCGGCAGGCCCTGCATGAGCTTGCGCTGCATGGGATCCATGCCCGCAGCCGGCATCAGGCGCTGGGTGATGATCATGAACGCGCCGTTGAGAATCGGCAGGATGAAGTACGGATCGGGCTGGCTCAGATCAGGCACCCACAAGAATGAGGCCTGGCGCAGTTCGACCGACTCTAGCAGCACCCAGTAAAGTGAAATGAAGATCGGGATCTGGACCAGGATCGGCAGGCAGCCGCCAAGCGGGTTGACCTTCTCCTTCTTGTAGATCTCCATCATCGCCTGGCCGAACTTCTGGCGGTCATCGCCGTAGCGCTCCTTGAGCTGCTGGATGCGCGGCTGCAGCTTCCTGAGCTTGCCCATCGAGCGGAACTGCGCCTCGGTCAGCTTGTAGAACACAAGCTTGATGAGCAGGGTCAGCACCACGATCGAGAAGCCCCAGTGGCCGATCAGGATGTGGATCTTGTCCAGCGCCCAGAACAGCGGGCGCGAGATGATGGTGAAGAAGCGGTAGTCGACGGTCAGGCGCAGGCCCGGGGCGACCTCGTCGAGGCGGTTCTGCAGCTTGGGGCCGGCGAACAGTCGCGCAGTAAAGGTATGGTGCTCGCCGGCGGGTACGGTGACCTGGGGCGAGGTGGCGGCCACGAGGTAGCGCGGCAGTTGGCCGCTACCGACCTGGCGGGTGGTGTAGCGGTGGCGCTGTTCTTCGGGCGGAATCCAGGCCGCCAGAAAGTAGTGCTGAATCATCGCCGCCCAGCCGCCGCTGAAGGTCGCCTGGAAGGGCTTTGCCGCCATGTCATCCCAGCCAAGCTTGGTCAGAGCGTTTTCCGGGGAGTAAACGGCCGCGCCGTTGTAGCTGAATCGTTCCGGGTTGGTAAAGGCCCAGCCCGCGTCGCTCAGATCGGGTCGGGTCTTCTGCAACTGCACGTAGCGGGCACCTTGCCAGGCTTCAACGCTTTGGTTGATGACCTCCATTTCGAGGTCGACGATGTACTTGCCGCGATGGAAGGTCCAGGTGGCAATCACTTCCAGCCCCGATTCGTGTCGCCACGTCAGCGGAACCTCGAGGGTGTCTTCACCCGGCTGCATTTGATATGCGTCGCGCTCGAACTGCCAATTGGTGCGGTGGTTGGGCGCAGGCTGGTCAGCGCTGACCAGACCGGCCTGGGCGACAAAGAGCTGCGGAAGGTCCTGGACGAGGAGGACGAAAGGCTCTTCCTGTTTATCGACGCTGACCGGGTAGTCCTTCAGGCGAAGGTTCACCAGAGTGCCGCCGTTGGCGTCGAGGTCGACGTTGAGCACGTCGGTATCGATGCTGATCCTGCGGCTGGCGCGTACTTCCGGTTCTGCGGCGGGCAGGTCAGACGGTTGTGACGAGGATTGTGATGAGGACAGTGCCGACTGCTGTGCACCGGCATCGTCGGAAAAATCGGGCACGTCAGGCAAATCGCCAAGGTCCGCGCCGGTCGCGTCATTTTCCTCGATCTGTCCGGCCGGGCCGCTGTCACCGGCCGCGGACTGCTGCCGGGATTCGGCGGCGGGGTCCGGCGTGGAGTAATCCTTCTGCCACTCCAGATAAACCATGAAGCCCAGCAGGCCGATGAGAAGAAGAAGGAAACTGCGCGTATTCATGGATTCTCGCTAAACCGCTGCCAAAGTTGTTCGAGTTGTTCTCTCAGGAGGCGACGGTCGGCATCACGAGCCGTCGACCGGGCCACGACGACATAGTCCATGGGCAAAAGGCGGCTGCGCCAGAGGCGAAAGCTTTCGCGAATCTGGCGCCGGATGCGGTTGCGTTCGACCGCCCGTTTCGAGACCCGACGCGAAACGGCCATGCCCAGTCGCGCCTGGTCAGAGGGAAGGTAGTGCACCCGGAAGAACTCGTTGCCGCGGGAACGACGGTTGGCGAAAACGGCCTTGAACTGCGCGCCATCGAGCAGGCGCGAGCTTCGCGGCAGGCGCTGCCACCGTGGCATTCGCCAGGGGACTTACCGGCCCGGATTGGCGGCCAGGCGCTTGCGGCCCTTGGCGCGGCGGGCGTTGATGATCGCGCGACCCGCCCTGGTGGACATCCGTGCACGGAAACCGTGACGGCGAAGGCGCTTGATTCTGCTGGGCTGGAATGTCCGTTTCATGACCGAATCCGTAAACTGTTGGTGATGACGATGGTGATGACTATAGAATGGGTGGCCTGCTCGCACAGGCCCCGGCTTGCCCCGAACACCCTATCGCGATTCTGATGACGATTGTTTTGGCGATTGTGATGACAATTCTGTCTGCGGTGCGCAGGGAGGCCTGACAAAAGACGGCAAGGATAACTGCAAAATCGCTTGCCTGTCAATGTTCCGAGCACGCCGAGATCCCGCCCGGCCCATGCATCCGGACCGGGTGAATTCACCTGTAATGAGTGGCGGGGTACATTAGACTGACAGGACTTATGACCGAGCAGCAGCAAAAGCATCCCGTCGACGCGCTGTGGCAGCAATGCCTGGAGCGTCTGGAGCGCCAGATTCCGCTCGAGGAGCTCAACACCTGGATCCGGCCGCTGCAGCTCGACGACGGCGGCGGCGGACGCGTTCGCCTGACCGCACCCAACGACCTGGTGCGCGACCAGGTGCGCCAGCACTATCTCGAGATGATGCGCGAATTCTTCGCTTATCACGGTCTCGAGCGGGAGGCCGTTACCATCGAGGTGGGCGCGCGCAGCGAGCCGCGGGTGGAGCAGCCACCCGAGCGCGGCGGCGGGGCCTGGGGCCTGGATGAGCGCTACCGCTTCGATAATTTCGTGCTCGGCAAGTCCAACGAGCTGGCCTTCGCTGCCGCCAACCAGGTAGCCAACAGCCCCGGCACCGCCTACAACCCGCTGCTGCTCTACGGTTCCACCGGCCTGGGCAAGACCCATCTTCTGCATGCCGCGGGCCACTTCATCGCCGAGGCCAACCCGGACAAGCAGGTGATGTACCTGCACGCCGAAAAGTTCGTCAGCGAAATGATCCAGGCGCTCAGGCGCGACAGCATCGACGCCTTCAAACGGCGCTATCGCTCGGTCGATACCCTGCTGCTCGACGATATCCAGTTCTTTGCCGGCAAGGATCGCTCGCAGGAAGAGTTCTTCCACACCTTCAACGCCCTGCTCGAATCACGCCAGCAGATCATTCTGACCTGCGACCGCTACCCCAAGGAAGTCGACGGCATCGAGGCACGGCTGCGCTCGCGCTTCGGCTGGGGACTGACGGTATCGATCGAACCGCCGGATTTCGAAACCCGCGTTGCCATCCTGCAGAAGAAGGCGGCCGAGCGCGAGCTCGAGCTCAGCGACGACGTCACGTTTCTGGTCGCGCGGCGAATGCGCTCGAACGTGCGTGACCTGGAAGGCGCGCTCAATTCACTGATCGCCAACGCGCGTTTTTCGGGCCGCAGCATCGACGTCGAGTACACGCAGGAAATCCTGCGTGACGTGCTGGCCGTGCACGACCGCCTGATCACGATCGAGAACATTCAGAAAGTGGTAGCCGACTACTATCAGATGCGGGTTGCCGACCTGCTCTCGCGGCGGCGCAATCGCTCGATCGCCCGACCGCGGCAGATGGCGATGTACCTGGCCAAGGAACTGACCGAACATTCGCTGCCCGAGATTGGCAATGCCTTCGGCGGGCGTGATCATACGACAGTGCTTCACGCCTGTCGTAAAATCAAGAGTCTGTGCGAGTCCGACGGGCGATTGCGCGAAGAGCATGCCCGCCTGACACGAGAACTGACCAGTTGAGAATCGCTGAAATCAGCGCGGGCTGGCAACAAGCTGTGGGAATTGGCTGAACAAGCTGTGGACAGATTACAAGACGGGAGTTATCCACAGTTGACCAACAGGTTCCCGCACCGGTTATGCCTATAGAGTTTGGTGTGTAACTATCTGAAAATGAAGGGAAAAACACCTAATCAACAGTACCAACAGGCCCTACTGTTACTGCTTATTTCTTTATATAAACAAAAACAGAATCAGTCATCCGACTGCCTCGACATGAAGGAGCAATCATGAAGTTCTCGATTCCACGTGAGACGCTGCTGGCGCCGATTTCCCAGGTGGTCAACGTGGTCGAACGACGGCAGACGCTGCCGGTTCTGGCCAATTTCCTGATCGAAGCGGTCGACGAGGGCCTGCGTATCACCGGCACGGACATGGAGGTCGAGGTGATCGCCCGCGCCCGGGCCGAGGTTGCGCAGACCGGGTCGATCACGGTACCGGCGCGCAAGCTGGTCGACATCTGCCGGGCGCTGCCCGAAGGGGTGCAGATCAACGTTCAGCTCAACGAAGACAAGCTGGCCGTGCACGCCGGTCGAAGTCGCTTCAGCCTGGCCACCCTGCCGGCCAGCGAGTTCCCTTCCAGCGACCAGGCCGAAACCCTGCAGACCTGGGAGGTCAATCAGGGCCGCTTGAAGTGGCTGCTGGAAAAGGCGGCCTTCGCAATGGCCCAGCAGGATGTCCGCCACTATCTCAACGGCCTGCTGCTGGAGTTTCGCGATGGTCAGTTGCGTGCGGTAGCCACCGACGGTCATCGTCTGGCGCTGGCCGAAACCGACGCGGAGATCAGCGGCGAGACGCGCAGCGTGATCGTGCCGCGCAAGGGCGTGATGGAGCTCAGCCGCATTCTCGAAGACATCGACGAACCGCTCAAGATCATGCTTGGCCAGGGCTTTCTGCGGGTTGATCGCGAACGGATCGTGATGACGACCAAGCTGATCGACGGCCGCTTCCCCGACTACGAGGCCGTGATTCCCCTGCTCTCCGAGCAGCCGATGAAAGTCAATCGCGAAGAATTCACCCACGCCCTGCAGCGCGCAGCAATTCTTTCCAACGAGAAATATCGCGGCGTTCGCCTGGAAATGCTTCCCGACACCCTGCGCATCGTGGCGCACAACCCGCAGCAGGAAGAGGCCACCGAGGAGATCGAGGCCGAACACACCGTCGACAAACTCAAGGTGGGCTTCAACGTGAACTACCTGATGGATGCGCTCGGTTCGATGGCTGGCGAGAAGGTCTCGATTTCGCTCAAGGACGCCAACAGCTCCTGTCTGATCACCGACCCCGACAGCGAGGCCGTTCGCCAGGTGGTGATGCCGTTGAAGCTCTGACCAGGCGGCCGACCGTGCCGCTCGGATCTTCTTGAGCCTGGATCACCTGTCAATCCGGGGCGTGCGCAACCTCGCGCCGCTCGAACTGGCGCCTGCACCCGGCATGAACTGGTTCTCTGGCCCCAACGGGGCCGGCAAGACCAGTATTCTGGAAGCCATCTATCTGCTGGCGCGGGGGCGATCATTTCGTTCGGGTCGGGTTGCCCGCGTGATCCAGAAGGATGCCAAGGCCCTGACGATCGTGGCGCGCCGGGCCGATACCGGAATGCGCCTGGGTGTCGAGCGCGATGCTGACGGCTGGCGCGGCCGGATTGACGGGCGTGACTGCGTGCGGATCAGCGAGTTTGCCGCCCTGCTGCCCCTGACCCTGATAGAACCGGGGAGCCACGAGCTGATCGACGGCGCTCCCGAGCGCCGGCGGCAGTTTCTCGACTGGCAATTGTTCCACGTGGAACAATCCTACCTGACGGGCTGGCAGCGTTTCGCGCGCCTGCTGCGCCAGCGCAACGCGGCGCTGAAGTCCCGGGCGAGCGATGCCGTGCTCGACGCGCTCGAGTCCGGGTTCTTGCGCGCTGCAGACATGATCAGCCGCGCCCGGGAGTCTCTGGTCGACCGCCTCTCGGATCAGGTTGGGGTGACGCAAAAGGAGCTGGGGTTTCGCCTTCCGGGGCCGCTGTCGCTGCGCTATCGCGTCGGTCACCCGGCCGATTGGTCACTGGCCGAGGTGCTTGCTGACCAGCGCGCCCGGGATCGCGAGCGAGGCTTCACCCGTCACGGCCCGCACCGGGCAGAACTGGTGCTCACCTGTCAGGGCCGCGCGGCGGCCGAAATGTCGCGCGGTCAGCAAAAGCTGATCGCCGTGATCCTGCTGCTTGCTCAGTATCGAATGCTGGCGGCGGGACAATCACTGGCGCCGCTGCTGCTCGTCGATGACCCGGTATCCGAGCTCGATGGGCCGCATCTGGAGGCCCTGCTGTCGTGGCTCGAGCGCGAATCCGCGCAAAGCTGGATCACGGCCACGAGCCAGCCGCCGCTGCCGGCCGCCATGTTTCACGTGGAACATGGTCGGGTTGCCCCCGGGTGATATAATCGCTTGATTGAGCCCCGTGGGCGCAAGCCGCCCCGGGCGAGCGTACATCTTTTCGGGAAATCGCATCCACATGGCGCAAGACGATTACGGTTCTACCAGCATCAAGGTCCTCAAGGGCCTGGATGCGGTTCGCAAGCGGCCGGGCATGTACATCGGGGATACCGATGACGGCACCGGCCTGCACCACATGGTGTTCGAGGCGGTTGACAACTCGATCGACGAAGCGCTGGCCGGTTATTGCGACCACCTGCGCGTGATTCTGCACAACGACGGCTCGGTCAGCGTCTGCGACAACGGCCGTGGCATTCCCGTCGACATGCACGAGGAAGAAGGCCGCTCGGCTGCCGAAGTCATCATGACCGTCCTGCACGCCGGCGGAAAGTTCGACGACGACTCCTACAAGGTCTCCGGTGGTCTGCACGGGGTGGGCGTGTCGGTGGTCAACGCGCTGTCGGAAAAACTCGAGCTGGTCATTTACCGTCAGGGTCAGCGCTGGTACCAGAGCTACAGCAACGGCGTCCCGGACGCGCCGCTGAAGGCGACCGGGGAGAGCACGCGCAGCGGCACCGAAATTCGCTTCATGCCCAGCCGCGAGACCTTTTCGGACACGGAATTCCACTACGAGGTGCTGGCCAAGCGGCTGCGTGAGCTGAGCTTTCTCAATTCCGGCATCGAGATCGAGCTGATCGACGAACGCAGCGGCAAGCACGATCGTTTCATGTACGAGGGCGGTATTCGCTCGTTCGTGCAGCACTTGAGCGAGAAGAAAAGCGCCCTGCATCCCACGCCCCTGCACTTCATGGCCGAGGTGGACGGCATCACCGTCGAGGCTGCGCTGCAGTGGACGGATGCCTTCCAGGAATCGGTGTACTGCTTCACCAACACCATCCCGCAGAAGGATGGTGGCACCCACCTGTCGGGTTTTCGTGCTGCGCTCACGCGCACCATCAATCAGTATATCGAAGAGGAAGGCCTGGCCAAACGGGCCAAGGTTCAAACGACCGGTGATGACTGCCGCGAGGGCCTGATCGCCGTGCTGTCGGTCAAGGCCCCCGATCCCAAGTTTTCGTCCCAGACCAAGGACAAGCTGGTCTCATCCGACGTCAAGCCGGCGGTCGAATCGGCGCTTTCGAGCTATCTGCGGGATTTCCTGCTGGAACACCCCAACGACGCGAAGATGATCGTCGGCAAGGTCATCGATGCCGCCCGGGCGCGCGAGGCGGCGCGCAAGGCGCGCGACATGACGCGTCGCAAGGGCGCGCTCGATATCGCCGGCCTGCCCGGCAAGCTGGCCGACTGCCAGGAGAGGGACCCTGCCCTGTCGGAACTGTTCATCGTCGAGGGCGACTCCGCCGGTGGTTCGGCCAAGCAGGGCCGCAACCGCAAGTACCAGGCCATCCTGCCGCTGAAGGGCAAGATTCTCAACGTCGAGAAGGCGCGCTTCGACCGCATGCTCGGCTCCGCCGAGGTCGGCGCCCTGATTACCGCACTGGGCACGGGCATCGGCAAGGACGAGTTTGATATCGACAAGCTGCGCTATCACCGCATCATCATCATGACCGACGCGGATGTCGACGGCTCGCATATCCGCACCCTGCTGCTGACCTTCTTCTACCGGCAGATGCCCGAGCTGATCGAGCGCGGCCATATCTACATTGCCCAGCCGCCGCTGTACAAGATCAAGCAGGGCAGGCAAGAGTGGTACCTCAAGGACGAGGCGGAAATGAATGAATACCTGCTCGAGCGTGCACTTGACGGTGCCCGGCTCTACCCCTCGGCCGATGCGCCGGCAATCGAAACCGGGGTTCTGGGTGAACTGCTGAAGGGTTTTCAGCAGGCGCGCCTGATCGGCGACCGTCTGAAGCTGCGATATGACGCCGATTTAATCGAGCAACTACTTGATTTTAAACCACTTTCTGATGACGTGGGCTTCGACGACTGGGCCGCCCGATTCAGCGCCCGGCTGGAGCAGGCAACCCCCGCCGGCGTGGTCTGGACGGTCACGGCGCTCGCTGGCGGCGGCGTGGTGGTTTCACGCCATGCCCAGGGCGTGACCCAGGATACCGTGCTCGACACCACGTTTTTCCACTCGCCCGAGTATCGTCAGCTTGCCCGGGTGGGTGAGTCCGTGCACGACCTGTTCGAAGAAGGCGCGCGCATCGAGCGCGGCAACAATACCCGCCCGGTCAGCCGCTTCGCCGAAGTATTCGACTGGCTCATGGAAGAATCCCGCAAGGGCCGCAGCTTCCAGCGCTTCAAGGGCCTGGGTGAAATGAACCCCGAGCAGCTCTGGGACACCACCGTCAATCCCGATACCCGGCGCCTGCTGCAGGTCACCATCGAGGATGCCGTCGCTGCCGACGACATCTTCTCGACCCTGATGGGCAGCGAGGTAGAGCCGCGGCGCGAATTCATCGAAGACAACGCCCTCGAGGTCGCACATCTCGATATCTGACGTTCCTGCGTAGCGCAGCGCCTCTGTGGCTGGAGGAAAACAACGAAAACAAGCTGGCCACGGAAAACACGGAATTGACGGAAAGATTCAACGAATTTCCGAACGTATGAGTTTTATCCGCGTCTTCCGTGGTTTCATGTTTTTCTCCTACGTCTGCGACTTTGCGTGAGATCCTCGGCCCAGAGGCATCACTTACGAAGCTGCAGTTGAGTCAGGAGACGCTCGCCAGGGCGGTTTCGAGGCCGTCAAAGCCCGGTGTGGTGCCGGAATCGGCCAAGATCTGGAGCTTGAGCCCGGCTCGCCTGGCGGCTTCGATTAGCGGCTGATACGCGCAAATAAGGGTTGTTTCGCTGGCGTTGCGACCATATCGCTGCGCAATCCGTTCGAATTCGTTCTTCTGCCGCTGCTTGCGACTGAACAGGCCACCGCCGAGGTAGAGCACGCCATCGAGCTCGGCTCCGGCGCGGCTGAAGATCTGGTGCAGGCGCTGCTGCAGGGCCAGATCACGATCGACGCTGCGCCGGGTCGGGCGCCAGCCGGAGGGTCTGGGTGCGACCAGCAGCACGCGATGGCCGCTGCGCTGAAAGGCCACTACCCTTTCGATCCGGCCGACATCGGGCGAGCGCTGGTCGCCGCCCAAAAGCAGGGCCCGTTCGATCAGCACCGGGGCGGCCGCAGCGGGCATCAGCGCCCCAGCCTGGCGACGTCGGCCACCCGCAGGAACATCGATCTCAGGTGCGCTAGCACGGCCAGGCGATTGTTCTTCAGCGCCTCGTCATCGCACATCACCATGACCTGATCGAAGAAGCCGTCGACGGGTTTGCGCAGCCCGGCCAGCGCGGTCAGCGCCGCCGGATAGTCCTTTTGTTCCAGCGCCTGGTCGAGCGCGCCTTCGGTGGTGTCGATGGCCGCGACCAGATCCGATTCGGCCGCCTCGTCGAGCAGGCTGCGGTCGATGTGCCGTTCCGAGTCGACCCCGGCCTGTTTCAGCAGATTGCTGGCGCGCTTGTTGGCCGCCACCAAAGAGGCCATGGCCGGATCATCGGCAAATTGCTGCACGGCGCGGGCGCGCGCCAGAAAGTCGGCTACCGATCCCGCCTGCCCGGCGGCAACGGCATGCACCGTGTTGGTCTCCATGCCCTGCTCGGCAGCCCAGGAGCGCAGGCGCTCGAAGATGAAGTGCTCGACTTCTTCGATCAGGGCCGCGTCCATGGCCACCCGGCCCTCGAGCGCTTGTGCCGCAGCCTCCAGCGCCTGTCGCAGGGTCAGTGCGGTGCCCGAATCGCCCAGCAGACGCACGATGCCCAGGGCTGCCCGGCGCAGGGCGAAGGGATCCTTGCCGCCTTTGGGTTTCTGGCCGGTGGCGAACACCCCGAGCACCGTATCCAGGCGATCGGCAAGCGCCAGGGCGCGTCCGGCGGGATCGGGCGCGAGCGCCTCGCCGGCGTGGCGCGGCCGGTAATGCCCTTCGATGGCCCCGGCCACCGCTTCGGGCTCGCCGTCGGCGAGCGCGTAATAGCGGCCCATGATGCCCTGCAGCTCGGGAAATTCGCCGACCATCTCGGTGACAAGATCGCATTTGCACAGCCTTGCCGCCCGCGCTGTTGTTTCCAGCTCGGCGCCCAGCGCCGGCGCTGTGGTTTCGACCAGACGCTCGAGGCGGCGCACCTTGTCGCCAACGCTGCCGAGCTTCTCCTGAAAAAGGATGGCATCGAGGCGTTCGCGTCTGGAAGCGAGCGGCTCACGCCGATCCTGATCCCAGAAAAAGCGGGCGTCGGCCAGGCGCGGCCGGATCACGCGCTCGAAGCCGGCCGTCATCAGCTCGGGATTGCTGCTCTCGATATTGGCCACGGCGATGAAGCGCGGCGCCAGCCGGCCCTCGCCGTCGCGCAGGGCGAAGCTTTTCTGGTGCTGTTCGAGCGAGGAAATCAGTGCCTCTTCGGGCACTTCCAGGAAACCTTCGTCAAAGCGGCCCATCACCGCCACCGGCCACTCGGTCAGGCCGGCGACCTCCTCGACCAGATCATCGCCCAGAACCGCCGTCAGGCCGGCCTCTTCAGCCAGGCGGCTGGCCTGCGCGACGATGCGCTGCCGGCGCAGCGCCGGGTCGACGAGCACGCGGGCCTTTTCCAGTGTGGATTCGTACGCGCCGGCGTCGGGAACCGGATGCCAGCCCGGCGCGTGGATGCGATGCCCGCGGGTATCGCGGCCGGCGCTCAGGCCGAAGCAGTCGAGCGCCAGCACCTCGGCCCCGTGCAGGGCCAGCAGCCAGCGCACCGGCCGCAGAAAGCGCTCGTCGCGATTCGACCAGTGCATCGAGCGCGCGCCGGCCATCGAGCGGATGGTGGCATCGAACATCTCCGGCAGCAGTTCGGCCAGGCTCTTGCCGGGCTGCTCGATGCGGGTGAACAGCCAGCGTCCCTGATCATTCTCAAGCCACTCGAGCTCCTCGAAGGGCTTGCCGACGCTGCGCGCGAAGCCTTGCGCGGCTTTGGTCGGCTTACCATCGGCGTCCAGGGCCACCCGATCGGCCGGGCCCTTGCGCTTGAGCACCTGGTCGGCCTGCCGGGCTTTGACCGCGGCGATGCGCACCGCCAGGCGGCGCGGCGTTCCCAGGAACACGATGTCTTTGCCGTCGTCGATCAGCCCGGCCTCGGCCAGCTGCGAACCCAGCCCCCTCGCCAGCAGCTCGAGCTGGCCGTGAAGCTGTCGGGCCGGCAGCTCCTCGCAGCCGATTTCGATCAGCAGGTCGGCGCGCTCACTCATGCCGCGTCCTCCCGACCGTCCCTGTTCAGATCGGGAAAGCCCAGGGCTTCGCGGCGTGCGTAATAGGCTTCGGCAACCCGCCTGGAGATATCGCGCACCCGCAGGATGTAGCGCGCCCGCTCGGTCACCGAGATGGCCTGGCGGGCATCGAGCAGGTTGAAGGTATGCGAGGCCTTGAGCACCTGGTCATAGGCGGGCAGCGGCAGGCCGGCCTCGACCAGGCGGACCGCCTCACGGTAGCAGGTGTCGAACCAGCCAAACAGGCTGTCGACATCGGCCTGCTCGAAGTTGTAGGTCGACTGCTCGACCTCGTTCTGGTGAAACACATCGCCGTAGGTCACGTCGCCGAATGGCCCTCGAGTCCAGACCAGGTCGTAGACGCTGTCGACGCCCTGCAGGTACATGGCCAGACGCTCCAGGCCGTAGGTAATCTCACCCATCACCGGCTTGCATGCCAGCCCGCCGGCCTGCTGAAAATAGGTGAACTGGGTCACTTCCATGCCGTTGAGCCAGACCTCCCAGCCCAGGCCCCAGGCGCCCAGCGTGGGCGATTCCCAGTTGTCCTCGACAAAGCGGATGTCGTTCATCTCAAGGTCGATGCCAACCGCGCCGAGTGAGCCCAGATACAACTCCTGGAAGTCCAGCGGCGAAGGCTTCATCACCACCTGATACTGATAGTAGTGCTGCAGGCGATTGGGGTTTTCACCATAGCGCCCGTCGCCGGGCCGGCGGCAGGGCTGCAGGTAGGCGGCGTTCCACGGTTCCGGTCCGATGGAGCGCAGAAAGGTGGCCGGATGAAAGGTGCCGGCGCCCACTTCCAGATCCAGCGGGGCGGTCAGCACGCATCCCTGCTCGGCCCAGTAGCGGTCCAGCGTACGGATGAAATCCTGAAAATACACGGTCCTGGTCGACTCTTTCGGGCAAGGCTGCCAGTATAACGGCCCGGCGGCAGTCCATTGGACCTTAAACGGTTACCATGGGGAGTTTGAATCCTCATTACCAGACAGTGACTGCCAAGCCCATGCACCCCCGCCTGCTGATCATCAAGACCGGTTCCGCCAGCGCCGACGCTCGCCGGCGATTCGGTGACTTCGAAGACTGGTTCGCCCGCGCGCTCGGGCCGCGGCGCTTCGACTACCGTACCGTGACCGTCTGCGCCAACGAAGCCCTGCCGGCGCTTGACACGATCGCCGATTATGCCGGCGCGATCGTGACCGGATCGCCGGCGATGGTGTCCCATCGTCTCGACTGGTCCGAGCACACCGCCGCGTGGCTGGCGCGAGTGATCGGCGACGACCTGCTGCCCGTGCTCGGCGTGTGCTACGGCCATCAGCTGATGGCGCACGCCATGGGCGGCCGGGTCGGGCCCAACCCCGCCGGCTGGCGGATGGGCACGCGCAGGTTTTCCGTTACCGCAGCAGACGATGCGCTCGTCGGAGCGCTGGCACCCGAAAGCCTGGTGCACGTGACCCATCTGGAGGTCGTGCTGCAGCCGCCCGCCGGCGCCCGCGTGCTGGGCCACACCGAAGCTGACGCCAACCACGCCCTGCATTTCGGCGGCCGCAGCTGGGGCGTGCAGTTCCATCCGGAGTTCGACGAGCACATCATGCGCAGCTATGTCGATGCGCGCGCCGAGGTACTCGACGGCGAAGGCATCGATCGGCAGGCGATCGTCGACGGGGTGCAGCCCACCCGCGCCGGGCACGAAGTGCTCACGCAATTTTCCGCGCTGTGCCGGGCCCATGCCGCCGGCGATCAGGTTGCAGCTCGATCCGGCGGCCGCGCCGCCGACCCCGTCGCCGGGTGAGTGACGCTTCGCAGGCAGCCGGCACCCGCCGGCTGTTCGCCCGCCGTCTCGGCCTCGATTCCCACGACGAGCTGGTGGCCATCACCCACCGCGACTGCCCGGTATGTCGCTCGGAAGGCTTTGCCGCGCACGCCCGGGTGCGCCTGACAAGCGGAAGCGGCAGCATCATCGCCACGCTCTATCAGGTTCAATCCGACTGGATCGGGCTCGATGAGCTCGGCCTTTCGGAGTCGGCCTGGGCACGCCTGGGAAGCCAGGAAGGCGACCCGATCGACATCAGCCATCCGCAGCCGGTCGCATCACTTGGCGCGGTGCGCGGCCGGATCTACGGCAAGCGCCTGGATCGGGCCCGGATGCGCGCCGTCATCGACGACATTGCCGCCGGTCGCTATGCCGACGTGCACCTGGCGATGTTTCTGACCGGCATGGCCGCGCGCGACCCCGACGACGACGAGCTCGGTGATCTGATCGACGCCATGGTGGCGGTTGGCGAGCGCCTGGAATGGCCGCGCGGAATCATCGTCGACAAGCACTGCGTCGGCGGTCTGCCGGGCAACCGCACCACGCCGCTGGTGGTCGCCATTGCCGCCGAACACGGCCTGTGGATGCCCAAGACCTCGTCCAGGGCCATCACTTCGCCGGCCGGCACCGCCGACACCGTCGAGACCCTGACCCGGGTCGATCTCGACATCGCCGATCTGCGCTCGGTAGTGAAAACCCATGGCGGCTGCATGGCCTGGGGCGGGGCCATGCGCCTGAGCCCGGTCGACGACACGCTGATCCGCATCGAGCGCCTGATGGACATCGACGCCGAGGGCCAGATGGTCGCCTCGGTGCTGTCGAAGAAAGTCGCCGCCGGCGCGACCCATCTCGTGCTCGACGTGCCGGTGGGGGAGACGGCCAAGGTGCGCTCGCACGCCGACGGCAAGAGACTGGCCGCGCGGTTCGAAGCCGTCGGCGCCGGCTTCGGCATTCAGGTGCGGGCGCTGACTACCGACGGCAGCCAGCCGATCGGCCGCGGCATTGGCCCGGCGCTGGAAGCGCGCGACGTGCTGGCCGTGCTGGCCAACGCCGATGATCAGCCGGTCGACCTGCGCGAGCGGGCGGTGCTGCTGGCCGGGGCCCTGCTGGAACTGGCCGGCGTGGCCGAAACCGGACGGGGCGGCACGCTGGCCGAGGAAACGCTGGCCAGCGGTCGCGCCCGAAAACGCTTCGAGGCAATCTGCCGGGCCCAGGGAGAGCTGCGCGAACCCCCGCTTGCTGCACATACCCACGATATGAAAAGCGCGCATGAGGGCGTGGTCACCCGGTTCGACAATCGCCGGCTTGCCCAGGTTGCCAAACTGGCCGGTGCGCCGGCCGCGCCCGCAGCCGGCGTCTACCTGCGGGTGCGCCTTGGAGACCGGGTCGAGCGCGGTCAGGCCGTCTACACCATCCACGCCGAATCACGCGGTGAGCTGGCCTACGCACGCGAGTACGCCGAAACCAACAATATCGTAAGCACGGGAGATGCGCCGTGACCGATCACAACCGCGCCGTGCTGCTGGCCCTGCCGGGCAGCGAAGACCTGGCCGCCGCGATCGCAGGATCGCTCGGTCTGCCGCTTGCCGAGCTTCAGTGGCGGCGCTTTCCCGACGGCGAAAGCTATGTCCGGCTGCACGACAATCCCGACGGCCGTGATGTGGTGATCGTCGCGCGCCTGGATCACCCCGACGACAAGCTCGCGACCTTGCTGTTCACCGCCGATCTGGCCCGCGAGCTGGGCGCGCGCCGCGTCGGCCTGGTCTGCCCCTACCTCCCCTACATGCGCCAGGACATGCGCTTCAAGCCGGGCGAGGCGGTGACCTCGCGGCCCTTCGCGCGCTGGCTGTCGGCCGAATTCGACTGGCTGGCAACCGTCGACCCCCATCTGCACCGCTATGCCAGCCTGGACGAAATCTATACGCTGGCATCGCGCGTGGTCGAAGCCGCGCCCGCGCTGGCCGACTGGATCGCCGCCGAAGTCGACGACCCGATCCTGATCGGACCCGACGGTGAAAGCGAACAATGGGTGTCGGCCGTCGCGGCCCTTCGCAATCTGCCCTGGCGGGTGTTTACCAAGAAGCGTCACGGCGATCGCGACGTGACTGTTCAGGTGCCTGATCTCGACGGCCTGACGGGCCATACGCCGGTGCTGGTCGACGACATCATCTCATCGGGAACGACCATGGCCGAAGCCGCACGCCATCTTCGCGACGCAGGCATGCGAGCACCGGTCGTGGTAGGCGTTCACGGCCTGTTCGGCAACGGCGCCCGCGCCACCCTGGCGGCGGCGGGCCTGGCGCGTGTCGTGTGCAGCAACAGCGTCGACGTGCCGGAGGCGGCGATCGATCTGGCGCCGCTACTGGCCGACGCGGTGGGGGACTGGCTGTTGCAGGCGAAGGAATGATCAAGAACCAGATTCCAGGTACCAAACAATGATCAATGATCGAATTTCAAATGAGCCAAAACCGGCGGACTACACGCGAGCAGTCCTGTTCGGCTTACTCGATCAGTGGTCATTGGAAATTGTTTGCAAATTGGAATTTGTCAATTGAGCATTTCCAGACAAGGCGGACCGGTCGTCGCGATCCGCTCTCGAGCCGCTTCTAGATGAGCCCCATGAGACTCGCCAACACCACCAGAATCAGCGCGGGCGTGACCACGCGCACCAGCCACAGCCAGGCGTTGAAAGCCCATTCGGGCATCTTGCGTCCGAGCTCGTCGTGGGTGATGCGGTTCGACAGTACCCAGCCGGCGAACACGGCAATGAGCATGCCGCCCAGGGGCATCATGAAGTCGTTGGCGGCGTGCTCGATGGCGGCCATGATGCCGCGCCCGCCGATGGTGACATGCGACCAGACGTTGAACGACAGCACCGAAGCCATGCCGGTCAGCCAGGCCAGCCCGCCGACGACCATGGCCGAGCCCTTGCGGCCCAGGTTGGTGCGTTCGACCAGGTAGGCGGTGCCCGGTTCGAGCAGCGAGATCGAGCTGGTCCAGGCGGCCACCGACAAGAGCAGGAAGAACATCATGCCGTAGAGAATGCCGTAGGGCATTTCGTTGAATGCCAGCGGCAGCGAGGTGAAGATCAGCCCGGCGCCGCCGCCGGCCGGATCGATGCCGTAGGAGATGACGATCGGAAAGATCGCCAGCCCGGCGATCAGGGCAACCACCGTGTCGGCGACGGCCACGGTCACGGCCACGCGCGGAATGCTCACCCCGGCCGGCAGATAGGCGCCGTAGGTCATGATTGCGCACATGCCCAGGCTCAGGGTAAAGAAGGCCTGGCCCATGGCCGTGACCACCATGCTGCCGGAGACCTGCGACCAGTCGGGCTCGAACAGGAAACTGACCGCCTCGAAGAAATGCTCGGCGTTGCTCATGCCGTAGCCGAGCAGGATCAGCAGCAGGATCAGCAGCAGCGGCATGAGAATGCTTACCGCCCGCTCCAGGCCGCGCTCGACGCCCAGGGCGACCACGCCCAGGGTCATGACCATGAACAGCGCGTGCCAGAAGCTCAGCTCGCCCGGACTGGCGAGCAGGTTGTTGAAAGTTGCTTCCGGGTCGGTGATCGCCGCCGCGCCGAGAAGCTGCTTGAGATAGAGAAAGCCGTAATGCATTGTCCAGCCGGCGACCACCGAGTAGAAGCTCAGCACCAGAAAACCGGCGATGATGCCCATCCACGGAATGCCCGTCCAGGCGCGGCTGGCGCCGACATCGGCGGACAGTTCCCTGAACGAGTTGATCGGACTCATCCGCCCGCGCCGGCCAATGACGATCTCCGACATCATCACCGGCAAGCCGACGACCAGGATGCACAGCAGGTAGATCAGAACAAAGGCGCCGCCGCCGTTTTCCGAGGTGATGTAGGGAAAGCGCCAGATGTTGCCCAGGCCCACGGCCGAGCCGGTAGCGGCCAGGATGAAGGCCAGCTTCGATGACCACATGCCGTGAATGGAGGTGGTTTTCATTGTTCTCTCAGTCCCCGATTTCTTTCAGAATCGGGGGATTGTGCGCCAAGGCTCGGGCAGGTGCAAACGCCGGCGCGGGGCCTGTCGCGGCGATTGAGCCACATCGGATACGCGTTGGGGCAGAATAGAGCGCTCATGCCGCTGAGCGCGAAAACGCTCACGGCACCGAACCCGAAAGAGGCCATCCGATGAGAAAACTCCTGCTCATACTGCTACTTCTGCTCCCCACTCTTGCACTTGCCCGGGCCGAAAACGGCGATACCGACGAACGAAAAGTCCTGTCGGCCGAAGTTCTGTGGCAGCTCGATCGCATCGGCGCTCCGGTAATTTCACCCGGCGGCGAGTGGGTAGTCGCGCCGGTCACCGACTACGACATCGAAAAAGACAGGGGCGAAACCCGTCTGTGGCTGTTTGCCGCTGACGGCTCGGTCGAGCGCCCGCTGACCGTCGAGGGCCAGTCGGCCTCCAGCCCGGTGTTCTCGCCTGATGGCAATCGCCTGGCCTTTGTCGCCAAGCGCGGCGACGACGAAGCCGGCCAGATCTACGTGCTGCCGATGGACGGCCCCGGCGAGGCCCGGCGCATTGGCGAGGTGCCAACCGGCGCCGGCGGTCTCAAGTGGGTGGGCGAGCACATCTACTTTGTCTCCAGCGTCTATCCGGACATGAGCTGGGAGGCGATGGGCGACAAGCTCGAGGAGGAGAAGGAATCGAAGGTCTCCGCTCACCAGTGGAACGCCCTGCCTTATGCCTCCTGGGATCACTGGATCGACGAAGAGCGGCAGAATCACGTCTTCCGAATCCCCTCGGCCGGCGGTGAGATCGAGCCGCTGACCCAGCCGCTGGGCCGCCAGCTGGCACGCTCGGGCGCCGGCGCGGGCAGCTACGACATCCACCCCGACGAGTCCCGTATCGCCTTTGTGTCCGACCGCAAGCGCGACGGGGTCAGTCCTGATTTCGATGTCTTCCTTGCCGAGATCGGCGCCGAGTCGGCGGACAATCTCACGGCCGAAAACGAAGCCAATGACGGCACGCCGATGTTCAGCCCCGACGGCAACACCCTGGCGTATCTGCAGCAGGACATCGTCGGCTTCTACGGCGATACCCGGGATATCGTGCTGGTCGATCTCGACTCGCTCGAGCGGCGCAACCTCACCGAAAGCTGGGATCGTTCGGCCTCCGGCCTGGTCTGGGCGCCCGACTCGAACGGCTTCTACGGCTCGATAGACGATGCCGGTACGGTGCGCGTTTTCTTCATCGGTACCGACGGCAACCCACCGCGAGCGATCACCGGAGAAACGAGCTACGGCGACCTGGCCATCGCCGAAAACGGCATCCTGGTCGGCACCAACCAGAGCTTCCTGTATCCGCCGCGCCTGGTGCGCATCGACACCGACAGCGGCAAGGCTGAGCGCCTGAGCTCCATCAACAAGGCACTGCTCGATTCGCTCGATGCCGGCAGCTACGAGTCGGTGACCTACACCGGCCACGACGGCACCGACATCCAGATGTGGGTCAACTATCCGCCGGGCTTTGACAAGAGCAGGGAATACCCGCTGTTCCTGCTGATCCACGGCGGCCCGCACGGCTCGATCAACGACGTGTTTCACTTCCGCTGGAACGCCCAGACCTTCGCCACCTGGGGTTATGTCACCGCCTGGCACAACTTCCACGGCTCGTCCGGGTTCGGCCAGGACTTTGTCGACTACATCAATCCGGACTGGATCACCGCGCCCTACAACGACACCATCGCCGCGGCCGAATGGTTTGCCGACAAGGACTGGATCGATGCCGAGCGCATGGTCGCCGGCGGCGGCAGCTACGGCGGCTATCTCTCGTCCATTCTGCTGGGCAAGGCCCACCCCTTCAACGCGCTGATGATCCACGCGCCGGTCTACAACATGTACTCGCAGATGGCCTCCGACTTCGCCGTGCACGCCGAGCGCTTCGGCCACTACTGGGAAAATCCCGAGATCTACCGGGAAATCTCGCCGCACTACTACGCCGAGAATTTCGACACCCCGGCGCTGATCATCCACGGCCAGCAGGACCTGCGGGTGCCCGTCGGCCAGGCCTTCGAGCTGTTCCGCACGCTGCAGAGCAAGGACATCGAATCGCGCCTGATCTACTTCCCCGACGAGAACCACTGGGTACTGAAGCCCAACAACTCGCTGTACTGGTATGACGAAGTGCGCAAGTGGTTCGCCGGCTTTGCCGAGCCGGGCGGCAAGTAACGAAAGCCCTGCAACCACGGAAGGCACGGAACACACGGAAAGAAAATCAGGACTCATCAAGCCCGCTCGTCTTTGCTGTTTCCGTGCCTTCCGTGTTTCCGTGGCCGTGGTCTTGATTTTCATGTGCCCTTCGCGCCTTTGCAACTTCGCGGTTCAGGGGTTCCGCTCTCGATCCCCATGCGCCGCCCGGATGGCATGATGATGTCTCCGTTGTGATGTTTCTCAGATCGATGATGAAATTCATGCTGACTGCCCCGTTCATCCTGGCCGTGCTGCCGGTGCTGACCGGCAAGCTGCCCGATGTGACCGAGCTCGACGTGGCCGCCATTCAGGCCGGCTACGAGCGTGAAGATTTCACCGCCCGGGAGATCACCGCCGCCTATCTGGCGCGCATCGAAAACATCGATCGCAGCGGCCCAAAGCTCAATTCCATACGCCACCTAAACGAACACGCGCTGGAACAGGCCGCCGAGCTCGATCGCGAGCGCGCCGCTGGCAAGCTGCGCGGGCCGCTGCACGGCATTCCCGTGCTGCTCAAGGACAACATCGGCACCAGGGACATGCCCACCACCGCCGGCAGCGTCTGGCTCGAAGGCGTGATCCCGCCGGAAGACGCTTTCATCGTCAAGCGTTTGCGCGCGGCCGGCGCCATCATTCTGGGCAAGACCAATCTGAGCGAGTGGGCCAACTTCCACTCCAGCACGTCTTCAAGCGGCTGGAGCCGTCTGGGCGGCCAGGTCAGGAATGCCTACGATCCGCGGCGTAACCCCTGTGGTTCGAGCTCCGGATCGGGCGTTGCGGCCGCCGCCAGCCTGGCGACGCTGACCATCGGCACCGAGACCAACGGCTCGATCGTGTGCCCGGCCAACGCCAACGGCATCGTCGGGCTCAAGCCCACGGTGGGGCTTTGGAGTCGCAGCGGCATCATTCCGATTGCGGCCACCAGCGACAGCCCCGGGCCGATGACGCGCACGGTACGTGATGCGGCGGTGCTGCTCGGTGCGCTGGCAGCCGAAGATCCGGACGACGAACGCACTCTGATCGACAATGCCCGGCGGCATGAAGACTACACGCAGTTCCTCGATGCCGAGGCGCTCGATGGCAAGCGACTGGGGCTGTGGACCGGACCCACGCAGCGCAACCATCGCGTCCAAGCGCTCGTGCGTGAAGCCGTTGCCGCGCTGGAAGCCGCCGGCGCCGAAGTGGTCGAGATCGACGCCATCAGTAAGGAAAACACCAGCGGCGACGCCATGGAGGTGCTGCTCACCGAATTTCATCACGGCATGGACGCCTATCTCGCCGCGCTGGGCGAGCGCGCGCCCTTCGACAGCTACAAGGCCCTGGTCGAGGCGATAAGAGACGACCCGGAAGAGACTGCCCGCTTTGATCGGGCGCTGCTGTTCCAGGCGGCCGAACGCGACGACATCGAGAGCGAAAAATACCTCGAGGCCCGCTCGCGCATGCTCGAGCACAGCCGCGAGAAAGGCATCGACCGGGTGCTGGCCGAGCACCGGCTCGACGCCATCATCGCCCCGACCGGATCGCCGGCCTGGATGACCGACCCGGTGCTGGGCGACAACTTCCAGGTATCGAGCTCATCGCCGTCGGCGCATGCCGGCTATCCCATCATCACCGTGCCGATGGGCCGGATCGAGGGCCTGCCGGTGGGCCTGAGCTTCTTCGCCTCGGCCTGGAGCGAACCCACGCTTCTGGGCCTGGCCCATGCCTACGAGCAGGCAGCGAACAGGCGCGTGCCGCCAGAGCTGTAAACGCAAATCGTGTAACCACGGAAGACACGGAATGCGCGGAAAAAAGAGAGCTTCTCGTCACCGGCAGTCATTTTCTTTTTCCGTGCTTTCCGTGGTTCCAGGTTTTCTCTTGTCCGCAGTCGATCAGAGACGTCGAGACGGCTACCGCCCGCCTCGAGCCAGCATGACGATACCCACGATCACCGCTGCCCCGCCGCCGAGCAGGTACCAGGTGGTGGTATCGGTAAAGCGACCGGTCAGGGTCTCGTGGACTTCCTCGGTCAGCGAGCCGGTGGCCTGCAGGCCGAAGAACAGCAGTCCGGCGCCGATGATGAGCAAAACAATGGCGATGATCTTGCGGGTGCTCATGGGAAAACTCCGTTTGCGTAACGTCGAGCTGTTCAGAGCATAGCCCGCTGCGGCCGGGTTGTATACAGGGCAGGCTAGCGCTGGCAGCGCGGGCACAAGAAGGTGCTGCGCTGGCCGATCACCTCGCGCCGGATGGCCTCGCCGCAGCCGGGGCAGGGCTGGCCTTCACGTCCGTAGACCTTGAGCGACTGGCCGAAGTAGCCGGGCGTGCCGTCGCCCGTGGTGAAATCGCGCAGCGAGGTGCCACCGAGTTCGATGGCATCGGCCAGGGTTTGCCGGATGCTGGCGGCCAGCAGTTGGTAGCGCGTCAGGCTGATTCGCCCGGCGGGCCGGCGCGGGTGGATGCCGGCGGCAAACAGCGCCTCGCAGGCATAGATATTACCCACGCCGACCACGGTTTTCGCATCCATGATGAAGGCCTTGACCGGGCTGCGCCGGCCGCGGCTGCGTCGCCGGAGCCAGTCGCCGTCGAATGTCGCACCCAGCGGTTCCGGCCCCAGGTGCGCCAGCCGCGCGTGGGCGTAGGGTTCATCCCCGCCCCACAGCAGCGCGCCGAAGCGCCGCGGATCGGTATAGCGAATCAGGTAGCCGCCGGCGATCTGCAGGTCAACGTGGTCGTGCCGGCCCGGTTCGGGTGGCCGCTGCCAGCCCCGAAAGGCGCCCGACATGCCCAGGTGCCACAACAGCGAGCCCGATTCGAGCCGCCACACCAGCCACTTGCCCCGCCGCTCGAGGGCCGAGATCGTCTGCCCGGTGATGCTGTCGACCGCTTGTGGAATCGGCCAGCGCAGCCGGCGCTGGCGGATGGTCACGGCCGCGACGGGCCGGCCTTCGACCAGCGGCGCCAGGCCGCGGCGGGTGGTTTCGACTTCAGGCAGCTCGGGCATGGATGCGGCGACGAGTGAATGACGGGTTGACAAGGCATTATCGCCCAGCTCCGGCATGCGCTGGCGGCTACCCTGGCCGCTTTCGGGCCACTCGTGGCATCATGAAACCGATTCGACGTCAACGGAGGCCAGCATGCCGATCGAAATCGTTGAAGGCGACATTGTCAGCCAGCCCGATCTGGACGCCGTGGTCAACGCCGCCAACGCCCAGCTCATGCCCGGCGGCGGCGTCGCCGGCGCCATTCACCGCGCGGCCGGCCCGAAGCTGGCCGAGGCCTGCCGGCCGCTGGCCCCGATCGAGCCGGGTCAGGCGGTCGTCACCGAGGGCTTCGAGCTGCCCAACCGCTGGGTCATCCATGCGCTCGGTCCGCGCTACGGCATCGATCAGCCCTCCGGCGAGCTGCTGGTCGGCGCCTATCGCAGCGTGCTGAACGTCGCCGCCGACAACAACATGGCGTCCGTCGGATGCCCGGCCCTGTCGGCCGGCGCCTTCGGTTATCCGCTTGCCGAGGCGGCGCGCATTGCGGTGGAGACGGTTAAAGAGCATGCTCCCTCGGAGCTGGTATTCCGATTCGTCCTGTTCGACGCCAGGACCAGAGACGTTTTTGCCGATCTGATGTAGGCCGGCACCGCATCACCGCCGGGTCAGTCATGGTTCCCTTGCGGTAAGCTGGCGCCATGTCCGCTCATCAGGAGTCTCCATGCGTCATATCGCCTGCCTGCCGGCCCTGCTGCTGGCCCTCGCCGTGACGAACGCGACCGTCGCCGAGACCCGAAACCCGCGCCTGGACGCCGATGCCGCCGCACGCTTCGCCGCTCTGGCGTCAGCCTGCGTTGATCAGGAGTACCCCAACCTGATTCATCACGTGATGGCCGGCGACGACGATCTGGGGCCGCCGCGCGAGCTCACCCCGGCCTTCTACGGCTGCTTCGACTGGCACTCGTCCGTGCACGGCCACTGGCTGCTGGTGCGCCTGAGCCGGCTGTTCCCGGATGCCGGCTTTGCCGATAAAGCGCGCGCAAAGCTGGCCGCCAACCTGACCGAGAACGGGCTGCTTGCCGAGGCCGCTTACATGGCGCACCCGGAACGCACCGGTTTCGAGCGGCCCTACGGACTTGCGTGGCTGCTGCAGCTTGTCGCCGAGCTCGATCAATGGGGCAGTGAGAAAGACGACAAGCAGGCCCGGCAGTGGCGCGATTGGCTGCGGCCGGTGGAAACCATCGCCGTGCGGCGCCTTGGCGAGTGGATCCCGAAGCTGCACTATCCCATTCGCGTCGGCGAGCACGATCAGACAGCGTTTTCCTTCGGCCTGGTGCTGGACTACGCGCGGCAGGTCGATGACAGCAGGCTGGCGGGCATCATCGAGCGCGCGGCGATGGACTTCTACGCCGACGACCGCGACTGCCCGCTGGACTACGAGCCTTCCGGCCACGATTTCCTCTCGCCCTGCCTGGCCGAGGCGGACTTGATGCGGCGCGTGATGGCGGCGGACGAGTTCGCTGCCTGGCTCGACGACTTCCTGCCGCAGATCGGTGTGGACGGCTGGCTGCCGACAGCCGTGGTAACCGATCGCGCCGACGGCAAGCTGGCGCATATCGACGGGCTCAATCTGTCGCGCGCCTGGATGCTTGAAGGCATCGCCACCAGCCTGCCGGACAACGACCCGCGCCGCGAAAGCTTGCGCGCCGCCGCCGCGCGCCACGCCAGCGCCGGCCTGGCCGGCGTTGGCGGCGAACATTACGCCGGCGGCCACTGGCTGGCCAGCTTTGCCGTCTATCTGCTCAGCGAGCGCGGCATCGGCAAGGACTGACCCGGCGGCAAGCCGGGACGCCTCCCGCGGGCAGCCAATGCTCAGACTTGCGGCTTGAACCAGCGCGCCGCCCATTCGAGGCCGCGCTGCCACAGGCCGCGCTGTCGCCAGGTCTCGGCGTCGATGCGCTGGCAGTGCTCGAGATCGTCGCGAAAATGCGTCATCAACGTATCGGCAAACTTCTCATCGAGCACTACGGCGGCCACCTCTTCATCCTTGCGCAGCGAGCGCTGATTGAAATTGGCCGAGCCGATGCAGGCCACCTGGCCGTCGACGACGATGAACTTGGCGTGGTACATGCTGCGCTGGTAACGCCACAACCGGATGCCGGCGTCGAGCAGCGGCCGGTATTCATCCTCGCCGGCCAGCTGGGAGAGACGTTCGTCGGTGTATTCTCCGGGCATGATGACATCGACCTCGACCCCGCGCCCGACGGCCTGGCGCAGGTTGGCGATGGTCTCCTCGTCGGGCACGAAATAGGCGGTAGCGATCACCAGCCGTTGGTCAGCTGCGCTGATCAACAGCTCGATCAGCGTGGCGATATCCGACCAGCCGCTGGCAGCGGTGGCGCGGATGACCTGAATGGCCGTCGAGCCGGCGGCCTCGGGCTCGGGCATGCAGTGCATGGGCTCGACCAGACGCCGGCCCGCTTCCGTCCAGTTGCCGTAAAAAGCACCTTGCAGGCCCTGCACCGCCGGCCCGCGAATGCAGAAGTGACTGTCGCGCCACTCGTTTGCGTTGCGCGCATCGCCCTCCCATTCAGCGGCAATGCCCACTCCGCCGGTGAAGCCCACGCGGCCGTCAACGACCAGAATCTTGCGGTGAGTGCGGTTATCGATCTCCCAGACTTTCCAGCGCTTGAGCGGGCGAAACCACTGCAGCATCACGCCGGCGCTGCGCATCTGCTCGACCAGCGTATCGTCGATGGTGCGCCCGCCCACCGCGTCGAGCAGCACGCGCACGTTCACGCCGGCCGCGGCACGCTCGGCCAGAGCGCGGGCAAAGCGCTCGGCAACCTCGCCGCGCCAGTAGACGAAGGTCAGAAACTCGATACGCTCGCGGGCC
This sequence comes from uncultured Wenzhouxiangella sp., assembly GCA_964446675.1. Classification (GTDB taxonomy): domain Bacteria; phylum Pseudomonadota; class Gammaproteobacteria; order Xanthomonadales; family Wenzhouxiangellaceae; genus Wenzhouxiangella. The sequence goes on from CAYUPK010000004.1 coordinate 46,258, forward strand.
TGCTCGATGGCCGCGAGCATGGCCGGAAAGATCTCGCGGCCGTTCCGCAGCGCGGTGACTGCGTTGTCGGTAAAAAAGGGTATTCCGAGGACACCCTCGAGAGTGCGGCGTACGGTCGTTGCGGTGTTCTCGGGCATGGCAGCCTCGGTGCGGGTCGGCCGGCGGCGTGATCCGGACAGGGGCCGAAAGAGCCGAACGCGATCGGCCGCCTGTCAACGAGTTTCCACCCTCGCCGGGGCGCGGTCAACCGGCCCGGGTCGAAGGAGCATTTTACGGCAGCGTGCCGTGACCTGCTCCCCAGATACGGATTGCATATAGTAATAATTCGCATTACCATCTGCGCGCCTCAGGCCATCAAACCACTCGCGCAGATAGACAAGAAATGAGACAGCCCCGATTCCGTCCGCTTCGCAGCACCATTCTGACGGCTCTTGCCGTTGGCCTTCTGTCCACTCAGCCGCTTGCCGCTCGGGAGCCTCGCGATGCGGATGAAAACGCTGGGCCCGGTTCCGTCGGCAAGAACGACGACAGCCGCGACGACCACAGCAACGAGAAGAACGCCGAACTCGATCGCCTGACGGTCGTCGGCACGCTCTCGCGCTACTCGGCGCTCAAGTCCGATACGCCGATCATGGAAACCGCCCGTTCGGTCTCGATCGAAACCGAGCGCGACATCGAGAACAAGGGCGCGCTGGAGCTGGCCGATATCTACCAGTATTCCGCCGGCGTTTTCGGCGAAGTCTACGGCTTCGCCACCCGCGGCGACTGGGTTCGGGTGCGCGGCCTGGACGTGCCGGAATACCGCGACAGCCTGCAGGCGCTGTTCGGCAACTACAACAATGCCCGCACGCACCCGTATGCAATCGAGCAGGTCGAGATCCTCAAGGGGCCGGCCTCGGTGCTCTATGGCCAGGGTTCGCCCGGCGGCCTGGTCAACGTGGTCAGCAAGCGCCCGCGCCTGGATCTGCAGCCCGAAGTGGTGTTGCAGTACGGCACTCACGACCACAAGCAGCTGGCCGTCGACTTCGGCGGCGGCCTCAACCAGTCCGGTTCGCTGATCTATCGCGTGATTGCCGTTGGCCGCGACGCCGACACCATGGTCGATCACGTGGCCAACGACACCACCCTGATTGCGCCTTCGATCACTTTTTCGCCCTCGCCGCTGACCAACATCACCCTTCTGGGCAGCGTGCAGCGCACGCGCGGCCAGGCCGGCGCGCAGTTCATGCCGGTTCAGGGCACCCTGGTGCCCGCGCCCAATGGTGAATTCATCGAAGACAGCACCTTTGCCGGCGAGCCGGGATTCGATCGCTACGACACCGACAGTGACTCGATCACCCTGCTGGCCGATCACGTGTTCAACGCCACCTGGTCGGTTGAAGTGACCGGGCGCTGGACCCGGGGCAGCGCCGACTACCGCCAGGCCTGGCCGGCTTTCATTCCCGGACGCTACATCTACAACCCCGACGGCAGCCTGTACAAGGACGGCACCGTGCCTAGAACCTGGTATGCCAGCGACGCCACTTCCGAGCAGATGGCGCTGGATTCGCGGCTGCGCGCCGAATTCTTCACCGGGCGGTTCGAGCACGAGCTGATGATCGGCGCCCAGTACCAGGATGTCACCACAGACAACGACGCCGGCTCGGCCTTTGCCCTGGGCCTGGACCCGGCCACCGGGCTGCCGGACGACAACTTCGGCGACCGCTACTGGATCAATCTGTTCGACCCTGTCTACGGCGACGTGCCGCCGCAAGCGCTGTTCGAGCGGCTGATGTCCGACGGCCCGCGGGCCAGTACGACCGACCGCGGACTCTACCTCAACGATCAGATCAGCATCGGCGAGTGGCGCATCACCGCCGGGCTGCGCTACGACGATGTCGCCACCGACACCGGCAGCCAGTCGCAGGACGACGATGCGCTCAGCTACAGCGTCGGCGCGCTGTATCGCTTCGACAACGGCCTGGCGCCTTACGCCAGCTATGCCGAATCGTTCGAGCCGGTCGTCGGCGTCGACGCAATCACCGGCCAACCCTTCGACCCGCAGGAAGGGCGCCAGTACGAGGTCGGCATCAAGTACCAGCCGCGCGGCATTCCGGGGCAGATCACGGTCTCGGCCTTCGACATCGAGCAGTCCAACCTGCCCAATCCCGGCAGCCTGCCGGGCGAGTTTTCTCAGCAGGAGGGCGTGGCCGTGATTCGGGGCGTGGAGATCGAATCGCTGCTGCGCATGAATCCGTTCACGCTCGAGGTCAACGCCAGCCGCCTGAGCACCGAAAACGCGGCCGGTTATCGCTTTCAGGGCGTGCCCCGCGACCAGGCCTCGGCCTGGCTGGGCTGGCAGCCCGACGGCGCGCTGTCGGGTTTCATCGCCGGCGCCGGCGCCCGCTACGTCGGCCAGACCTGGGACGGCTTCGACGACATTCGTGCGCCCGGATACACGCTCTACGATCTGATGATCGGCTACGAGACTGGCGACTGGCGCTTTCGCGTCAATGCGCGCAATCTCACCGACAAGCCCTATCTCGCCTCCTGCCTGGCCCGCGGTGACTGTTTCTTCGGCGAGCGCCGCACGGTGGTCGGCACCGTGGCTTATCGCTTCTGATCGAGCCGGGAAATGACGATGACGCTCTCCCTTGCCGCCATGCTGACCGCAGCCGGCGTGCTGGCGCTCAGGCTGGCCTGGCACTGGCGCCGCCGCCCCGGGCCCGGCCGGCAGCTGGTCCTGCGCTGGATCGGCTGGCTGCTGCTGGCCATCGCGCTGGTGCCGTGGGTGCGCGCCGGTGGTCAGGACCGGGGCATCGCCCTGGCGGTCGGCGTGTTCATGCTGGTCGGCCTGGCGCTCGCGCTCATCGAGGGCTGGCGAGCCTGGCAAGCGCCAACGCGGCAAAAGCGCCGGCGCGAACCGCGCAATGATCCGCCCGCAACGAGCTCCCGCGGCGCAGGCTTGTGGCTGCGCCGGGCGTGGATTTTCTGCCTGGCCGGTCCCGTCGCGCTGGCCTCGGCGCTGACCATCGGCCTGGCGCTGTGGCTCGGCCTGGCGCAGGCCGGAGTCGATGCCGCCAACGTGCTCGCCGTGGCCATGCTTTCGGTGCCGGTAATCTGGGCCGTGTTCACGATCCTGGGCACCATGGGCGGTGGACTGGGCAGGCGCGCGCTGCTGGTGATCCTGCCGGGGCTGGTCGGGCTCGGCGCAACCCTGGCGCTGGCCGGAGGTGCGACGTGAACCTGAAGTGGTCCCGGCTGCCGTCCGGGCTGGTCTCGAGCATGCTCTCGGGCCACCTCACGCTGGGGCTGGCTGCCAGCGTGCTGCTCTACATCCTGTGTCTGACCGGCACGGCGATGGTTTTCCACGAGGAGTTCGAGCGCTGGGAGCAGCCGGCGGTGCCGGAAATGGACAGCGTCACCCCGGCCGCCGCCGCGCAGGCCGCCCGGACGGCGCTCTCCCGGCTCGAACAGGCGCCCCACCATTTCTACCTGGGCCTGCCGACGCCGACCCTGCCCCGGCTGTGGGTGGCAACAGACGAACGCGCCTGGTTTGCAGACTCCGGCGGCAACATCGTCGCGCAAGCCGACCACGAGTGGTCGCACTTCCTGGAAAGCATCCACTACTACCTGACCCTTCCCGCGCTGCCGGGTCTGACGCTGGTCGGAATTCTGGGCGTGCTCATGGCCGGACTGTGCCTGTCGGGCCTGCTGGCCCACCCCAGGCTGTTTCGCGACGCCTTCCGCCTGCGCCTGAAATCCGGAGCGCGCCTGGCCCGGGCCGATCTGCACAACCGGCTCAGCGTCTGGGCGTTTCCGTTCCACCTGGTGATCGCGCTGACCGGCGCTGCGCTGGGCCTGGCGCTGGTAGTCGCCGCGGCTTTCGCGCCGGTGGTCAACGACGGCGACACCGCGACCTTTTTCGATCCCGTTTTCGGCTCGGAGATCGAGGGTCGGGCCACGCCGGCGCCGCTGGCCGATATCGAATCGGCCCTGGTCAACTTCTCGCGCGAACAGCCCGGAGCCCGCGCCTGGGTGGTCAGCTTTCATGATCCCGCCACCGCCGGGCAGAGCGCCGAAATTCTGGCCTACCATCCGCGCCGCCTGATCTTCGGCGACTATATCGGCTTCGATGCCGACGGCACGCTGGGCCGGTGGACCGGGCTGTCCAACGGCGAAGTCGGCCAGCAGGTGGTGGCCGCGCTCTACCCGCTGCATTTCGGTTCCTTCGGCGGCCTGCCGGTCAAGATCCTCTACGGCCTGCTGGGCCTGGCCGCCTGCGTGGTGATCGCCAGCGGGCTCAACATCTGGCTGGTCAAGCGCCGCCAGGCCGGCCGCGCCGTGCCCGCCCTGGAGCGGGCCTGGGTCGCGACCGTCTGGGGCGCGCCCGTGGCGCTGGCGGCGGTCGCCTTCGCCGATCTGGCCGTCACCGCCCGAATGACCTGGCTGGTGGCACTTTTCTGGCTGGTTCAGCTTGGCCTGATCGCGCTTGCGGCGGCCGTTCCCGGCCTGCTGGTTCGCAGCCGGCTACAGCTGGCAAGCGCCGCGCTCATCGTGCTGATCGTCGCCTGGCATGCCGCGTTGTGCGTCGGCGACCCGGTAAACGCGGCCGCCTGGGGTGTCAGCCTGGTGCTTCTTGTACTGGCCTTGTTCCTTGGAATCACGGGCCTGGCGGGCGCGCGAGCGACCGGCCGGAATCGGCTGTCAGATTCCGACGCCCGATTGCGTTAGGGCTGGGAGATTTTCAAGGACCCCGTCATGCAACAGACGCTGCGCAAACCCGGTTTCGGCGAACGCCTCAAGCAGCTCGCCTATCTGCTCAAGCACACCTTCACCATCGTCGGCCGCGATCCGGGCATCATCCGGCCCTGGGTGCGCATGACGATCTACGGGCTGGTGCTGACCTGTCTGTTCTTCTCTGCCGTCACGGCATTCATCGTGGGCGCCGGTGGCACGGGCGCGCTTTTGCTGCTGATCGCCATCATCGGCTTCGTCTATCGCTACTTTTTCGACACCCGCCAGGAGCTGCGCCAGGCCTGGCTGGTCAGCGGCGCCCTCAAGGGCGAGGAGCGATCGGCGTCACAAGCCGGCGCGCGGGTCAAGGAGCTCGCCTGGACGGCGCGCAAGATCGCGCTGATCGACCTGCTGGTCGCCTGGCTGATGGCGCTGGCGAGATCGTCCGGCAAGGGCGGGGCGCTGGTGCGGCTGTTCATGAAGGGGCTCGAGGAAGTCTGGGACCTGCTCAACAACTACCTGCTGCCCTCAGCGGCGGTCGATGGCTACGGCATTCGCGAGTCGGTCTCGCGCATGGGCACGCTCAAGGACAACGTGCCCGAGACCCTGGCCGGCGTGTTCGGTATCGACATCGCCGCGCGCGCGGTCGGCAGCATCATGGCGCCGATCTATCTCGTCTTATTCGTCGGCGCGCTGGCGCTCGGCCTGTGGGTGGGCGATACCTTCCCCGCGTTCTACGCCGGCGACCTGCGCGAACTGTTCGCCAGCGTAGAAGCCGGCTTCCTGCCCGACGAGCTGCACTTCTCCTGGCTGCCGGTGCTGGTGGCCATCTGGCTGGGCAAGCTCGGCGGCGTGGTGCTCGACCGGCTGACCAACTCGGTCAAGGTGATCTATTTCTCGATCTTCTACATGCGCATCACGCACGCCGAGGACATCATCCCCGAAATTCGTGACGAACTCGATGCCTACCTCCGCATGGAAGCCGACGATCCCGATCCAGTGGCCGATCCCGCGACCGACCGATAGCACGGCAGCCGCTGGTCCGGGCTTGGCGGGGCTGGAAAGGGCGGCTAAGCTTGGGCGCTCCGCCATGCGAGATCGTCGAGCCTGTGCCGAAAGCATCGCCAAGTCCGCTTTTCCGCGAACACCCGCGCCGGATTGACGTGCCGCTGCTGATCGCCGCGGCGGCGATCACCCTGATCGTCGGTCTGTTCATGCCCATCGTGCGCATCGAATCGGCGCTGGCGGCGGATTCCTCGTACTCGATCCTCGGCGGTATCGCCGGCTATTTCGGCGACGGCAAGATTTTCATCGGATCGATCATCCTGCTGTTTTCCTGCATCTTTCCCGGCACCAAGCTGGTGGCGCTGGGCTGGCTGTGGTTTGCGCCGACGGTGCGCGAGAACCGGCGCCGCAGCCTGCGCATCATCGAGCCGCTGGGCAAGTGGTCGATGCTCGACGTGCTGGTGGTGATCCTGTTTGCCGGGGCAGTCAAGCTGGGCCTGATCGCCGACGCCTCGGTGCTTGCCGGCGCCTACGTGTTCAGCGCGGCCATCCTGCTGTCGATGATCGTGGTGATGCTCATTGCCGCCCTCGCCGGCCCGGAGCATCGCTACCTGTCGTCACCGCGCAAGCGCTCGTTCCTGCTGCCACCGCTGGCTGTTGCCGGCCTGGGGCTGCTCGCGCTCGGTCTGCTGCTGCCGATGATGCGGGTCGAAAAGTGGCTGCTGTGGAAAGAAGACTACTCGGTGCTTGCCGGCGCGTTCAAACTGGTCGCCGACGGCGAGTGGCTGCTGGCCGCGGGCTTTTTCCTGTTCGTGATCGCGCTGCCGCTGCTGGTCGCCCTGGCCCTGGTCGTGCTCTCGTTCGCGCAGCTGTTCGGCAGCGGCAGCAAGCGCGCGATCGCCGCTCTGATCGAATTTCAGCGCTGGGCCATGGTCGACGTGTTCGCGCTGGCGCTGTGCATCGGGCTGATCCGCCTGGCCGACATGGCCACCCTCGAGCCGCGAATCGGACTCTACTGCTTTGCCGGTGCTGTTTTGCTGAGCCCGATCGTATCCTTCCGGCTGCGCGCCCTGCACAAGCGCTAACCACTCTCAACCCCCGACCCAGTGGGCGAGTTGGGCGGTCACGATGGCCAGATAGTTGCCCAGGGCGTAGCCGATCAGGGCCATGAGAATGGCGACCGGCACGAGCGCCTTGCGATGATAGGCGGCGACCACCGGGGCCGAGGCCGCGCCGCCGACGTTGGCCGCCGAGGCGATGGCGGCCGAATGCACGTCGACCCGGAACAGCCAGGCACCGAACAGGCAGAAGGCACCGTGGATGAAGATCCAGATATAGGCGCCGAGTAAGAACAGCGGCGCCTGATCGAAACCGGCCAATGAGGCGCGCGCACCCATACCGGCGACAAAAACGTAGATGATTGCCATCGCCAGGGGATGCGATCCCGGCAGGTGCCGCACGGGCGTGGCCGAAAGCGCCAAGGCAAAGGTGGTCACCAGCAGTACCGTCCAGGTCGAGGTGGTGAGTACCTCGCCGACCACGGGCAGCAGCGGCGCGAGGAACCTGGCGGCGCCGGCCACCAGCAGGGCCCAGAACAGCAGGTAGAGATAGTCCTGCATGCGCGGCACGACCTCCTCGCGGGCCTCGCGGGCGGCCGCGGTTTCCATCTGTTCGAGGCGCTCTTCGGGCACTTTCGCCCAGCGGTTGAAGCGATCGGCAAAGGCTTTGGAGCCGAGCAGGATGGGCAGCCAGACGACGTAGACCAGGTTGTCGGCCAGCACCGCCAGGCCGAGCATCTCCGGCGGCGTCTCCAGCGCGCCAGCGACGCCGGCCATGTTGCCGGTACCGCCGATCCAGCTGCCGGCAAGCGCACCGTAGCCGCGCCAGGCTTCCGCATCGAGCCCGGCATGGACGATGGCGTAGGAGACCACGCCGCCGACCACGATGCCGAGCGTGCCCAGCAGCATCACCAGCACGCCCTTGCCCATGATGCGCACCGCCGAGGGCACGTTGACGTTGAACAGCATCAGCGCGATGAACACCGGCAGGGCGTAGTCGCCCAGGCCCCCGTAGACCGGTGAGTCGGAGGGAATGAAGCCGGCGTTGTTGAGCAGCACCGGCGTGGCGTAGATGAACAGAAGCGGCGGAAAGTAGTTGAAGCCCTTCCAGCCGGTGCGCTGCTCGAGATAGAAAAAAAGCGCGGCCACTCCGACCAGCACGGTGAGTACCGCCATCGGTGATTCGATCATCGTTCGCTCTCCCTGCGTTGAACCGGCACAGTCTACCGCCCGAACCTCCGGGCGCGCCCGGTCAGCGATGATGTTCAGGCATATAATGCGAAATGATTGTCATTTGATCCCGAGAACCGGAGTCCGACCTGATGAAAGCATTCAACGCCTTGTTGCTGACGTTCGCGCTGGGCCTGGGGGCCAGCCATGCCCTGGCCGACGACGAGCCCGACCTGATCGACACGATGGGCCAGCTTCAGCTATTCCTGCACAAGCTGAGCCTGTCGGTGAACGCCGGCAACGTCGAACTGGCCGACTTCTACGCCCACGAGCTGGAGGAAGCCATCGAGGCCGCCGAGTCGATCGAGGCCTACCACGACATTCCCGTCGGCCGGCTGACCAGCTCGATCCTGACGCCGACCTTCGAGCTGCTCGAAGACGCACTCGACAGCGGCGACCCCGACGCCATCGGGCCCCGGCTGCGCGGCGTGATTTCCTCGTGCAACGGCTGCCATGATGCCACCGGCTATGGCTTCATCCGGATTGCGCCGAACGACGCCAATCCCTATATGCAGACCTTCGAGCCCGACAACTGATCCGCCGGCCCGGCGGCGCGCAGGAGGTTGCTGCAGGCTGTGTTCGAAGCGGGCGTGACCAATGGGCTATTGGCGCCGGGCACCAGCGCCGGTATAAAGTGAACGCAATTGACAATGAGTCTGTCGGCCAAACATTCAGGGACGACGGTATTCGAGGAGCGATGCACCCCATGAAATTCCGACTGCCGAACATCACGCTCGCCGGCCTGACCGCGCTTCTTGCGCTGTCGGTCAGCGCCGTCGACCCGGCCGAAAAGCTGGCCTATCTCGACCAATTGCCGCCGCTTGTCGATCGCCAGTTGTTCTTCGGTGACCCCGAGATCTCCGGCGCGCAAATCTCGCCCGACGGCGAATTCGTGACTTTCATGCGCCCCTATCAAGGCGTGCGCAACATCTGGATCAAGGGCATCGACGAGCCGTTTGATCAGGCCCGGCCGCTGACCGACGACGAGCGACCCGTGCCCGGCTACTTCTGGAGCCGCGGCAGCGAATACGTACTCTATGTACAGGACAAGGGCGGCAACGAAAACTATCACGTCTGGGCCGTCGACGCAGACGCCGAACCGGCCGAAGATGCCGGCGTTCCGCCGGCGCGCAACCTGACTGATATCGACGGCGTGCGCGCCCAGATCTACAGCGTGCCCAAGTCGACCCCGGGCGAGATCATCGTCGGCCTCAACGACCGTGATCCGGCCCTGCACGACGTCTATCGCATCGACATCGAATCGGGTGAGCGCGAGCTGCTGATCGAAAACCACCAGAACATCGCCGGTTGGGTCGTGGGCCTGGAGGGCCAGGTGCGCCTGGCCGTGCGCCAGACCGAAGACGGCGGCACCGAAACCCTGCGCGTGACCGACGGCGAGTTGGGTGAGACGCTCTACACCTGTTCCTGGCGCGAAAGCTGCGGCCCGAGCCGCTTCCACGCGGACAACGAGCGCGTCTGGTTCGTCTCCAACAAGGGCGAGGAAAACGACCTGGTCGGCCTCTACCTGATGGATGTGGCTACCGGCGAGCTGGAGTTCGTCGAGCGCGACCCCGAAGGCGAAGTGGACTTCGGTGGCGCCATCTACTCCAACGCAAGCGATGAGATGCTCGCCACCTTCTACGTGGGCGACAAGCCGCGTATCTATCCCAGAAATGAGAAATTCGAAAACGCCCTGACCTTTCTGCGCGAGCAGCTACCCGACGGCGAAATCAGTTTCCGGCCGCAAGCGGCCGACGACTCGCTGGTGCTGGTTGGCCTGTCGCGCGATGTCGACCCCGGCACCACCTACCTGTTCAACTGGGAAGACATGGAAGTCAGCGAGCTCTATCGTTCGCGCCCGGAACTGCCGGTCGAGCACATGGCCAGAATGCAGCCCATCCGCTACGAAGCCCGCGACGGCCTGGAAATTCCTGCCTACCTGACTGCGCCGAAAGGCGTCGAGGGCGAAAAGCTGGCCCTGGTGGCGCTGATTCACGGCGGCCCGTGGGCCCGCGACACCTGGGGCTACAGCGCCCTGGCCCAGTTCCTGGCCAACCGCGGCTACGCCGTGCTCCAGCCCAACTTCCGCGGCTCGACCGGCTACGGCAAGGCGTTTCTCAACGCCGGCAACAACGAGTGGGGCGACGCCATGCAGCACGACATCACAGACGGCGTCAAGCACCTGATCGATCAGGGGCTGGTCGATCACGAGCGGGTGTGCATCATGGGCGGGTCCTACGGCGGCTACGCCACGCTTGCCGGAATGACCTTCACGCCCGATCTCTACGCCTGCGGCGTCGACATCGTCGGGCCGTCCAACCTGATCACCCTGCTCAACTCGATTCCGCCCTACTGGGGCCCGATCCGCAAGATCTTCCTCCAGCGCATGGGCGACCCAGGCACCGAAGAGGGCAAGGCCCGGCTCGAGCGTCAGTCGCCGCTCAACCACGCCGACAAGATCGCCGCGCCCCTGCTGGTCATTCAGGGCGCCAACGATCCGCGCGTCAAGCAGGCCGAATCCGATCAGATCGTGGTCGCCATGCGCGAAGCCGGCCTGCCGGTCGAATATATCGTCGCCCCCGATGAAGGCCATGGCTTCCGCGGTCGCGAAAACCGCCTGGCGATGTTTGCCCGCACCGAGGAATTCCTGGCGACGCATCTTGGCGGTCGCTTTCAGGAAGGCATGGACGACGAGGTCGGCCAGCGCCTGAACGAGATTACCGTCGACATCGAGACCGTTGAGGTCGAAGATGTGGCCGACGAGCTCGATGCGGCCAGAACCCTGCCGCTGCCCAACAGCGATCCGGCCCGAGTTGCCAGGGGGAGCTTCGGCTACACCACCACCCTGAGCATGCAGGGCAGCAAGATGGAAATGCAGGCCACGCGCCGGATCGCCATGCAGCAAGGCGACGACGGCCAGACCATGGTCATTACCACCGACACCTCCTCGGCCATGGGAGCAGCCAGCGACCATATCGTGCTCGATGGCGAGTCCCTGCGGCCGATCAGGCGCAAGCTGGCCCAGGGCCCGGCCACCATCGAGGTGGAATACGGATCGCGGGCGGTCACCGGCACGATCAAGGCGCAGCAGGAAATTCCAATCGAGATCGAACTCGAAGCGCCGGTCTACGGCGGTGACGCCGCGCTCGAGGCGGTGATCCTGGGTCTGCCGCTGGCGGCCGGCTACAGCACACCGATTCGCATCGCTGAAGTGGGCCTGCAGCAGCGCGTGCGCTACTTCACGCTCAACGTGGTTGGGCGCGAGAGCGTGGAAGTGCCTGCCGGTGAATTCGAGGCCTGGAAGATCAGGCTCGAAGCGCTGGACGGCGAAGGCGGTGATATGACGATGTGGGTTTCGAGCGAAATCCCGCGCATGGCGCTCAAGGTTGCAGGCAAGCTGCCCGCGCAGATGGGCGGCGGCGATTACGCGACCGTGCTGACCGGCACGGGCGAGGGCGAATAGCCGCCAGTCCAGCGGCGGCGCAGGTTGCGCTGGCGAGCACGCCGCATCATCGCATCACATACGAAAAACCCCGCCAGCGGCGGGGTTTTTCGGCAAAGCGTCCGGTCGAAAACCTCAGACGGTTTCGACGTTGGCAGCCTGCGGACCCTTGGGGCCGTCGGTGACGTCAAAAGTCACCTTGGCGCCTTCGGCCAGGGTCTTGAAGCCCGAGCCGTTCAGGGCGCTGAAGTGCACGAACACATCGGCGCCGCCGTTGTCCTGAGAGATGAAGCCGAAGCCCTTCGCGTCGTTGAACCACTTCACTGTTCCGGTAGTGCTGGACATGATGTCTTTTACCTTTTCAAAATAATATGATGTATCGGAGTCCGGCCACGCGGCCGTCCCCGGTGATGCTGTAGAGTTTCAGATGGCGGAATATGAGGGGGTAAACGGAAGGAATACTTTCAGATTCGACCACTGCTGTGTTCCGCAGCGCCTCGCACTATACGCGCTGTTGAGGAAAAAAACCACAACTTATTGCAAGAATTTCTCACCGCCCTTGCATCTGCCCCGCCCGGGGCCCAACATTAGAGAGTGGCTGAGCGGATGGACGCTCGGCCATTCACCCGCCTTCACTGACAGCGCCGCTCTTTCCATCGACTCCGCTCCGGCTGATGGCCGGCGCCTGCGCGTGCTGCTTCAACCACAACCGGCCCGGAGGCCGCCCACGACATGAAGACCCTGTTCGTTCGCAACATCCATCCCGAAACCCGCGAGCAAGACCTGCGCGACCTGTTCTCCCAACACGGCACCGTTCGCGGCCTCAGGCTCCCCATCGACATCTTCACCCGCCGCTGCAAGGGCATTGCCATGATCGACATGGAAGGCCACGAAGCGCGCGTCGCCCAGGCCGGGCTGGACGGCTCGATGTTCAACGGCCAGGCCATCCAGGTGCGCGAAGAGCGCCCGCGCGGCCGGCGCGGCGGCCGGCGACGCTGACACCATGCCGCTCCGGCCACGGATCCTGGCGACGCCGCATCGTTCACAGGCCATCCAGCCAGTCGTCGTCCGAGCCTTCGTGGATGTCTTCGAAAAGATAGGTCGACAGGTAGCGCTCGCCGGTGTCGGGCAGCATGGCCAGGATGCTCGACCCCTCCGGCGCCTTGTCGGCCACCTTCAGTGCCGCGGCGACCGTGCCGCCGCCGGAGATGCCGGTGAGGATGCCCTCCTTGCTGGCCAGGGCCAGCGCGGTGTCGCGTGATTCCTCGTCGCTGACGGGCACGATCTCGTCGGCGATGTCGACCTTGAGCACCTTCGGCAGAAAATCCGGCGTCCAGCCCTGAATCTTGTGCGGCTGCCATTGCTGACCGGCCATGAGCTGCGCTTTGTCGGGCTCGGCCGCGATGATGCGGATTTCGGGTCGCGCTGTCTTGAGCATCTGGCCGGCCCCGGTCAGGGTGCCGCCCGTGCCCCAGCCCGAGACGAAAAAATCGAGCCGCCGCCCGGCGAAGTCGCTCAGGATTTCCGGGCCGGTCGTGTTGCGGTGATAGGCCGGGTTGGCCTCGTTCTCGAACTGGCGCGCCAGAAACCAGCCGTGCCTTTCGGCCAGCTCCTGCGCGCGTCGAACCATGCCCGTACCGCGCTCTTCGGCCGGGGTGAGAATCAGCCTGGCGCCCAGGGCGCGCATCAGCTTGCGCCGCTCCACCGAGAAGGTCTCGGTCATCACGGCGACAAAGGGATGGCCCTTTGCGGCGCATACCATCGCCAGCGCGATGCCGGTGTTGCCCGAGGTTGCCTCCACCACCGTCTGCCCGGGCGCGAGCTCGCCGCGTCGCTCGGCATCGTCGATGATGCCGATCGCCAACCGATCCTTGACCGAGGCCATCGGATTGAAGAATTCTGCCTTGACGTAGAAGTGGACGTGAGAGGGCGCCAGGCGATTGATACGCACCACCGGCGTGCGGCCGATGGTCTGAAGGATGTTTTCGTGAATCATGCCCGGCTCCTCCACGCTCGCTTATGGATGTTTTGACAGCGAGTGTAGCAAGTCATTGTCCGGCATGGCCCGTCCGCAGCGGCGTTGGGGTCAAAGCAGCCACTCGATGGGCAGGCGCCCGAACACGGCCACCATGAAGCGCTGCCAGGCGCTGGCGTGGGGTTCGCGCGCGTGGCGCCGCGGCCCGCGTTCGGTCTGCTCGATCCAGTAAAGCCCGCCGCGTCCGTCGCGATGCACCGAATAGGCGCGCTCGGGCACGCTTTTCTCGAAGGTCCGGGCAATCTGGCCGGCCAGCTCGGGGCTGTCGAGCACCAGGCCCATCTCGGTATTGAGCCGGGCCGAGCGCGGGTCGAAGTTGAACGAGCCGACGAACAGACGCTTGTCATCGATGGCAAAGGTCTTGGCGTGCAGGCTCGAACCCGAGCTGCCCAGAGGCCCGGTGCCGCGCATGCGCTCGCGGCCAGACAGGCGCTGCATCTCGAAAAGCTTCACGCCGGCCTTGAGCAGGCGCTTGCGATAGCGGCTGTAGCCCGAGTGGACGGCGGCCACGTCGGTGGCTTCCAGGGCGTTGGTCAGCACGCCAACCTCCACGCCGCTGCGCGCCAGTTCGGCAAACAGCTTCGCGCCGCTGCGGGTCGGTACGAAATACGCCGAGACCACCAGCAGGCGCTCTTGCGGCAGGCCGATGGTCTTCTCGAGCTGCTCGCTGACCAGGCCCTTGCGCCCCGGCTTGCCGATGATCTTGCGCGGATCGTCGCTGACCAGCGTCGCCGGGCTCCAGGTCATGGGCAGCTCACCGCCAATAAACTGCGAGACAAAGGAAGAGCGCTCGAAGTTGTTCAGATACTCCCGGGCCCGCGCGCTGGTTTTCAGCGTTTCTGCCTGCCGGCGCAGGCCCTCGATGGGATGGCCCCTGGCGGGCTTGAGCAGGGCCTCGACGGGCCAGGCCGAGCGGCAGTTCCAGTAGCGATCGAAGTCGGCCGATACCGCATCCACCACCTGGCCGACGGCAAGCACGTCGAGGTCGGCAAACAGCCGGCCGCTGCCGGCGGCAAAGTACTCGTCGGCAATGTTGCGACCGCCGACGATGGTGGCTTCACCGTCGGCGGTAAAGGACTTGTTGTGCATGCGCCGGTTGACGCGGCGAAAATCGGTCAGATAGTTGACCCAGCGCGGCCAGCGCAGCGCAAACGGGTTGAACAGCCGAACCTCGATGTTGGCGTGTCCGGCCAGGGCGATCAGTGTATCGTCGAGCCCCGAGTGGCCGTTGTCGTCGAGCAGAAGGCGCACGCGAACCCCACGATCGGCCGCCTCGATGAGGGCATCGAGCATCAGCGTGCCGGTCAGATCCTTGCCCCAGATGTAGTACTGGACATCAAGCGTTCGCTGTGCGTTCCGGATCAGCAGATAGCGTGCGGCAAAGGCGTCGAGCGCGCTGTAGAGTGGATAGACACCGGTCAGGCCCGGGTGGGCGTCGATCTGGTTCGCCAGCGCCTGGCCCAGCGGCGTGTCGCGCCCCTGCGCGGTGGTCATTGCCTGCGAGGGGGCGGGGTTGGGGTATTCCGGCAGCCGCGGCCAGAACATCAGCAGCACGCCGGCCAGATGTCATGGCGCCAGTGCAGAGGGCTCATGGCGTCAGTTTGCCGCCTTGCATGACAATTTGCCAGCGCCACGATCAGCGCCCGCCAGGCCGCTTCAACGCAGCCAGCGTCGCAGGCTGCGATAGACCTCGGGATGGCGCAGCAGGCCCAGATGCCCGGCGGCGGGCACCAGCCGGCAGTTCTCCTGCGGAATGCCCAGCGCCCGCCGCGGATCAGGATGCCGGCCCAGCGCGCTGTCGACAGGCACCAGGCCGTCACCGGCCAGCCGCCCCGCCCGCGTGCCGGCCGTGGCGGCGATGGCGTACCAGGTGGTCGGGCTGGCGGGCCGGCTGGTCTCGGCAAGGCCGTGGCGCAGATCCCTGATGCCCGCGCTGCGCAGGCCACCCAGGCTGCAGAAAGGTGCGCTGTAGGGACTGATGCCGAGCAGCCGGTTGAAGCCGTGACCGACGCGCTCCAGCGGTGAACCATGGTGCGGCGTGCCCAGAAACACCATGCCGGTGAGCGACTTCTCCCAGCCATGCAGGCCACGTGCGGCGTGCGCCTGGGCGCTGCGCGCCACCAGCCCGCCCATGCTGTGGCCCACCATCACGATTTCTTCAACCGGCACCGGCCAGGCGTCGGCCAGCTCCTGCAAAAGCCCGGCCAATGCACGGCCGTTGTCGGCAATGGGCAAACCGGAATTGTAGTGAAGATACAGCGGCGTGAAGCCCAGCGCCGCGCCCAGGCGATGCGGAATACCGCGTGCGCCCCACTGCAGATCATTCATGCACAGGCCGTGGACGGCAACCAGCAATCGCCCGCGCGGCGCGTCGAATGTTCCCGCCAGGGCGCTCCGCTCGAGCGTCAGCGCCGCGCCATGCTTTCGAAACCTCATCGGAATGGTCAGCGGATTGCCGCTGCCGGCCAGGTGATCGCCCAGCACGCCGTTGAGCGCGGCGCGCCATTGCTCCCGTGCCGCCGATGAGCCCTGGCCGGGAATGCGCGCCACGACGGGTTTGGCCACGGCCTGGATTGATGCGCCCACCAGCGCATTGACGCCGCGCACTGAACGATAGACCAGACCGGTCATGCCACGCGCCGGAGCGGTCACGGCCCGCCCGGCCGGCATTGATGCGCGGGCAATGGTCACGTGCAGTCGCTCGATAAGCCGGCTGGTGCCGGCCACGCCGTCGCCGGCCAGTTGGGCCAGGCCGTGGAGATCAGTGGGCTTGAAGTATCGAGATGGATTCACGGTGGCTTTCGGGGCGAGCCGGGCGATAACACCCAAGGCCCACTCTACGCCTTTTTCTTGCCGGCCGCGGCACGGGTGACTTTTGCCCGTCAAGTTGGGTAAAATACGCGCCCAGCCCGATCCCGTGGGGCCGTAGCTCAGTTGGGAGAGCGCAGCATTCGCATTGCTGAGGTCAGGGGTTCGACTCCCCTCGGCTCCACCACTTCCCCGCCCGCAGCCCTGCGTGGCCCGTATCCGGCGCCATCCGGGCACCAACATGGGTAGGTCGGGGCTACGTCCACGACGAACGACCGCATTTTCGACTACTGCGATGGCCTGGCCAACCAAGGTGCCTCGGTTTCACATGGGCGAGTGGTAGCCGGGTCAGCCTGTGGAGGCTATTGGCCTGAGGCGGTCTGCTCGAGCCAGCGCTTTCCCTGCTCGAAGAGCTTGTCGAACGCTTCGCGCTGGCGCTCGAGCCGGCCGTTGTTGGAGACGACGACCATGCCGCATCCGGTTTGTGGCCACAGTCGGGCCTGGGCAAACCACATGGTGTTCGAGCCGCTGTGCTGGAGCGTGCCGTCGTCGGCGACACCCCAGCCCCTGGCGTAGCCGTCGCCGCAGCCGGGCTCGACCAGTTGCCGATAGCCGGCCTGATCGAGCAACTCGCCGTCGCCGGCCAGCCCGCGCAGGTATTCGATCAGAAAGCTGGCGTAGTCGCGCAGGTTCATGTGGACGCGGCCGGCCGGATTGAGGGCCGGCGGGTTGTCGGCCGCTACCCCGGGCTCGGCCGCGCTCAGCCCGCCCAGCAGGCCGGTTGAATGCCCGCGCGGCGCGTCCATTTTGCCCTTTTCGCCGGGCGGGCCGAAGCCCGCCGAGTCGAGCCCGAGAGGCGTGAAGATCCGCTCGTGCATCAGGGTTTTCCAGTCCTTGCCGGTTTGCGCCTCGAGCATGGCACCGGCCACCACGTAGCCGGCGTTGGAGTATTGGAATGCTTCGCCCGGCGTCGTCGCGGGCGGTTTTGCCAGCAGGCTGCCGGCATAGACCAGACGGTCGGCGCGATCGTCGCGGCTCTCGTCGCCCATCAACCGCAAGCTCGTCCAGCGACCGGCGTTGGCCGGCAGCCCGCTGCAGTGGGTGAGTAGCTCGCCGTAGTCGACCGCCTGCCAGCCCGGGTCGATGTCCTCGATCGCGTCGCCGAGCACGTCGGCGATCCGGTCGTCGAAATCGAGCGTACCGCGATCGGCCAGGATGGCCACCAGCAGCGCGGTCATTGCCTTGGTGTTCGAGCCCAGATGCCAGGGATCGTCTGTTGTGACGGCCACGCTCGAGCCCTGAGCGCGCTCGCCGGCCACGGCCAGGGCCTCGACTCCCTTGCGATCGAACAGCACCAGCCCCATCGCCGGCGCGCCGGTCTGCTCGATGGCCGCCTCCAGCCAGGCCTGATGCGGCTGCGCGCGGGCCGGCAGGGCTACGAGCAGCAGCAGAAGGCCGGCGAACCCGGTGAGGGCGGAAGCAAGTGTCGTCGGGTTCGTTTTCATCGGCTCTTCCTCATCGCCAGGGACGCCCTGCCCGAAGCGCTTTTCTGCATGACCGCCGGGACGGTGGGGCCCGTGCGTTAAACGATCATGCCGCATCCGCGATGATACATAATGAGAATCATGACCGACACCAGCCGCAAGAGTATCCTGATCACCGGCGCCAGCTCCGGACTGGGCCGCGGCATGGCGCGCGAGTTCGCCGCCCGCGGCTGCAATCTGGCCCTGTGTGCGCGCCGCACCGGGCGGCTCGAAGAACTGCGCGAGGAGCTGATCGCAAGACACGACATCCGCGTCGAGATCCGCGCCCTCGACGTCAACGATCACGATCGTGTGTTCGAGGTCTTTCGCGAGTTTGCCGAAGCACTCGACGGGCTCGATCGGGTGATCGTCAACGCCGGCATCGGCGATGGCCGCCGCGTTGGCAGCGGGCGCTTCGACTACAACCGCCGGGTGATGGAAACCAACCTGGTCGCTGCCCTGGCCCAGTGCGAAGCCGCCGTCGAGGTTTTTCGCGAGCAAAACTACGGCCATCTGGTGGTGGTCTCGTCGATGAGCGCCGTGCGCGGCCTGCCGAAATCGATGAGCGCCTATGCCGCCAGCAAGGCCGGCCTGAGCCATCTGGCCGAGGGAATTCGCGCCGAGCTCTACGACACGCCGATTGTGGTCACTACCCTTCTGCCCGGCTTTGTGCGCACCGAGCTCAACGAAGAGGCCGGCAAGATGCCTTTCGAGGTCGACGAAGCCACCGCCAGCCGGGCGATGGTGCGCGCCATCGAGCGCGCGCCGGCAACCGCCTGCATTCCCGCCTGGCCGTGGCGGCCCATCGGCTGGCTGCTCAAGCTCGCGCCGCTGCGGGTGATTGCCCGACACGCTTGAGCCCCGAGCTGCCCCGTCCGTCGCGGATGTAACCGCGACCTGCGGTCTGAGTCTCACGGCATTGCAGGATTGTGATCGCGGCTTGCGCCGGTCGGGGCTGCGTCCCCGACGGACGACTGCTCGACGCCGTGTTGATGGCAGTATTTCCACCCTGATGGCGTTGTTTGAGTATCCAGGATTGCCTGGTTTTACAAGAGGACAGTCATGCATCGAATGAAGAGCTTGCTGGCCGGGTCAGTCGCGGCGGTTCTGGCGTTGGCAGGCCCGGCGGATCAGGCCGTGTCCGGCGGCTTCGGGGGCGACGCGGGTGATCGCAGCGCTCCGGCGGCTTCGGAGACGCTTGCCGACAAGGCGCAGCCGTTCGTTGCCGGCCAGGGCTACCAGACGCAGGCTGTCGAGGAGGTCAACGAAGCGATCGAAGGCGCTCTCGAGCTTCCCGATGGCAGCTCGGTGTTTCTGCCCAGTGGAACGCTCGATCCCTTCGTCAAGGCGGTACTGGCGCTCGAGCAGGCCGAAGGACGGCTCGAGCGAGTGCGCTTTCGGCTGCGCTACGGGCGGGATGTGGTCACCGCCCCGCCGGCAATCTCACCCCTGCCGGTCAGCTTCGTGCAGATCGAGCGTTTCAATCTCGGCCCGGCCATCCGCGAGGAGCTGGTCCAGGCCCACGGCGCCGAACATGTCGCCGCGGCGGCTGAATTCGGCGTCGGGCCGCACGTTTCCTGGCGGCTGGTCATGCGCCCGGTCATGGGCCATCAGGCCGATATCGTGGCGGTATCGCGCAAGGAAATGACCGACGCCGCGGCGCGGGCGCAGACCTGCCTCGGCGCCTCGTGCCTTTCCACTGCCCCGGTGATCGACCCGGCCGCGCCGTGGAGCGCCATGGAAGCCACCGAGTTCAGCGCCGACGTGCCTTACCGCACCGAGCGCGACGGCCTGATCACGCCATCTGCCGCGATGGAACTGCTGGCCGAGAGCTTCAGCTACGAAATGCGCGAAGGCGTCGGCCCGGCCAGGCCCTTTGCGCAAGCCGTCATCGAGCTCAACCTGGGCCAGGATGCCAATCTCGACGCCGCGCTTCGCGAGGGCGCGCTGATGGACGATTCGCTGCGTGCCGAATGGAGCCGCGTTTGGTCCATGCCCGCCGCAGCCGATGACGGGCCGGCCATCTACACGGCGCGGGCCTTCGAGTGCCGGCGCGGCCCGGAATTTCCCGAGCCGGGCGAGTATTGCCCCTGAAGTCTGCCCCTTGAGCGCGCGGCTGAGGCATCATGGTCGCGGTGCGCCACGGCGCTCACGCTGCAAATGCCTCCCGGGAGCAACCAATGAGCGCAAGCGAAAGCGCCGAACCGCTGATACTGGCCATCGACAACGGCACGCAGAGCATCCGCGCGCTGCTGTTCAACAACCGCGGCGAGCTGCGCGGCCGCCATCACATCGAGATCGAGCCCTGGTTTTCCGACGCGCCGGGCCGCGCCGAGCAACAGCCCGAGCTGTTCTGGAACGAAATCGGTCGCGCCTGCCGCGCGCTGTGGAACGAAGGCCACGACCCGGCGGGCGTTGCGGCGGTGGCGGTCACCACCCAGCGCGCCACCCAGATCTGCCTGGACGCCGACGGCCAGCCGCTGCGCCCGGCCATCATCTGGACCGACAATCGGCGCGTCGGCCTCGACAAGCTGCCGAAAATGCCCCTGTACTGGCGCGCGCTGATCGGCCTGATAGGGCGCAGCCGGGCGCTGAAGACCATGCGCGAGAACGCCGAGTGCAACTGGCTGGCGGTTCACGAACCGGAAAACTGGCAGAAGACGGCCGCCTTCGTTGGCCTGTCGGGTTTCATCAACCATCGCCTGACCGGGCGGCTGGCCGATTCGGTCGGCAGTCAGGTCGGCTATCTGCCCTTCAGCTATCGCGCCCGGCGCTGGGCCGGGCCCAGGAACTGGCGCTGGTCGGCCCTGTCCATCCGGCGCGAGCAGCTTCCCGAGCTCGTCAAGCCCGGCGAGAAGCTCGGCGAGCTGACCGGGCCGGCGGCAGAGCATCTGGGCCTGAAGCCCGGCGTGCCGGTGATTGCCGCCGGCGCCGACAAGGCCTGCGATCTGATCGGGGCCGGCGTGTCCGACCGCTATACCGCCTGCATCAGCTTCGGCACGCGCTCGACGATCAGCGTCCTTTCCGCGCGCTATTTCGAGGCCCGGCCGCCGATGCCCGCCTTCCCGGCCGCCCGCCACGGCTACTTCATGGTCGAGTCGGCGGTGCCGCGCGGCTTCTGGATGGTGCGCTGGTTCAAGGAACAGTTCGGGCTCGAAGAGCGCCAGCGCGCCGAGGCCGCCGGGGTAACGGCCGAGTCCCTGCTCGACGAGCTGGTCGCCGAAGTGCCGCCGGGGTCCCTGGGCCTGATGCTGCAGCCGTTCTGGAGCAGCGATGTCGACGCCGGGCCCGAGGCCAAGGGGGCGATCGTCGGCTTTGGCGACGTGCACACCCGCGCGCATCTGTATCGGGCGCTGCTCGAGGGCGTGGCCTTCGAGCTGCGCCACGGCGCCGAGCGCATCGAGCGCCGCTCGAGCCGGCGGCTGCAGGTGCTGCGCGCCTGCGGCGGCGGGGCGCGCTCGGATGCGGTCATGCAGATCACCGCCGACATCTTCAACTGCCCGGTCGAGCGCCCGCACACCGTCGAGACCTCCGGCCTGGGCGCGGCCGTGCTGGCCGCCTGCGGTCTGGGCTGGTATCCCAGCGTGCGCGTGGCCATCAACGAGATGACCCGCGCGGGCCACCGCATCGAGCCCGATGCCGACAGCCACGCCATCTACGAAAAGCTCTATCGCCGCGTCTACCGCCGCCTGTACCGGCGGCTCGCACCGCTGTATCGAGACATCCGCGAGATCACCGGCTATCCGGACTGAAGGCGCTTTCGCGGCTGCGCCCTCGACCGCTACCATGACCCCATGAACCGGGCGTTTTTCGAAAGCATTCCCTTTCCGGGCCTGGCTGCCGACGCCATCCTGGTGCTGCACGCCCTGTTCGTGGTGTTTGTCGTCGGCGGCCAGCTACTGGTATTGATCGGCTGGGCGCGCCGCTGGGGCTGGGTGCGCAATCCCTGGTTTCGCTTCATCCATCTGGCGCTGATCGCCTTCATCGTGGTCCAGACCTGGCTGGGCGAGCTGTGCCTGCTGACGGTCTGGGAGGGCTGGCTGCGCGAGGCGGCCGGCCAGGCAGCGTATGGTCAGAGCTTCATCCAGTACTGGCTGGGCCGGCTTCTTTTTCTCGATCTGCCCTGGTGGGTGTTTCAGGTCGTCTATTCGGCCTTCGGCGTGGTGGTGGTCGCAAGCTGGGTGCATTGTCCGCCGCGCCTGCCGTGGCCGGCCCGCCTGCGTTAGTATCGGTAGTGGATTCGCGCCAGGGAGTGTTTCTTGCAGCCGCAACACACCAGCCAGCCTTTCGTCAGCGGCGCCGGCGCGGCGCTGTTTACCGACATGTACCAGCTCACGATGGCCCAGGCCTACGTTGCCGAGGGCATGCTCGAGCCGGCGACCTTCAGCCTGCACTACCGCAACCTGCCCGATAACAGAAACTACGTGCTTTCCTGCGGCATCGAGGATGTCGTCGATTATCTGGCCGACCTGCGCTTTGCCGATGACGACCTCGACTACCTGCGAAAGACCGGCCACTTCTCCGAAGACTTCCTGGCGTGGCTGGCCGATTTCGAGTTCACCGGCGAGGTCCACGCCCTGCCCGACGGTACGCCGGTGTTTCCGCACGAGCCGTTGGTGGAAGTGACCGCACCGGCGCCCGAGGCCCAGATCGTCGAGACCTGGGTGATCAACCAGATGCACGCCCAGTCGGTGCTGGCCACCAAGGCGGCGCGCATCGTCCACGCGGCCGCCGGGCGGCCGGTGCTCGACTTCGGCCTGCGCCGGATTCACGGCGCCGACAACGGCCTGAAAGCCGGCAAGGTCTTCCACGTCGCCGGCGTCGCCGGCACCTCCAGCATGCTGGCCGGCAAGGTCTATGGCGTCGAGATCGCCGGCACCATGGCGCACAGCTATATTCAGGCCCACGACAGCGAAATGCAGGCCTTTCGCAATTTCGTCGCCGAGTTTCCCGACACCGTGCTGCTGGTCGACACCTTCGATACCCTCGAAGGCGTGAAAAAGGTGGTGCGGCTGGCCGAAGCCCTGGGCGATGACTTCAAGGCTAGCGGCATTCGCATCGACTCCGGAGACCTGGCCGAGCGGGCCGGCCAGGCGCGCGAGATTCTCGACCGGGCCGGGCTCGACGAGGTGGCCATCTTCGTCAGCGGCGGGCTCGACGAGTTCAAGATCCACACCATGCTTGCCGACGGCGCGCCCGTCGACGGTTTCGGCGTCGGCACCGCCATGGGCCTGTCGGCCGACGCGCCCGACCTCGACATGGCCTACAAGCTGGTCGAGTACGCCGGCAAGGGCCGCATGAAGCTCTCCAGCGGCAAGCTGATCCTGCCGGGCGCCAAGCAGATCTTCCGGCGCGATGCCGGCGATACGCTTGCGCGCCGCGACGAAGACCTGGACGGAACGCCCCTGCTCGAGCCGTTCATGGCCGAGGGCAAGCGCCTGCGCGAGGCCGACGATCCCGACCGATCGCGCAAGCGTGCCGAAAAGCGCCTGGGCGAGCTGCCCGACGAGATTCTGGGCCCGGAAAGCGCCGATCAGCCCTGGCCGGTCACGCTCAGCGATGCCCTGCGCGAGCACCGCGACCGGGTCGAGGCGAGCGTGCGAGAAATGCTCGATTCCGACTGAACCCCCCTTATCTTCGATGCCCGAGGGCCGATACCGTGAACACAGGCGACAACAGCGACAGGCAGGTGTGTGAAATCATCGATGCCGCGGGCGTGGAGGCGTTGCTCGATGACCTGGCCGAACGGATGCGGCCCCACATCGGCGAGTCGACGGCGCTGATCGGCATCCTGCGGCGCGGCAAGCCCGTCGCCCGGATGCTCACCGAGCGCCTGGCGCGGCGCTACGATCTGCACGTCGAGCTCGGCGAGCTCGAGCTCAAGCGCTACAGCGATTCGCTGGAGCTGCTCCACGACCGGCCGCGCCTGGATGACGAGACCCTCGACATCGAAATCGAAGGCCGGCACCTGATCCTGGTCGACGACGTGCTCTATACCGGCGAGACCGGTTTTCATGCCGCCGCCCACCTGCGCGCGAATGGCGCCAGCCGTATCCAGACCGCCTTCCTGTGCGCCCGGCCGGGCAGGACGATGCCGTTGCATGCCGATTTCATCGGCGCGCGCTTCGACATCCGCTCCGACTGGGTCGTCCACTGCGCCGTGCCGCCTTACGAAGACCACCTCGGCATCGCCCTGGCCCATCACGAAGCGCCGTAATACATTTGTTATACTGCGGGTTCGCAACTCCGGGAGTCTGAACATGACCCGCAAGCTGAAAGTCTCCGCCATCGGCAATTCCACCGGCGTGATCCTGCCAAAAGAGGTGCTCGAGCGCCTGCGCGTGGGCCGCGGCGACGAGCTGATGGTGCGCGAGACGCCCGACGGCATCGTGCTCAGCCCCTACGACCCCGAGCTGGCGCGCCAGATGGACGTGGCCGAGAAGATCATGCGTGAAGATCGCGAACTGCTACGCAAGCTGGCCCAGTGACGGCCATGGAACCGATCTGGATCACGCAACACCTGGCGCTCGCCATCCATGAGCGTCAGTTGGCCGAGCATGGCGGTGGCACGGGCATCAGGGACCGCGGGATGTTCGAGTCGGCGATGGCGCGGCCGCTGCAGCTCCATGCATACGGCGGCGCTGCCGTTGACATTCCCGAGCTGGCAGCTGCCTACGCGTTCGGCATCGCCCGAAATCATCCGTTCGTGGATGGCAACAAGCGCACGGCTTATGTTACTTGCCGGACCTTCATGGTCATCAACGGCTGGGACATGGTCGGCTCGCTCGAGGCGCGCTATGCCGCCTTCGTGTCGATGGCGTCGGGCGAAATGGACGAAGAAGCCTTCACCGACTGGCTCCGCCGCCACGCCCGCCCGCAGCAGGTCAGCGAGCCGGGCGGCGAGTACAATTAGTTGGCTAGTTGGCTAGTTGCGGTCGGACTGTCTCGAATCCACTTGCATAATGCCAGTGACCCGGCAGAATTCTTGCAAACCAGCCAACCAGCCAACCAGCCAACCAGCCAACCAGCCAACCAACCAGCGCGCTACTCGTCCTTCAGATACTTCGCCAGCCACTCATGCACTTCTTCCCAGAAGTGGCGCGCTTCCTTGCCCTTCATGATCCAGTGGTTGGCGTCGTGGAAGACCAGCAGTCGCGAGGGCACCTGCATGCGCTGCAGATAGGCCCAGGCCGCCAGGGTCTGGTTGAGCGGCACGCGGTAGTCGCTTTCACCAATCGTCAGCATCGTCGGCGTGGCAAAGTTCTCCACGTAGCTCGACGGGCTCTGCTCTTCCCAGATCCTGCTGTTGCCCCACGGCGGGCCGCCGTTCATGCGCTCGCGGTGGTAGATCACGTCGCTGGTCGCCCACTGGCCTTCCAGATCGACCAGGCCGGCGTGGCCCACCAGGGCGTCGAAGCGATCGGTGGTGGCCAGAAGCCAGTTGACCAGGTGCCCGCCGTAGCTCGCGCCGCTGGCGGCCTGACGTTCGGCGTCGATGAAGTCGAAGCGCTCGATGGCCGCGTCGGCGGCTTCCACCAGCTCCTCGCCCGGCGTGGCCAGGGGGTCGCCCTCGATGTTGCGCGAGAACTCGGCGCCGTAGCCGACTGAACCGGTGTAGTCGGTTCTGAGTACGACGTAGCCTTCTGAGGCCAGCAGATGCGGGCTCCAGCGCACGTGGTCGGCGTCCACCGACGAGCTGAACGGCCCGCCGTGGATGAACAGCACCAGCGGATAGCGCTTGTTTTCATCGAAGTCCGGCGGCAGGGTCAGCCAGCTGTGGATGCGGCGGCCCTTCGAGGAGGTGAACCAGAACTCGCGAAAGGCGGGCCGATCGAGACCTTCGGCGCGCTCGACGTTGAACTTACTCAGGGCTTCGTGACGACCGGTTTCGGGATCGATGCGCACCACCTCGACCGGCACGGCCGAGCTTTCCCAGTTGGCCACAATGGCATCACCGGCGGCCTGCACGCCGCCGTAAACGCCGCGGCTGTCGGCATCGAGCACGGTGATTTCGCTGCCGTCGGCGGCCATGGCGAACACGCGCACGCGGCCCTGGTCGGTGGCGTTGAAGTAGATGGTCTCGCCGTCGGCGGCAAGGTCGAAGCCGCTCACCGAGCGGTCAAACCCGGCGGTGACCACGTCGAGCTCGCCGTCGATGCCCGAGCCGTTCCAGCGGCCGCGGGCGATCTCGGTGTGGTTGTAGACCCAGTCGTTGATCGGCTGGTAGTAGCAGTAGATGAATTCGCCGTCGGGCGAGAACTTCGCGGCCGTGCAGCTGAAGTCATCGCCCGCGGTAATGCGCTGTGGCTCGCCGCCGGCCACCGGCACGCGGTAGAGGTGGCGCTGCACGACCGCATGCGCGGCCTCGTCGAGATTTTCGGTGGCCGTGATCACCAGCGCGTCGCCTTTCGGCGTCCACTCAGCGCTCAGTCCGCCTTCGTAGCCGGGGCCGGAGACCAGCTCGGTGCCGTAGAGCAGATCGGTCGGCTCGGCATCGGCTTCGACTTTCTGCACGAACAGGCGGGTGTGCTTGTTGTCGCGCCAGTGGTCCCAGTCGCGGATCGGAAAGCCGTCGTAGCGCGAGACGTTGATGCCGTCTTCCTCTTCGGCCTTCTTGCGCTCAGCGTTGGCTTCGTCACCTTGCGCATCGGGCCAGACCCGGCTCTGGTAGGCAATCATGGCGCCGTCCGGGCTGAATGCCGGGCTGGAGGCGCCGGTCGAAAGCTTGGTGATCTGCCGGGCTTCGCCGGGCCCGGTCATGTCCATCACGAAGATCTGGCTCTGGGCATCGTCGCTGCCGCGCTTGGCGGAAAAGGCGATCATGTCGCCGTCGGGGCGCCAGACCACGCCGGACTCCGGTGACGGCGTGGCGGTCAGCCGGCGCAGCGGCTCGGAGCCGTCGACGGTGATCAACCACAGATCGGATGATTCCTCGTCCTTCTCGTAGGCGGGCTCGGTGACCGAAACCACGGCGCGTTCCCCGTCGGGGCTCACCACCGGCGAGCCCAGCCGCTTCATCAGCCAGACATCCTCGTGGGTCACCGGCCGCAGCTCGGTATCGTCCTGCGCGGCCAGCGGTGCGGCCAGAAGCAGGGCCAGGGTGGTCAGGAAAACGTGCTTGAACATCAGGTCCTCCGCAATGCGTACGATCCAGAATCTCGGGGCACAGGATACCGCCCTTGAAGGCGCTTCAGGACGCCTCGGGCGGCGTGGGCAGCACCAGTAGCTGGTGAACGTCGACGTGCTCGGGCTGGCTCAGCGCGTAGATCACCGAGCGGGCCACATCGCCGGCCTCGAGCGCGTCAGACGCCCCGTTTTCGTAGAAGGGCGTGTCGACCATGCCCGGCTCGATCAGCGTGACGCGCACACCGCTGCCCTTGAGCTCCTCTCGCAGGCCGTGGCCGATGGCCGTCACCGCCCATTTGGTGGCCGAATACATCGAGCCGGCCTGGGTGATCCGCCCGGCCACCGAGCCGGTCAGTAGAACGTGGCCCCGGTTGCGCTTGACCTCGTCGAGCGTGGCGCGCAGCGTGTAGGCCGCGCCCAGGATATTGACATCCACCATCTCCTTCCAGTCGTCCACTGAGCCGCTGGCAAACCCCGGCGGTCGACCGCCGACACCGGCGTTGGCAAACACCACGTCGATGCGTCCATAGTGGTCGAGCACGGTCTTTGCCATGCGCACCTGATCGTCGTAGTCGGTCACGTCGCAGGTCGTGGCGAAGGCGCGGTCGGCGCCCAGTTCATCCACCAGCGCGTCGAGCTTGTCCTTCGAGCGCGCGCACAGCGCAAGCCGGTAGCCGGCCGCGGCCGCCTGGCGCGCGGTCTCGGCACCGATGCCGCTGGAGGCGCCGGTAATCAGCATGATCCTGTCTTGTTGCTCGGCCATGGCCTGCCTCTGGTTTGTGCAAATCGGACTTCAGGCTACCATCCGGCGCCGGAGCCGGTGGCGTGGCCAAACCCACGTGGAACTCGACCGGCTTGAGGTTTGTCGTTTAACGATATACATTAAATTCTGATGATTCGGAGCTTTCGTTGCAGACATACGCAGACTCTGTTCGAAACTGGCCGAAGCCGCCGTTTCTCCCCAATTCTGGCGGTCGCAGAGCGCAAGCTGGCACAGCTGAATGCTGCCGAAACGCTCGAGTTTCTGCGGTCGCCACCGGGCAACCGGCTTGAAGCCCTGCAGGGCGATCGGAAAGGGCAATACAGCATCCGGATCAACAGTCAGTATCGGGTCTGTTTTCGCTGGACGGCGGAAGGCCCGGAAAACGTCGAAATCGTGGACTATCACTAGAGGTCGGATATGGCGATAAATAATGGCATGCGTCCGGTCCATCCCGGCGAGATCCTGCGAGAGGATTACCTTGTTCCTCTGGAAATGAGCGCCAACGCCCTGGCGAAAGCGCTGCACGTGCCTGCCCCCCGCATCAACGACATCGTGCGTGAACGGCGCGGCATCAGCGCGGATACCGCCATGCGCCTGGCGCGCTACTTTGGTGGCGACGCGCGTTCGTGGCTCAATCTTCAGACCGGCTACGAACTCCGCAAGGCCCAAATCGAGAACAGCCGAAGAATCGAGCGCGAAATTCAGCCCGCAGCGAATGCCTGAGCGAATCCAGCGGCTCGGGAGAGTGCTGCAGGCCAATCCTCAATCGAAAATCCGGCGCGAATTCGATTTCGGGTAGCATTGCCCGTTTGGAACGCTCTCGAACCGGAGTAACCTGATGAAATATCCATCGATCGCCCTGGCCGCCGCGCTGGCGCTGGCTCCTGCCGCCTGGGCCAAAGAAGGCATGTGGACGCCCGACCAGCTGCCGCAGATCGCCGACGACCTGAAGGAGACCGGCCTGGAGCTTGACCCCGACAAGCTCGACGAACTGACCGCCTTTCCCATGGGCGCGGTCATCTCGCTGGGCGGCTGCAGCGCGAGCTTCGTCTCGCCCGAAGGCCTGGTGGTAACCAACCACCACTGCGCCCGCGGCTCCATCCAGTACAACTCCACGGCCGACCACAACTACCTGGAAGAAGGCTTTCTGGCCGAAAACCAGGCCGCCGAGCTGCCGGCCGCGCCGGGCACCCGCGTGTACGTCACCGTGGCTGTCGATGACGTCACCGACCGCATCCGCCAGGGCATCAACGCCGACATGTCCGGCCGCAGCATTCACGACACCATCGAGGCACGGCGCAAGGAGGTTGTGGCCAAGTGCGAGCGCACACCCGGCCACCGCTGCCAGGTCTCGAGCTTTTTCGGCGGCGCGCAGTACAAGCTCATCGACCGGCTCGAAATCCAGGACGTGCGCCTGGTCTACGGCCCGGCCGACAGCATCGGCAAATACGGCGGTGACATCGACAACTGGATGTGGCCGCGCCACACCGGCGACTTCGCCTTCTACCGTGCGTACGTCGGGCCCGATGGACAGCCCGCTGCATACGCCGAAGACAACGTGCCCTTCGAGCCCGAGCATTATCTGAAAGTCTCTGCCGCCGGCCTGGACGAAGGCGACTTCGTGATGGCTGCCGGCTACCCCGGCCGCACTCAGCGCTACGCCCGCCTGGCCGAGGTGGTCAACACTTTCGAGTGGCGCTACCCGCGCACCATCGAGCTGATGGACGGCTGGATTGACACCATCGAAAAAGCTGCTCCCGATGACTCGGACGCCCGCATCAAGTACGAAAGTTTGCTGGCCGGCCTGAACAACTACCTCAAGAACACGCGCGGCCAAATCGAGGGCGCGCAGCGCGTCGGCCTCATCGAGCGCCGCCGCGAGCGCGAGCAGGCGCTGAATGAATGGATCGCGGCTGAAGCGCCCGAAAAGGGCTACGGCGAAACCCTGGAAAAGCTCGACGCGCTCAGCGAAGCCTCGGCCGAGGCCGCGCGCCGCAACTGGCTGTACAACTACGCCACTCGCTCGAGCCTGCTGTCAGCCGCCCAGCGCCTGTATCGGCTGTCCAAAGAGCGCCAGAAACCCGACGCCGAGCGTGAGTCAGGCTTTCAAGAGCGCGACATGGCGTTTTTCAAGCAGGGCATGCAAGCGATGGAACGCCGCTACGATGCCACCGTCGATCAGGCGGTGTGGCTGTACTTTCTGAAAAACTACGTCAACGGCCCGGACTCGGCCCGCGTCGAAGCGCTCGATCAGGCCCTCGACCTGCCCGAAACCTGGGACGCGCAGCAGGTGGCCGACACCCTGGAGCGCTACTACGCCGAAACCGAACTGGGCGATGCCGAGCGTCGCCTGGCCTTGATGGACGCCGGCCCGGAAGCGTTCGAAAACAGCGACGACCCTTTCATCAAGCTGGCCGTGGCGCTCTACGACCACGAAATGCAGCTCGAGCACCAATCCGACGACCGCAGCGGGCGCATGCAGATCTTGCGCCCCGATTACATGGAAGCGATCATTGCCTGGCAGGAGTCGCAGGGCTACGCCGCCTACCCTGACGCCAACTCCACGCTTCGCATCACCTACGGCACGGTCATGGGCGGCGAGGTCAAGGACGGCATGATCTACAAGCCCTTCACCACCCTGGAAGGCATCGTGCAAAAGGACACCGGCAAAGAACCCTTCAATGCGCCCGAGCGCCAGCTCGAGCTGATCCGCGCCGGCAAGTACGGCGGCTACGAGCTGGAAAGCATCGACTCGGTGCCGGTCAACTTCCTCACCGACCTGGACGTGACCGGCGGCAACTCCGGCTCGGCCACCCTCAACGCCCGCGGCGAACTCGTCGGCCTGCTGTTCGACGGCACGCTCGAGTCGGTCAACTCAGACTGGGACTTCGACCCGCGCACCACCCGCTCCATCCACGTCGACAGCCGCTACATGCTGTGGGTGATGGACCAGATCGACGGCGCCAAAGCGCTGATCGAGGAAATGGAGCTGGTCGACTGACACAAGCCCCTGACGCAACCCGTGCGGGCAGCAGCCTGCCCGCACGGGAATTCATGCGGCCAATGAGGGCGGCCGCAGATGTGCAAACATTGCACAATGATTATCAGTTTTCAGTATTTTGATAATCATTGATCATTTCTGTACACTGTTTATCAGTTTCGCGAAAATTGATATACAGTCATGGCCTTTCCTCCTCCGCCCAACTGGCGCCGCCGCTTCGCCGCACGAAAGGATCGCTTGATCGACCTTCTGGCCAGGGGTGATGTGGATCCGCTACCCGACGGCAGCTACTACCACTGGGACAAGCTGCGCCATCGAACGCCGCCGCACGATCTGTCCGTCGAGGAATGGTGGGCGGCGACCAAGGCGGCGCGTCTGCCGCTGCGCAAGCCGGTGGCGCTGACCGATCTCGAGGGCACGCCCTTTCATTTCTGTCCGGTCGGGCCCGTCCAGGAAAGGCTCCATCGCATCGACAGCCGGTTGGCGGGCCGAATCGGGGCGTCCGATGACCTCACGACCGGCCCGCAGCGAGACCGCTACCTGGTCTCGTCGCTGATTGAAGAGGCGATTACCTCGAGCCAGCTCGAGGGTGCAGCCACCACGCGCAGGGTCGCCGTGGACATGCTGCGAAGCGGCAGACGCCCGCGAGACCACGACGAGCGCATGATCTTCAACAATTACAGCGCCATGGCCACGATCCGCCAATGGCGGGAGAAGCCGTTGACGCCCGAACTTGTCTTGCAGCTGCACCGGCAGGTCACTGAGGGCACGCTCGAACAGGCCGATAGCGCCGGGCGACTGCAGACCCCGCAGGAGCAGCGCGTGGAAGTCCGCGACAACCGGACCAATGAGCTCCTGCACCGGCCACCACCGGCCAGCTTTCTACCCGAACGCCTCGAGGCGCTCTGCCAGTTCGCCAACCAGGCATTGACCGGCCGGGATTTTCTGCACCCGGTTGTCCACGCGATCATCCTGCACTTCTGGCTGGCCTGGGATCATCCGTTTGCCGACGGCAACGGCCGCACCGCCCGGGCGCTGTTCTACTGGAAGATGCTGCAGTCCGACTATTGGCTGTTCGAGTTCATATCCATTTCCACGATCCTCAGGCAGGCGCCCGGCCAGTACAAACGCGCCTTTCTCAGAACCGAAACCGATGAAAACGACCTGACCTATTTTCTGCTGCATCAGCTCGACGTGATCACGCAAGGCATGGAGCAGCTCGATCAGTATCTCCGGCGCAAGACCGAAGAGGTTCAGGCCGTGGAGCGCCGGCTGAGGACTGAAGCACCGCTGAATCATCGCCAGCTCGCCCTGCTAGGACACGCCCTGCGCCACCCCGGCGCTGAATATACCTTCGGATCGCATCAGCGCAGCCACAATGTCGCCTATGCCACCGCCCGCAGTGACCTGCTGAAGTTGGCCGAGCTGGACCTGCTTGATCAGTCATCCCCCGGCCAGAAGCCGCTCCGATTCTTTGCGCCGGAGAATCTGACCAGGCGAATCGAACCTGGCAGGGCCGATAGCTGAGGCAACTGGCGACGACTTTCAGGAGATCAGCCTTCGTCCTGCCCGCCGCCGAACTCCTCGAAAGCGCTCATGGCCCGCGAGGCATACATCAGGCTGGGTCCGCCGCCCATGTAGACGCACATGCCCAGCATTTCCATCAGCTCCTCGCGGCTGGCACCAGCCTTGACCAGCGAGCGGGCATGAAAACCGATGCACGGATCACAGCGCGAGGCCACCGCCAGCGCCATGCCGATCAACTCCTTGGTTTTCTTGTCGAGCACGCCATCCGCGCTGGCCGCCTGGCTGAGCGCGCCAAACCCGCGCATGACATCGGGAATGCCCTCCCTCAGCTTCGCGGTATTGGCCGAAGTGGCGGTGATCAAATCCTTGTAACTGTCCGTCATGTGAACCTCCTCATCGCGGCTGACCGTGTGCAGGCCAGCCGCTAGCGCTTGATTACTCGATCCAGTGGGGACCGCTCCAAGGAGAATTATACATTAGCGCTTGCTAATAGTTCGGGCCTTTTGCTTTCGGCAGGCGGCCGCACACGGGTTGCATAGCACTTGCAGCTATTTAAGATTTGATCTATCTCCGTAAATAGTCCGTTGGGCAACTCCAACCAGCGAAGTCGTTCACAGCTATTACGGCACCACGAAAGACCTGGTAACTCGGTGCGCTCTGCCAAAGCCCGAGCATTATTCAGGTCTGCCTGGGTGTCATTTCGGATCGCGTTGCGGAGCTAAATGGCTTCCTGCCTGAACTGCCTGACGCTTTGGGCCGGCATCGGATGCAGCAGACGCCAGATGATGCTGATCGGTTTGCTGCCCTCATGCCGAACGTATTCAACCGGGCCGAGGTATTGGAAAGGTGCTGTCAATCCGTTGGCGAGCGTTTTGCGCTCGCGAACAAACAGCAACGGCTGATAGCCTTCATCTTGATGTTTGATGTAGCGCTGCCCGGTCGGCGATGCTGTCGTCGTAGTCGACTGCGTTTGCCAGTGGAAAAGCCGGTCGCTGAGCGCGTAGTCCTCGTAGCGAGTCGAGGGCGAAAACTCCCTTTCCGACTTGTTGATGGTGACAAAGAAGATGTCGAGCTTGTGCTCTGGCAGGTGCAACACGCCCTCACGCTGCTGGGCACGGGCTTCGAAGCGGCCTTTGCCCAGAGCCAGCAGGATCTGATCGCGCGAGTAGTGCGCGTGCAGCGCCAGCACGCCGCTGAGTCGGGGCCAGCGACGTGGCTCGGCAGGAATCAGTTGCCGCAAACGCCAATCGGCCAGCTGCGCCACATCCCGGGCCAGCAGCGGGTTGTCGCGCAGAAACGCCAGCGCCGCGGCCCTGCCGCCATCGGGCCGCTTTTCGCCCCATATCAGCGTCAGTGCCAGGGTGAGCTGCTGCCGCTCGTGTTCGTCCCGGTCACCCTGGTGGTCGAGCGCCGCGGCCAGCGTTTGCAGAATCTCACGATCGTCCACGAGCAATAGCCGCCGCAGACCACCCTTGAGCACGTTCTCGTAGTCTTCGATGCCTTTGACTGCTTCGCCTCCGGCGGCTTCCAGCAGCCGGCAGGGCACACCGTATTTAAGCAGCAGGTCAGCGTCGTCAAAATGCAGCCAGTCAAGCATTTCCTGCAGACTGGCCTGCCCGTTGATCTGGCCGAGCAGGGTTCGGAGCTGGGTGATGATCTGGGGCCGGCGTTGTGCCAGTGCAGAACGAATGTTGTCCAACACCGTTGCCGCGGCCTGCCGATCCAGCCGCACGAGACAGCCGGCCGGCAGCCACGGGAAGCCCTGTTCGATCTGGCGATCGACCCGTGCTTCCGTCCTGGCGCTCAAGGCGCGATAACGCTCGGCAAACCGAAAGCGGCGGTGCTGCGGCGCGATGAAATCGAGCACCGTCAGATGCGCCTTGTCCTCGTGCAGGCGCAGCCCCCGGCCAAGCTGCTGAAGAAAGACAGTCAGGCTTTCCGTGGGCCGCAGCATCAATACCGTGTCTACCTCTGGAATATCCACACCCTCGTTGAACAGATCCACGGTGAAGATCACCCGGATTTCGCGCTGCACCAGCTTGCGCTGCGCATCACGCCGCAATGCGTTCGGTGATCTGGCCGTCAAGGCCATCGACGGCATGCCGTTCGCACTGAAGAACCGGGCCATGAACCCGGCGTGCTGCTGGCTGACGCAGAACCCCAGGCCCCGAATGGCCTCCGGCTCGGCCACGTGGTCGAGCAGATTGTTGAGCACCCAGCGCGCGCGCCGCTCATTCGTGCCAATGACCTTGTTGAGGTCCTCGTTGTTGTAGCCGCCGGTTTGCCAGCGCAAGCCGCTTAAATCTACACCTGGCTCGTCACCAACGCCAAAATAGTGGAAGGGTGCCAGTCGGCGCGCCTCGACAGCATCGGGCAGGCGCATTTCGTGGGTAAAGCTTCCCCCGAAGTCGTTACGAATATCCTGACCGTCGCTGCGCTCCGGCGTTGCCGTCAGTCCCAGAAGGACTTCGGGGCGCACATGATCCAGAATATTCTGGTAACTATTGGCGGCGGCATGATGCGCCTCATCGAGCACCACATAGTCGAAATGGGTAGGTGGAAGCTTGTCGAGCCCGCGTGCATTCCAGCTTTGCACCGAGCAGAAGATATGCCGAGACTGCGTCGGCTCATGGCCTCCGACAAGCAGATCCCCGAAATCGCCGTCTCGAAGCACATGGCGAAACGTGTTCATGGCCTGTTTGAGGATCTCCTCGCGGTGGGCGATGAACAGCAGTTTTGGCCGATTGGTGTCCGAGCGCTGGCGGGCCACCCGGCGATAATCAAACGCGGCCAGCATTGTCTTTCCGGTGCCAGTGGCGGCAATGATCAGGTGTTTGGCAATGCCGGCCCGGCGCTCGGCATCAATGGCCTCGAGGATTTCCTGCTGGAAACCATATGGTTTAAGCTCGAAGAACTGCCAGGTTGCCGTTTCGCCTGCCGGCGTCGCCTTGCGCTCTGTCCGCAAGGCTTGATCAAGCCGCTCAAGGTCGTCGCTCTCGACCGCCTCGAATTCAGCCGGATCCGACCAGTGCGTATCGAACCCCGCCACGATCTGTCGCCACAGATGGGGCAGCTCATGCTGGCTGATGCGTGCCGTCCATTCCAGGCCCTCATCCAGTGCCACCCTCGAAACGTTGGCCGAGCCGACATAAGCGGTACCGAAGCCGGTATTGCGGTAGAACAGATAAGCCTTGGCATGCAGCCTAGTGCGGTGGGTGTCGAAGGAGATGCGCACTTCGGTATTGGGCAGCTCCAGAAGGGTCTTGACCGCCTTGAGGTCCGTTGCGCCGAGATAGGATGTGGTGGCCACGCGCAAGCGCGGTTTACCGTCCGGCAGCGGCGTTTCAACAAAGCGCTGCAGGGCCGGCTTCAATGCCCGGATGCCGCTGAACTTGATAAAAGAGACCAGCCATTCGGCCCGATCGCAGCTCGCCAGCTCTTTCTCGATCTGGCTGACCAGGCTGGGTGAATGCCGCGAGCCGGTGAGCAATGCTGAAAGGCCGAGTGGGATGTCCGGCCGCTCGGGGCCAATCGCTCCGACGGCCTGAGCTGAGGGTTCTGTGACCTCCATCAGCTGGCGAAACGGCAGGCTGGGCAATGACCCGGCCAGATCAGCCAGCGGATGCCTGGCCTGCCGCAAAGCCGCCGAAAAAGCCGAAAGCGCCTCATGCCAAGCGTCGTGGTCGCGCTCCCTCAGCTCCAACATTAGCGCTGCCAGCGTCCGCCCGACATGCGCACTGACCACGGCCGGCAGCTCCTCGGCATCCAGCTTCTTGCGCCAGACGGCAAGGCCGTCAAGCCCCAAGCTTTCCAGTTCGTCCCGTAGGGCAGGCGTCTCGAGCTGCTCGTGAAGCCCGAACCAGTCATCTCTCCTGTCCGTCATGCTTCCAGGATACCCGCCAGCATGAGCGTGGGGAAGCCACGCAACCTGTTGCTTTGCGGCCCGCCGCGCGCTGGTCCATAATCAGCAGCGGGCAAAAGGGGAGCACGCCGGACATGCCACTCAAGATGCACCTCGGGGTTACCGACTCCCGATGGTTTCACTTTCTCGCCGCGCGTCGGCTAGATGAAGCTAACTTCTGGCGCCCCGGGCTGAACCTGGGCCTACGGACCCAGACACCGGCCAGGAAAGGTCACGGCGTCGCGCGGGCTTCGCGGTGTCTCCGATCGGATGCTCCAGCGCAGCCTTTGCAAGCGGGCGCGACTATTGGTTCCATGGCGAAAGGCTCGTCATCGAGCCCCACAAGCGCTCGGAGGGCCTGATTCCGGGTATCTGGGCTGGCACAATGAACATGTTTTTCGTCCCTGATTCAAAAGTCTAAATCCCATGGCACTCAAGAAATCCCAGCTCTACTCCTCTCTCTGGCAGTCCTGCGACCAGCTGCGTGGGGGCATGGATGCCTCGCAGTACAAGGACTACGTGTTGACGCTGTTGTTCATGAAGTACGTCAGCGACAAGAAAGACTCGCTGATCGAGGTGCCGGAAGGCGGCAGCTTCGCCGATATGGTGGCGCTCAAGGGCGACAAGGAGATCGGCGACAAGATCAACAAGATCATCGGTCGGCTGGCCGAGGCCAACGACCTCAAGGGCGTGATCGACCAGGCGGATTTCAACGATGAGACCAAGCTCGGCTCCGGCAAGGACATGCAGGACCGGCTCTCCAAACTGGTGGCCATCTTCGACCAGCTGGACCTGGGCGCCAACCGCGCCGATGGCGACGATCTGCTCGGGGATGCCTACGAATACCTGATGCGCCACTTCGCCACCGAGTCCGGCAAGAGCAAGGGCCAGTTCTATACCCCGGGCGAGGTGTCCCGCGTGATCGCCCGGGTGGTGGGCATCGGCGCCGACACGCGCCAGGACGAGACCCTTTACGATCCGACCTGTGGGTCGGGTTCCCTATTACTGCGCGCCGCCTACGAAGCCCCGCAGGGCATGAGCATCTACGGCCAGGAAAACGACAACGCCACCTGGGCGCTGGCCAAGATGAACATGATCCTGCACGACTACCCCACCGCTGAGCTGTGGCGGGATAACACCCTCTCGCGCCCGTACTTCAAGAACTCCGACGGCAGCCTCAAGACCTTCGACTACGCCGTCGCCAATCCGCCGTTCTCCGCCAAGTCCTGGACCAACGGCCTGGACCCGGAAAACGACGAATTCGGCCGTTTCGAATACGGCATCCCGCCGGCCAAAAACGGCGACTACGCCTTTCTGCTGCATCTGATCAAGTCGCTCAAGTCTGACGGCCGCGGTGCGATCATCCTGCCGCATGGCGTGCTCTTCCGCGGCCACCGGGAGGCGGACATCCGCCGCAACCTGATCCAGCGCGGGCTGATCCTGGGGCTAATCGGCCTGCCGGCCAACCTGTTTTACGGCACCGGCATCCCGGCCTGCATTCTGGTGATCGACAAGCAAGGCGCGGCGGAGCGCGAACACATCTTCATGTGTGATGCCAGCCGCGAGTTCATCAAGGATGGCAACAAGAACCGCCTGCGCTCGCGCGACATCCACAAGATCGTCGACGTGTTCAACCACCAGCGCGAGCTGCCCGGCTACGCTCGGCGCGTGCCTGTTGCTGAAATCGCCTCCGAGGCCAACGACTACAACCTCAATATTCCGCGCTATATCGACAGCGCCGAGGCCGAAGACCAGCACGACCTCTACGCCCACCTCAACGGTGGCATCCCGCAGCGCGATGTGGACGCGCTCAAGCCCTACTGGTCGGTGCTGCCCGGCTTGCGCGAGTCGCTGTTCCGTGACAACGGCCGGCCTGGCTACCTGACGGCACACGTCAAAACCGCAGAGGTCAAGCCCACCGTGCTGGCCCATCCCGCCTTCCAGGCCTTCGCCGGGCGAGTCAACGGCGTCATCGATAGCTGGCAGGCGGCCCATCAACGGGCCCTGCATGGCCTGCAATCAGGCATCAAGCCCCGGGATGTGATCCACGCCCTGTCCGAGGATCTGCTCCACCGCTTTGCCGACGTGCCCCTGCTGGATCGCTACGCCGTCTACCAGCGCCTGATGGACTACTGGGCCGATGTCATGCAGGACGATGTCCACCTGATTGCCGTGGAGGGCTGGGTCGAGGCGGCCCGGCCGCGCGGCGTGATTCAGGACAAGGAACGCAAGATCAGGGAAGAGCCCGACCTCACCATTGGCCGCGGCCGACAGGCGAAGCGATACAAGCTCGACCTCATCCCGCCGGCACTGGTCATTGCGCGCTATTTCGCTGACGATCAGACCCGCCTTGATGCCCTGCAGGCCGAGCTGGAAACCGCCACCCGTGAGCTGGAGGAGTTCATCCAAGAACACGACGGCGAGGAAGACCTCTTGAGCGAGGTGAAAAACGACAAGGGCAAGGTCACCAAGACTGAGATTCCCAAGCGCCTCAAGGCCCTCAAGGGCGAGACGGACTTCGATGAGGAAATCGCCGCCCTGACGCAGTGCAGAAAGCTGATGGACGCCGAGGCCGACGCCAGAAAGGCCGTCAGGGACGCCCAGGACGCGCTCGATGAGGCCGTGCTGGCGCGCTACTTTGAGCTCACCGAGGACGAGATCAAACAGCTCGCCGTGGACGACAAATGGCTGGCCGACATCCGCGCCGCCATCGAATCCGAAGTCGATCGCATCACCAACCAGCTCGCCGGCCGTGTGCGCGAGCTGGAAGAGCGCTACGAAGCGCCCCTGCCGGCTATCGAGAATGAAGTGGAAGCACTGGCCGCCAGGGTCACCGGCCACCTGGAACAGATGGGGGTGCGGGTTGATGTCTGAGCAGGGCGAGATGGTGGAACAGAACGCGGTGCTGGATGCGTCGCCTGGCTATTTGGTAGAGGCAGAAACGGCGAGCACAGAGGATGTGCCGCTCGGATATAAGCGGACCGAGGTGGGGGTGATTCCGGCTGACTGGGAGGTCCAAACACTTGGCAACTTGGCACAGATTAAGCGTGGTGCCTCACCGCGTCCGATTGCAGATTCCAAGTGGTTTGATGCTAAATCAACGATTGGATGGCTGCGAATCTCCGACGTGGCCAGAGAGGGAAAATTCATAAGAGCCACAGATCAAAGCTTGTCGGACGCCGGTGTGGCCCGAAGTCGTCTCGTTAGACCCGGCAGTGTAGTTATGAGCATGGCAGCGACTGTAGGTCGGCCAGCGATCAATCGTAAGGCCGTATGCATTCATGACGGGTTTGTGGTTTTTGAAAAGCCAGCGGTTAGTTCAGAGTTTTTATACTACTTCTTGTTGAGAATCGAAGACGACTGGACTGCGCGTGGTCAAATCGGCTCCCAAGTCAATCTCAATACCCACATAATTGCCTCTACTTCGGTCCCCCTGCCCGGCACTGAAGCAGAACAACGCGCCATCGCCACCGCCCTGTCGGACGCGGACGCGCTGATCGAATCCCTCGACCGCCTGATCGCCAAAAAGCGTGCCATCAAACAGGCCGCCATGCAACAACTCCTCACCGGCCAGACCCGCCTGCCCGGCTTCACCGGCGAGTGGGAGACGAAGCGGTTGGGAGAGATTTCAACTATAGCGATGGGCCGTACACCTAGTCGGAACAACGCCGCCTTTTGGGGTCGTGGTCATGTCTGGCTCTCGATCGCGGATCTACAGGGTAAAGTGGTGAGTGAATCGAAGGAGCAGATCACGGATCTAGCAGCGGCCGGCATGACGCCTATTCCGGAGGGCACTCTGCTGATGAGCTTCAAGCTCTCAATTGGTCGCCTGTGCTTTGCGGGTTGTGATTTGTTTACCAACGAAGCGATATGCAGCTTTACCGATCTTCACGCTGATGAAGAATTTATCTATTACGCACTTAGTAGAACCGACTTTTCACTCTACGGAAAGCAAGCGGTAAAAGGTTACACGCTCAATAGCGAGTCACTGAATCTAGTGGAGGTTTTGCTTCCGCCGGAAGATGAACAAACCGCCATCGCCACCGCCCTCTCCGACATGGACACCGAAATCGAGACCCTGGAACGCCGCCGCGACAAGGTCCGCCAGATCAAGCAGGGCATGATGCAGCAGCTCCTCACCGGGCGGACCCGATTGGTTGATCCCAAGCAGGCTGCATAGCAGTATGCGGTAACAATTGCATAGAGAAAAGCAGGAGGGACTTGCGTGAAAATCTCGACCATACTCGACCACATTGACACGGGGCACATGGCGCTTCCGGAATTTCAGCGGGGCTATGTCTGGAATCGTGATCAGGTTCGCGGGCTTTTCGATTCGATGTATCGCCGCCACCCGGTTGGCAGCTTGCTCGTCTGGGCTACGGAATCAGAGAAAGCCGACGCGCGCGGTTCCGGCGTGGTCGCGCCCGGTGTCGTGAAGCTTCTGTTGGACGGGCAGCAGCGCATTACTTCGTTGTACGGCGTTGCGCGCGGCAAACCGCCTAAGTTCTTTGACGGCAACGACCGCGCTTTCAGTGGGCTGATGTTTCATGTAGGTGATGAGATATTCGAGTTCTATCAGCCCGTCAAAATGAGAGATGACCCCATGTGGATCGATGTCAGCCGCCTGATGCAAGGGGGTTCCGATGGCCTGGAAGAGATGCTCGAACCCATCTCCAGAGATCCTGAGGTTGGCATGAAGGCTATGCGCTTTGCTGGCCGTCTTTCCCGGGTTCTAGGTATTCTGGATATTGACCTGCATATCGAAGAGGTCACGGGGGAAGATAAGTCCCTGGACGTGGTCGTGGATATCTTCAATCGCGTCAATAGTGGCGGCACGAAACTTTCCAAGGGTGATCTTGCGCTGGCCAAGATTTGTTCGGACTGGCCTGAGGCGCGTGATGAGATGAAGTCCAAGCTCAAGGAGTGGGAGTCGGTCGGCTACCAGTTTAGTCTGGACTGGTTGTTGCGCTCGGTGAACACGGTGTTGACAGGTGAGGCCAAGTTCCAGTATCTGCACAATAAGTCCGCCGGCGAGGTTCAGGACGCCTTGAAACGGGCTAATCGGCAGATTGACAACTGCCTGAACATGATTGCTGGCCGACTCGGTCTGGATCATGACCGAGTGATTTTTGCGCGATTCGCTATTCCGGTAATGGTTCGCTACCTGGATCAAATGAGCGGAAAGCTCAGCGAAACGGAGCGTGACAAGCTCCTGTTCTGGTTCGCTCAGGCGGGCATGTGGGGGCGGTATTCCGGCTCCACGGAAACCTACATCGACAAGGATCTGGAGGCATTGGAGGGCGAGGACGCCGGCGCTGAACAGCTTATCAAGCAGTTGCGGCTTTGGCACGGCGCCCTTCGGGTTCAGCCGGATCACTTTACTGGGTGGAGCCTTGGGGCTCGGTTCTATCCGGTGCTGTACATGATTACCCGCATGGGCCAAGCCCGTGACTGGGGCACCGGTCTGGAGCTGCGGGCCAACCTGCTGGGAAGGATGAGTGCGCTGGAAGTTCATCACATCTTTCCAAAGTCGCAGCTCTACAAGTGCGAGTACGCTCGGTCCGAAGTCAATGCGCTGGCCAACTTCTGCTTTCTCACCAAGGACACCAACCTGGACATCAGCAACCGCCTGCCCGAGGATTATTTCCGGGAAGTGGAGGAAAAGCACCCCGGGGCACTTGCTTCCCAATGGATCCCCATGGATGCAGATCTGTGGAAGATCAGCCGCTTTCGGGATTTCCTGGAGGCGCGCAAGGAACTGTTGGCAGGCGAAGTGAACCTGCGGATGGAAGAACTCTTGCACGGAGACACGCAATGGATCGAGGGCGCCGGGACGGAAACTCCTGCTTCAACCATGGTTGGCGGCGGCATCGAAACTGAAGAGGAAGAACGAGAACTCGAGTCTTTGAACGGCTGGGTGGTCGAACAGGGGCTGTCTCCTGGTGAACTGAGCTTTGACTTTTCCGATCCCGAGACGGGCGAACAGCGGGCGATCTTCGATCTGGCCTGGCCAAACGGGCTGCAGGAAGAATTAACTCAGCCGGTGGTGGTCCTGCTCAACGAAGGGCCGGAAGTACTGGCAGTTGCCAGTGAAGCCGGTTACCGCTTTTTCACCTCAATCGATCGCTTCCGTGATTACGTCAAGCGAGAAGTACTGACGGAAGCGGGGGCCTGACTTGCGCCTGCACAGTTGTGGGGACCAGGAAATGAGCATCGTCGGCCAAGGCAAATGACAGATCGCTACCAGGTCGGCGGTGTCGAAGGCCAGTTTGAGCCCGGCTCGGGTGACAAGGTTCTGGCCAACAAGCTCGGGATCGTCGATCCGGATGAGATGGACGATCTTGAGTCGCGGCTGCTGGAAGACATTTACGAGTCTGTGTTACGGCGCGATTTTCCGGATCGGCGACTGTGGGTGGCCGACCTGAAGACCTGGCACCGCCGCTGGCTGGGCAACGTCTACAGTTGGGCGGGCGAAGAGCGCAGCGTCAATCTGAGCAAGAGCGATTTCCCCTTCGCGGCCGCTAACCGGATCGGGGTCCTTTTGGACAAATTTGAGGAAGAGTGCCTGGGCGAGTTGACGCCCTGTCATGGCTTGGGTGAGGAGGCACTGATGGACGCGATAGCCGTCACCCACGTCGAGTTCGTCCTGATCCATCCGTTCCGCGAGGGTAACGGCCGACTATCCCGCCTGTTGGCGGATATTATGGCCGTGCAGGCGGGCAGGGATCCAATGGATTACAGTTGCTGGAAGGCCAATCGGGAGGGTTATTTCGCCGCGATCCAGCACGGCATGGCAGGAGATTACGGCCCAATGCGTTCGTACGTGCGACAGGCCCTGTTAGCCCGGGACTGGTAACGTAGATTTATTCGGCGAGGGAGACGTGGCGGTATTTGCCGGAGCGGGCACGCAGCTTGCGCTCGATCGACTTGACGCTCTGGCCGGTTTCAATCGCGGTCGAGCTGGCCACCGCACGGCGGATGGCCTGCTTGCTGGGAGCCTTGCGGGCTGTGGTTCGCTTGGGCGCCTTGACGGTCATGGAGCGATCATTGCGACAATTGACTGGAGTTCATTGTACCAGCACCCCGTACCTACGGCGATAAAGAGCAAAGTAGCAACAGGTTATTGAATATGTCGGCAGTTGGCC
The DNA here is from genome assembly GCA_964446675.1 of uncultured Wenzhouxiangella sp. Classification (GTDB taxonomy): domain Bacteria; phylum Pseudomonadota; class Gammaproteobacteria; order Xanthomonadales; family Wenzhouxiangellaceae; genus Wenzhouxiangella. The sequence continues at coordinate 89,538 of CAYUPK010000004.1, forward strand.
AGCGCGAATTTCAGACCCAGCAGAACGTCCTGCGTTTCTTCCAGGGCGAGCTGGGTTACTGCTACCTGGGCGACTGGAAGGACCGCGCCGGCAACCGCAATGTGGAGGAGAAGCTGTTGCGCGCCTGGCTGGCGCGTCAGGGCCATGAGGAGCAAGTCATCAACCGCGCCCTGCGCGAGCTGGATCAGGCGGCGGCGTTGTCCGGCAGCAAGACGCTGTATGACGCCAACCGCGCCGTGTATGAAAAGCTACGCTACGGCGTGCGCGTCAAGCCGTCGGTGGACGAGCAGACCGTCACCGTCTGGCTGATCGATTGGGAAACCCCCGAGAACAACGACTTTGCCGTGGCCGAGGAGGTCACGGTTGCCGGGGGCAATACCAAACGCCCGGACGTGGTGCTCTACGTCAACGGTATCGCCCTGGGGGTGCTGGAGCTCAAGCGCTCCACCGTGGCGGTGGCCGAGGGCATCCGCCAGAGCCTGGACAACCAGAAGCGCGACTTCATCCAGCCGTTCTTTGCCACCGTGCAGCTGGTCATGGCGGGAAATCCCACAGAGGGCCTGCGTTACGGGGTGATCGAGACACCCGAGAAGTTCTGGATGGAATGGAAGGAGCAGTCCGAGATCGATGATCCCCTGGCGCGCGGGCTGCACCAGCTCTGCCGCAAGGAGCGGCTGCTCGAGATCGTGCACGACTTCATGGTCTTCGACGCCGGCATAAAGAAGACCTGCCGGCACAACCAGTTCTTCGGCGTGCGCGCGGCGCAGGACCATGTGCAGCGCCGGGAGGGCGGCATTATCTGGCACACACAGGGCAGCGGAAAGTCGCTGACCATGGTGTGGTTGGCCAAGTGGATTCGCGAGAATGTGCAAGATGCCCGGGTGCTGGTGATCACCGACCGCACCGAGCTGGACGAACAGATCGAGAAGGTCTTCAAGGGCGTGGACGAGCAGATCCACCGCACCCGCAGCGGGGCGGATCTGATCGATGTGCTCAATCGCAGCGACGAGTGGCTGATCGCCTCGCTGATCCACAAGTTCGGCGCCGCGGACGAAGGCGATGTGGATGCCTTCATTCAAGATATGCGCCGCCACCTGCCCAAGGGCTTTGCGGCCAAGGGCAATCTGTTCGTGTTCGTGGACGAGTGCCATCGTACCCAGTCCGGCAAGCTGCATGAGGCGATGAAGGCCCTGCTGCCAGAGGCGATGCTGATCGGCTTTACCGGTACGCCGCTGCTCAAGCAGGACAAGCGCAAGAGCATCGAAGTTTTTGGCCCCTACATCCACACCTACAAGTTTGACGAGGCGGTGCGCGACGGCGTGGTGCTCGACCTGCGCTACGAGGCCCGGGACATCGACCAGCAGGTTACCTCGCAAGCGAAGATCGATCAGTGGTTCGAACGGAAGACCCAGGGCCTGAACGACTACGCCCGGGCCCAGCTGAAAAAGCGCTGGGGCACCCTGCAGAAGGTGCTCAGCTCCCGGGAGCGGCTGGAGAAGATTGTCGCCGACATCCTCTGGGACATGGCCACCCGCGACCGGCTGATGAGCGGCCACGGCAACGCCATGCTGGTGGCGGGCAGCATCTACTCGGCCTGCCGGCTGTTCGAGATGTTCGAGAAAACCGAACTGAAGGGCAAGTGCGCCATCGTCACTTCCTACGTGCCGTCCGCCGCCGATATCAAGGGCGAGGCCACCGGCGAGGGCGAAACCGAGAAGCTGCATCAGTACGACATCTACCGCCGCATGCTGGCCGAGCACTTCAACGAGCCGGCAGATACTGCGGTCCACAAGGTGGAGATCTTCGAGCAGGAAGTGAAGAAGCGCTTTATCGACGAGCCGGGCCGAATGAAGCTGCTGATTGTGGTGGACAAGCTGCTGACCGGCTTTGATGCGCCGCCGGCGACCTATCTCTATATCGACAAGCAGATGCGCGACCACGGCCTGTTCCAGGCCATTTGTCGCGTCAACCGCCTGGATACCGAGGACAAGGAAGTCGGCTACATCATCGACTACAAGGATCTGTTCAAGTCGCTGGAGCAATCCATTCACGACTACACCGGCGGCGCCTTCGATGCCTTTGATGCCGAGGACGTGGATGGGCTGCTGGAAGACCGACTGGAGAAGGCGCGGGAACGGCTGGAAGAGACCCGGGAAGCGGTCAAGGCGCTATGCGAGGCGGTAGAGCCGCCCCAGGACAGCCCCGCCTACCGGCACTATTTCGTCGGCCCGAGCGACGCCCCCGAGGTGCAGAAGGAGAACGAACCCAGGCGCCTGGCGTTGTACAAGCATGTCGGTGCCTTTTTGCGTGCCTATGCCGATCTGGCCAACGAGATGCAACAGGCCGGTTACAGCGCGGCCGAGGCCGCCGCGATCAAGGCGGAGGTCGAGCACTACGAGAAGGTCCGGGAAGAGGTCAAGCTCGCCAGCGGCGACTACATCGACATGAAGATGTACGAGCCGGCCATGCGCCACCTGCTGGATAGCTACATCCGCGCCGAGGAGAGCGAAAAGCTGTCGGCCTTCGATGATATGACGCTGGTGGAGCTGGTGGTCGAGCGCGGCGAGGCGGCGGTGGACAGCCTGCCGGCATCGATTGCCGGGGACCGCGAAGCGATGGCGGAGACCATCGAGAACAACGTGCGCCGGCTGATCATCGATGAGATGGCGGTCAATCCGAAGTATTACGAGAAGATGTCCGAAGTGCTCGATGCGCTGATCGAACAGCGCCGCCAGGAAGCGCTGGAGTACAAGGAGTATCTCCGGCGCGTCGTGGAGCTGGCGAGACAGGTTGCAAAGCGGGAAGAAGAGAGCCGCTATCCCGCGGGCATCGATACAGCCGCGCAGCAAGCGCTGTATGACAATCTGGGCCAGGATACGACACTAACCTGGGCGCTGGATGAAAAGATTCGAGCGGTAAAGAAAGCCGACTGGCGAGGCAATCGATTCAAGGAGCGAGAGGTCAGGAACGCTATCGCCGCCGTGCTGGATACCCACGTTCGTGACATCGAGATCCCTGATATCGAAACCGTATTCGAGCTGGTCAAGAATCAAAGTGACTACTGAGCGCAGCCAGATCGAAGTGAGCGGCATCGGCGTGGAGATCCGACGCAAGGCGATCAAGAATCTCCACGTGGGCGTCTACCCGCCCGATGGCGTTGTGCGAGTGGCTGCACCCTTGCACCTGAACGACGAGGCCGTGCGGCTGGCCATTGTCTCGCGCCTGGGATGGATACGGCGCCAGCGGCAGGGCTTTGCGCGCCAGGTGCGCCAGTCGGCCCGGGAAATGGTTACCGGCGAAAGCCATTATTTCGAGGGCAAACGCTATCGGCTGAATGTGGTGGAACAGCCGGACCGCCTGCGCGTGCGCGTGACCAACACCAATACTCTGGAGTTGCAGGTCCCGCCAGATACGGACGCGGCCGCCCGGCACCAGGCGCTCGAGCGCTGGTATCGACGCCAGCTCAAGGCCCGAATTCCGAAGCTGCTGTCACACTGGGAGAGCGTGGTTGGCGTCGAAGTTGCGGATTGCCGCGTCAAGAAGATGAAAACCAAGTGGGGCAGCTGCAATATCGAGGCGAGACGTATCTGGCTGAATCTGGAGCTGGCCAAGAAACCCCCGCCGTGTCTGGAATACATCCTCGTTCATGAGATGGTCCACCTGCTGGAGCGCCACCATACCGATCGCTTTCGCGACTTGATGGATCAATTCATGCCCGACTGGAGAGTCCGACGAGACCAGCTCAATGCCCAACCATTGGCCCATGAGAGTTGGAAATACTAGAGTCCGTGATGTGTCTGTGCTTTAGAAATTGATTATGAAAAATTGGGGTCCTGAGTGGTTTCTTTGCACGCTCTGATATCGAGTTAAATTGGCAGAACAGTCGCGTCAGCGGAGCCAGCGAGCGCGCCTCCTGATCGGCATTCTCGTAATTCTCGACCAGCGCCTGTACCAGATCATCCAGATCCCAAAGCGTCAGCAGAATATTCGCCCGGTCTGCCTCGTAACGATCAGAGATTTCGTTACACCTTCGGGATTAGGCCATTTCCTGACAGGCCGGGACTTACGGAAACGTCGGCTCGCTAGCGACTAAGGTCATCCGGCACGCTGGTTCAGCATCGCAAATGCTACGGAAGGGTCGTTTCGTAGCATTAGGCGGAAACCTCTATACGAAGCAGCGTGTAGCCGAGGATCAGAGGGGCTGGCCAGCTTTCAGGCCGGGTGAACGGCTACCGCACAGAAGCCTTCAGCCTGCAGTTCCCCTTCGCTGCCCAAGCGATAGGCAGCCAGCTTGTCGCCGCGTCCAGCGCTGTAGTCGACACAGGCGGCGTTGCGGCGCTCGGGTCGGAGGCTGCCCCTTTTCCAGTAATGTCCGAAAAAGACCGGTGGGGCGGCGGCCGGGTAGCCAGGGTGGTCCGGGTTGTCGTAGGTGGCGTCGAGATCCAGCTCCGGCTGTGAGCCTGGAATGAGCAGGGCCTCGCCAATCATTTGCGGTGCGGGTTTCCACCACTGAATGCGCGCGTGACGCCTGGGATGGTCGTTCTTATCGAGGAAAGTCGCGTTGCCGGGCAGCCTGTATTCGGGGCCCTTGAGCAGGTACTCGACGGCCGCGTACTCCGGCTGCCCTTCCCTGGCGGCGGCGACCCAGCGGTGCTCCGGCATGAACCATTGTCCATTGTGGTGCTCCAGCGCTGCGAGGCTTTGGGGATGCCAGCAGGCGTGAACGCATCGCCAGTTCTCGCCCTCGGCCGCCAGCGGCAGGGTCTTGAACCAGGCCAGCATGTCGGCCTTGTCGGCGGGGCGGCGTTCCAGCTCGTCGAGAACGTTTTGGTGCTGCTGCTGGTTCTTCTCCGAGCGCTCGCGCAGATAATGGCCGGGGCGTTCCGGGTCTTCGGTGTGGTACTGGATGGCGTTGTATTCGTGGTTGCCCATCAGGCACAGCGCATCACCCTGCTCGACCAGCTCGCGCACGATTTCGACCGAGCGCAGGTTTTCTTTACCACCGTCGATCAGGTCGCCGACGAACACCAGCGCGGAACCGCCCGGGCCACGCAGCCGGCCGTCGCGTGTTTTCCAGCCCAGATTGTCGAGCAGCCGCAGCAGGGTCGATGCCTGGCCGTGGATGTCGCCGATGAAGATGGTTTCGGAGTGTTTGTTCATTGTGATGATGAAGCAACGAGAATGATGGCTGCACAGTGAGCTTGCCGGGCAAGGATTGCTCTATCTGTGCAACTCACCTCATGTTCACGGCAGCGGAATCATCCGATACCAGTTATTGCGGCCAGGCTGTTCGAGCTCGCCGTTGAGTTCATCGCGCGGGCCCAGAAAAAGCGATTCGATAAAGAGCATGTCGTCGCCTTCGATGGCGATGGGGAGCCAGCTTCGGGACTGTCCCCAGGCCTCGCCGTACGCGGTGTGCTCTTTGTGAATCTCGACGCGGCCGTTGGCGAGCTGTGTCCACTCGAGGGTATAGGTGTTGGGGGACTGGGACGTGTTGAAAGGATCGAACACCGAGCCAGCCTTGCCGGTGCCGTCTGCGTACAGCTCGATGGTCCAGTACTCCACGAACAACCCGAACTCGGGCGCCGTGAGGAAAGGCGGGAGATACGTGTCGAAACCAGAGCCGGACACGAACCGGATCGGCAGGTCGAGCTGGTCAAAATCCATGACAGGTTGGATGGGCGAAGCCCGGCCGCTCATGGCTCTGGGCTCGCCGGACGGCTTGCGGCAGGTCGCCGCGACCAAGGCATCGTGTGTTGTGTTGCCGACGTAGCGCAGCCTGACTTCCGGCATGTTGTCGGCCGTGAGCGTCAACAAGCCGTCCTGCAGAGACCATTGCAGGTTGTTGAACTGGGTGCGCCGCGTCGAAGCGGTACCGTCGCCGTTGAAGGTTACGAAGTCATAGCCGAACGCACCCTGGTAGGCAGGCGAGCCCCGGTGGTCGAAATCATAGGCACACAGCGGCAGCGCCCAGGTGCTGCCTGCCTGCGGACCTTGCCACGTTGCGGGCAGGTGTTCGTGGCGCACTTCGCTGACGATGTCGTGGGTTATGTCCCAGATGACCGCCTCCGGCGGCAGTTCGGGGTTGTCCGGGTAGAGGCGGGTCAGGTCGATTTTGGTGCCCGCTAGGTAGAAGGAAGTGCTGGCATCGAGCGTGCGCCAGGTCAGCCGGTAAAGAACTTCCCGATAGGGGATGAGGTCGGCGCCAGGCTCGATCCGGGTCTGACCGGTGCGATAGACGACCTCGGCGCCCGGGGCCGACCTGAAGACCCACTCTCGGTGCTCCAGTCCGCCCAGACTGAACCGATCCGACCAAATTCTGTCGCGGAGGCCTGTATCCCGCGTGATGGCGCCCCCATAGCCACGCTGCCCCAGCCAGGCCTGGGTGTCGTTTCCGAATTCAAGCAAGGTGCGTGGCGACCAGCTCAGATCGGCCGGAATGGATTCCAGCCGATCCGGAAAGGCGCCCCTCGGGCGGTAGAGTCGAGGCTCATCGAATTGCTGAATCAGCGCCTCTTGTGCCTGATCCCAGGATTCCCGGGTATCAGCAATCTCGTCAGTGACCGCAAGCACCGCCTGCGGATCGCGGAGCATGTCCAGCGTGTTGTCGATACCTGCTCCGACATCCACCATGTCCTGTTCGACCGCAGCCAGGACGAACATCATCGAATAGAGATCGCCGGTTGGCATTGTCCGGACCAGTGGCGCGACATTGAAGAACGCGGCTGGCAGCGAGCCGCCAGACCGGGCCTCGACCAGCACGTAGAACACGGTGCTCAGCGGCGAGGCAGGGCCAAGATCCACTGGACCGGTCCCGGTGGTTTCCGATTCGAGATCTGACCACTGCCCGACCAGGCGAGCATAGCGAAAATGGCTTTGTGAGCCAGTGCCCTGGATTTCCAGGCTGATCAGGTCGTCGGCACCCGGAGCGGCGATCTCGAGGCTGTAGTTTCCGGTCGCATCGGCGGTTGCTGAGTATTGCGTCGTTCCGACGCGGACGGTGACGCCTGCATCGGTGAGGGGCGGAAACAGGGTGCTGCCGGTCACCTCGGTGTTCAAGCCAGCGGCAAGCGCACCCTGGCAGGTCAGGGTGAAGATCAGGGGAAAGGCCAGAAGAAATGTTCTGTTCACGAGATGAGCGCCAAGCAAACCGAGTTCGGTCTAGTGTAACCTCAGCGGGGCCGCGCGGGTTTCTCGTGGGATTCGGTCAGGTGATCCCGGCTGGGCTTCCTTGTCTCACATCTGTCTGAACCTAATCAGAGGGCGCCGAAAGCGGGCTCATTTCCGGCACGAATCCAGGCAGGCACTCGGATCGGTACACGGGGAGAATCAGCGCCAGCGGCTTGCACTCAACGGCCTGGTCAATGAAGGTGCCCCGCTCCCGGGCGGCCGCAGCATTTCTTGTATTTCTTTCCGCTGCCGCAGGGGCATGGCTGGTTTCGGCCGATCTTCTCGGAGCGAACCGGTTGTCTGGGATGGGGCGCTGACGGCATTTGGCGGTATTCGAGCCCAATCGCGGCATAGTCCAGCGCGGCCGGTTCGATGAGCGAATGGAACTTGCCTGCCATTTCTTCCAGGGTCAAGGCGCTGCCTGCCTCGTCCCGAGCCACCTGTTCGACGACTTGCTCGGCCATGGCCCTGTCAGTGAAGAACGCAAACAGGACCAGCGCCATGCCTTGCGCGTGATCGTCGTCGCTGTCTTCCTCCAGCACTTCATCCCAGGAGTTCTGCAGCCACTCGTGCCCCGTGGTAACGCCGCGGCACCAGCGCGAAAAGTTGTTGTCCACCTCAAGAATACGCAACGGCTCCGGATCGGGCCGACAATCGTCCGGAATGGCCGGCTCACCCTGGCTGATGCAATCGGAAATCCAGTTCATCAGCGCCATGCGCGCCTCGGTCACCGCTCGCGCCTCGTCGAGATCGGAAAACACCGCCTTGCCCTGCACAAGTTCGCCCCACTCCGAGGGCATGACCAGATCCGGGCAGGCCTGCACGGCGAACAGAAAGCCCGCTGTTTCGGGCCAGGCCATGGTCACTTCGTCGGCATGCCGCTCGGCAAAGTCGATGAGCACCTGCCGGTGTTCAGGGCTGAACCCGGGCACGCCGCCCGCAAGTTCCTGGAGCCCTTCGTCGTCTGGATCGTCGAGCGCGATCTGTGCCGGGTCGATCTGCTCCAGCGCCCGGGCAAACTTGGCCGGGTCGTAGTCCTGGTGTTCAGAAGTCGCCGCAGCCAATGAGTCGGCCAGGACGTCACTGATCACCTGGATTGCGGTCGTCCGATCGATGCCGGCGTCGAGCAGGCGCTCCAGCGTGGCGCGGGTGACCGGAGGACTGTCCATGGCGACCTGGTTTTCCACCGTGAGAATGGGTATCGCGGTAAGCAGGCAGTCGTCAATGTCGGAACCAGTCAGGTCCGAGACCCAGTGCTGGATAGCGAAGCGCCGTTCGTCCTCGTCGATTGACAGCCACCGGTCGGCATCAAGCTGTTCGGCAGGGTTGTAGTGCATGAGCTTCTTTGAGGTGTTTTCCTCATTGTACGACGGGCTTTTCGAACGGCACACCCGATCCGGCAGTTCGTTCTGCGGCAAATGCTGGTTGGCCCGGGTGCGCTTGCCCAGGCGAGCCATCATCTCCGGGAGATCGAGATCATCCCGGGGCGCGGCTTGGGGCAGATTCGATGCGCTGGGACACAAGCCACGAAGATTCTGTCTCGCGATCGGCTCTGGCGGTCCATGATCACTGCCCGCGCGCGAGTTGCAGGGCGGCTTCGACAATGGGCCGGGCCCACTCGGGCGTATTCGGGAGTCCGGCGGGTTCGGGGTAGATGATCTGTCTGTGGCGAAAGCGAAGGACTTCAGTCGGCGGCGGGATGTTGCCGGTTCTGCGCTTTTTCGGCCGCGAGTTGTCGAATACGCGCAGGTCGGAAAGAAACGGCATCAGCGCAATCAGGTTTTCGCGCGAGCGGCGCCAGCGCCGGCGGATCAAGTCTTCGGCAATGTCGTGTCCGCCGGCGGCAACGCGTTGGCGAACGCGCTCGATGTGCAATTCCGGGCTGACCAGGCCGCAGTACCAGACAACGACCCGGTGGCCGGCGGTTGCGGCGTCTCGAATCAGCCGCGGCATGGTGTTGCCGCCCAGGGTGGTTTCGAAGGCATGGTTGCGGCCTGCGCTGATCGTCCGCTCGAGCAGCTCCTTGCCGAATTGCCAGGCTTCGGCATTGCTCTGCTCGACGCCACGACCGGTCTGCCGGCCCAGGTCGCGAGCGAACTCATCGGGATTGAAGTACACCCGCCCTCGTTGCCGTAGCAATTGTCCGCCGATGGCGCTTCTGCCGGCCCCGTTGACCCCGGCCAGCACGTACAGCACCGGCCGGTGGCCAACCTTGTGCATCATGCCGTGTCGCTTTCTTCGGAACCGTCGTCGGGTTCGGTGCCGGCCCGAAGCTGATTGGCCGCACCGGCAAGTTCTGCCGGCCCGGCGCTGATGGCGTCGGCCATTGCATCACCGGCAGCGGCGCCCTGGATTTGTTCCAGCCGCTGTTGGAAGCGCCGTTTCAGCGCCTCCAGCGGATCGTTGGCTTCGAGCCTGTCCAGCATGGCCCGGTAGCGAGCGGCGTCGATGACCACAACTTCGGCCTGGTTGTGATTGGTCACCACCAGCGGGCCCTTTTCGCGAGCCAGGGTCGAAACCGCCTTCCAGCCGCGCTTTTTGACATCGCTGGCCGAAATGCTGGGTTGGCTTTCAAGTCGCTCGGACATGTCCGTATCTGTGCTCGAGTTAATAATGGCCATTATGCCCATAATTCAGCCCATCACGCCGCGCCGTGGCGGTCACACGCCGGCCTTGTCCATCATCCCCATCAACTTGGGACGGTTGTTGTAGCGGCTGCGGATCTGCTCGATCCAGTCGCGGGTTTCGGTGCTGTCGTCAAGCTGCGCTGCGGCGTTGATCAGCGGGACCACGTGTTTGTAGCTCTTGGCATCGGCGCGCGGCAGCTCGGCATCGGCCGCGCGGCGGTACAGGCCGGCGGCCGGTTTGGGATGTTGGGTGGCAACCGACCGCGCCAGGGCTGACAGCACTCTGGGGTGGGCGGCCTGTGCGGTGGCCAGCTCCAGGGCTTCTTCCAGCGCTTCGTCTTCCAGCAGAAGCTGCAGTCTCAGGCTTGCGTCGTGCCGGCCGTCGTCGAGTCGGGGTTCGCGTTCGGCCAGTTCGTTGAGCGCCTGTTGTCGAATCTCCAGCCACTGGTCCGCCCCGGCCGTCTTGAGATGCTGCCAGGTATCCGGCCCGGGTCGATGACGAAAATCCTGCCACAGCAGTTCGCGTGCTTCGTCGCCGAGACCGGCGCGCTGGTATTCCTGGGCCAGCAAACGCCGCATACCCGGCCAGTTGGGGTAGGCCTTGAGGCCGCGCTCGGCCCAGCTCATGGCAAGCGCGTCGTGGCCGAATGCGCGGCAGGCCTGGGCGATCTTTTGGTAGTCGTAGCCCGAGGACAGATCGCGCGACAACAGCTCGATCAGGGTGTCGAAATCGCCCTGGCAGCGGGCGACTTCCTCACGCCGGGCCAGTACCTGGTCGCGCTCGATCCGCGTTGAGATATCGCCTTCGTCGGCGGGCTCAGGCAGCGCCGAGACTTCCTTGTCCACGCGCCGGAGGTAGGCTGCCTGCCCCTTGCTGCCCAGGACGTCCCAGTATCGCGCCAGCGGGAACAGGTTCCAGTCTTCCCGCTTCTTGAGCTTGTGCAGGGCAGCGGCGAGCCGTGCGCCGGAGAGTTCAGTTTTTGCCGCGGCGCGGGCGTGAAGTTCGGCAAAGTCGTGCATGCGCTCGCCGATCATGCCGCCTGAGTCGTCGGCACGCTCGTAGATGCGCAACAGCCGGTTGAGCACATAGTCGCTGAGCTCAAAACACTGATCCGGATCGCGCTCTAGCAGGGATTCCAGAATATCCAGCGGGGTATCGAGCCGCTGGGCATAGTCCTGGCTGCGGCGCCAGTCGAGAAAGCCGCCGGTATTGAGCAGCGCCGAAAGAGATTTTTTCAGCGCGGCAGGATCGCTGGACAGCCTGAGCCGCAGTTGCTTGGCCAGCCCGGCATCCGACATGGCGGCCTGGTAGAGCCATTCGGCCAGCCGCTCGCGCGGTTCGTTGAGCAGTGCCGAAAGCAAATCGTCCGCGGGCGCTGCCGGGCCGTCGCCGTCCCGGGCCTGAATCCAGACCAGGGCTGCGGCCACCAGGTGTTTGCAGAAGCTGCCGTCGGCGGCGGCCGGGCAGGAGCAGTCGAATTGAATTGCATCGCCTTTCTGTCGCAGCCACAGCCGGTATCTGCTCGTGCCCCGGGCGGTCGCGTCGAATCCGGTCACTCCCTGCGATGACACGGCAACACGGTCTTGCGCAAAGTAAGCTTCACCGCGGCCGAAGGCACCATCACCGGCCAGCTCTCGAATCTGCTCTCGGTCGATCATTCCAACCCGGTCGGTTCGGCAGGTGACTTGGTCCAGTGCACCGCATAGCCTTCGGCTTCGTAGAAGTCTTCGGCGATGCGCTTCATTTCCTCGGCCTCGAACTCGAACCAGCGGCGCTCGTCTTCGGGAAACTCGGCCAGCGCGTCCTTGAACTGGCGAAACGGCTTGCGCTTTTCGAGTGCCTTCAGCAGGTGCTCTGAGGCTTCACTGCCGGCCTGCTTCAACGCAAACAACTCCATGAGTTGATAACCGTCCGAGCTGTAGAAATCGGGGATCGGCAGTACGTGCTCCGGGTCGGTGGGCGCAAAGGCTTCGGCCGCGTCGCTGCCGAACATCAAGTCAGCTTCCCCGGGATCCATGCACAGCTTGCCTGTCGCTGGATCCAGTAGCCATTCAGTGGTCTGATCGCTCATCGCCATCACCACATCTTCGGGGTCGAGCTTCAGGACTGGGGTATTCATTATTGGCAACACCTCCGCTCGAGCGTGTGTTCAACCGCAGGGGCACAACGGCAAGGCTGCATACGGTGCAATGATAACAATTGGCGAAATCGCGACGGTTACCGATCACCACGGTTTCGGCTTGCTCGGCAATCCGTTCACTCAAACCAGCGATGCAATGGCGCCCATTTTCTCGAGAACTGTTGCAGACCGACCTGATGATGTGCTGGCGGCTTCCAGGTGTCCTGGAAGCGCTTGTCGAAAGCCTTGGGTCGCCAGAAGCTGTGACATTTGGTCGGCCAGGTATCGGCGCACTGACGTATCTGCGGTAGCAATCTCGCCGAGCAGCTCTGGTCGGCCATCCAGTACGGAGATGATATCTTCCATGTCCTCGCTGGCCAGGTAGTCTCCATGTCCCCGACCATGGAAGGCCTCCAGTTTTGTGGCCAGAAAGTATGGGGCCGTGGCCAAGCGAATCGAACGCCCTGAAGGAAGGGAGTGGCCGCTGGCTGTTTCGATTGCTTGCTCGTACCAGCGATTTCCGAAGCCGAGGATCGATTCGTCGGTAGGCATCACATCGAAGGTCACGTTTTTCGTTCGCCAACGGCAGACTGGTGCGCCATCGCTGGTGTCTTCGGTAAAACCCTTCTCGCGAAGTGCTTTACCCAGCCGGTGGTAGTCCGCCAGGCTGTCGGTGCGAACAATCGCATCGACATCGATGCTTGCTCGAACCGGCGGCGCTGCCGGGTCAGTAATGAGCAGTGTCGTTGTCGATCCACCAAGGAAGACGAACTGATCAGTCAGTTCTCCCAGTCTGTCTGCAACACGTTCGAGCAGCTCGATGTTCGGGTGGTGGCTCATGACACTTCCAGCTTTCTCGCGAAGACTTCGAGTGCCATTTTTCTTTCCCGGCTTCTTCCGCCGCGGATGGCGTCGACCAGTGCCAGCAGCTCATAGAGCCGCTCGTCTCTGCTGGCGGCCATTGGAACCGAACGATAGAGAGGTGAGAAGCTCTCACCCCTCACTTGTCCGTCCGGGAAAGGCCAGACAGGTACAGCCCATTCCTCGGTGGTCATCTTTTGCACCAGTGGCGGTGCTGCCCAGGCGGTAGGGATTCCCCTGACGATCGCTCCCCGGTCGGGTACAAAAACGTAGCGAACTCCGTAGCTGACAAACTCCAGCAAATTGCGGCGCATTGGCAACGACCGCGAGTTGTCGGTAACCAGCAACCCGGCCCTGAGGCCACGCTTGACGGCCGAATGAACCTCTCCCTGCCCCATATCCAGACTTTCGGCGAGAGAGGCGTATCGCCATGACTCATCTCCCAGCGCGAGCAGCTTGAGGGCAACCAGCAAATCCTGCGGTTTCAACAGCATTATGTTCTTGATTCCAGAACTTAGAACACAGAATATAGCATAAACGCAGCGTGGTAACCGCGTGGGCCGCGCCGGGTGTCATCAATGCTGACGCGGTTGCGTAGCCACCACCTGAGGAGTCGCTCCACGGTCAGATCGGCCCAGCCAAGCCAGGGACCGGCTAGCGTCTCCCCATTTTCTGCCAACCCCTCTGGCAAGCGGCTGAAATTGTTACGGAATTGAAGGAGAAAGAAGAAGATCGGGGTTTCCAATCCGGTAAAATGTGTTTACCGATAACCCATTGACCGAGAAAGGAAACCCCGATGCCCAAGGATGCCAAAGAACGCGCCAAATGGAAAGTGCGGCTGTGCCGCTGGACCGATGAACTGCCGCCGCTGATCAAACGCCCGGTGCGCAAACTCATCAACGAGACCGTGTTCGGGGTCTTGAGCAGCGGCAGCTTGCAGCAGTCGCAGATTGCCCGGGCGCTTCGTGAGCCGTGTCGTTTGCACCATACCCAGAAGCGGCTGTCGCGCATGCTGGCCCGACACAGTGAGATGACCTGGGCGGCTGAGCAGTTGCAGCTTGAACAACTGGGTCCGAAGATCGGCTCGGAGATGATCCTGGCCATTGATCCTGGTGATTTGAACCGCGACGGCGCGCCCAAGAGTGAATATCGTGGCTGGGTGCGCGATGGCGACCGAGGTGAGCAGGTGGGCGGCTACCCGCTGATGAGCGTCGTGGCCCGTGATGTCGCCCGTGGCGTAACGCTGCCGCTGATTACGCGCCTGCTATCTTCCAACCGGGCCGGTCATCGGAGCGAAAACACCGACATTCTGGCGGTGATGCGGGAAGTTCGGCGCCATGTGCCCGCTGATGCGCTGTGGGTCATCGACCGCGGCGGGGATCGCGGCGTGTTGTGGAAAGCCTGGCTGGAAGATGGCTGCCAAATGCTGGTGCGAGCGGCCAATCAGCGGTATTGGCAATGGCGTGGCGGTCACGGCACGGCCCAGCAGATTGCCCGCCAGTTGCCGTTGAAGCACTCGGGCCGGATGCGGCCGACCTCGAAGCGGACGGTTCGCTTCGGAATCACGCGAGTGCACCTGCGAGAACATCCCGACACCCCGCTGTGGATGATTGTGGTGCGTCACGGCAAGCGCCAGCCGCTGGTGCTGGTCACCAACCAGCCAGTGCGAGGCCGTCGTCAGGGTGAGCGGATGATCCAGAACTATCTGGACCGCTGGGCCTGCGAAGAAGGCTACCGGTTCAGCAAGCAGGGCTTTGACCTGGAGCGGGTCAGTGCGCGCCGGTTCACCTCACTACAAAACCTGGTGGCCCTGGCCAGTCTCGCTTGGGCACTATTGGCTGCTTATCAGGATCAGGGTCAACACCTGCTTGAACAGGCCAAGCGGCAGAAGCAGAAACCACCCCGCTTTGTGTTCTACAGCCTGCTGATGGGCTGGCAACGGCTCTTTGCCGGTGCCAGAGAAGTCTTCCATAGCTGGTGGCGACGGCCGCCCAGGCTGATCGATGCCGACCCACCGCCGATCAGTGACCTGTTTGCCAACTCAGATAGCCTGGTGCCGGCGGGAGGATGAAAAATGGGGAGACGCCAGAGGGACCGGCACTTGACGTACATATTTCTGTACATTACGGTCCAGGCATGTCGACCATCAGCTACACTGACCTGCGCCGTCGTCTGGCCAGCGCCATGGATCAGGTCAACGAAGACCACGCGCCCCTGTATATCACCCGTCAGAAGGGCAAGGCAGCGGTGTTGCTTTCCGCGGATGACTACGCCTCGATCGAAGAAACGCTGCATCTGATGTCGAGCCCGCGCAACGCGACAAGGTTGACTGAAGCGATCGATGGCCTGCGGCGGGGCGAAGGTGAGGCGCGTGAACTGATCGAGTGAAGATCAGCTTTCACGAGTACGCCTGGGCGGACTGCCTTTACTGGCAAAAGGCCGACCCGAAAAAGCTCAAGCGCATCAACGAACTGATCCGCGCCATCGGGCGCGATCCATTTCAGGGCATCGGCAAACCGGAACCGCTGAGAGCCAACTGGTCAGGCTTCTGGTCGCGGCGGATCGATCGGACCCATCGACTGGTCTACGCGGTTGAAAACGATCATCTGCTGATCGCCCATTGCCGGTTTCACTATTGAAAAACAGGTGAGAGATGAACGGTATTCACACCATCGACACGCACTATCTCGGCTACCCGGAAGTAGCAGCTGCTTATCTGATCGTCGAGGGCGATCGCGCGGCGTTTGTCGACAACAACACCAACGCCGCCGTGCCGCGGCTGCTGGCTTCACTCGAGGAGCAGGGGCTGACGCCTGAGCAGGTGGAGTACCTGATCATTACCCATGTGCACCTCGACCACGCCGGCGGCACCTCGAAGCTGGCTCGGGCCTGCCCGAATGCGACCGTCGTGGCTCATCCGCGCGCAGCCCCCCACGTGATCGATCCGACGAAGCTGGTGGCCAGCGCCTCGGCGGTTTACGGCGAAGAAGAATTCAAGCGCATTTACGGCAGCATCGAGCCGGTGGCCGAAGAGCGCGTGCAGGTGATGGACGACGAACAGACATTGCAGTTCGGCACGCGCGAGCTTCGCTTTCTGCATACCCGCGGCCACGCCAATCATCATTTCTGCATTGCCGACAGCGCCTCGGGTGCGATCTTTGCCGGCGATGCCTTCGGGCTGGTTTATCCGGCCTTGCAGGGGGAAGGTACGTTCGCGTTTCCGTCGACCAGCCCGACGGACTTCGAGCCCGAGCTGGCGCGCGAGGCGGTTGGCAGGCTGGTCGACGAGCGCCCGAGCTGCCTGTACCTGACGCATTTCGGGGCCGTGACCGATATTGACAACGCGGCCGGCCAGCTCACGCGCCACCTGGATTTTGCCGAGCGCCTGCGCGACGACGCCGAGGCCAGCGATCTGCCCGATGAGGCGCTGACCGACTACTGCCGAGCGCGTGTGCGCGACTACTTTGCCGGCCTGCTCGACGGCCGCGGAAGCCTTGGTTCCGACGCTGACACCTGGTCGCTGCTGGAAACGGATATCGATCTCAACGCCCAGGGCATTGCTTTCGCCGCCAACAAGCGCCGGCGCAAGGCGCGACAGGCCAGCGGCTGATGTCCGAGGAACAATATCAGCGTTTGCGGGGTCTGGCCTGGGACCGCCTGGCGGCCACCGTGGAGGCCATGCGCGAGGAGGCTTCCGCTAGCGAGCTGACCGAGGCGAAGCTGGCAGAACTGCTCGCCGATGACAGTTGACCGGCTGGTGCTTGACCCGTGGCGAAACATCCCCGTACTTGATCCCGGTCGCGCCCTGGAATCGCTGGCCTGCTGACCCGCCGGCAAAGCGGCCGATCGCCGGGTGGCTGGCAGCTGGCTGAGCACTATCCCTGGCCAGCAGCTTTTTTTGCCTCTGGGCAGCTTCAGCTTTTGGCGTTGCGCAGCCGAGTCCGGATGATCTTCTCGGGCTGCTGCAGCATCGGCAAGGGACCGTGTCCCGTTTCCAGATCTTCGCGAACCTCCGGCAGGGCCTTGTCGATCGCGTCGACCATGTCGGCAATCTCGCCGGCCACGAAGCGGGGCCGCATTCCGATTGACTCGGCCAGCGCGTGCCAGTGTTGCGCGCGTATGCGACCGGGGTCGGCTTCGCCGCTGACGTTCATGGCGAGGCAGTGGTCCAGGTTGGGCCAGGCGCGAGTGCAGGCCAGGTCGTAGAACGGCGCCAGCCGCCAGCGGCTGGTGTTGCGCTGCACCTGAAGGAGAGACAGGTTTTTTGCGTGGCCGTCTGAATTGCCGGCCAGCCAGTTGAAGATCTGCCAGCGGAGCAGATACAGCAGATCCTCGGCCGGCCGTTCGCTTGTTTGCCTGATCCATTGCGCGCAGTCAGCCAGGCCGGGCCCGCCGTCGGCCTGGTATTTGCGCGTGGCGCGCAGGCCGGCGATCTGGCAGAAGTCTTCCTGGTGCAGGCGATGCCAGTCGCCGCCCTCGAGTTCGCGATCGTAGCGGTCGACAACCAGGTATCGGTGTCCGTGGCGCTCTTGCAGGCGGGTGGCCGGTACCGGCAGACCGATGCTCCTGGCGATCCGGTTGAGGAAAATCTCGAACACGGGGACATGGCGCCACTGCGGCAGCTCGAACTTGAGGATGTGCGAAGAAGCCGTTGCGCCCCAGGGCAGGCGACACTCGCCGTTTTCGATCAGCACGGGGCACTTGGCCTGAGCCCCGGCCAGAGACAGGCGCGGGGCGCTGGCGTTGCCCTCAGTCGGCCGTGGCAGGATGCCCTGTCCACGCTGCTGCTGCATCCGCTGAAATTCACGATCGCCAAGCCTGATCGAGCCGCCAAGATCGTCCGGCGATTGTTCAATTGGCAGGATGTTGAGCGCTCCGGCGCAATCGCCACCGATCGCGCGAAGCAGCAGGAAGTCATCGTCGGCCAGGCCCAGATGTCGAACGATTCGCTCACGTGCGGCGCCTTCCGGCAGCAGGTTGGAGAACCAGGCGTGCGCCTTGCCGCCAGTGGCATCGAAAGCACTCGGCCGGAGCGGCAGTATGTGCCCGATGGGGAAGCCCTGTTCGAGCCAGCCGGGATGGTAGGCAAAGCCGATCCGATCCTGCTCGTCCCGCCACAGTTCGCCCACGGACTGCCCCGCGTGCCAGACGCCGAGGCGGTCTGGGTCACTCCGGGTCGCCATTGTCGACTTGCCTTTGCAGTGAAAGCGATTGCGAGCGCGGCAGCAGATAGCAGTCCAGCCCGAGAAGCTGTGCGACTTCCAGCGTCTTGCCCAGCTCGGCGGTGGCCTTGCCGCGCTCGAGCTCCGACAGGAAGCGCATGCCCAGTCCGCTCAGGCCCGAAAGCTGCTCCAGCGTCAGGCCCTGGGATTTGCGCTGGGCGCGCAACACCGCACCCAGTTCAGTGGGCGTGGGAACAGGCGAATTGGGGAGTCTATGGAAAGCCATTTTTACCGAGCGGGATTATTTCTCGAGTTTCACTTGATGATACACCATAATGTACCGATCGGGATAAATTTCGTCTACTGGCCGAGATGAACGCCATATTGTCCCGTACGGGATACGTTTCAGTCCGGCGGACCTTTTGCTCAGGTGTCGGCACCGCGGTATGCAGCACCGGGGCGCTTGGTTAGCCGCCCGATGAATCCTTTTGAATGTCGGCAAGAAAGTCCTTCAGCCAGGCGAAGCGGACATGTTCCTGCTCCAGCCGCAGGCGGTTGGCCAGGCGGTCGTCGCGCAGGGTTTGATAGAGCGCCTGTTCAGCTTCGTCCAGGCGGTCGAGCTTGCCCAGGAAGCGGTGTTCGTCCGGCTCCTGGCCCCACAGCTCGCGGTGGGCGTCGAGTGTGGCGCGGTCCATCAGGAACGAGCGCGCTTGGGGCAGATAGTGGCGCAGGCGGTTGAGGATGGCGAAGCCGTGGGTGTCGATATCGCCCCAGTACCAGCAGCGGCCGCGCGCCAGCCAGTCGATGCCGGCCAGGCGCTCCAGGCCGTAGCCCAGGCCGAAGATGACGATGGCGCGCGGATGGTCGGGGAAGGCCAGGCCGTTGATTTCGTTTTCGGTGATGAAGACCTCGTCGACCGGCAGATCGAGGCGGGCAAATTCGGCGGCCGGCACGGACAGGTCGGTCAGGCCCGACAGCGCCAGCGCCGGGTCGAGTATGCGAAAGCGCACCAGCACCGGGCGGCTTTCCAGCCCGAAGCGGCGGTTGAAGTTGCGCGCGCCGCGCGCGTGGGCGTCGATGGCCTCTTCCGGCAGGATTTCATCGAGCAGCTCGCCGACCAGCCCGCGCCGGGCCTGGATGAACTTGGTGTCCACGCCGGGAATATCGAGCTGGCGCAGATAGGCGCCGGGGCGCGGATGGCGCTGAAAATATCGCAGGGTGGCTTTCAGGCGCGGCCATTCGTCGGCGCGGCGAAGGGCCTCGAGCGGGCGCCGGCTAAGCCAGCCGCGCAGGTCGGACAATTCTGCCAGCAAGTCATCGGTCAGCTCGTCGAACTGCCGTGCCTGGCGGGTCTTGCGGATCAGCCGCAGGGCATCGTCGGCGCCCGGCACCACGACGGCTCCCGGCAGATCATTGCGGCCCAGGGTGCGGTGGTTGATGGTGCGCCACTGGATCTCGTAGCCATAGCCGCGGCGCTCGCGCGAATGCTCGGCGAGCTCGCCGACCCAGGCGCGCACGGCCTCGAAACGGTCGGTGAGATCGCGCGAAACGGGCTTGCGCAGTCGCAGCTTGAGCGGAAACAGCGTGCTGTCGGTCTCCAGTCGCTCGGCCAGCAGGCGGCCTGAATCCCAGTGCTTCTGAACCTGCGCGACGAGGTCTCTGGAGGTGGTCCAGCCGCTCACGGCGCCGGCGCGGAAGCGGCGGCCTTGCGCGCAGCCCGTTCGGCGCGGTATTCCTCGATGCTGAGGTTGCGCAGCATCGACTGCTGGCCATCGGGATTGTGGACAAAGCCGACGCTGGCCACGAAGGGTTCGATGATGTGGATCTTTTGCAGCGGCGTGACGATCAGAAGCTGCAGGTTGAGCCGGCCGAACAGTTCCAAGCCGTAGCGGGCCGACTCATCCGAGCCGCGCCCGAAGGCTTCGTCGATGACCACGAAGCGAAACGAGCGCGAGCGCTTTTCACCCCACTCCAGTCCGAACTGATAGGCCAGGCTGGCGGCCAGCACGGTGTAGGCCAGCTTTTCCTTCTGGCCGCCGGACTTGCCGCCCGAGTCGGCGTAGTGCTCGTGTTCGCGGTCGTCCTCGCGCCAGCGCTCGGAGGCCGAGAACACGAACCAGTTGCGCACGTCGGTGACCTTGCGCGTCCAGCGCCGGTCGAGCTCGGCCGATCCTTCGCGGCCGCGGAAGCGGTCGATGATATCGCGCACCTGCAGGAATTTCTGCTCGGAGTACTGGGTATCTTCCGAGCCGGTGATGGCACCCTCGGTGCAGGCGCGCAGCTTCTGCTGAAACTCGCGCACGTCGGCGTCGCTGGCGGTTTCGGCCAGCAGGCGGATGTAGCGGCCCTTTTCATAATCAATCTCGTGCAGCGAGCGGTTGATGGTCTCGATGCGCTCGCGGATCTGCTCGCGCTCGCGGTGCAGCAGGGCCTGGAAGCCGGCCACCTCGCGGATGGTGTTTTCGTTGAGCAGTTCCTTGAAGCGGTTTTCGAAGCGCGGCAGGTCGTCGCTTTGCAGGCTCTCGAGCAAGCGGCGATATTCGCCGGCGGCATCCACGCTGATATCGGCCTCGCGCACTTGTTGCGGCCAGCGGTGGTGAAAGTCCTGCATGCCGCGGATGACGCGGTCGTTGAGCCGGCCGATGGCCTTGTCCTCGCGGTCGATGCCGGCGGTCAGCCAGGCCCGGAACTCGCGCTGGCGCGCCTCGATGCCGTTGAGATTGATGGCCCGATCGCCCAGGGCGTCCTCGCGCAGCGCGGCCAGTTGTCCGAACCACCGCTCGCGCTCGGCCTCGTCGAGCTCGGCGAGAAGCGCTTCGGCCTCGGTCCGGCTTTCACTGGCGTTGCGGGCGCGTTCCTCGGCGGTGGTGAGCTGTTTCTGGCGCCGTTCGAGCCGGCTTTCGGTGTCTTCGCTTTCACCTTCCAGCTTGTCGAGCTGCTCGCGCAGGGTTTTGAGCACGTCCGATTCCTCGCGCAGGGCGCGTGATTCGGCCTCGAGCTCGTTGATGCGGGCGGCCGGGGCCTGCCAGTTCAGCCGCTGGAAGTCCTCGAACATCTCCAGCCGGCTGATATCGCCCAGGCGCTCGCCGAGGGCCTTGAGCTTTTCATCGAGGCGGGCAATAGCGCCGGCGGCTTCCTGAATGCGCTTTTCCAGCCCGTCGCGCTGGGTGGCCAGAGCGCGAATCTTGCTCTCGTTGCTCCAGCCCAGTACGTAGCGGGTGCGATCGTCGATGGCGTGGCGATCGTCCTTTTCGTGACGCGCACCGCCGGTTTTGACCTGGCCGGCGCGGGTGATCGCGCGGGTCTCGCGCCGGAAGCGGTCCATGTCCTCGCAGCAGACGTGGTCGAATCGGCGGTTGAGCTCGCGCTCGAGCCAGGCGTAGAAACCGCTGTCGCTGCGAATTGAAAGCTTGCGGCTGAGCGCGTCGGGATGCGGGCTGTCGTGGCTGGCCGCGCGCGCTTCGCGCACGCGGTAGTAAACAAGCCGGCCGCGCAGGCGGGTGGCGTCGACCCACTCGGCGACGGCTCGGTAGTGCTCGTCGGGTACCAGCAGCGACAGCGCAAAGCCGTGCAGCAGGCGCTCGATGGCGCCTTCCCAGTCGCGCGCCTCGTCGTGTACCTGGATCAGTTCGCCGGCAAACGGCAGATCGTCGGGTTCGAGCTCCAGCGCCCGGCACAGCTTGTCGCGCAGCGCCAGCATGGCCGCGGGCAGGTTGGAGCGCCGCGCCTTCAGCGAGGTCAGTTCGGCGTCGATTTCGTCGTGCTGGCCGCGCAGCTCGCGCACGGCCACCGACTGATCGGTGCGCTCGTTCTGGTGCTCGGCCTGCCGGCTTTCGGCCTGCTCGCGCAGCTTGAGCAGCGCGCTGCGGTTGTCGCGGAAGGTGTCGCCATCGCGGGCGTCGGGCAGCTCCAGATGGCGGGTCAGCTCCTGGTAGCGTTCGGCCTCGCGCTTTCGTTCGCCCTTTTCAGCCCGGCGGCGCTCGATTTCCTCCTCGATACGCTCTAACCGGTCGCCGCCGTTGTCGGCAATCGCCTGGCGCAGCTCGTCGCGCTGCTGGCGCTGCTCGCCGCGGCGGCGCTTGAGCTCATCGACCTTGCCCTGCACGCTGGCCTGCTCGCGCGCCAGGTCTTCGAGCCGGTGATCGAGCAGCTCGATCTTCAGGCTGGCGAACCAGGGGGTGAGGGCGTCGCGGCAGCCGCGCAGTCGTTCGACCTGTTGGCTACGCCCGGCGTAGTCGTCGGCGTCTGAAACAACCGGTGTGAGCGCCTCGATCTGGGCGCGCGCCTTGAGGACGGCTTCGTGCGAGCGATTGAGGTCTTCGAAGTGGCGAATCAGCTCGTCGATGCGCCGCTCGGTATCGGCGGCCTGCAGCATGTGCTCGCGCACGAACTCGGTCAGGTTGCCGACCGACTTCATCGACACCGTCTGGTTGAACAGCTCCAGCGCCTGCTCGCTGCCGATGCCGAGCTTGCGCCGCAGGCTGGCGCCGTAGGCCGGGAAGGCGTTGTGCAGCTCGACGTGTTCGAGGCCGCGCAGGCGCTTGCGCAGATCCTTGAGCTCGTGGCCGAAGCCGGAAAAGTGCTCCGCGATCGACAGCGGTCGGTCGGCGGCAACGTAAAAGCGCTCGGGCTGGCCGCGGCTGTCGCTGATCCAGAAGACCTGGGCCAGGCAGACGTGGCGATCGAAGCCCTCGTTGTAGAAGTGGCCGAGAATGACCGAGTAGCTGTTGTGGTCGCGCAGCGCCACCGGCCGGGCCGATAGTCCGGTCTCGCCGCGCTCGGACTTGTAGTGGCCGAGCACGTAGGATCTGAGCGAGCGCTCGCGCGACTCGGCCCCGGCGGCCTTGTTGTAGGTGATGCGCTGGGCCGGTATCAGCAGCGTGGTGACGGCATCGATCAGCGTGGACTTGCCCGAGCCGATATCGCCGGTGACCAGGCAGTTGTCGCCGTCGGGCGTCAGCCGCCAGACCTGGCGGTCGAAAGTGCCCCAGTTGAGCAGCTCGACGCGGTGCAGGCGATAGCCGGCGCGGGCGTCGTCGGTGGCAAAGTCGAGGGCCAGTCCTTCTTCCATGGTTTCAGTCTTCGGCCGCGTGCTCGGCGTATTCGCCGAGGCGGGCATCGAGTTCGGAGAGCCACTGTGCGTCGACGTAGGCCTTGAGAATGCGCCGGACCTCATATTGGTTGTCCTGACCTCGGAGCTTGCGCAGAAAACCCATCTCGACGGCCTTGTTGATGTCCATGCCGACGCGGTCGATCAGTTTGGCCTCGTTGGCCGAATCGGGCAGGAACAGGCGCACCAGATCGACGATTTCCTCGCGCGAGAGCACCAGACGCAGCTCGCCGCCGCCGGCGTCGTGCTCGGCCAGTTTCTTGCGCAGCAGGGCCAGCAGCAGGCTGACCGGATAGCTCAGCTGCCGGCGCGCCATCAGCCGCGGCAGCTCGGTCTCGCGATCCTCGCCTGTCTGCTGGCGCAGAAAGGCGTAGCCTTCGGCCTCGTCGACGATCAGCTCCAGGCCGAGCACCGCCACGTGATCGGCGATGGCGGCCTGGCGCTCGAGCAGGTTCTGCCAGTTCTCGTGGCCCTGGTCGGCGTAGACCACGCCCTTGAACAGCGCGATCAGCGGCAGCGACAGGCGGGGATCGGGCGCCGGATTGGCGTGCGTGTCGGTCATCGCGAAAATACTACCAGAGGCATCCGGGCGCGGCGCCGTTGGCCGTCGGCCCGGGTCCAGGTGACGGTCTCGGTGTGGCCATCGTCGATCAGCGCGCCGTCGTCGTCGGTGGCGATCGCCAGATAGGTAACCAGCTCGGCCAGGCCTTCTTCCAGCGGCTGGCGGTCGAGAAGCTCGGCCAGGCTGATCTGGTCGCGATCCTGCAGGGCGCGGCGGATGCCGGCCTCCAGCGCCTGGCGGTCGACATGGGTCTGGTCGAACAGCGCTTCGGCGTCGATCAGGCGGTCGTCGGCCAGCTCGACCTCGTCCTTGATGTCGGGGCGCAGCGGCGGGCTGAACAGCGGCCGGTCCATGACCAGATCGAGCTCGGGCACGGGCATGTCCAGGCGCAGGTCGAGCCGGCGCGGCGGCTTTTCGCGCACGGCCACGGCCTTGCGCTCGAGGCTGCGGATCAGCTCCATGATGCGGCGGTTTTCCAGCCAGGCCTGGTCGTCGAGAAAGCGCCTGAGCTGTTCGGACAGCCGCGCGACCGTGCGCTGGGTGACCTCGCCGGCCTCCAGCCAGTCGTAGTGCACGCGCTTGAGGCGGCGGTCGGGCCGGAGCTCGACAACCGCCTCGAGCTCGAAGATCTTCTCGAGCAGCTCGCTGAGCTCGTTCTGGCGGGCCGGCGACATCAGAAAATCCCAGAAGGCGCGAAAGCTGCGGCCCTGGTCGGAGTCGGCAATGGCGTCATGCTCGCCGAAAACCTCTTCGAGCACCTCGCCCTTGCCGCCTTCGAACCAGGTCATGCGCTCGCGCACCTGGCGGTCGAGCCGGCGGAAGTTGTCCTCGACCTGGCGAAAGTCGGCCAGCAGGGCGCGGGCGGTGTCGGCCATCTGCAGGAAGCGCTCCTTGAGCTGGGTGTCGTCCATCAACGACAGCTCGCCGCCGCGGATGCGCTCGATCTCGGCGTCGATGGCCTCGCGCCGGGCCTCGAGTTCGGCGATGCGCGCGGCCGGGTCGGTCTCGGCGCCGCTGACGATCTGCTTGAGCAGGTCGAACACCGTCATCAGGCGCGACTCGGCGCCGACGAACTGCTGCTGCTCCAGGCCGGACAGCCAGCGAATCGCGCTCTCGGCGGCCGGCGTCAGGTCGTAGTGGGCCTCGTCGCTGTCGCTGGTGTAGTAGCGCCGCAGCCAGGCGCGCCGGTCGTCCGCCCAGTCGCTCAGGTAGGCCAGCGCCGGGCGCGGAAAGCGGTCCTCGCCGGCCACCTCGCGGATGCCGGCGAGGTGGTCGTCCAGGCGGGTGACAAGCTCGCCCTCGCTCATGGCGCGCACGTTCGACTCGATGAAGCAGTGGTGCAGAAAGCTGATGATCATCGGCGCGTGATCGGCCAGCAGCAGCCGCCAGCCGCCGTGGGCGTCGCGCAGATTGCGCAGGGTATCGAAATCCATGCGTGCATTCTAGAGCAGCCCGCCATCGGGCGGATCGTTGACTCGATACACAGCACCACATAAACTGTGCTTCATGAAAAACATTACCCTGAGCATTGATGAGCAGATTCTGGCCGAGGTGCGGCGCTACGCTGCCGAACGAGATACCACAGTCAACGCGATGGTGCGTGACTACCTCACGCGCATCAGCGAGCACTCCGACCGCGCCGGCCATGCCCGCAGGCGGATTCGGGAGCTGAGCGAATCATCGCAGGCGCGTATTGGATCGGCGCAGTGGCAGCGCGACGATCTCCATGCGCGTTGAAGGCTTCCTTGATACCAACGTTTTGGTCTATGCCGCTGTCGCTGACCGCGCCGCCACGGAAAAACGCCAGCGTGCCCTGTCTTTGATCGAGAGAATCCACTTCGCGCTGTCGGCCCAGGTGCTGCAGGAGTTCTACGTCACCGTGACGCGGAAACTCGAGGCGCCATTGCCAGCCGAACAGGCGCTTGCCTGGATCGAGCAGCTTGAAGCGTTCCCCTGTATTGCCGTTGACGCGGCGCTGGTCAAGGTTGGCGCCGAAATCAGCGAACGCTTTCGTATTTCGTACTGGGACGGCGCGATCCTGGCAGCGGCCGAACTGGCTGGCGCCGACGTTCTCTACAGCGAGGATCTAAACGCTGGCCAACGCTACGGCCGCGTCCGCGTAGTCAATCCCTTTGATGCGACGAGCATCCAGGAGCCGCTGGTAGGCTACTGAGATTTCGCCGGGCTCTGGGCTGCCTGTCTGGCGGTGTCGGCGCGGTTGGCCTGGCAGACCTTGTTGAGGCGGTGGACGAAAGAGCTGGCGTCTTTGTCGGTTTCGGTGTCGAAGCCGATGGCGGCGACGGTGCAGGCAAGCGTGTATTCGCCGCTGTCGAGGCGGAAGGGGAATTCGGTCAGGACGTCGAGCAGGCGCTGGCAAAAGATTTTTGCGCCGGCTTCATCGGTCATTGGCAGGATGATGAATGGTACGGCGCGTTGTGTCTTCTCCAGCGAGCCGACCAGATCCAGGTCGCGGGCCAGGCGGACGATGCGGAAATAGAGCTCGGGCAGCAGATCGCGCATGTCGCTCCTGCGCGGGCGCCTGGGCGGGCCACCGTCGCCTGGTACCAGCCACTCGACCAGCAGCTTGATGACCGAAAACGGGTTGCCGTAGCGCTGGGCGCTCTTGACCTCGTGCTTGAGGAAAAGCGCTGTGTTGTTGACGCTCAGCACCGACGGCGGAAGCCGGGGTGGTTCGTCCCGGCTGTCGAAGCGCTCGGCCAGCTTGTCGACCAGGCCGCTTGCCTGCTGCGGGCTGTAGCCATGCCTCTCGAGCCGCTCGATGATGGATTGGCCCAGCGCTTCGAGCTCGTCCCGGCTTTCAACCTGCTTTTCCAGCCAGTCGAGCACGAGGGTGCCGGTAAGCTGTTCGCTGCCGCCAAGCATGCGTTCGAACAGTTCCATCTTGCTGCTCTCGCGCAGCTGCGGCATGCGCTTTTCGAGCGCCTGTTCGAGCTGCCTGGAGGCTTCGGGCGACATGCCGCCCCGGCCCATGTGTTCGATCAGCTCCTTTTGCACCCGCTCGATCTGATCGCCCAGGGTGCCGGGCTCGAGCGACTCGCCTTGCGAGTAGCGGCTCAGGGCGAGCTTCTGGCTGACGCGCTCGATGTAGTCGGTGAACGCCGCCGACAACTGGTTGCGGTCGCTGGCTCCGCTCTGTCGCAGCTCGCCGGCCAGCACCACCAGCCGGGCAGCCTCGGCAGGATCATCCTGGATCCTCTGCACGATCTCCTCGATATCCATGCCAACGCTTTCCGCGCCGGCCTCGAGCGCGCTGACCAGGTGCTCGCCCCTGAGTTCGTTGGAGAGTTTGTGGACGAGCTGGTTGTACTGGTCCAGCGGCATGCCTTCTTCGATCAGGCCCTTGCGCAGCCTGGGCAGCAGACGCTTGAGGTCGCCGGCGTCGGGCAGCATGCGGTTGATGATCTGGGCCATGCGCTCGACCGAAAACTGGCCGCCGCGGTATTCCTCGCGCACCAGGCTGACCAGAGTGGAATAGGTCAGCTCGTCGACCTCGCTGACCACTTCGTCGCCGGCGGCCATGATGCGGTCGATGTCCTCGTGCGCCGAGACCGACTTGTGCAGGCGCTGGCGCAGCGCGCTCACGGCCGTGAACAACTGCTCAGGCGACAGGCCTTCGATATCGCCACCGCCCATCTCGACCTCGCGCACCAGGCGCTTGAGATGCTCGATCAGGCGGGTGCGGTGGTCGCTGCTGCTGCCGCTCGATTCGGTCAGTTGCTGGGCGGCCGCGTCGGGGTCGCCGGCAAGCTGGCTGAGCGAGAAATAGGATTCGAGCTGCCCGAGAACGCGTTCGCTTGCGGCCGAGACCAATTCCTTTGGTTTCTTGCGTTTGACCGATTCGCCGAGGTCGATGCCGGCATCATCGCTGCCGACCACCTTCTGGTCGGAGGTGACCTTGCGATAGACGATGTAGTTGAATTGAATTGCGCCGGACTGGCGTGGTTTGAGCTCGGCCTCGGCGGCGTCCAGCGAGGGATACTCGAGCAGCTTGGCGAGCACGGTCACCAGCGCCTTGGCGTCGGATTCGCTGAAGCCCTTGCTGAAGGTGATCGACTCCAGACCCATCTCGTTGAACGAGTCGATCATGCGCCTGGGGTTGAAGCGTGCGCCGACGGGATGCTTTTCGACAAACAGGGTGCCGCGGTCGAGAATCAGCGACAGCGAGGGGTCCCGGGCCAGCGCGCCGGCAAGGGTGGCGTGAAAGGTTTCCAGCGCCCGTGCGGTGGTGGGATGGTCTACGCCGAAGCCGCAGGCGTTCATATAGGCGGAGTTGAGCTGGCGGGCGATCAGCTCGGCCGTGCGCGCGTCCAGGTTATGGGCTGCCGGCTGCTGGCTCATGGCGCGGCTCTTCGCTGCTGTGCATCGGCCCAGCGCCGCAGCGACTGACCAAAAGCCCGGGCGCTGACGAAGCGCTTGCTGCGCTCGGTCGCCGTGGCCTTGAAAATGATTTCTTCCATTGCCGCATCGATCCACGGGGAACAGGCCGAAGGCGCCCGGGTGAAGAAGGAATCGGGCTGCTTGATCTTGCGCACCACTGTCTGCTTGCCCGACTCGTTGCGGACAGGAAGCCGGCCGGCCAGCAGCTCGAACAGGATCACGCCCATCGAGTAGATGTCGGTGCGTCGGTCGGTGTCCTCGGCCGAGGCCTGCTCGGGTGAAAGATACTGCGGCGTGCCCACCACCAGGCCGCGGGCGTAGAACTCGATCTGGCGGGTCTTGGCGATGCCGAAGTCGGCAATCAGCGCCCGTCCGCTGCGGTCCTCCACAAGAATATTGGCGGGTTTGAGATCCTGATGGATGACGCCTTCCTGGTGCGCGAACTCCAGCCCGTCGAGTACCTCGCCGACCAGGCGAATGGTGTGATGTATGGGCAGGCAGCGCCGGCCGGGCACCGGGTGGCGTCGGAGCCGGGCCAGTATGCGGGCCAGGTCCCGGCCCTCGACGAGCTGCATGACCTGGTAGAAGTATTCGTCGTCTTCGCCGCTCTCGAAGATGGTGATGATGTGAGGATGGTTGAGTACCGCGATGGTCTCGGCCTCGTCGCGAAACTGCTGGCGGGCCGACTCGCTGCGCGCCAGCGCCTTGGGCAGCAGTTTGATAGCCACCTGGCGCTTGAGTGATTTCTGGTAGCCGATGAACACCGCGCCCATGGCGCCGCGACCGAGTTCGCGCACAACAATGAAGTTGCCGAACGCGCGGCCGATGACGCTGGTGTAGTCGTGGCTGCTGATCTGACCCAAAGCGGCCCCCGGGAGCCTGAGGTCAATCCATCTTAACTCATTAAATATGAGAAATAAATCACATTTTTATTGGCTGTTTGCGGGCGAGGGTCGCTATTTATTGCTGTCCGTACCCGGTTTCGCGCCGGTCAGGGTCTCCCGGACGGGACGTTCTTCGGCGGCCAGTATGGCCAGCAGCCAGACGGCGGCGTGGAAAGCGTCGGGCAGGCCGTGCCAGTCGCCGGCCTTGCAAACCGTGCCGTTGCTGTGCAGGCCCAGCTCAGCGCCGCGATCGCACAGGCTCTGCTGCACGGCCACGGCATCGCCTGCCTGCGCGATGAGATGGATATCCTGCCGCTGGCCCGCGGCCAGATGGGCGGCCAGCGCCGGGTCGGCCACCACGACCGGCTCCTCGCTGCCTTCGGCCAGATCGCCTGCCAGCAGCGTGGCCAGCCGTGCGCTCTGGACTGTGTTGTCCCCGGCCGTGACAACGCGCAGCCGGCTGCCGTTGCGATCGAGAGCCAGTCCCAGATCGGCGGCGAAGTTCTCGACGCAAAGCTTGAGATCCTGCTCGCGCGCCTTGCTGTCGAATGCCGCCACCTGGTCGGCCCGGGTTTCGGCATCGGCGTTGAGCGCAATGACGTCGACATCCAGCGATTCGAGCAGCTTCGGTGCCAGCGCCCCGTTGACTGCGCCGCCGCAATCGAGCACCACGCGCAGCGGCCGCTTGAGGCGGTGGTGAGCGGCCAGTTGTTCACGGTAGCTGGCCGCTTCGTTGCTGCGCGTGTGCTCGCCGGCGCCGGTGGCGTACTCCTGGTTGCGGATGCGATCGAGCAGGTTGCGGCGCTCCTCGCGCCCGAACCAGCGGCCGGCGAAAGCGATTTCCACGCCGTTGATGTCTTCGGCGCGCTCGCCGCCGGTCACGACCACGCCGCCGGCCTGCTGCAGGCGCATGGCCGCGAACCACACCACCGGGGCCGGTGTGGCCCCCAGCTCGACTGCGTCGATACCGCTCACGCTCAGGCCCTGGATCAGCCCCGCGAGCAGCTCCGGGCCCGAGGCGCGGCCATCGTGTCCGACACAGATGCGGCGCAGGCCCTGTTCGCCGGCCTCCGTGCCAATGGCCTGGCCGAGAATCACCATGTCGGAGATGGCCAGTTCCTCGCCGACCTGGCCGTAGATGCCGTCGGGTCGGAACAGCGAGGGATCGACGCCCTGATAGGTGTCGAAGTCTTCCAGCAGCTCATCGTCAGGGTCGCTGCCCGGGTCGGACAACGGCATGCCGGCCGCCGGATGAGTGGACTCCAGCCCGGGGCTGGTTTGTGCCAGTTCGTCCAGATCGGCCTCCATGTCGCCACGCAGCCATTCGGGCAGATCAGGTGAAGGAGCGATGACGGTGGGCGGTTCGCCTTCGGCCGGCCCGGGCTCGGCGTCGCCTGCCTGCCTGACCGGTTCCGGTTCGAGCACCACCGTCTTGTGCGCCGGAGCGGATGACTTTTTCTCGCGAGTCCCGGGCGGCTGTTGCCGGGGTGGTGTGGCAGCGATCGCTTCGGGCTCACCCGCGCCCGCTACGCCGCCCAGATATCGGGCCAGCCGGGTGCGTCGGCGCAGCAGCAGGCCGATCATCAGCACGATCACCCCCGAGCAGCCCAGAATCACGGCGTTGCGATTGGCCAGCGGCGCATGAGTCACTGCCCGGCTCCACTGCAGTACCAGCGTGCTGCCGTCGAGGGAGATTTCGCGGATGGGCGCCGTGGTGGAGCGGCCGCTGGCGCTCAGCAGCGTGTGCTTGTCGCCGTCGGGCTGGGCCAGTGCCAGAAAGTCCAGCGCTTCAACCGGCTCGACCAGACTGGTGAGCATGCTCACCGTCAGGCGCAGCAGCAGCACGCCGCTGTCGCCCGGCAGGGTCTGGGCAAAAACCAGGCTCTCGTCTGGCGTGCCAGGCTGCAGGACGCGAACTTCGGCGCGCTGATTGCGGATGGCCTCGATGACCATCTCGCTGGCGGCAAAATCCAGGTTGGTGTCGTTGCTTATGGCAAACGCGTCAATCTCGCCGGGCAGTACCCGGGCGTCAAGAATGCTGACCACGCCGCGCTGGCGCAGGGCCGCGCGCAAGGCCTCGCTGGAGCGCGATCCGCTGGCCGTCGCCAAACGGGCAGCATCGACCACGCTGGCGTCGCGCAAGCTGGTCTGGATTTCCGCCAGCGCTCGGGCAATAAGGTCGGCCTGCCGAGCGGCCGTTCGGTCGGCGCGTTCCAGCTCGAGCTGGGCGGTGAGGTTGAGATAGATCATCACGCCGCCGGAGGCCATGGCGAACAGGCCTACGGCGATGGCGAGCAGACTGCCCAGGCGCAGGATGTTGGCGATGCCGTCGCGGGTGAGAAAGGCCTGTTTCCTGTGCGCTTTGTTCACGGCGTCCCCGGCCCCCTGAAGCGCCCGGCCCCGACGGGTCGGGCGGCGTGTGTTCGTGCGCGGTGTTTCACGGTTCGCGATTGCCATTGCGAACTCCCTATGTGTTTGTATTATGCCAGTGTCTGCCAGTCGACACTACTGGCACTACCGGATTGATCTGGAGCAAGGGTCGCGGATGGCCGGTGGTCTATGATCAACGCAATTGGTTACCGCGGGCGCCCCGGTGGCGCCGGAGGATGCAAGGATGATGCGCTTTGTTCCCAAAGCCCTGCTCAAGCGGCTCTACAATCGCGCGAGCCTGCGCAATACCGAAGCCGGCGTTTGTTTCTCGATCAAGAACCGGCTCAGCCCGGCGCGGCTCGAGGCGGTGGATCGGGTGCGACTCGACGGCGAGGAGATCGCGCCCGAGCGCATTCGCCTGTCGGTGGACGGGCAGCCGGGGCGGAGCCTGCCGGACCTGTTGTCCGGCGACGGGCTAGATTTTCCGCTCGGCACCCTGCTGGTGCTGGAGCTGGCGATCGAAGCGCTGGCCGAAGGTGAGCACGAGATCGAGCTGGTCTTTCGGGCCTCGCCGTTCGGCAGGCTCTCGGTCTCGGTCAGCGATCGGCTGCAGTCGGATCGGCGCGATCCCGACACGATTCCCCGCGATCCCGAAGACGATTACGGTGAAGGCATCATCGGCGCGCGCCAGAATTTCGTGAAGAAACGAACCGGCGCCGATATCGAACACATCACGCGCTTTTCTTTCGACCCGAAGGCCACACGCGGCAACATCGAGCACTTTACCGGCGCCGCCCAGGTTCCGCTGGGCATTGCCGGGCCGCTGCTGGTCCACGGCGAGCACGCCCAGGGTGAATTCTACGTGCCGCTGGCCACCACCGAGGGTACCCTGGTGGCCTCCTACAACCGCGGCATGCGCGTCATCCGCGAGTGCGGCGGTGTCAAGTGCGCCGTGGTAGGCGACAACATGCAGCGCGCGCCGGTGTTCGGCTTTGCCGACGCGGCCGCCGCGCGGCGTTTTGCCGACTGGCTGAAAGCGCGCACCGAGGCCGTGCGCGAGGTTTGCAGCGAGTCCGATCGCTTCGTGACGCTCAAGTACGTCGACTATTACCTGGCCAGCCGCTTCTGCTACACGCGCTTCAACTTCACCACCGGCGATGCGGCCGGCATGAACATGGTTGGCAAGGCCACTTTCGCGGCCTGCAACTGGATACTGCAGAACTACGCCGGCGACGAAGTGAAGGAGTTCTATCTCGAGTCCAACTTCGCGACCGACAAGAAGGCCTCCATGATCAACATGATGCGCACGCGTGGCAAGCGCGTGACGGCCGAATGCACGGTCAGGCGCGAGGTGCTGCGCGAGGTCATGGATGCCGATACCGAGCAGCTCCACACACATTCGAAGATTGCCAACATCGGCTCGATGCTCTCGGGTGCCAACAACAACGGCTGCCACGCGGCCAATGCCATCACGGCAATCTTCATCGCGACAGGCCAGGACGTGGCCAACGTGGCCGAGTCTTCGGCCGGGATCCTCCATACCGAGTTGACCGAAGAAAAGGACCTCTACATCTCGATTACCCTGCCGTCACTGATCGTGGCCACGGTCGGCGGCGGCACGGGCCTGGCCACCCAGTCGGAGGGCCTGGACATCATGAACTGCCGGGGCCCGGGCAAGGTCATGCACCTGGCCGAGATCATCGCGGGCACCGTCCTGGCCGGCGAGATCTCGCTGGCCGCGGCCATCTCCTCGCTCGACTGGGTCTCCAGCCACGATCAGTACGGGCGCAACGATCCGGAGCAGAAAAACGTCCGAGATTGATTCGCGGCAGAGAGGGTCGAGCTGCACCGACCTGGTCACGGGGAACTGGCGCGCCCGGGAGGACTCGAACCCCCAACCCCCAGGTTCGAAGCCTGGTGCTCTGTCCGGTTGAGCTACGGGCGCGTCGTCATCGTTCTCGAGTTGGTAGAGTAGCAGGCCGCCCGGAACCGGGGTCAAGAGACACGCGCCGTTGGCGCCTGACTGCACGCTGTGGACATGAAAGAAGAAGTCGAATCAAGCAATCTGCCAGCCTCGAAGCAGGCCTCCCGCCATCCGCCTCGCTGGGCCAGCGAAGGCGTTGTGTTGCTGGCGATGGTGCTGGTGGCCCTCTACGCCCTGCTGCGCCCGGAGGCCGACACCACCCTGCCGGATTTTGGTCAGATCGAGCGCGTCGACGAGCGCAAGGCGGCGTTTTTCGACTTTCTCGCCCCGATTGTGGCGGCCGAGAACGAGCGCGTGCTCGACCAGCGCCGGCATCTGCTCGCCATCGCGCCGAAAGTGGACGACGGGCAGCGCCTTGGCCTGCTTGACCGACGCTGGATGAAGAAGCTGGCCGCCGAGTACGAGCTGGCCTGGCCGGGCGAGTCGCGCGAGGAAACCCTGGCGCTGCTGCTGCGCCGGGTCGATACCGTGCCGCTGCCCCTGGCCCTGGTGCAGGCGGCCAAGGAATCAGGCTGGGGTCGTTCGCGTTTCGCGCGGCAGGGCAACAACCTGTTCGGACACTGGTGTTATGCCGCCGGCTGCGGCATCGTGCCCGAGAAACGTAACGCCGGCGCGGGGCACGAAGTGGCTGCCTTCGACTCGGTGCGCGAGTCGGTCAGGCGCTACATCAACAACCTCAACACCCATCCCTCCTATCTGCCTCTGCGCCGCATCCGCCAGGCCGAACGCGAAGCAGGCCTGGAGCCGCGGGCGCTGAGTCTGGCCGACGGGCTGATCCGCTATTCGCAGCGGCGCGAAGCCTACGTCGAGGAGATCAAGCAGATCATTCGCGTCAACCGCGACATGATCGGACAGGCCGTCGGCAGCCCGCCGAGTGCTGCGGCCTCGGCGCCATCCATCGGAGAGGCCTGACCATGACGCGACTGGCTGCCCTGATCATCGCGCTCGCCGGCGCGCTGCCGGCGGCGGCAGCGGGCAATGCGCACGGCGTCGTCCTGCTCTACCACCACGTCAGCGAGGCCACTCCGCCGTCGACCAGCGTCACCCCCGAGCGCTTCGAGGCGCACCTGGACTATCTCGAAGAACATGATTTCGAGGTCTGGCCGCTCAAGCGCCTTCTCGAAGCCGCCGTCGGGGGCGAAGAGGCGCTGCCCGGCAAGGTCGTGGCGATCACCTTTGACGACGCCTACGAATCGGTTCATGCCGAAGCCTGGCCGCGGCTGCGCAAGCGCGGCTGGCCGTTTGCGGTATTCGTCAATACCGATGCGGTCGACGCCGGGCACTCGCCGTACATGAGCTGGCAGCAGCTTCGTGAATTGCACGCCGACGGCGTCGCCATCGGCAACCACAGCGCCAGCCACGGCCACCTGATCGCCCGTGCCGAAGGCGAGAGCGAGGCCGAATGGGCCGCCCGTGTGGCCGCCGATATCGAGCGCGCCGGTGGCAGGATTTCCGACGAGATCGGGGCCGAATCACGGCTGTTCGCCTATCCCTATGGCGAGGATTCGATCAGGCTGGCCGACATCGTGGCCGCCAGTCACGACTTCGGCCTGGTCCAGCGCTCGGGCGCCGTCGGGCCGATGACCGACGCCCTGGCGGTGCCGCGTTTCCCCATGGCCAGTGGTTTTGATGGTCTGGATCGTTTCTCACTGGCCGTCAATTCGCGGCCCCTGCCGGTCAAAGCCGCCGAGCCCTGGCCGCCGGGCGATGGCGTACGCGGCCCGATCGAGCGCGTGCATCTGACGCTGGCCGATGGCGGCTATCGGCGCGGGCAGCTTGCCTGCTACTCCAGCCGCGGCGAGCGTCTGACCACAGCTTTCGCGGAAGGGCAGCCGCACCGGCTGGAGATTGCAGTGGACGGCAAGGGCGCGACCGGCCGCAACAAGATCAATTGCACCGCGCCGGCGGCCGACGGCAGCGGCGATTACTTCTGGTACGCCTTCCAGTGGGTGCAGGATGCCGTGCGCGACTGAGCGCGGGCGGGCCTGATGGAAATTCTGCTGATCATTCCCGCAGCGGCCCTGCTGTGGTGGGGCTGGGGGCGCTGGCGACGCCACCGGCGCCGGAAGATTTCCCGCAAGCCGCTGCCGGCACAGTGGCGGCACATTCTCGAGCGCAACGTGCCGCTGTACCGCGGACTGCCCGACAAGCTCAGGCGAGAGCTGCACGGGCATATCCGGCTTTTCCTGCACGACAAGACCTTCTACGGTTTTCAGGGCCTGGAGGTCACCGACGAGATGCGCCTGACGATTGCCGGCAATGCCTGCATCCTGCTGCTCAACCGGGCGCACGATCAGTATGCCGGCTTTTCCACCATCTATATCTACCCCAGCACTTTCGTGGCGCGGCACGAAAGCTACGACGGCCTGCTGCGGTCGGTCGGCAAGCAGGCGCGCCTGGGCGAGTCCTGGCATCGCGGGCCGGTGGTGCTGTCATGGGATTCGGCCCTGGCGGGCAGCCGCGACGTGACCGATGGTCACAACGTGATCCTGCACGAGTTCGCGCACAAGCTCGACGGTGCCGGTGGCGCGGTCGACGGCGCGCCGATTCTCAACCAGCACTCGCATTACCTGAGCTGGGCGCGGGTGATGACGCGCGAGTTCGAGCAGCTTCAGCGCCAGGCCAGCAAAGGCGCCCGCACCTTGCTTGACCATTACGGCGCCAGTGCGCCGCAGGAGTTCTTTGCGGTGCTGGTCGAGACCTTCTATGAGCAGCCGTACCAGCTCGCCCGCGAGCACCCGGAGCTGTTCGAGGAAATGCAGAAGTGCTTTCGGGTCGATCCGCGCGCCTGGCACGAGGCCCCTGGAATTCAGCAATGAAGACCGTCCTGGCCCGGGGATCAGCGCCCGGCGTCAATCCGGTCGAGCAACTGCTGCGCGTTGGCTACAGCCGGGTGTGAGCTGTCCCGGTCAAGCCTGCGATAAGTGGCGAGCGCCTGGTGAGCGTAATCGGCGGCAATTTCGAGATCGCGCTTTTTCAGATACAGCTCCGCCAGCGCGCTGAGGTTGTTGGCCACGTGGTGGTGGCGGTCGCCCAGCGCGGCGCGGTTCATCGACAGCGCCTGCTCCAGCAATTCGGCGGCCTGCCCGAAATTGCCCAGCGCCATGTGTGTGGCGCCGAGGTTGCCCAGCACCAGCGCGATGTCGTGGTGAGGCGCGCCGTAGCTGTTCTGGTAGATATCGAGCGCTTGCTCGAGCAGGTCGAGCGCTTCGGCGTAATGACCGTCGGCGCGCGCCACGCTGGCCATGGCGTTGTAGAGCACGGCCACCGATGGATGGTGGTCGCCCATCACATCGCGGCGAATGGCCAGGGCCTGCGCGTAGTATTGCCTGGCCTGGTCGTACTGCTCGAGATTGGCGTTCGCCCAGCCCATCTGGTAGAGCACGCTGGCAACCGCCGGGTGTCTGGGGCCGAAGGCATTGCGGCGAATGGCCAGGGCTTCGCGAAAGGCCGGTAACGCCTCCTCGGCCTGACCGGTCTGGACCAGCAGGGTGGCCAGGTTGGTCAGCGACAGGCTGGTGGTGGGGTGGTCTTCGCCGAGCACGCGCCGGCGCAGGACGATGGCGCGGTCGTAGTAGTCGCGCGCGAGCTCATGGCGGTCGACGGTGGCGTAGAGCAGGGCCATGTTGTTGTAGGACTCGGCCAGCTCGGCACTGCCGGGCTGGTGTTCGGTACGGATGGCCAGCGCTCGTTCGAACAGCGACTCGGCTTCGTCCAGGCGGCCGAGCGAGTACAGCGTCAGGCCCAGACCGTTCATGAAGCCGGCGCGCACCGGTGCCGATTCGCCTTCCACCAGTTTCAGCGCCCGGCGGTGGGCCCGCTCGGCTTCCTGGTAGCGGCCCTGAGAGCCCAGGCTTTCGGCCCGCGTCGCCCAGGCTTGGGCGCGCGCAATGAGCGGTGCATCAGGGTCGTTCTCGAGCACTTCGACGGCTTCACCGGCCAGCCGTTCGGCCTGGTCGTAGTCGGCCAGGCCGCGATGGACCCGGGCCAGCACCTGATACATTTCCGCCTGTACCTGCGGCGACTCCTTGAGCACGCGAATGCGCTCGGCGCCGCGATCAACCAGATCGCGCGCCGTGAGCTGCCGCTCGCGCGCGCTCCAGGGGTCGGCGTTTTCGAACAGGCCCACCAGAAATTCGCTCACGCGCTCGGTCTTGCTCGCTTCCAGGCGGGCCCGGTCGCGTTCCTGTGCCGCCTGGCGCGCCTGCCAGCTTGTGCCAGTCAGGCCGAGCAGCAGCAGCACCGCCGCCAGGGCGCTCAAGCCCACCGCAAAGGGATTGCGCTGAACAAAGCGCGTGGCCAGGTAGCGGCGCGACGCCGCGCGCGCCATGACCGGTTCGCAGCGGCGGTAGTGTTCGACGTCGCGAATAAGATCGGCAACCGAGGGATAGCGCTCTTCGGGCAGGCGTGCGCTTGCGGTGGCGATGATGGCGGCCAGGTCTTCGCGCCGCGGGCAGTCTCGCCCGAGCTGCTCGGCCAACACGCGGGGGGTGTCGGCCAGGCTGGATTCAAAGCGCTCTCCGGTCAACATCCAGTACAGCAGCGCGCCCAGCGACCACAGATCGGACTGGGTCGATACAGGATCGCCGGCGCGCAGCTCCGGCGCCGACCAGGCTGGAGTAAGCGCGCGAATCCGATTGTGTGAGTCTTCTTCCTCGCCGGCGACCAGGCGCGCCACGCCGAAATCCAGCAGCCGTACGCGACCGTCGTCGCCCACGCGCACGTTGGCCGGTTTGATGTCGCCGTGTACCACCTGGCGCTGGTGGGCATGGCTGACGGCCTCGGCCAGCCGCAGGAATCGGGCCAGGCAGGCCTGCGGGTCACCGCCGGGTTCGTCCTGGCAGCGGTGCAGATCACGGCCGCTGATCCATTCCATGACCAGCCAGGCCTGGCCGTCGTCGGTGGTGCCGCCGTCGAGAATGCGGGCAATGTTGGGGTGGTCCAGGCGCGCCAGAAGCTGGCGCTCGACGGTCAAGCGGTTGCGCAGACGGCGGTCACGGCGCAGGCGAATGACCTTGACCGCGGCATCCATGTGGAAGGCACCATCGGCGCGCTCGGCGCGGTAGACCTGGCCCATGCCGCCGCGCCCGACCAGACTCGTCAGGCGCCAGGGCCCCAGCCGGGTTCCCGATGCGAGTTCGGAGTCCGCGCTGTCCATTTCACTGACCGCCGAATCGGCCACCTCGCGGATTATGGCCTCGAGGTGATCGGCCTTGTCTGACAACGCTTCGAGCAGCGGGCCGAGCCAGTGGGTCAGGCGGGGGCAGCGCCTGGCCAGCCTGCGCAGGCGTTCGGCGCGCTGAGCTTCGTCGAGCTCGAGCAGGCGCTCGAACTCCGCGTCGAGCACGCGGCGGCGCAGCGGTGTAAGGCGTCCGGCTCGCGGTTTCATGGATCGAGGCTCCCTCCCCGGATCGTCGACCCGGCGCGGGCCGGGTATCGTGTGATGGTACACCAGCAATGACTTCCAGCCCATGTGCTGCTGCATTCCGCCTGCTATAGTCCGCCGACTCTATTCCGGTAGGCGACCCAGGGAGTCGATCAATGAAATTTTGCCGAATCTGTCTGCTTGCGGTTCTGGCGGCGGCCTCTTGTGTCGCGTTCGCCGGGCCCACTCGCCTTCTTGGTCATCCCGCCGTCTCGGCCGATCGTCTGGCATTCGTCCATGCGGGCGATCTGTGGACAAGCGACCGCGACGGCAACAACGCGCGTCGCCTGACCACGGCGCCGGCCCAAGAGAGCAATCCGTATTTCTCGCCCGACGGCAAATTCATCGCCTACGCGGCCGATTACGGCGGCAATACCGACGTTTACGTCATTGCCGTGGCCGGCGGCCAGCCCACCCGGCTGACCTGGCACCCCGGCGCCGATGTGCCGACCGGCTGGAGCGCCGACGGCAAGTCGGTGGCCTTCGCCTCGAGCCGCCAGACCGACCAGGGCCGATCGGCGCAGTTGTGGCATGTGCCGGTCACCGGCGGCGCGCCGGTCAAGCAGATGGAAGCCCGCTTCTTCCGCGGCCGCTGGGACGCCAGCGGCAAGCGCCTGGCCTATATCGATTTCGGCCCGGCCTATAACGGACTTTACGGCGGCTCGGCCGGCTGGCGCGGCTATCGTGGCGGCACCACGCCGTCGATTCGCATCATCGAGCCAGGCAAGGGAGAGGTGACCGACATTCCCGGCGAGCGCGTCAATGACATTCAGCCCTTCTGGATGGGCGAGAAAGTGGTGTTCATCTCCGACCGCCACGACCAGCGGCTGAACCTGCACGCCTTAGATACCCGCACCGGCGAGGTCGAACGACTCACCGACCAGACCGACTGGGACGTGCACTGGGCCGACGGCGTCGGTGAGCACATCGTATTCGCAGCCGGCGGCGAGCTGCACGAGCTGAATCTGGAAAATGGTGAGCGCCGCACGCTGGAAATCGCGATCAATCCCGATCTGCCGCAGCAGCGTACCGAATGGAAGAGCGTGCAGGGCAACATCGAGCGCGTCGGCATCTCGCCCAATGGCAAGCGTGCTCTGGTGACCGCGCGCGGCGAGATCTTCACGGTGCCGGTCGAGCACGGCTCGACACGCAATCTCACCGCCACCGACGGCCAGCGCGAATACCCGGCACTGTGGTCGCCTCAAGGCACCGAAATCGCCTGGATCGTCGAGTCGCTGGCCGGCCAGGAACTGGTGATTGCCGATCAGCACGGGGAGGAAATCGCGCGCCACGAACTCGGCCCGGATTTCTACTCGCTGGAAGCGTGGGACGCCGAGCAGGGCCGCATCGCCTATTCCGACAACGGTGTCAGCCTGTTCACCATCGACCTCGAAGACGGCGAACGCACCCGCATCGATCGGTCGGCCCGCATGGCCGGTTTCGACGTCGCCTTTTCGCCCGACGGCCGCTGGCTGGCCTATACGCTCAGCGGTGACAACTACCTCAGCGACCTGATGATTCATGACTTCGAGTCCGGCGAGTCGACCCGGGTCAGCGACGGCATGGCCGATATTGCCTCACCGGCCTTCAGCCGCGACGGAAAACACCTGTTCATGGCCGCCTCGACCAACGCCGGGCCGATCCAGTTCGGGCTGGACATGTCGACCCAGGAGCGGCCTTATCGCGCCGGTATCTACGCCCTGGTGCTGGCTGCAGACGGCGACTCGCCGCTGGCGCCGCGCACCGGCGACGAAGAGGCCGGCGACGAGAACGGCGAAGACAAGGGCGAGGCCGACAAGAAAAAAAGCAAGGACAAGAGCGACGGCGAGCAGGATGTCGAGGTTCGCATCGACTTCGATGGCCTGGCCGGGCGCATGGTCGCCCTGCCGGTGGCCAAGGGCAATTACCGCGATCTGCAGGTCGCCGGCGACGGCAGCCTGTTGTGGATGCGCTATCCGCAGCCGGGCTCGAGCGTGCAGATGCCCGGCGAAAACAACATCGACGAGAATCGCCTGCTGCGCTTCGATTTTGAAAAGCGTGCGGCATCCAGCGTGTTCAGCGGTCTCGACGGCTTTGATATCAGCGCCGCCGGCAGCCATCTGCTGATTCACGCCAGTGGTTCTGTTCAGGTGGCAGAGGCCGGTGAGAAGATCGAGCCCGAGGCCGTTGATCTGTCGGGCCTGCGCATGCGCATCGACCCGCACAAGGAGTGGGTCCAGATCTTCAACGAAGGCTGGCGCATGCAGAAGGAATACTTCTACGCCGGCAATCTGCACGGCCTGGACTGGGATGCCGTCTACGAGCAGTACCGGCCGCTGGTCGATCACGTTGGCCGCCGCGAGGATCTCAACGCCGTGATGGTCGAGATGATCGCGGAGCTGCACGCTGGCCACAATCGCGTCGGCGGCGGTGATGTGTACAGCGAATCCGGGCCCGGTGTCGGCCTGCTCGGTGCCAACTACGTCATCGATCACGGCCGCTGGCGCATCGAGCGAATCTACACCGGCGAGTCGTGGAACGCCTTTCTGAGAAGCCCGCTCGACCAGCCCGGCAACGAAGCGCACGAAGGCGAATACATCCTGGCGATCAATGGACACAGGATCACGGCCGAGGACAACCTGCACGAGCATCTCTACAACACCGTTGGCGAGCAGGTGGTTCTGACCGTGG
This sequence comes from uncultured Wenzhouxiangella sp., assembly GCA_964446675.1. GTDB lineage: Bacteria > Pseudomonadota > Gammaproteobacteria > Xanthomonadales > Wenzhouxiangellaceae > Wenzhouxiangella. The sequence continues at coordinate 130,881 of CAYUPK010000004.1, forward strand.
CGCCTGGGCCCGACGGCGACGGCGCGCGCGAGATCGTCGTCGAGCCGGTCGACAGCGAAGACCGGCTGCGGCTGTGGGCCTGGGTGGAAGCCAACCGCCAGCGCGTCGACGAGGCCAGCGACGGCCGGGTGGGCTATGTCTATCTGCCCAACACCGCCGGCGCCGGCTACACTTTCTTCAACCGCATGTTCTACGCCCAGCTCGACCGCGAGGCGCTCATCATCGACGAGCGCGGCAACGGCGGTGGCCAGGCGGCCGACTACATCGTCGAGGTGCTCTCGCGCCCGCACCTGTCGAACTGGGTCTATCGCCACGGCAAGCTCTCGCGCACGCCCTTCGGCAGCCTGCACGGGCCGAAGCTGATGATGATCGACCAGGACGCCGGCTCCGGCGGCGATTATCTGCCCTACGCCTTCCGCGAGCTGGACATCGGTCCGCTGCTGGGCAAGCGTACCTGGGGCGGACTGATCGGCATTTACGCCAACCCGGGTTTCGTCGACGGCGGCGTGATGACCGTGCCGCACTTCCGTTTCGTCGACGCCGATAACCAGTGGTCGGTGGAGAACGAGGGCGTGGCGCCCGATATCGAAGTCGAGCTCGACCCGCTGGCAACCAACAGCGGCCGTGACAGCCAGCTTCAGGCCGCCATCGAGCAGATCATGTCCATGCTCGACGACTACGGCGACGACATATCCGACGAGGCGCCGCCGCTGCCGACCCGGCTCGGCCAGTAGGCCCGGCTGCGGCGGTGTGGTCCTGGGTTCCCCAGCCCGGGCTGGCTCGGGCCGGGGAGCCGTGATGCCGCCCGCCAGGCAGCGGTGTTACTGGCCCAGCTCGATGAGCACGGCCAGAACCAGCAGGGTCACCACCGCCGCAGTGATGCCCAGCCGCATGCGGCGATACCAGCCCGGCTGGGTCTGGCGCAGCCACAGGTATTCGGCCGTCCAGTGCAGCGCAAACAGCACGGCCAGCAATGCAGCGGCGGAAATGGCCGGCAGCAGGAAAGCCGGCAGTGCCGCCAGCACCAGCACGATGCTGGCGATCAGCGGCGCTTCGGGCTCCTGCGGCTGGTCGAGCGCGGCCGACCACAGCGTGCCGCCCATGAAGGCCAGAATCAGTACGCCGTAGCCGACCAGCAGCTCGACCAGCCATTCCGGCGCGCCGGTCCACGCCACCAAAGTCCAGGCGGCGAACGGAAGCACGCCGGCCCAGCCCAGGAGTCTTGCCGTTTGCTGCCTGTTTCGCATCGTTCCGTTCCTCAGTGTGATGGCGTCAGGTCTGCCCGACAGGATATTGCCCTGTGCGGCGTTGCCGTTGAGGGCATGTTCGGCTACGGTTCGGGTACGGTCAAGCCGGAGAATGAGTGAATGGCCCCCCGCACGGGCAGTGAAAGAATCGATCAAATGTCGCCCGAGGCGCTCGACAGGCTGTTCGAGCTGGTGATGTGGCAGGGGGGAACACAGTCTCAGCACCGCCGGCTGGCCGATGCGTTGGCAATGGCCGGAGATCGACAGCGCCTCAGCGAGCACGGCCGGGCGCACGTCAACGCCCTGCTGGAAGGTTTCGAGCGACCGGACAAGGCCGTGGAGACGGCGGCCGCGCTGCTGGCGCGCGATCCGCTCTTCTGCCTTGGCGATACCGAGTCGATGTATCGCCTGGTTCGCGCCTCGCTCAGGCACGGTTATCCGGCGCTCACCATCCGGCTGGCCGGCAATTACCTCGACAGTTTTCCGCGTTCGCTCAAGTGCAACGAGCTGCGCCTGATTGCCTGCGAGGCCGCGTTCGCAGGCGGCCGGGACGAGCGTCGGATGGCCGCCGACTGGCTGATCGAGCTGATCGGCGCGTCGCTGACCGCCGACCAGCGATCGAGGCTCAAGCGGATCGTGCCCGCCTTTCATGTCGAGGGCCTGATCCGCCGCGACCCGGACTGACCCGTCCTGCAGCCCCGGCGGCAAGCGGTCGCTACGCGCTGGTCGGCATCGCTTAGAATGGCCGCTCGCTCACGCTGTCCGGTTGCGGTGTCCGAGTTTCTCGCCTTTTTCGTGCCCTGGGAGTTCAGCTGGCTGGTCCAGATCAGCGTCTGGGGTGCCTTGCTGCTGTATTTCAACGGCCTGCGCAATACGCCGGCTGGCGAATTGCCGGGCTACTGGCCGATCATCGGCTTTGTAGTCGGCGTGGTGCTGATGTATCTGGTGACCCAGACGCGCTACGACTACTGGTCGCAGTACATGTTCTTCGTCCACCGCATTCAGCACCTGGTGCTGCACCACATGGCACCCTTCCTGATCGCCCTGGCCTGGCCTGCGCCGGTGCTCGCGCGCGGCATTCCCGGGCCGGTGCGCGCGTGGTTTTCCCGCCGGCGCTGGCTGCGCTGGATTTATGTGGCACTGTATCGTGTGCTGCAGCAGCCGGCGGTTGCCAGCATCCTGTTCGTGGGTCTGATCGCCTTCTGGCTGATGCCGGAGCTGCATTTCGACGCCATGCTCAGCCGCAACCGCTACTGGGTCATGAACTGGTCGATGGCGCTCGACGGGCTGCTGTTCTGGTGGCTGATGCTCGAGCGCGGTGGCCGCGGCATCACTCCGCGCCTGGGCTACGGTACGCGCATGCTGCTGCTGGCCGCCGTGATGGTGCCCCAGATCATCATCGGCGCGAGCATCACGTTTGCCGAAACCAACGTGTTCGATGTCTACGCCGTATGCGGGCGGGCCTGGCCGCTGGATCCGATGACCGACCAGCATATTGGTGGCCTGGTCACCTGGATTCCGGCGGCGATGATGAGCGTTGTGGCCGCGCTGGTGGTTCTCAGATTCTGGGTTCACGATGACGCACGGCAATACGCTGCAGGCGCAGAAGCGGCGCCGGCCTGATCGACCAATTGACAGGAGGAGTACAGAGAATGAAGATATTTTCCGGAATCGTGCTCATCGTCGTGCTGCTGCTCGGCGCGATCTGGTGGGTGGCCGAGATGCCGCCGGCCGAACCGGTCGAGATCGACAACCCGCGCGTGCGGCTGGTGCCCGGCGGCGCGCCGATGGCCGGCTATCTGACCATTGCCAACCATACCGACGCGCCGGTGCGGCTGGTGTCGGTCGCCTCCGACGCATTCGGTCACGTGATGATGCACCGCACCGTGGTCAGCGATGGCAGCGCCCGCATGGAGCACCAGGACGGTGGTGTGCTCATCGGCGCCGGCGAGCGCGTGGCCTTCGAGCCCGGCGGCCTGCATCTGATGCTGATGGATGCCACCGGCGAGCTCGCAGTGGGCGAGGCGGTTGATATCGTGCTCGGCTTCGAAGGCGTCGAGCCGGCCGAGCGTACGGTCAGCTTCACCGTGGTGCCGGTGACCTCGCAGTGACCCTTCGACACGCTGCAATCATCATGATCGCCGGACTGGTTCTGGCCGCCTGCGGCGACCGGAGCTGGAACGGCAAGTCCATCGAGGGCTTGATGCCGAAGCTCGAGTTCGAGCTGGTCTCCGAGACCGGCGAGTCGGTCACCGAGGCGGTGTTCGCCGGCCGTCCGGTTGCCGTCTACTTCGGCTTTACCCATTGCCCTGACATCTGCCCGGCCACCCTGGCGCGCCTGGTCGCGGCCAGCCGCCGCCTGCCCGAGCCGATGCAGCAGGAGCTGCAGCTTGCCTTCATCAGCGTCGACCCCGGCCGCGACGGCCCGCAGCAGCTTGCCGACTACACCAGCGCCTTCAGCGAGCGCATGCTCGGCCTGACCGGCGACACGGAGCATCTCAGGGAGCTCATGCACCGCTATCGCGCCACCTTCGGTTACGACGACAAGCGGCCCGACGGCAGCTACGATGTCAGCCACAGCTCGGCAATCTACGTTTTCGACGCCGCCGGCGAGCCCAGGCTGATGCTGCTCGATCGTCTCGACGTGGCAGAGATTGAAGCCGACCTGCGCCGCTTGCTTTCGGCCGAAGCAAAAAGAGCTGATCGCGCTTGATCTGCGGGCAGTTCTAGGGTATAAAGTTCGGCTCGATTGCAACCAAACCAATTTTTCAGGAACATTCGCCATGTCCCGAGTGTGTCAGGTGACCGGCAAGCGCCCGCTGGTCGGAAACAACGTCTCCCACGCCAACAACAAGACCAGAAAGCGGTCGCTGCCCAACCTGCACCACCACCGGTTCTGGGTTGCCAGCGAGAATCGCTGGGTCAAGCTGCGCGTCTCCTCGAAGGCGCTGCGCATCATCGACAAGAACGGCATCGACAAGGTCCTCTCCGACCTGCGTGCCCGCGGCGAACACGTTTAAGGAGCGTCACCATGTCCAACAGCGCGCGCGACAAGATCAGAATGGTATCCAGTGCCGGCACCGGTCACTTCTACACCACCGACAAGAACAAGAAGAACACTCCGCACAAGCTGGAGATGAAAAAGTACGATCCGGTGGTGCGCAAACACGTGATGTACAAGGAAGCCAAGATCAAGTAAGCGGTCCGCCCTTCGCGGTTACGCTTCGAAACGCCGGGCCCGAGCCCGGCGTTTTGCGTTCAGGGGCGCCGGTCTGCACGCTGGTGGCGTTCGCGCTTGCGCGATACAATTTCCGCCATCCAAATCCAGGGCCCGACAACTTTCATGACTGACGATCTCATCCGCGGCAACAGCGCCTGGGCCGAGTCGATCCTGAGCGGCTCGCCGGACTATTTCAAACGTCTGGCGAAGCTGCAGAAGCCCGACTATTTCTGGATCGGCTGCGCCGACTCGCGCGTGCCGGCCAACGTTGTTACCGGCCGCGATCCCGGCAAGATCTTTGTCCATCGCAACATCGCCAACGTGGTCCATTCGACCGATCTCAACCTGCTCTCCTGCCTGGAGTTTGCCGTCGACGCGCTGGGCATTCGCAATATTGTCGTCTGCGGCCACTACGGCTGCGCCGGCATCCGGGCGGCCACCGAGGATCTGATTCACGGTCTGACCGACCACTGGATCGAGCCGATTCGGCGCGTGGCGCGCCACAAGGCCGACGAGCTCGACGCGCTGGGTGACGACGAGACCCGCCTCGATCGCCTGGCCGAGCTCAACGTGGTCGAAAGCGTCGGCCGGGTAAGCGAGACGCCGGTCATCCAGCGCGCCTGGGCGCGCGGCGAGGATATTGCCGTCCACGGCCTGATCTACGGGCTCGAGGACGGGCTGCTCAAGGACCTGGACTGCTCCATTCGCCGGGCGGCGGCGTAGGTCGGCCCGGGCAAAACGGCCGCTCAGACCAGGCCGCGCTCGGCCAGCGACACCACTTCGCCATCGCCGACGATGAAGTGATCGAGCAGGCGGATGTCGACCAGCGCAAGTGCGTCGCGCAGGCGCCGGGTAATGGCCAGGTCGGCCTGGCTGGGCTCGGCAACGCCCGATGGATGATTGTGCGCGACGATCAGGGCGGCGGCACGGCGAGAGAGCGCCTTTTCGACGACCACGCGCGGGTGCACATGGGCCGAGTCGATGGTGCCGGCAAACAGCTCGTCGAAGGCGACCACGCGGTGACGGGTGTCCAGGTGCAGCGCGCAGAACGCTTCGTGCGGACGGTCGCGCAGCGCAGCGCGCAGAAACTCGCGGGTGGCCTGCGGGCTGGTCAACGGCTGGCCGCGTTCGAGGTTTTCGCGCAGGTGCCGTCGGGCCAGCTCCAGCGCTGCCTGCAGTTGAGCATACTTGGCCGGTCCCAGCCCTGGCGTATCGCAGAAGGTGTCGGCATCGACCTCCAGCAGCCTTCGAAGCCCCCCGTATCGGTTGATCAGGCCGCGTGCCAGATCCAGGGCGGAGCGGCCGCGCGCGCCGGTGCGCAGCAGGATGGCCAGCAGCTCGGCATCGCTCAAGGCCGTCGGGCCACCGGCCAGCAGGCGTTCGCGCGGACGTTCGGTCATGGGCCAATCGGCGATTCGCATGTCTTTTCTTCAAGTATGGTCACTGGGGCGTTATTCTGGTCGATACGATGGGCCGCCGAAATCGGCCTCTGCCCCGCTCACGCGTAGGAAATCGACTCGACACAACATGAGCACGCTGCAAGGAAAGAAGCTGCTGGTCGGCGTCACCGGTGGCATTGCCGCCTACAAGGCGCCCGAACTGATCCGTCGCCTGCGCGATGCCGGCGCCGAAGTGCGCGTGGTCATGACCGCCGGCGCCGAAGCCTTCATCGCGCCGCTGACCCTGCAGGCGGTCAGCGGGTACCGCGTTCGCACCGGCCTGCTCGACCCCGAAGCCGAGGCCGGCATGGGTCATATCGAGCTGGCGCGCTGGGCTGACGACATTCTGGTCGCTCCGGCCACGGCCCATGCCATCGCCCGGTTTGCTGCCGGCCTGGCCGACGACCTGCTGGCCACTCTGGTGGTTGCGACCGAAGCACGAATCTGGCTGGCGCCGGCGATGAACCGCGTGATGTGGGCTTCGCCATCGGTGCGTGACAATTGCGCAGTGCTGGCCGCGCGCGGCGTGCGAATCCTCGGGCCTGGTGCCGGCTCGCAGGCCTGCGGCGAGCACGGTCAGGGCCGCATGCTCGAACCGGGCGAGCTGGTGGCCGCCCTCGGCGGCAGTGCGGGCCCGCTCTCGGGGCAGCGTTTCGTGGTCACTGCCGGGCCTACGCACGAGCCGCTCGATCCGGTTCGTTTCATCGGCAACCGTTCGTCCGGCAGGATGGGCTTTGCCGTTGCCGCGGCCCTGTTGGAAGCCGGCGCGCAAGTCGACCTGGTGGCCGGGCCCGTGCACCTGTCCACGCCCGCGGGGGTACATCGCCACGACGTGCAAACGGCACGCGAAATGCGCGCGGCGGTCATGGCCCGTATCGCAGGCGCCGACGGCTTTGTCGGCGTGGCCGCGGTGGCCGACTACCGGCCGGCCAGCGAGGCCGACGACAAGATCAAGAAGTCGGACGAGTCGATGGCTGTGGAACTGGTGCCCAATCCCGATATCCTGGCCGAAGTGGCGGGCAGGGATGATCGCCCGCCCATGGTCGTGGGCTTTGCCGCCGAGACGCGCGATCTGGAGGCCGCGGCCCGGGGCAAGCTTGAAGCCAAGCGGCTCGACCTGATTGCCGCCAACCGCGTTGGCGATGGTCTGGGCTTCGATACCGAAGACAATGCCCTGGAAGTTTTCAGCGCTGACGAACACTGGGCCCTGGCGCCGAAAGCCAAGCCGGCCCTGGCGCGCGAGCTGGTTGCTATCATCGCCGGAAAGATGGTTCAGAGGGAAAGACAATCCGATGAAAGACCTGAAAGTCAGGATTCTTGACCCGCGCCTGGGTGATGAGTGGCCGCTGCCCGAATACGCCACCTCCGGCTCGGCCGGCCTGGATCTGCGCGTGTGCCTGGACGAGCCGATGACGCTGGCGCCGGGCGAGACCGCTCTTTTGCCTTCGGGCCTGGCCATCCATCTGGACGATCCGGACCTGGCCGCCGTGCTGCTGCCGCGCTCGGGCCTGGGCCACAAGCAGGGCCTGGTGTTGGGCAACCTGGTGGGGCTGATCGACAGCGACTATCAGGGAGAGGTCAGGATTTCTTGCTGGAACCGTAGTGACGAGCCCGTTCACATCGAGCCGGGGCAGCGTATCTGCCAACTCGTCGTCGTGCCGGTCGTGCAGGTCCGCCTCGATATCGTCGACTCGTTCGAGATCAGTGAACGTGCCGAAGGGGGCATCGGGCACACGGGAGTGAACTGACGTGACCAGGAAACTTTCCGTGCCAAAGCGCTTTGGCCTGACGCTCCCGCCAAAGGCTGCGCCCGCCGTGATGGGCGCGGGTGCCGTCGTGCTGCTGGCCGGGCTGTGGCTGCTGTGGAGCGCCCTGTCGGGCGACGAAGCTGGCCCCACCGACAGCGCGGCGCGCGACAGCATCGATCAGATCGGTGCGACCATCAACATGGCGAGCGAAGCGCTGGCCTCCGAGGCGGTGACACAGACCGCAGTGGCCGTCCTGTCCGGCGAGGCCGACAGTGATTCCCTGCGGCGGCAGCTGCAGTCGGCCGGCGTGGCGAATCTGCTCGACGTCCGGGTGTTCCCGCCCGGAATCGAGAACATCGAAATCGGCGCCTATCCGGAGCCGGATTTCGCCGTCGTGCAGATGCTGCTTGGCGCTCGGGGCCAGGGCATCGCACCTGCCGAAGTGCACTATCCGGGCACGGCTAACGAAAACCTGGCGTTTGCCCGCGCCCTGCCAGGGCCGGCTGATGACGAGGAGCCAACGGTCGCCGGCTACCTGTTCGTGCGCTTGCCCGTCAGCGTGGTCACCCGTCGCCTGGCCCAGCCGGGCCCGGAGGGCTGGCTGGCGCTGCAGCAGAATCAGACGGTGATTGCCAGCAACGGTCGCCTGGCGGCCGATCGCGTGCCCGACGGTCAGGCCACCATTGCCGGCAGTCGCCTGCGGCTGAACTGGACCACCGGCCGCGCCGCCGGCAAGCCGTCTCCGGTAACCGGGGGTGTTGTCGCGGTCGTCGGCCTGTTGCTGCTGGCGGCCGGCCAGATCGCGCGCCGGCAGCAAGCGGGGTCGCCAGACGAGGCGGAGTCCGGCCCGCCGCGAGAGGCCGATGTGCAGGCATCCGCCATCGCGGACGAGTCCGCGGCCGGGGCGGAGCCCGTCGCAGAGGCCCGGCAGGATCTGCCGGACTGGATGCTCGACGAGCAATCCGCCACTCCCGCTCGCGAACAGCCCGACCGAAGCGAGCGGCCGGTTGCCGACGTGCCATTCGATGTGCCCGATCTCGACGAGATCTACGCGCAGATCGAGGCCGAGGAAGGCGGCCACAGGCAGGGCAGCGAAGCTGCACAAAGCCGCTTCGGCGAGAGCCAGGCAGACCTGTCTGCGCCGCACGAACTGCTGTCGGACAGCGAGGATTTCGATTTTTCCGAGGACACCATCGAGCCCGACGAAGACTGGCTGCCGGAGCCCGGCGAGGGCTTCGATTTCGACCACGAGTCGGACGGCGGGGGCGACGAGGCCGAACAGGCCGAACAGGCCGACGAGTCGATGCTCGAGCCGCCCACAGGCGAGGGGCTGGAGCTGGCGCTGGAAGACGAAGCGCTGCAGCCTGAACCCGAACCCGAACCCGAGCCCGAGCCCGAGCCCGAGCCCGAGCCCGAGCCCGAGCCAGAGCCAGAGCCAGAGCCAGAGCCCGAGCCCGAGCCCGAGCCCGAGCCCGAGCCCGAGCCTGAGCCCGAGCCCGAGCCCGAGCCCGAACCCGAGCCCGAACCCGAGCCCGAACCCGAGCCCGAGCCGGAGCCCGAGCCGGAGCCCGAGCCGGAGCCCGAAATTGATACCGAGCCCGTTCAGACGCTGGATTTGCCGTCCGGGATCTTCCGACCGACCGATATTCTGGGCGTGGTCGACGAGGACCTCACGGCACCGATGGCGACCAATATCGGCCAGGCCATTGGCACGGTCATTGCCGAGCACGGTTTCGCGCGCGTGGCCGTGGCCCGGGACGGGCGTTTCAGCGGGCCGATCCTGCTGTCTGCGCTGATCCGCGGCTTGCGCAACAGCGGCGTCGATGTGATCGAGATCGGCGCCGTGCCCACGCCGCTGCTGTGGTTTGGCGCCACCGAGCTGGCCGAGGGCTGCGGGGTGATGGTCACCGCCTCGCACCATCCGCCCAAGTACAACGGCTTTCGCGCCATGATCGGCGGCGCGCTGATCGATCCCGAGGGCATGGCCGACCTGGCGCGCCGCGTCGAGGAAAAGGACTTTGCCAAGGGCGATGGCGCCTACGAGCAGCAGGATATTCTCCAGCGCTATGCGCAGCGCCTGACCTCCGACATCCAGATCGAGCGCCCCCTGAAGGTGGTCGTCGACTGCGGCAACGGCGTCGGCGGTGCGGTGGCCCCGAAACTGCTGCAGGCCGTCGGCGCGGATCTTATTCCGCTTTACTGCGACGTTGACGGCGCCTTCCCAAACCATCGGCCCGACCCGTCGTCGCCGGACGATCTCGAGGATCTCAGGCTGTGCGTGCGCAATTTTCAGGCCGAGCTCGGCATCGCCTTCGACGGTGACGCCGATCGCCTGGCTCTGGTCACCAGAAACGGCGAGATCGTGTGGCCGGACCGTCTGCTGATGCTGCTGGCCGAAAACGTGCTGGCAACGCATCCCGGCGCGGCGGTCATTTTCGACGTGCGCTGCTCGGGGCACCTGCAGCGCGTAGTAGAGCAGGCCGGCGGTCGCGGTGTCATGACGGCCACCGGCCAGCACTCCGTCGCCCAGCGTCTGCGCCAGGAGCACGCGCCGCTCGGTGGCGACATGAACGGCCATCTGTTCATCAACGACCGCTGGTATCCCTTCGACGACGCCATCTACGCGGCCGCGCGCCTGCTCGAGATTCTGGCCGCCGACACCCGCGAGGTCGACGAGATTCTGGCCGAGCAGCCCCAGTTTCGCACCAGCCCCGAAATCGTGGTCGATATCGAGCGCGAGCAATCGAATGCACTGGTCGAGCGCCTGGGACGGGAGTCGGACTTTGGTGACGCCCTGGTGACCCGTATCGACGGCGTGCGTGCCGACTGGTCCGATCGCTGGGGTCTGGCCCGGGTGGATGCCGACAGCGGCCGGCTGATTCTGCGCTTTGGTGCCGACGAGGCGACCGCGCTGGGCCGGGTGCGCAGCGAGTTCCGCGAAAAGCTGCTGGCGCTGGAGCCGAAGCTGCCGCTTCCCTACTGATCGCCCGCGCGGCCGGGCCGGTCAGTAGGCGTAGCTTTTGAAAAGCCGGTTGATATCGCCGCCCCATTCGCCTTCGAAGGCGGCGAGCTTGACCTCGGCCGGCGTGGTGCCGCGCTCGACCACTCTTTGCAGCGACTCGAGGAAGCCGCCCTCGTGATTGCCGCTGTCGGCCAGGCGCCCGCGGCGCGCGAGCCCGTCGTAGGCCAGGTCGAGCAGCTCGCCGGCAATGTCGCGCACGCTGCGGCCGTGGATGCGCGCGCCAAGTCCCAGGCGGGTCACGTCGCGACGCAGTTGTTCACGCTCGCTCGCGCTCCAGTCTTTCGTCATGTCCAGGCAGGCCGCCAGGTTGTCGGCGTCGTAGAGCAGGCCGACCCAGAAAGCCGGTAGTGCACACAGGCGGCGCCACGGCCCGCCGTCGGCGCCGCGCATTTCCAGAAAGCGCTTGAGCCGCGCTTCCGGAAACGTGGTGGTGAGGTGGTCTTCCCAGTCCGACAGCCGGGGATATTCACCGGGCAGCGCCGGCAGCCGGCCGGCGAGAAAGTCGCGGAAGCTCTGCCCGGCGCAGTCGATCAGCTCACCATCGCGGTCGACGAAATACATCGGCACATCAAGCATGTAGTCGACGTAGCGCTCGAAACCCATGCCCGATTCGAACACCCACGGGAGCATGCCGGTGCGGTGCGGGTCGGTGTCGGTCCAGACATGCGCGCGGTAGCTCACAAATCCGCTGGGTCGACCTTCGACGAAGGGCGAGTCGGCGAACAGGGCGGTGGCGATGGGCTGAAGCGCCAACGCGCTGCGGAACTTGGCCACCATGTCGGCCTCGCTGGAAAAATCCAGATTGACCTGCACCGTGCAGGTGCGCTTCATCATGTCGTGGCCGAGCTGTCCGACCTTCGGCATGTAGTTGCGCATGATCACGTAGCGCGACTTGGGCATCCACTCGATGTCGTCACGTTTTGCGGTGGGATGAAAGCCCATGCCCAGAAAGCCGATGCCCAGCGGCTCGGCAACGGTGCGCACCTGGGCCAGGTGCGTGTTGACCTCGTTGCAGGTCTGGTGCAGATTGTCGAGCAGCCCGCCCGAGAGCTCGACCTGGCCGCCGGGCTCGAGCGTGATCGAGTAGTCGTTTTTGGCCAGCGCGACCGGCAGACCGTTCTCGTGGATGACCTTCCAGTCGAACTTGTCGGCCAGGCCCTCGAGCACGGCGCGTATGGAGCGTTCGCCGTCGTAGGGCAGCGGCTTGAGCGTTTCGGTGCAGAAGCCGAACTTTTCGTGCTCGGTGCCGATGCGCCACTCGGCTTCCGGCTTGCAGCCGGACTCGAGCCACTCGGCAAGCTGGCGCTTGTCGGTCAGGATGGTGTCGCGATTCAAGGAGGTATCACCCGGCTAGAATAAAGCCGCAATTATCCCTTTTTTGTCCGGATGCTGCATGAACGCGCCGGATTCGATGCAGAATTCAGGAACCCGGGAACCACGGAAGACACGGAATGCACGGAACGAATGGGCATGGATCTCGAGGGCCAGGTTCAGTCGATCGAGCCGGCCTGCCGGTATGCATGCGGCCGGTTGAACACTTCAGCGCCCTTCTGGCGTCCTCCATGCTTTCCCTGGTTCCATTGTTTCTTGCCTTTCTGATCCTCGCGATCCCGGCACGGGCGGCAACCCTGCACCGCGGCGTTGGCCCCGAGCCGGACTCGCTCGACCTGCACCTGGCCCAGAGTCTGTCTGCGCTCAATGTCCTGCGCGATCTGCACGAGGGCCTGCTCACGTTCGATGCCGATGCTGAGCTGGTGCCCGGCCTGGCCGAGTCCTGGTCAATCAGCGAAGGCGGGCGGGTATGGACCTTCAAGCTCGACGAGGCCGCGCGCTGGTCCGACGGCGAGCGCATCGTCGCCGCCGACGTGGTTGCCGGCTGGCGGCGCGCGCTCGATCCGGCCACCGCCTCGCCCACTGCGGTGCTGCTCGATCCGGTCGAGAATGCTCATGCGGTGCGCACGGGTCAGGCCCAAGCCGACGCGCTCGGAGTCCGCGCGCTCACACCCGGCCGCCTGGAGGTCCGTCTTGAGCGCGCCACGCCCTGGTTCGGCGAGCTGCTGACCCACCCGGTGAGCTTTCCCTGGCCGGGGCCAGGCGAGCGGCGCTACAGCGGCGCCTTCGTGCTGGCCGAGCAGGTGCCGGGGGCGCGCCTTGAACTCGAACTCAATGCACACTACCGGGCGGCTGATACCGTTGCCCTGGAGAACGTGACCTGGCATGTCATCGAGCAGCCCAACATCGAGCTGTCGCGCTATCGCGCCGGGCAGCTTCACATCACCGAAACGATTCCACCCGGGCGCGTCGACTGGCTGCGCAAACAGTTCGGCGAGGAGCTGAGAATTTCGCCCTATCTGGGCAGCTTCTTTCTGGCCTTCAATCTCGGGCGCGAGCCCTTCATCGATTCGCCCAGGCTTCGGCGGGCCCTGAGCCTGGCCATCGACCGCGACATTCTGGTCGAGCGCGTGCTTGGCTCCGGCGAGATTCCGGCCTGGGGCCTGGTGCCGCCGGGGATGCCCGGCTGGCCCGACGGCCGCCGGCCACCGCTGCCGAGCCAGCAGCGCCTGGCCGAGGCCAGGCGCCTGTACCGGGAGGCCGGCCACGGCGAAGATCGGCCGCTCGAGGTCGAGCTTCGCTTCAATTCTTCGCTGACCCACCGGCGCATGGCCGCCGCCATCGCGGCGATGTGGAAGCTCCATCTGGGCGTGCGTACCCGCCTGGTCAACGAGGAGTGGAAGGTATTCATCACCAATCGGCGCCAGGGCCGCATCACCGAGGTCTTTCGCGGCGGCTGGATTGCCGACTGGCGCGACGCCGGCAATTTCCTGCAGCTGTTCGAAGGCGACAGTCCCGGCAACTACACGTTTTTTGACGACGCCGTCTTCAACACCCTGATGCGCCGGGCCGCTCGCCTGCGCGGCGACGAACGACTCGCGGCGCTGCGCGACGCCGAGAAACGCCTGCTCGACGAACAGGTCATCGTGCCGCTGTACTACTATGTCTCCAGACATCTGGTGGACTCACACGTGCGCGGTTTCGAAGACAACCCGATGGACATTCACCTCTCGCGCTGGCTGTCGCTGCGGTGAGACGCCTGTGGCCGCTTTTTCTGCTGCTTTTGCTGGCCGGCTGCGGCGAGCGCGACAGCCGTGCGCCCGCCTCAGCGCCCGCCCAGGCCGAACCGGTCGAGGTGGTGCTCGGCGAGGACGGCCGGCCGATTCCCGAAATTCTGGCGGCGACCCAGATCATCCACCGCGGCAACGGCGAAGAACCCCAGACGCTGGATCCGCATCTTGCCGAGGGCGTGCCCGCGAGCAATATCCTGCGCGATCTGTTCGAGGGCCTGACCACGACCGCGCCCGACGGGCGCATCATTCCCGGCGCGGCCCAGCACTGGGACATCAGCCGCGACGGACTGACCTATACCTTCTTTCTCGACCCCGAGGGGCGCTGGAGCAACGGCGAGCCGGTGACCGCCGGCGATTTCGTCTGGTCGTGGCGGCGCGCGATCGATCCGGCCACCGCTGCCTCCTACGGCCGCATGCTCTTGCCGGTGGTCAACGCGGAGAAAATCCTTGCCGGTGAGCTGGCCCCGGAAAAGCTGGGCGTGTCCGCGCTCAACGACCTGACCTTCCAGGTCGTTCTCGAAGACCCCACGCCTTACTTCCTCGGCCTGCTGACTCATCACACCAGCTATCCCGTCTACCGTCCTGCCGTCGAGCGCCACGGCGACCAGCACGTGCGCCCGGGCGCCCTGGTGTCCAACGGCGCCTTCATGCTCGACGAGTGGCGGATCCGCTCGCGCATCGAGCTGGTCGCCAACCCGCACTACCGCGCTGCCGACGAGGTCATTGCCGAGCGCGTCGTCTTCTACCCGTTCGAGGACGAGAATACCGAATTCAACCGTTTTCGCGCCGGCGATCTGCACTGGACCTATCAGGTGCCCGCTGGCCAGTTCCGCTGGTTGAAGGCAAACATGGCCGACGCGCTGATGGTCGCGCCGTGGTTCGGTACCTATTTCTTTTCCTTCAACCTCACCCGCGAGCCCTTCGAGGGCAATCTGCCCCTTCGCCAGGCGCTCAATCTCGCCGTCGATCGTGACATCCTGACCTCGCAGGTCAGCCGGTTTGGCGAGATTCCGACCTTCAACCTGGTGCCGCCGGGTCTGCCCGATTACCAGCCGCCCGAGACCCCATGGGCCGACCTGACCCAGCAAGAGCGCGAAGCCGAGGCGAAGCGGCTTTATCGCGAAGCCGGATACAGCGAAGGGCAGCCGCTGGAGGTGGAGCTTCGCTACAACACCTCGGAGAACCACCGCAGAATTGCCGTGGCGATCGCCGCCATGTGGAAGCAGGTGCTGGGCGTTCGCACGCGCTTGATCAACGAGGAGTTTCGGGTGTTTCTGCAAAACCGCGCCCAGCGCCGCGTCACCGAGGTGTTTCGGTCAGGCTGGATCGGTGATTACCAGGACGCGTTCACCTTCCTGGAGCTGTTCCATTCCGACCACGGCCGCAACGACGCCGGCTACGACAGCCCGCGCTACGACCGCCTTCTCGAGCGCATCGCTTCCGAACGCATTCCCTCCAATCGTCGCAACCTCATGGCCGAAGCCGAGCGCATGATCCTGGCCGACCAGGTCATCCTGCCCGTCTATCACTACGTCACCAAGCGCCTGATCGACCCGCGCCTGAAAGGCTGGCAGGAAAACGTCATGGACCAGCATTTGACGCGCTATATGTTTCTCGTCAAGGCAAAGTCAGCCGTTGATGCGACGGAGGGATTCGATGACTCGGGGTAGATTTGTCTCACGCAGAGTCGCGGAGGAGCAGAGTGCGCAGAGGAAAACACTCAATGAGCTGTCGGGATGCGTCGTGGATCAGGCCGTGAAGCTTCACAAGGAGCTGGGGCCGGGTCTTCTGGAAAATGTTTACGAAGCAATTCTTGAAAAGTTGCTGATGGACCAAGGTTTGACCGTTCGTCGGCAGGTGGCTGTTCCGATTGAACACGCAGGGTTGCATTTCAAGGAAGGGTTCAGGGCGGACCTGATCGTCGACGACCGAATTATTCTCGAGATCAAAGCCGTTGAACAAATGTCCAAGGCGCATCAACGCCAGTTGCTGACTTATCTCAAGCTTACGGGTATGAAGGTTGGCTTGTTGCTCAACTTCGGCGTTGCCAGAATGCGTGATGGAATCTGCCGAGTGGTCAATCAATTCGATGAATAGTCTTTTCTCTGCGTGCTCTGCTCCTCTGCGACTCTGCGTGGAAACTACTGGTACCGCGCATGGAGTGGCGTCGTGCTGAAGTACTCTCTCCGCCGACTGGCGTCGGCCATCCCGACGCTGTTCCTGCTGATCACTTTCGCGTTTTTCCTGATTCGGATCGCGCCCGGCGGGCCGTTTGATTCGGAGCGGGCGTTGCCGCCTGATATCGAGGCCAACCTGGCGGCGAAGTATCATCTCGACGAGCCGCTGGTGTTCCAGTACGCGCGCTATCTGTGGCAGATTGCAAGGGGTGATCTGGGGCCATCGTTCCACTACCGCGACTGGACGGTCAACGACCTGATCGCCCAGGGTGCGCCGGTGTCGTTCACGCTCGGTGCCATTGCGCTCATTCTGGCGCTGATCATCGGCGTGGTCGTCGGTGCCTGGGCGGCCCTGCGCCAGAATCGACCCGCCGACTACGGCATGATGAGCATCGCCATGATCGGCATCTCGGTTCCCAACTTCGTCATGGCGCCCCTGCTGATCCTGCTGTTCGCCATCGTGCTTGGCTGGCTGCCGGCCGGCGGCTGGGCCTTCAGCCTTGACCGCATGGTGCTGCCGGTGATCACGCTCGCGCTGCCGATGATCGCCTACATCGCGCGCATTACCCGAGGCTCGATGATCGAGGTGCTGCATTCGAGCTACATTCGCACCGTGCGCGCCAAGGGCATGCCGGAAAAGGGGGTGATCCTGCGCCATGCGCTCAAGCCGGCACTGCTGCCGGTGATTTCCTACCTGGGGCCGGCCGCCGCAGCGATTCTGACCGGCTCGGTGGTGGTCGAGCGCATCTTCACCATACCGGGCATCGGCTCGTATTTCGTCCAGGGCGCGCTCAACCGTGACTACACGCTGGTGATGGGCGTGGTCATCCTCTATGGTGTGCTCATCATCGTGTTCAATTTTCTGGTCGACCTGCTGTATGCCTTTCTGGATCCGCGCATTCGCTATGATGACGGGGAGACCGAAACATGAATGAAGGCACCCGCGACGCCTTTGAACAGGCGCTCGACACCCGCAAGGTCAGGCGGCGCTCGCTCTATGTCGACGCCTGGCACCGGCTGCTGCGCAATCGCGCGGCGGTGGCGGCCCTGGGCATTCTGGCGCTGATGATCGTGCTGGTCAGCTTCGGGCCCATGCTGTCGCAGTGGGACCACGAAATCCCGGACTGGGAGAACTACTCCTCGCCACCGTCGCTCGAGCAGGGCCATATCTTCGGCACCGACGCGCTGGGGCGCGATCTGTTCGTGCGCACCATGATCGGCGGGCGCATCTCGTTGCTGGTGGGCCTGGTGGCAACTCTGGTGTCGCTGCTCATCGGCGTGACATGGGGTGCCTTTGCCGGCTACATCGGCGGCCGGACGGACAACGTGATGATGCGTATCGTTGACGCCTTCTATGCCATGCCCTTCATGTTTCTGGTGATTCTGCTGATGGTGGTGTTCGGGCGCAACATCTTCCTGATCTTCGTGGCCATCGGCGCGATCAACTGGCTCGACATGGCGCGCATTGTGCGCGGCCAGACCCTGAGCCTGAAGAACAAGGACTTCGTCGAGGCCGCGCGCGCCTGCGGTGCGACCGAGTGGCAGACGATTCGCCGCCACATCGTGCCCAACCTGCTCGGCGTGGTCATTGTCTATGTGACCCTGACGATTCCGCAGGTCATTCTGGTCGAGAGCTTCCTGAGCTTTCTGGGCCTGGGTGTGCAGGAGCCGCTGACCTCCTGGGGCGCGCTGGTCAACGAGGGCGCGCAGGAAATGGAAACTGCATTCTGGTCACTGCTCTACCCCGCCAGCTTTCTGGCCGTGACCCTGTTCGCGTTCAACTTTCTCGGCGACGGACTGCGCGATGCGCTGGATCCGAAGGATCGGCAATGAAAAAGCACGAAATCCGAAATCCGAAATTCGAAGGAAATTCGAAATACGAAGCACGAAGTTCGAAACGAATCCCGGCGGGTACTCGTTTGGGTCTTGATGTTTTCGAATCCGGAATCTGTTTGAGATTTGGTGCTTCGAATTCGATATTTCGTTCCGAAGGAATGCGCCATGCCCTTGCTTGAGGTCAGAGACCTGACCGTCTCCTTCGACACCCCCGAGGGCGTGGTCCACGCGGTCAACGGGATCAGCTTCGATCTCGAGCCCGGCGAGACGCTTGGGCTGGTGGGCGAGTCGGGCTCGGGCAAGACGCAGACGGCGCTGGCGCTGATGGGTCTGCTGGCCGAGAACGGGCGTGCCACCGGCTCGGTCAGGTTCCGCGGGCAGGAGCTGCTGGGCATGTCACTGCCGGAGCTCACCCGCATCCGTGGTTCGAGCATCTCGATGATCTTTCAGGATCCGACCAGCTCGCTCAATCCCTACCTGAGCGTGGGCGATCAGCTCATCGAAGTGCTCACGCACCACAGAAACCTCAAAAAGGCGGCGGCGCGCGAGCGCGCCGTAGAGATGCTGCGCCTGGTACAGCTCAGCGACCCCGAACAACGCATGAAACAGTTTCCGCACGAGCTGTCAGGCGGCATGTGTCAGCGCGTGATGATCGCCATGGGCCTGCTTTGCCAGCCCGACGTGCTGATTGCCGATGAGCCGACCACCGCGCTCGATGTCACCGTACAGTCGCAGATCAACTCGCTCATGGCCGAGCTCTCCGAGCAGTCGTCGACGGCGATCCTGCTGATTACCCATGATCTGGGGGTGGTCGCCGGCCTGTGCGACCGGGTGCTGGTGATGTACGCCGGCAAGGAAATGGAAATGGCCGGGGTCGATGAACTCTACGCCGACCCGCAGCACCCCTACACCGCCGGTCTGCTGGCTTCGGTGCCGCGCCTGGATCGCTGCGACTCGGGCATTCTCCATGCCATTCCCGGCAATCCACCCAACCTGCTGGAGGTGCCGGAGGGCTGTCCGTTCCGCGATCGCTGCCCCTGGGCCTGGGACAAGTGCCGAACGATGCCCGAGTTCGAAGACCTCGGCGAAGGCCGCTTCAAGCGCTGTCATCTCGATGCGCTGCCGCCCGAAGAGGAGGCCGGATAATGCGCAAGCCCGTGCTGCAGGTGCGCGATCTGGAGGTGAGCTTCCGGGTCGATACCGGTACGCTGTTTCGCCGCGACTACCGCAGGATTCGCGCGGTCGACGGCGTCAGCTTTGATGTCCATCGCGCCGAGACCCTGGGCATCGTGGGCGAATCGGGCTGTGGCAAGTCCACGCTCGCGCGCGCGCTGCTGGGCCTGCAGCGGCCCAGGCGCGGCGAAATCCTGTGGATGGGCAGCGACCTTGCCCAGGCCGACGAGGAGACGCTGCGCCGCAAGCGCCGCGAGATCCAGCTCATCTTCCAGGATCCCCAGGGTTCGCTCGATCCGCGCATGACCGTCGGCGACATCATCGCCGAGCCGCTCAGGAACTTCTTTCCGTCAATGTCGCGGCTGCAGATCCGCGAGCGCGTCAGTGGCATTCTCAAGCTGGTGGGCCTGCGCCCCGACCAGATCAATCGCTACCCGCACGAGCTCTCCGGCGGGCAGTGTCAGCGCGTTGGCATCGCCCGCGCCCTGGTGGTCAACCCGCGCCTGGTGGTGTGCGACGAGCCGGTCAGCGCGCTCGATGTCTCCATTCAGGCCCAGATCGTCAATCTGCTGCAGGATCTGCAGAAAAAACTGCAGCTTTCGCTGATCTTCATCGCCCATGACCTGTCGATCGTGCGCCATGTCTCCGACCGCGTTCTGGTGATGTACATGGGCAAGGTCATGGAGCTGGCCGATCGTTCCAGCATCTATCGCGAGCCGCGCCACCCCTACACGCGCGCGCTGATCGAGTCGGTACCTATTCCAGACCCAGTGCGCGAGCGCAAGCGCGCCAGCCATTCGCTCAAGGGCGACATGCCGTCGCCGCTGAACCCGCCGTCGGGCTGCGTGTTTCGCACGCGCTGCCCGTATGCCACCGCGCTGTGCGCCGAGAAAGTGCCGACACTCGAAACGCTGGAAGGTGGCAACCAGGTCGCCTGTCACCACCATCGCGATCTGCCGCCGCTGCCCGAGCCGGGCGATGAAGTTGAAGACCGCGGCGGGGAGCGGGCCGAGCCGTGAATACCATGGACCTGCGCGCCAGGCTGGACGCCGGCCTGGCGGGGCTTGGCTTGACGCTCGATGAGCGCTGCAAGGACTGCCTGCTTGACTATCTGGCCCTGCTTTCGCGCTGGAATCGCGTCTATAATCTCACCGCAGTCGCCGAGCCGCTGGCGATGGTCGACCGCCACCTTGTCGACAGCCTGAGCATCCTGCCGTGGATTGACGGCCGCCGAATCATCGACGCCGGCACCGGCGCCGGCTTGCCGGGCGTGCCGCTGGCCATCGCCTGTCCGGACAGGCACTTCGTGCTGGTCGACAGCAACGGCAAGAAAGTGCGTTTCCTGCGCCAGGTGCGGCGCGAGCTCGGCCTGGACAACATCGAGCCGGTTCAGTCCCGCCTCGAGGACCTGGCGCCCGATTGCCTGCCCGACCAGGTAGTGACACGTGCTCTGGCACCGCTGCCGCGCCAGGTCGAGCAGCTCGGCCACCTGCTTGACGGCGGTGCGACTCTGCTGGCCATGAAGGGCCGGCTGGAAGAAGACGAGCGCGCCGCGGTAGCGGGTGCGTACAATGTCGAGATGATCGAACTGAACGTGCCCGGTGCGGACAGCGCCCGCAGCCTGGCCATCCTGAGGAAGCGATGACACAGCGACGAGCCCGAATCGTGGCCGTAACCAACCAGAAGGGCGGCGTGGGCAAGACCACCACGGCGCTCAATCTTGCCGCCGGGCTGGCCGAGCTCGAGCGTCGCGTGCTGCTGATCGACAGCGACCCTCAGGGCAATGCCAGCACCGGCGCCGGCGTGGAGCTGGCCGAGGGCGACAACACCCTGTGCGAAGTGCTGCTGGGAGATTGCGCGATCAGCGAGGCCGTGCTGCCGGCCGAGGGGATGGGTTTCGACCTGGTGCCGGCCAACGGCGACCTGACGGCCGCCGAGGTGGCGCTGATGGACGAAGACGACCGTGCAACGGTGCTGCGCGAGGCCCTGGCCAATGCCGCCTCACGCTACCACCACATCATCATCGACTGCCCGCCGTCGCTCAACGTGCTCACGCTCAACGCCTTGACCGCGGCCGATTCAGTGCTGATTCCGATGCAGTGCGAATACTACGCGCTGGAAGGCCTGAGCGCGCTGCTCAACACCATCGAGCAGATTCAGGATTCGGTCAACCCGGACCTCGAAATCGAGGGCCTGGTGCGCACCATGTTCGACGTTCGCAACAACCTCTCCGGCGCGGTCTCGCGCCAGCTCTCCGAGCATTTTGGCGACAAGCTCTACGCCACCGTCGTGCCGCGCAACGTGCGCGTGGCCGAAGCGCCCAGCTACGGTCAATCAGTCATCCATTACGACCGCGAATCGCGCGGCGCGGTGGCCTATCTGGGCCTGGCCGGCGAATACTTGCGGCGCATGGGCGAGGCCACCCGCGCACCTTCGGCCACGGCGCAGGATCTGGCCGCCGAAGAACAACGTATGTAGGACAACACAGCGATGGCCGCATCCCGCAAGAAGAAACCCCTGGGCCGCAACCTCGACGCCCTGCTCGGCAAGACCCGCGCGGCGGCTGAAAAGGCCAGCCCCGACGGAGAGCTGACCGGGCTGAAAGAGCTGCCGCTCGACGTCATCGAGCCCGGCCGCTACCAGCCGCGCTCGGCCATGGACCCCGATCGCCTGCAGGAGCTCTCCGACTCCATCCGGGAGCAGGGCCTGGTGCAGCCGGTGGTTGTTCGCCCGCTGGCGAGGCCCGGCCGCTACGAGCTGATCGCCGGCGAGCGGCGCTGGCGCGCCTGTCAGATGGCGGGCATGGAAACCATCCCGGCGCTGGTGCGCGAGATCGCCGACGAGGCCACCTTGGCGCTGGCGCTGATCGAAAACATCCAGCGCGAGGATCTCAACCCGCTTGAAGAGGCCGTCGCGCTCAGGCGCCTGATCGAGGAGTTCGGCCTGACTCACGAGCAAGCCGCCAAAAGCGTGGGCCGTTCGCGCACTTCGGTGACCAACCTGCTCCGGCTCATGGAGCTGGCACCGGAAGTGCGCGAGCTGGTCGATCGCAGGCAGCTTGACATGGGCCATGCGCGCGCGCTGCTGGCCCTGGAGCGTCCCGATCAGATCCGTGCCGCCGGCGAGGTGATCGACAAGCACCTGTCGGTGCGCCAGACCGAGGCTTTGGTGCGCCGCCTGCGCGACGGCGGCACCGGGTCGAAGAAATCGAAGCCCGAGCGCAAGTCCGCCGACATCGAACGCCTCGAGCAGGAACTGACCGAAACCCTGTGCGCCCCGGTCAGCCTGCGCCACTCGGCCTCCGGCAAGGGCCAGCTCACCATCCGCTACACCAGCCTCGACGAACTCGACGGCCTGCTGGAGCGCTTCCGGCGCTGAGGGCTCATTTGCCGCTGCTGTGGAACGGCAAAGATGACTGGGGCAGGTCAGAAGCGGGCTGATTTGGATCAGATGTCTGCCCGGCAGAGCAGGCTGCCTGGCGTCAGCAAACAGACGAAGAGCAGGAAGCGCCAAGCGCATGCGCAGTCTTGACGCCCCTCCCTTTATTTGCTAGCGTTGGATGTCATAGCGGCTAACCGTTTGATAATAGAGGCAAATAATGAGAAAAGGCTTGCTGGTTTTCTTTATTGGCTTGTTCGGTACACTGTTTGCAGCCTTGCCCGTGACAGCCCAATCC
Source organism: uncultured Wenzhouxiangella sp. (assembly GCA_964446675.1). GTDB lineage: Bacteria > Pseudomonadota > Gammaproteobacteria > Xanthomonadales > Wenzhouxiangellaceae > Wenzhouxiangella. Next base: position 153,544 of record CAYUPK010000004.1, read on the forward strand.
TGGAGCCCGGATGCGGGCGATACCGCTGTGATTCGTGGTCTTGGTGACAGCTTTCCCAACAGCGAAGACCTGAGCCTGAGTTCAGACTACAGCGTTTATCGCTTCAGCAAGGATGGGGTGACGTACCTGCAGGTCAACCGCGTGGATGGCGAGGTGCTGAAAGCGTTTGCATTTGCTGATGGTGCAGACCCGGTCGCTCTGCCCATCGGGGTGTTGGCTCGCTCGCAGTTTGACGCCGATGTTGATGAAGGGCAGGTTCTGTTTGATGGTTCCCGGGTTCAGGGAGAAGGCCACCGTTGCCCGTGCGGCTCGGAAGTTGTCTACCAGGGGCCCGGGGGCACGATAGTCGTGGTCACGGACCGGGACGGCAATGTTATTCAAGTGATTGTTCTGGGCGGCAACCAAACAAAGTAAACCCATGAAGCACAATTAATGCTGTCGCAAACTTCAGTGCCGGCAGATGGCCCGCAGCGGTTCAAGTCGCTGCGGGCTTTTTGTTGCGCAGGATCAGCTCATCGTCGGCTGTCTTTCGGGGCAGCTTGGCGGGTTCGCAACATCAGCCTGGCCCGCCGGAATGAAACCGGCTGCTTTCGGCAGCCACCGCGCCGCATCATTTGCCGCCGTCTGTTTCGGCAGATGATCGATTCTGTCAATCCAGAGTAGAAATGTCCCCTTCGGGGTTAGGTGATTCGGTCGGGATAGGCTCGCTTCCGGTGGTGCCTGGGCATCGATGGTGGCATTTTTGTCGACTTGGCGGCCGGGTTTTGCTGCGCCGGCAAGGGCCCGGCATCGACGCAGGAAGTGGCAAGGGACCGAAAGGTGCAGGAGAGTTTCGCCCACACCGTGGTCTGGCTGCTTCGTCTGCAGGCGGTGCTCAGCGTGCCGTGCGCGCTCGACTTCGGCGTGCTCGCCGGCAGTGGCGGACAGGGTCTGACCGCGCTTGTGGGTGGCGGGATCGGCGTGGTGATCACCGCCGTGACCGCGCTGCGCGCCGGGGCGGTCTCGAGCGCTGCCGAGCCGTCGCTGATGATGTCGGCCTTCTACCGGGCCATGGTGCTGAATCAGGCGTTGTCTTCCAGCCAGAACACGCCCTCGACTGGCAGGCCGAAGGCGCGCGCAATCTTCAGCGCCACTTCCAGAGACGGGCTGTAGCGGCCGCGCTCGATGGCGATGATGGTCTGACGGGAGACGCCGACGGCTTCGGCCAGTTGTTGCTGGGTCATGCCGTCGCCGCGCTGGCGCAGTTCCCGAACGCGGTTGGTGACGGTCTTGCCCACCTCAGATGCCCCGCCGGTGGAACCAGATTGTCAGCGCCAGTTCGACCACGGTGGCGATGAACACGGCGGCCATGAGCCCGTTGACGATCACCGCCGGCTGCTGCCAGAAGGCAGTGCCGATGAGGCCGCTGCCGATGACCATCAGCACCACGCCAATCACCGCGAATCCCAGCACCAGGCCGCCGCTGTTGCCCGCCCGCCAGGCGATCAGGCGGTCGCGCTCGTCTTCGTCCTCGGCGCCGCCAGAAATCGCGACCAGCACGTGGTAGGCCACCAGCACGACGACCAGCAACACCGTCAGGCCCACAGCGAGGCCGAAGGTGGACTGCAGGTGCAGCTCGCCGGCCTGCAGCAGCCCGATCGTGGTGCGAAAATAGAGTCCGCCAATCGCCAGCAGGGCGACGAGCGTGCCCCAGGCGCTTTTTTCCTGAAACGACATCGATGACATGAATGCTCTCCTCAGTGTGGATGCGCCCTGAACGTCACTGCGTGTAAAGCGCGGTTTACATAAAGTAAAGGCAGCTTTACATATTGTCAAGTAACTTTTACTCCAGAACCCTGATACCGATCGGGCCGCGGCCTGGCTGCGACCTTTTCGCCCGCCCGGGCGTCTATTGAACGACATGAGCCTTTCGCGCCCCATCGACGAGCTGACGCTGGCCGCGCTGAAGCGACGTTGCCGTCGTACTCAGGAACGCGTCTACCGCCAGTACTCGCAGCCCGCCTGGATCCTGGCGCTGCGGCTGTCCGGCTGCGAGGCGCAGGCCTGGGATGCGGTACAGCAGGCTTTCGTCCTGGCTTTCGAGCGAGTCGGTCAGCTTCGCCGCGCCGAGCAGTTCGGCTTCTGGCTGCGCCGCATCCTCATCAACCAGGTCATGGATCAGCACCGGCGCCAGTCGACCGAGCAGGCCGAGATCGAACAGGTCGCCCCGGATCGCGATCAAGACGCGGCGCTCGATCTCGCACGCGCCTTCGATTCGCTCGATCCGCTTGACCGGCAGGTGGTCTGGCTCCACGACGCCGAGGGCATGAAGCATGCCGAGATCGCCGAGCTCGCCGGCCAGACCGTGTCCTGGTCGAAGTCTCGGCTGGCGCGGGCGCGAGCGAAGCTCAGAAACAAACTGACGGTCGGCGAGCAGCCGGCCAGGAGCATGGAACATGGATGACGCGATCGATTTCACCCGGATCCAGGGGTCGGGCCCGCCCGATGATCTCTGGCCCGCCATCGCCGGTGAACTCGACCGGCGCAGAAAGCACCGTTTCGCGCGGCGGGTTTCGGCCCTTGCCGCCGTGGTTGCGATGGCCGTGCTGGCCGCCGTGCTGGTTGACGCGCCTGCCCCGCCGGCCGGAGAGGAGCTGATCGCAAGCGCCCCGGCCGGGGTGACGCTTGCCGATCTGCGCGCCGTTTCGGCGCGCCTGGAGTCCCGGCTTTCTGACCGGCGCCAGCGCGTGGTCGGCGGTATCGAGCTCGAGCCGCTGCTGTGGCTCGAAGCCGAGCTGGCCTGGCTCGACGAACAACTGGCCGACACCCCGGCCGACCCTGAACTGTGGCGGCAGCGCGTCATGCTGCTGCAGGAGCTCAACCGGCGCTACGCCGACGGCGACTGGCGGCGCGAGCTGCTGCTGGCCAGCGTTTGAAAGATATCGAACTTCACCGACGGAGGAACCGAACATGAAAATCTTACTGATCGCCCTTGCTTCACTGATGTTGATGGCGCCGCACCCGGTTGTGGCGCAAGACGATGGCAATGCGGATGTGCCCGCCGAAGAAAAGGTCAGCCAGGACGCACTGAAACAGGAGCTCGAACAGGCCAGGCGAAAGGTGGCCGAGGCGGCGCGTGAAGTGGCGCGAATTCAGCGCCAACTGGCCGACGCCGAGGTGGCCGGTATTCAGCTCGAACGACTCGAAGCCCTCGAAGGCATGAAGGGTGAGCTGGCCCGGATGCAGGCGCACATCGATGAAGAGGTGGTCAGGAAAATGGGCATGACCCGACCGCGTCTGGGTGTGCTGCTCGGCGGCAAGGGCGATGCCAACGAGATTGTCGGCGTTACGCCCGGCACCGGCGCGGACAAGGCGGGTATTCGGGCCGGTGACCGGCTGATCTCCATAAACGGCAAGAACGTCGACGCCTCGGAGCGCTCTTCGCTGCGCGCGGCCATGGAAGGCATCGAGGCCGGGGACACCGTTCCGGTCGAGATCGAGCGCGCAGGCGAGCGGATCACCCTCGACGTCGAGGCCTCCTCCCCGGCCAGGGACTTTCACGTTTTCAAGCATGACATTCCCGTCCCGCCGCACCCGCCCGACGCGCCGCGTATCGAGCGCGAGGTGATCGTCGTCGACGGCGAGCATCACTGGGCACCCGAGCCGCCGATGCCCCCGCTGCCGCCGCATCTGGCTGGCCTGGGTCGTCACAGCGACCTGATCAGCAATCACGCCGGTCTCGAGCCCTATTTCGGTACGGCCGAAGGCGTGCTCGTACTGCGCATCGATGCCGACAACCCTCTCAAGCTCGAAGATGGCGACGTTGTGCTGATGATCGACGGCGAGGCGGTTTCGCGACCGGTCGAAATCGGGCGCGCGCTCCTTGGCCGTGGCGGCGAGACAGTCACGCTCGAAGTCATGCGCGCCGGTGAGCTCATCACCGTCCATGCCGAGCTGCCGGCGCCAAGGGCGGTATCCGCGCTCCTGCAGCCGGATCCGCACAGACTCTGATTCGTCGACGCCATACCTGCCCGGCGGGCGGCAATCAGCTTGCCGCCCGCTTCAGTAGCCTGCTATAATTTCGGAGATTTGTGGCCACCGGTGGTGCCTGGGCATCGGCGGTGGCATTTTTGTCGAGCCGCGGGCGGCATCGGCAAGGGCCAGACATCGACGCAGGAAGTGGCAAGGGACCGAAGGTGCAGGAGAGTTTCGCCCACACCGTGGTCTGGCTGCTTCGCCTGCAGGCGGCACTCAGCGTGCTCTGCGCGCTTGCCTTCGGCCTGCTGGCCGGCAGTGCCGGACAGGGTCTGGCCGCGCTTGTGGGTGGCGGGATCGGCGTTGTGATCACTGCCGTGAGCGCGCTGCGCGCCGGGGCGGTCTCGAGTGCTGCCGAGCCATCGCTGATGATGGCGGCCTTCTACCGGGCCATGGCGCTGAAGCTGGCCCTGGCGGTGGTGCTGTTTGTCATCGTCGCCAAGTGGTTCGCCGGTTTTTTCACGCCGGTACTGACAGGATACGTGGCCACCGTGCTGGCTTACTGGTTTGCGCTGCTGCGCCTCGGGCGCGCGGCTTGATGAGATGAATTGAGAGCAAGGACGATCCGATCGTGAGTTTCGCAGTCGCAGCAGCCGGTTCTTCCCCGACCGAATATGTCTCGCACCACCTCGTGCACCTGACGGTGGGCGAAGGCCTGTGGTCGCTTCACATCGACACCATCCTGTTTTCCCTCCTGACCGGCGGGTTGATGCTGCTGATCATGTGGCTGGGCGCGCGACGCGCCACCTCCGGCGTGCCCGGCAAATTGCAGAACTTTGTCGAGGTGCTGGTCGATTTCATCGACAACTCGGTCAAGGAAAGCTTTCACGGCCCGCGCGAGTTCGTCGCGCCGCTGGCGCTGACGGTCTTCTTCTGGGTGTTTTTGTGGAACGTGCTCGATCTGATTCCGGTCGATTACCCCGGCCTGCTGGCCTACAAGCTTTTCGGCATCGAATACCTGCGCGCCGTGCCTTCGGCCGACGTCAACGCGCCGTTTGCGCTGTCGCTTTCGGTGCTCGTGCTCATCTTCGTCTACAGCGTCAAGGGCAAGGGCTTCACCGGTTACGGCAAGGAGCTTCTGTTTCAGCCCTTCGGCAAGAACCCGCTCTTGTGGCCGGCCAACCTGCTGCTCAATATTGTCGAGACGCTGGCCAAGCCCGTGTCGCTGGCGCTGCGACTGTTCGGCAACCTCTATGCCGCCGAGCTGATCTTCATTCTGATTGCCATGCTGCCGTGGTATGTCCAGTTTCTGCCCGGCGGCGCCTGGGCGGTGTTCCACATTCTGGTGGTGCCGCTGCAGGCTTTCATCTTCATGACGCTCACGATCGTGTATCTGTCGCTGGCGTATGAAGAGCACTGATTCGTCCAACCCGTAAACCACGCTCGAAGTAGCAAACCACCAGGAGAGAAAAAGTGGAATTGATTGCACAAATCCAGGCGAATACCGCCATCGCCGTAGGTCTGATCTTCGCCTTTGCCGCGCTCGGCACCGGTATCGGTTTCGGCCTGCTCGGCGGCAAGTTCCTCGAAGGCGCCAGCCGCCAGCCGGAACTGGCCAACATGCTGCAGGTTCGCATGTTCATCATTGCCGGCCTGCTCGACGCCCTGTCGATCATCGGTGTGGCCTTTGCCGCCCTGCTGCTGTTTGCCAACCCGCTGCTGGCTGCCCTGGGCGGCTGATCGGCGCGAGTGTCCGTTTACCTGAATCCAACCGCCAACTAGCAGGGAAATATCATGGATATCTCGCCACTGACCCTGATCGGTGAGGCAACGACCTTCCTGGTGCTGGTGTGGGTGATGATGAAGTTCATCTGGCCACACGTGATCCGGGCGATGGAAGAGCGCCGCCGCAAGATTGCCGAGGGCCTGGCCCACTCCGAAGAGGCCGAGCAGGCGCTCGACAAGGCCAACGCCGAGGCCGAGGAGATCATTCGCGAGGCGCGTCGCAAGGCCGGCGAAATCATCGAGCAGGCCAGCCAGCGCGGCAACCAGCTCGTCGAGCAGGCCAAGGAAGACGCCATCAGCGAGCGCGACCGCCAGGTGCAGTTGGCCGAGGCGGAAATCCGCCAGGCCACCAACCAGGCCCGCGAAGCGCTGCGCGAGCGCGTGGCTGAGCTGGCCATTGCCGGCGCAGCCCGGGTGATCGAGTCCGAAATCGACGACAAGCGGCACCACGACATGCTCGACAAGCTGGCCGCGGAGCTGTAGGTCATGCTCAACCGGACCACGCTCGCCCGACCCTACGCTCGCGCCGCTTTCGAGGCGGCGCGCGAGGCTGACGCCATGCCGCGCTGGAGCGATGCGCTCGCAATGGCCTCCGAGATCGCCGCTACCGAGGAGTTGCACTACCTGGCCGGCGATCCGCGCATGGGCGGCGACCGCCTGCTGGAGTTGATCACCGACATCGGCGAAGGGCATTTCGACGAGCCGTTCGTCAACTTCCTGAAGGTGGTCATCCTCAACGGCCGCCTTGAGCTGTTGCCGGAGATCGCTGCCCAGTACGAACAATACCGGCGCGAGGCCGAGCAGCGCATTCGCGTCGAGGTGTATTCCGCCCGGCCGATGAACGAAGAAGAGACCAGTGCCCTGGCCGAACGACTCAAGGCCCGCTTCGAACACGAGGTGGACCTGCATGTCGAAGTCGACGACTCGCTGATCGGTGGCGCGGTAATCCGCGCTGGCGACAAGGTCATCGACGGCAGCGTGCGTGGCCGACTCGAGCAACTGAATCGGCGAATCAACGCATAAGTGGATCGGTCGCGACAAGTACCGGGTCGGCGACCGGAATGAATTGAATGTTCAAGGATTGCAAAAATGCAGCAGACCCTCAACCCGACTGAAATTTCCGAACTGATCCGCAAGCGCGTCGAGCAGTTCGAAATCTCCTCCGAAGCGCGCACCGAAGGCACGGTGGTCAGCGTCTCCGACGGCATCTGCCGTCTCCATGGCCTGGCCGATGCCATGCAGGGGGAGATGATCGAGTTCCCCGGCGACACGTACGGCCTGGCGCTCAACCTCGAGCGCGACTCTGTCGGCGCGGTGGTCATGGGCGACTACACCCATATCAAGGAAGGCGACACCGTGCGCTGCACCGGTCGCATTCTGGAAGTGCCGGTCGGAGAGGCGCTGCTGGGTCGGGTGGTCGACTCGCTGGGCAATCCGATCGACGGCAATGGCCCGATCGATACCGAAACCACCGAACCGATCGAGAAGATCGCGCCGGGCGTCATTACCCGCCAGGGCGTGGACCAGCCGGTCCAGACCGGCCTGAAATCGATTGACGCCATGGTGCCGGTCGGCCGCGGTCAGCGCGAGCTGATCATCGGCGACCGCCAGACCGGCAAGACCGCCGTGGCGATCGACGCGATCATCAACCAGAAGGGCACTGGCATCAAGTGCATCTACGTCGCCGTCGGCCAGAAGAGCTCGTCGGTGGCCTCGGTGGTGCGCAAGCTCGAAGAGCACGGCGCGATGGAGCACACCATTGTCGTGGCCGCCAACGCCTCCGAGTCAGCCGCGCTGCAGTACATTGCCCCGTACGCCGGCTGCGCCATGGGCGAGTACTTCCGCGACCGCGGCGAAGACGCCCTGATCGTCTACGACGACTTGACCAAGCAGGCCTGGGCCTACCGCCAGGTCTCGCTGCTGCTGCGCCGCCCGCCGGGCCGCGAAGCCTATCCGGGTGACGTTTTCTACCTGCACTCGCGCCTGCTCGAGCGCGCCTCGCGCGTGAACGCAGACTTCGTCGAGGAAAAGACCGGCGGCAAGGTCAAGGGCAAGACCGGTTCGCTGACCGCCCTGCCGATCATCGAAACCCAGGCCGGCGACGTCTCGGCGTTCGTGCCGACCAACGTGATCTCGATCACCGACGGCCAGATCTTCCTCGAGACCGACCTGTTCAACGCCGGCATTCGCCCGGCCATCAACGCCGGCCTGTCGGTTTCGCGCGTGGGCGGTGCGGCGCAGACCAAGATCATCAAAAAGCTCGGCGGCGGTGTCCGCCTGGCGCTGGCCCAGTACCGTGAACTGGCGGCTTTCTCGCAGTTCGCCTCCGACCTGGACGAGCAGACCCGCAAGCAGCTCGAGCGCGGCCAGCGCATTACCGAGCTGATGAAGCAGGCGCAGTACACGCCGCTTTCGGTCGCCGAAATGGCCATCAGCCTGTTCGCCGGCAACGAGGGTTACCTCGACGACCTGCCGCTGGACAAGGTCACCGACTTCGAGCTGGCCCTGCGCGATCACATGAACGCCAACCACGAAGACCTGATCAACAGGATCAACGAGTCCGGCGACTGGAACGATGAACTCGAGGCCGAGATGACCAGCGCCCTCGACGAGTTCAAGAAAACCGGTAGCTGGTAATTGTTCAACGACCCGAGATTCGGCCAACATTCAGCCAGACAGGCGAGCGAGTCGCGAGTCCTTAAGTCCCGAGAGAAGAAATGAGCGGATCAAGAGAAATCGTCGGTCAGATCAAGAGCGTCAAGAACACGCGCAAGGTCACGAGTGCGCTCGAGATGGTCTCGGCCAGCAAGATCCGCAAGGCGACCGATCGAATGGAGGCTTCGCGGCCTTATGCGCGGATGATGCGTCAGGTGATCGGTCACCTGGCCCACGCCAATCCCGAGTATCGCCATCCGTTCACGGTCGAACCCAACGAAGTCAAGCGAGTCGCCTATGTGATCATGGCGACCGATCGCGGCCTGTGCGGCGGTCTGAACAGCAACCTGTTCCGCAAGCTGCTGGGCGACTTTCGCGAGTGGCAGGAAAAGGGCGTCGAGGTCACCACCGTGCTGATCGGACGCAAGGCCTCGCAGTTCTTCCGCCGCCTGAAGCTGGACGTGGCCGCCGCCACGCAGGATCTGGGCGAGCAGCCGCGCCTGACCGACCTGATCGGCTCGATCAAGGTGGTTCTCGACGGCTATCGTGAAGGCGAAATCGATCGTGTCTTCCTGTGCTACAACCACTTCGTCAACACCATGACGCAGGAAATCACGGCCGAGCAGTTGCTGCCGCTGCCGCCGACCGAAGAGGAGCCCATGCTGCAGTACTGGGACTATCTCTACGAGCCGGATGCCGAGCAGCTTCTCGACGACGTGCTGACCCGCTATATCGAGTCGCTGGTCTATCAGGCCGCGCTGGAGAACGTGGCCAGCGAGCAGGCGGCGCGCATGGTCGCGATGAAGAGCGCATCGGACAACGCCAGCAACCTGATCGACGATCTGCAGCTTGCCTACAACAAGGCGCGCCAGGCCGCCATTACCCAGGAAATCTCCGAAATTGTCAGCGGCGCCGCCGCGGTCTGATCGACCGCCGCCGCGTGAAATGGATTGAAAACCCGGCGGGGCCGTAGCGGCTCCGACCAAACAAACACTGAGGTCGAAGCATGAGTTCCGGAAAGATTGTTCAGATTATTGGCGCCGTCGTGGACGTTGAGTTCCCGCGCGGTGAGGTGCCCAGAGTCTACGACGCGTTGATCGTTGACGACAGCGAAATCATGCTGGAAGTCCAGCAGCAGCTTGGCGACGGCGTGGTGCGCACCATTGCGCTGGGCTCCACCGACGGACTGACGCGTCACCGCTCCGTCACCAGTACCGGCGCGCCGATCAGCGTGCCGGTTGGCACCAAGACCCTGGGCCGGATCATGGACGTGATGGGCAACCCGGTCGACGAAGCCGGCGAGATTGGCGAGGAAGAGCGCTGGCCGATTCACCGCCCGGCGCCCAGCTTCGAGGAACAGGCTGCCAGCGACGAGCTGCTCGAAACCGGAATCAAGGTCATCGACCTGGTCTGCCCGTTTGCCAAGGGCGGCAAGGTCGGCCTGTTCGGCGGCGCCGGCGTGGGCAAGACCGTCAACATGATGGAGCTCAT